>DATGKS010000101.1:0-86363 GCA_035294545.1 Solirubrobacteraceae bacterium | reverse complement strand
TGCCGCGAGGGCACGACCTGGACGCACAAGATGGTCCAGCGGATCTACACCGGCCAGGCGACCCCGATGGACCTCGACATCATGGCCTCCGTCCAGGAGCAGATCATCGGCAACTGCCTGTGCGTGCTCGGCGACGCGATGGCGATGCCGATCGGCTCGTTCGTGCAGAAGTTCCGCGCCGAGCTGGAGGCCGAGATCGAGGAGGCGCGCCGGCGCAACTTCGGCAACGAGTCCGGCGACGTGATCGCGCTCGGCGTCGCCGATGAGCTCGCCGGTCCGCTCCCGGTCCACTGACATACCAGTTCGCGCCGTCGACCCCGCCACGCTTACTAGTCTCACGCCCGCCTCATGCCCCGCCCCGAGCAGAAGACCATCACGCTGACGATCGACGGTCGTGAGATCGAGGCGATCGAGGGCTCGATGCTCGTCGACGCCGCCAAGCAGGGCGACGTCGAGATCCCGTACTTCTGCTACGAGCCGAAGCTCGGCCAGCCGGTCGGCGCCTGCCGCATGTGCCTGGTCGAGATCGAGGGCATCCCGAAGCTGCAGACCTCCTGCTCGACACCGGTCAAGGACGGCATGGTCGTCCACACCCAGACCGATCGCGTGCGCGAGGCCCAGAACGCGATCGTCGAGTTCCTGCTCATCAACCACCCGCTCGACTGCCCGGTGTGCGACAAGGGCGGCGAGTGCCCGCTGCAGGACATCACGTTCGGCTGGGGCCGCGGGATCTCGCGCATGGTCGAGCCCAAACGCCACTTCCAGAAGCCGCTCGCGCTCTCCCCGCTCGTCGCGATCGACCGCGAGCGCTGCATCCTCTGCTACCGCTGCGTGCGCTTCTCCCAGGAGATCGCCGAGGACTACCAGCTGATCTTCACCGAGCGCGGCGCCCACACGTACGTCGGCACCCACGACGGGCACCCGTACGTCGCGCCGTTCAGCGGCAACATCATCGAGCTCTGCCCGGTGGGGGCGCTCACCTCCCAGCCCTACCGCTTCCGCGCACGGCCGTGGGACATCGAGAGCGCGGGCAGCGTCTGCACGCTCTGCCCGTCCCAGTGCAACGTGACGTTCACGGTCCGCGACGAGCGCGCGATGCGGGTGCTCGCCCGCGACCACGAGGGCGTCGACGACGGCTGGCTCTGCGACAAGGGCCGCTTCGCCTACCAGGCGATCCACTCCGACGAGCGGATCACGCGCCCGCTCGTGCGCGACGGCGGCCAGCTGCGCGAGGTCTCCTGGGAGCGGGCGATGGAAACCGCCCGTGCGCTCGCCAAGCACGCCGGCCACACCGGCGCGCTGCTCGGCGGCCAGGTCTCGAACGAGGAGGGCTTCCTCGTCCAGCGGATCCTCCGCGAGGGACTTGCCTCGCACGACGTCGACTCCCGCGGCGGCGGTGAGATCCCCGCCGATCTCGCCCGCGCGCTTGCCGCGCCCGCGCTCCAGGCCACGGTGCCCGACATCGAGTTCGCCCACACGGTGCTGCTCGTCGGCGTCGACCCGCTGGAGGACGCCCCGATCCTCGACCTGCGGATCCGCAAGGGCGTGCGCCGCCATGGGGTGACGCTCGCGATCGCGAGCGCGCGCCCGACGCGCCTGGAGCGGAACGCCGCGCACATCGCGCGCTACGCGCCCGGCCACGAGCTCGAGTTCCTCGATGCGCTGCACCGCACGCTCGCCGGCGACGATGACCCGACGCGTCCCGTCGGCCAGACCGTCACCGACCTCGCGGCGCAGCTGCGCGAGGGCGGCGAGGACGTCGTGATCCTCTACAGCGAGCGGCTCGCCGCGCCCGCCGCCGTTCTGCTCGCGCGGATCGCCGAGCGCCTCGGCCTCGCCGGCCGCGAGGGCGCCGGGCTGATCGCGATCCCCGCGGGCGCCAACGGCCGCGGGCTGCGCGAGATCGGCGCGGTGCCGGACGCGCTGCCCGGCCACGCGCCGCTGCCCGACGGCACCGTCCCCGGGCGCTCCGCCGCGGAGATCGCACGGGCGGCCGTCGACGGCGAGATCACCGCGCTCTGGCTCGTGCAGACCGACCCGGTCCGCGACCTTCCGAACCGCGAGCTCTGGACCCGCGCACTGCATCGCGCCGGACTCGTCATCGCACACGCCTCGGTCCTCACCGAGGGTCTGCGGGAGCACGCGAGCGTCATCTTCCCCGCGGAGTCGCACGCCGAGAAGGAGGGCACGGTCGTGCACCCCGACGGCCGCCTGCAGCGGCTGCGGATCGCGATCCAGCATCCCGGCGATGTGCGCGCCGGCTGGCGCGTGATCGCCGAGCTCGGCGCGGCCTGCGGCCTCGACCTGGCGCACGTACGCCGCTCCGCCGACGTGTTCGAGGAGCTCGTCGCCGCCGTGCCGTTCTACGCCGGGCTCACGCTCGAGGAGATCGGCGGCACCGGCGTGCGCTGGCAGGAACGGGACGCGGCATCCGCGTTCGCGGGCGCGGTGAGCGGTGACGACGGGCGCGGCGGCGACGGGAGCGGCGACGAGCGAGCCGCGGGCGACGGCGCCGCGTGGACGGCGCCCGCCGGCCCTGTCGGCTCTCCGCCGGCCCCGGCGGCCACGAACGGCAAGCTCGCGCTCGGGACCTACCGCCCGCTGTGGGCGTCGCCCGAGGTCGAGATCTCGCCGGCGCTGCAGTACCTCGTGCCCCGCCAGGCGGTCGAGCTCTCCCCCGCCGACGCGTCGCTCCGCGGGATCGCCGACGGCGAGCAGGTCGTCGTCGCCCAGAACGGCACGCGCCTTGAGGCGACCGCGGTCATCCGCTCGACAGTCCCGGACGGCGCCGCGTTCCTCGCCGACGGGATCGCCGACGCCAATGCCAACGCGCTCACCGAGCGCCTGATCGAGGTGGTGAAGGTCGGATGATGGCTCCCGTTCTCGCCGCCGTCGACTACGTCGAGCCGTGGTGGATCCAGATCATCAAGGCGATCGTCATCTTCGGCGTCATCTTCGCGGTCCTGCCGATCCTGATCGTCTACGAGCGCAAGCTCCTCGGCCGCTTCCAGAACCGCTACGGCCCGAACCGCGTCGGTCCGTTCGGCCTGCTGCAGCCGCTCGCCGAGATCGTCAAGTTCGCCACCAAGGAGCCGTTCCGCCCGACGACCTCGGTCGGATTCCTGTTCCGGATCGCGCCGATGATCGCAATCCTCACCGCGGTCACGTCGCTGGCGATCATCCCGTTCGGCAACGTCCAGCACATCTTCGGCACGCGCGTCGGCCTGTACGGGATCGACGTGTCGGTCGGCCCGCTGTTCGTGTTCGCGTTCGGCGGGATCGCGTTCTACGGGATCATGCTCGGCGGCTGGTCCTCGGGATCGAAGTACTCGTTCCTGGGGGCGATGCGCGGCGCCGCCCAGCTCATCTCCTACGAGGTCTCGCAGGGGCTCGCGCTCGTCGGCGTGATCATCACCGCGGGCACGCTGTCGCTGCCCGGGATCGTCCACGCCCAGACCGGCATGTGGTACTGCATCCCGCAGCTCGCCGGCTTCCTCATCTTCATGACCGCGTCGTTCGCGGAGACGAACCGGGCACCGTTCGACATCGTCGAGGGCGACTCGGAGATCGTCGGCGGCTACTTCACCGAGTACGGCGGCACCGGCTGGGTCGCCTACATGTTCGCCGAGTACACGAACATGATCGTCGTCTCCGGCCTGGCGACGACGCTCTTCCTCGGCGGCTGGCTGATCCCCGGCAACCCCCACATCCCCGGCTGGATCGACCCGCTCATCGTGCTCGCGAAGATGTTCCTCGTGTTCAGCTTCTTCATCTGGGTGCGGGCGACGCTGCCGCGTCTGCGCTACGACCAGCTGATGGCGTTCGGCTGGAAGATCCTGCTGCCGCTCGCCACGCTCAACATGCTCGTCACCGCGATCATCGTCGTCGTCAAGTGACCCGATCCCCGTTCGAGAGACAGTCATGACTCCCTACGATCCCAGTGCCGACGTCGTCGAGGTCTACCGCGGGCCCCGCCCGGGCGCCGCGCGCAGCCTCTACCGCACGTTCGGGGAGACGCTGCGCGGTCTGAAGACCTCGTTCGCGCGCATCCCCGAGGGCGTCACCACGCTCCAGTACCCCGAGCAGAAGACGCCCGTCTACCCGCGCTTCCGCGGCCGCCACAAGCTCCACCGCTTCGAGGACTCAGGCCTTGAGAAATGCGTCGGCTGCTCGCTGTGCGCCGCCGCCTGCCCGGCCGACTGCATCCGGGTCGTCGCCGCCGAGAACACGCCCGAGAACCGCGTCTCCGCGGGTGAGCGCTACGCCGCCGTGTACGAGATCAACCTCAGCCGCTGCATCTTCTGCGGCTACTGCGAGGTCGCCTGCCCGTTCGACGCGATCACGATGGGCCACGACTACGAGATGTCGGACTACACCCGCTCGGACCTCATCTTCACCAAGGAGATGCTGCTCGCCGAGCCGATCGAGCGCACGCCGCTGCGTCGCGAGGACGAGTAGATGGGCTCGGGCGACGCCCTGTCGGCGGTCATCTTCTTCATTGCCGCGATCGGCGCGCTGTCGGGCGCGATCGGCGTGGTCATGGTGCGCAACCCGTTCTACGCGGTGCTGTCGCTCGTCTGCCACCTCATCTGCCTGGCGGCGCTCTTCCTGCTGCTCCGCGCCCAGTTCGTCGCCGCCGCACAGGTCGTCGTCTACGCGGGCGCGGTGATGGTGCTCTACGTGTTCGTCGTCGCCTACGTCGGCGACCTCGACGAGCCCCTGCACCGGCCCGGGGGCGCGCTCAAGGTGCTCGCGCCGTTCTTCGGGCTGTGCCTCGCGGTCGAGCTGTTCTTCGCCGTGCTCGGCACCGCGCTGAAGGGGATCGCCTCCTCGGGCGCGCAGTTCTCGCTCGGGTTCGGCACGCCCGCGCAGATCGGCACCGCGTTCCTCACCACGTACCTGTTCCCGTTCGAGGTCGCCTCGCTCATCCTGATGGTCGCCGCCGTCGGCGCGGTCGTGCTCGCCCGCCGGCGTCGCGGCCTCGGCGAGGACGAGTTCGAGGAGGAGATCCGCCGGCGGCTGCGCCCGGCGTACACAGGGACGATGGCCGAGTCGATCGGCGTGCCCTCCCGCACGCCGCAGCCGCCCTCGCAGGTCGAGGTCCGCACCGGCGAGCCGGTCCCCGCGACCGGCGGCACCGGCGGGGCAAGCGACATCGAGCCCGACCCGCTGGAGCGCAACAAGCGGGAGTGGGAGGACTGATGGCGATCGGCTGGTACCTCGCCGTCTCGGTCCTCGTCTTCTGCATTGGTGCCGTGGGCGTGCTCATCCGCCCCAACCCGATGGTCATCCTGCTCTGCCTGGAGCTGATGCTCAACGCCGCCAACCTTGCGCTCGTCGCGTTCAGCCGCATGTGGGGCGGGGTCGCCGGACAGGTGTTCGCGCTGATCGTGATGGTCATCGCCGCCTGCGAGGTGACCGTCGGCCTCGGCCTGATCGTGGCCATGTACCGGCGCCAGATGGCGATCGACGTCGACGAGCTCAATGAACTGCGTGGCTGATCCCATCCCCCATCGCGTGGCTGATCCCAGCTCCCACCCCGACCGGGTCCCGCCCCTCTTCATCGGATGAGCACCGTCACCTACGGCTGGCTGATCCTCGGGTTCCCGTTGGTCGGCACGATCCTCATCGGCCTCGGCTACCGCCGGCTCGGTGCGGCCGCGGGCTGGGTCGCCTCGCTCGCGATCGCGCTGTCGTTCGTCGCCTCGGTGATCTGCCTGATCTCGATGCTCGGCCTGCCCGAGCACTCGCGTGAGCTCGTCTCCTCGCTGTGGAACTACGACGTCGGCCTCGGGCTCGATGCGAAGCTCGGGATCCTCGTCGACCCGCTGTCGCTGTTCATGTGCCTCGTCGTCTCCGGGGTCTCGACGCTCATCCACATCTACTCGATCGCCTACCTGCAGGACGACGCGGGGACCTCCCGCTACTTCTCCTACCTCAACTACTTCGTCTTCTCGATGCTGCTGCTCGTGCTCGCGGGCAATTTCCTGCTGCTGATCATCGGCTGGGCGTTCGTCGGCGCCGCCTCCTACCTGCTGATCTCGTTCTGGTACCGGCGCACGACCGCCACCCGCGCCGGCATCAAGGCGTTCGTGATCAACGTGCTCGGCGACGTCGGGCTCGTGCTCGGGACGTTCTTCATCTTCCGCCACACCCACTCGCTCGAGTTCCTGAAGACGTTCGCGGCCGCACCGCACGTGTTCGCGCACAACTCAACCGATCTCGTGGCGGGGACGCTCCTGCTGTTGGTCGGCGCGTTCGCGAAGTCCGCGCAGGTCCCGCTCCACACCTGGCTCCCGGACGCGATGGAGGGCCCGACTCCCGTCTCCGCGCTCATCCACGCGGCGACGATGGTGACCGCCGGCGTCTACCTGATCGCGCGCATGCACCCGCTGTTCGAGATCGCCACCACCTCGGCCGCCGTCGGCGCGATCATCGGCTGCGCGACGCTCATCATCGCCGCGACGATCGCGATCGCGCAGACCGACATCAAGCGCGTGATCGCGTACTCGACGATGTCGCAGATCGGCTACATGGTCATGGGCGTGTCCGTCGGCGCCTACGCCGGCGGGCTCTTCCACCTCATGACCCACGCCTTCTTCAAGGCGCTGCTGTTCATGGGGGCGGGCTCCATCATCGGCGCGATGAGCGGCGAGCAGTCGCTCGACAAGATGAGCGGGTTCCGCAAGGCGATGCCGTTCACGTTCATCACGTTCCTCGCCGGCAGCCTCGCGCTCTCGGGCGTCGTCCCGACCGCCGGCTGGCTGTCGAAGGACGACATCCTCGGATACACGCTGAATCGCGGCGGCGCGTTCATCGTGCTCGGCGCGTTCGGGTACCTGGGCGCGATGCTCACCGGCGTCTACACGTTCCGGATGGTCTTTCGCGCGTTCTTCGGCGAGCCCTGCCCCGAGGCGCGGGCGCTCGAGGAGGGCCACCTGCACCATGCCGAGCATCCGTTCAACCCGGCGACCGGGGAGATCGAGGACACCGACGTCGGCTTCCCCGGGCCGGTCCACAACATCGCCGAGCGCAAGTGGACGATGAAGTTCCCGATGACGATCCTCGCGATCCTCGCGATCATCGGCGGCTACATCGAGATCCCGGGCGTCGACGACGGCATTGCGCGCTTCCTCGAGCCGACGTTCGCCGCCTCGCACCTCGCGCATATCGGTCCGTCCACCGGGAGCGCGTGGGTCGGGCTGATCATCGGCACGCTCGTCGGCTTGCTGGGGATCTTCATCGCCTACGTGCTCTACATCCGGCAGGCGGGCGCGCCGGCGCGGCTTCAGGCCCGACTCCCCGCGCTGCACACGTTCCTCTACAACAAGTGGTACTTCGACGAGCTGATCGACCTGCTCGTCGTGCGCCCCGCCCAGTTCGCCGGCCGCTTCATCGGCACGACCGTCGAGGGCGACGTCATCAACGCCGGCGTCACCGGCGGCACGACCGGTGCCGCCCGCGCGCTCTCGGCGATCGTGCGCCGCGGTCAGACGGGCTTCCTGCGCTACTACGCGGCGCTGATGATGGTCGGGATCGGCGCCATGGCCCTCTACTTCCTCGTGCAGACCTCGTGACGCCTCACGGGCAGACCGCATGACACCTCCGCTCCACTCCTCATGACGCTCTCGATCCTCATCTGGCTGCCGCTGTTCGTCGGCGTGCTCGGCGCGTTCGTGCCGCGCGCGCTCGCCGGGCGGCTTGCCGTGCTCGGCTCGCTGGCGACGCTCGGGATCGCCGTCTCGTTCGTCGCGCGCTTCGACGCGGGGGCCGCGGGCCTGCAGTTCGTCACCGACCAGGTGTGGATCGGCGCGCTCGGCATCCACTACAAGCTCGGTCTCGACGGGCTGAACATGCTGCTCGTGCTCGTCACGACGATCGTGTTCGCGGCCGCGCTCGTGTGGAGCGCGGCGCGCGAGTGGGAGCGCCCGCGGCTCTACTACTTCTGGTTCCTGCTCGCGGAGTCCGGCGTGCTCGGCGCGTTCTGCGTCCAGGACCTCGTGATGTACATCATCTTCTTCGACCTGATGTTCATCCCGTTCTACTTCCTGTCGGGGATCTGGGGCGGTGAGAACCGGGTGGCGGCGACGATCAAGTTCGTCATCTACACGCTCGTCGGCTCCTTCTTCATGCTCGTCGGCGCGATCGCCACCGGGGTGCTGTCCGCCGCCCAGCACGGCACCGCGGTCAACTTCACGTTCAGCTCGCTGGCCGCGCACCCGCTGTCGCACACCTCGCAGGTCTGGATCTTCATGTGCTTCGCGATCGCGTTCCTCGTCAAGATGCCGCTCGTCCCGTTCCACGGCTGGCTGCGCGACGGGTACAAGGCGATGCCGATCCCGGTCGTCGCGGTCTTCTCCGCGATCCTCTCCAAGGTCGCCGCCTACGGCTTCCTGCGGATCGTGCTCCCGCTGTTCCCGTACGCGACCGTCCACTTCCAGCTGATCATGCTCCTCATCGCCCTCGGCTCGATCGTGTGGGGCACGCTCGTGGCGATGACCCAGCCCGACTCGCGGCTCGTCGTCGCCTACTCGTCGGTCGCGCAGCTCGGGTTCATCACGCTCGGGATCTTCTCGCTGACGCCGACCGGCGCCAACGCGGCGCTCCTGCAGATGGCCAACCACGCGCTCGTCACCGTGCCGCTGTTCTTCGTCGTCGCCTGCGCGGCGGCCCGTGCCGGCGGCTCGGAGAGGCTCGCCGACATGGGCGGGATCGCGTTCCGGGCGCCGCTGTTGGCGACGCTCGCGCTCATCACCGCGTTCGCGACGCTCGCGATCCCCGGCTCCTCGAACTTCGTCGGTGAGTTCGGGATCCTGCTCGGCACGTTCAACTCGAAGATGCCGATCGCGTTCATCGCGTCGGTCGGCGTCGTCGGCGCCTCCGCCTACGCGATCCGCCTGTTCATCCTCGCAATGCACAACCGGGTCGGCCCGCGGGTGACCTCGGTCGAGATCCGGCCCGGCGAGGCGCTCGCGATCGCGCCGATGGTGCTCGTCATCCTCGTGTTCGCGTTCTATCCCCAGTTCGGGCTGCGCCGCTCGCAGACGTCGGTCACTCGATCCGTGGCCGCGAGCGCGCTGCAGAGCGGACACGCCCGCTACGAAGCCGCCCGATCCATCGTGAAGCCATGACCTTGCTTGCCGCCGCCCACCTCCACGGGCCCCACATCGACTACGCGTCGCTGATGCCGTTCCTCATCCTCGGAGGCGGCGGGATGATCGTGCTGCTGCTCGGGATCCTCGGCGGCGCCTCCGCCGAGCCGGTGCGGGCGCGGATCGTGCCGTTCGCCACGGTGCTCGCGCTCGTCGCCTCGATCGTCATCGAGATCACGCGCTTCACGCACCCGATGACGATCATCGCCGGCGCGCTCCGCGTCGACCAGATGGCGATCATCCTCGACATCCTGTTCGCCGCGGCGGGGATCGCGTGCGTGCTGCTGTCGCTGCGCGGCCGCGCCTCCAACACCGCGGGCCATGGCGAGTACCACGCGCTGCTCTTGTTCAGCGTGATGGGGATGGCGGTGCTCGTCTCCGCGGTCGACACGGTCACGCTGTTCCTCGGCTTCGAGCTGCTGTCGATCCCGCTCTATGTGCTGTGCGCCTCGGAGTTCTTCCGCGAGGGCTCGCTCGAGTCCGGCCTGAAGTACCTCGTGATCGGGTCCGTCGGCTCGGCGACGCTGCTGTACGGCCTCGCGCTCATCTACGGCGCGACCGGCCATACGGACTTCTCCGGAATCGCGAACGGAATCGTGAACGGCGAGCTCGGCAACGGCCTGATGGGCGACCCGATGCTGCTCACCGGCGTCGGCCTCACGCTCGTCGGCTTCGCCTTCAAGGCGTCGATCGCGCCCTTCCACCAGTGGACGCCCGACGTGTACGAGGGCGCCCCGACGCCGATCACCGCGTTCATGGCCGTCGCCACGAAGGCGGCCGCGCTCGGCGTGCTGCTGCGCTTCTTCGACGTCGCTGTCCTGCCGATCCAGAACGACTGGGCGCCGGCGATGGCGACGATCGCCGCGATCACGATCATCGTCGGCAACGTCGGCGCGCTCTCGCAGTCGAACCTGAAGCGGCTGCTCGGCTACTCGGGCGTCGCCCAGGCCGGCTACGTGCTCGCCGGCGTGATCGTCGGCACTCAGCTCGGGATCGACGCGACGATCTTCTACCTGATCGCCTACCTGCTCATGAACATGGCGGCGTTCGCGGTGATCGTCGCCGTCCAGAACGAGCGCGCCGACGGCGATGAGATGTCGGGGCTCGCGGGTCTCGGGGCCCGCAGCCCGTGGCTTGCCTGGGCAATGACGATCGCGATGCTCTCGCTGTCGGGAATTCCGGGCACGGTCGGCTTCATCGGCAAGCTCCAGCTCATCCACGCGCTCGTCGACGGCGCCTACACCTGGCTGGCGATCGTGCTCGTGATCGGCTCGATGATCTCGCTCGGCTACTACCTGCGGGTGATCGCGGTCGTGTGGATGCGCGCCGAGAGCCCCTCTCCCGGCCCCGGCATGCTCGGGCGGATGATGCCGCTGCGCGGCCGGCTGCCGGCGATGGGCGGCGGCGCGCCCGAGGCGGACGCGCCGGGCGGCGTCGGGCCGGACGGCGGCTGGTCGCTGCCCTCCGCCGAGGTCGTGGCGGTCGCGGTCCTGTTTGCCGCGGCGACGGTCGGGTTCGGGATCTTCCCGTCGGTCGTCTTCCACCTGGCCGATCACGCCGGCCGGGCGTTCACCGGACTGCTGGGCTGAGCCGCGCGGCTCCGGGCGCGGCGGGGCACTCCCGGACGCCGGCGCACTCTCCCGGCCGCACCAGGACACATTTGGTCGCGAGGGCCACCGCGGATGCCCAGCACCCGCGGAGCCGCACCTCCCGACGGCACACGGCGCATCGTTGGTCGCGTGCGGCGACCGAGGATGCCCCGCCCCCCGGAGGCGCGTTGGCACCGGGCGCCAACCGCCGCGTGAGGCGACCGTGGCCGCCCAGCGCTCGCCGACACGCGCAGCGTAGGCTCTCAGCGGTGCCCCTGACCGCGCCCCGCTCGCTCGTGCTGGCGACGATCATCGATGTGCTTCCCGACGACAGGGTCGTCGTGCGCGACGGCGATCACCTGATCGTCCGCTCGCCGTCGAACCCCGGACACTGGGAGGGCAACGCGCTCGTGTTCGACGACGCGCCCGCGCCGGGCGACGGCGAGCGCTGGGAGGCCGCGTTCGACGCCGCGTTCGCCGACGAGCCGGCGGTCCGCCACCGCACGTTCTACTGGGACCGCCCCGACGGTGAGGAGGGCGCGGCGGCGAGCGAGCTCGAGGCCCGCGGCTACCGCCTCGATCGCGACGTCGGGCTGATCGGCGCCGCCGACCAGCTCACCGCCCATCCGAGGGCCAACCGCGAGGTCGAGATCCGCCGCCTCGATCCCCGGGCCGACGAGCCGCTCTGGGAGGGAGCGATCGCCGTGGCGCTCGCCGGCGACGCCGAGGCTCCCTCCCCCGACCCGAACTACGAGCGCTTCCTCCGTGCCCGCCAGGCGGAGCGGCGCGCCGCGTTTGCGGCCGGTCGCGGTGCCTGGTACGCCGCGCTCGACCCGGCCGACGGGACTGTCGTCGCCGGCTGCGGCGTGCTCGCGACGGGCCGCCGCGGACGCTTCCAGGCGGTCGACACGGCGCCCAGCCACCGCCGCCGTGGGATCGCCCGCCGGCTCGTTTACGAGGCGGGACGCGACGCCGCCGCCCGGTTCTCCCTCAGCCGGCTCGTGATCGTCGCCGACGCCGCCTACCACGCGCTCGGGATCTACGAGTCGCTCGGCTTCCGCCCGCGCGAGCGCCTGTGCAGCGCCTGGCTGGCGCCGTCGGCGCCCGCGTAGGCGGCGCGGGGCAGGCCCTCCGGCGTCGTCATACGCGGGCGCCGGGCCTTCAGGCGGCGCGCCCGACGCGGCAGGTTGCGGCATTTTCGTTCGCAGCGAATGAAAATCGGGAAACCCCGGCCGAACGAGGTGACGGTCAGCCGGCACGAGGTCCCGACCGGCTCGATCTCCCACCTCACGCCTGTCGTGCCGTGCGCCGAGAGGCTATAGGTGACTTTTCGGTCACATGTCGAGCGACCCGCTCACCCACGCTGCGGGACCTCCTGCACCGACCAGCGGTTTCCGTCCGGATCCGCGAAGAACACGAACCGCCCCCAGGGCATCTCCTGGACCTCGGAGACCTCGATCCCCCGGCTCGTCAGCTCGGCATGCGCCGCATCGGCGTCGTCGACGACGAGGTTCGCCCCGGGAAAGCCGCCGGGCGCCGCCTCGGTGATCCCCGTCCCGATCGTGATCGAGCACGCCGATCCGGGCGGGGTCAGCTGCACGAACCGCAGCTCCTCCGAGACCGTGTGGTCATGGTCGGCGTTGAAGCCCACCCGCTCGTAGAACGCCTTGGCGCGATCGACGTCGGACACGGGAACCGCGACCAGCTCAAGCCTGAGATCCATCCGCTCCTCCTCGGGTATGTGGTGAGGCCGCGATCCTCCCACCGATTGCGGGCGGCTTCGGTCCTCAGCCGCTTCGTTCATCGGCGCCGGCCGGACGGACGATTCGGATTCGTCGCAATGCCGGCGGTCAGCGTGGCGATCGCGACGAATTCAGATGGGCGCGGCCCACCCCCGACGGATGAAAGCCCCGGCGGGCGCGTTCTGGGCAAATCCGGACCGGGCCGCGGACCCCTCGGCCGAACCGGCGGCACGGCGCGCGTCAGCGGAGCGTCGCGTAGCGGCGGTTGACCGCAACCACGGCGAGGCCGAACAGCCCGCACGCGTAGGCGACGCAGACGATGATCGGCATGAGCGTCGCTCCCCGACCGTCGCCGGCCTGCTCGAGCAGGCGCTGGGCGCCCCACCAGGGCATGAAGCGGTCGACGATGTTCGTGGTCTGCAGCGTGAGCTCGACGCCGACGACGCCGATCAGGATGAGCACGGACTCCAGCTCGTTCGGCACGAGCGCGCCGACCGCGAGCCCGAACGGCACGGCGCACGCGGTGACGAGGAAGACGCCGCCGATGAGCTCGAGCGGGTCGGCCGGCGAGGAGCCGAGCTCGATCACGCCGGCGAACACGAGCGCCACCAGGAAGCCGAGCGCCTCCAGCAGCAGCAGGCGGCCGAGCAGGAGCTCCCGCGGCCGATAGCCGGCGAGCACGAGCCGGCTGTCGAGCTGGCGGGAGGTGAGAGCGCAGAAGATCGCGGCTCCGGAGACCGAGAACGCCATCGCGATCCCGCCGAGCACCGGGGCGTAGTCGCTGCTGCCGCGCGACGAGGCGTAGAACGCGAGCGGCAGCAGCGTGAGCAGCCCGAGTGCGGTCCCGCGCCGCACAAGCTCCCGCGCGGCCATCTCGGCCGGGAGCAGGATGTGCGACGACCAGTGGCGGCGGATCACGCGTTTGCGGGGAGCTCGACGACGCGGTCGACGAGGTCGAGGTCCTGAAGCATGTGCGTCACGACGACGACGGCGATGCCCTGCGCGCTCCAGCTCGCGACGTGATCCCAGAAGTTGTCGTAGGAGCCGTGGTCGAATCCCTGGTAGGGCTCGTCGAGCAGCAGCACGCTCGCTCCGCCGAGCAGGGCGAGCGCGAGGTTGAGCTTCTGCTGCGAGCCGCCCGACAGGTGCCGGACCTGAGTCCGCTCGCCGACCGGGAAGCCGAACTCCGCGAGCAGCTCGCGGCCGCGCCGCACCCCCTCCTGCCGGGTGAGACCGAGCGCCGGGCTGAAGAGCGCGAGATGCTCATCGGCGGTGAGCAGGTCGTGGAGCCCGGGGATCTGCGGGCAGTAGCCGACGCGACCCTCGATCCGGAGCGTTCCCGCCTGCGGGGTGAGCAGGCGCGCGCAGATCCGCATCAGGGTCGACTTGCCGGCGCCGTTCTCGCCCGTGAGCGCGACGCGCTCGCCCGGCGCGACGAGCAGCGTGACGTCCTCGAGGATCACCCGCTTTGCGAAACGATGGCAGATGCCGCGCGCCTCGAGCACGGGCGTGCCGACGCGCGGAGGGATCGTCTCGGTGCGAGCGCTGGTGGCCACGGCGACCGCCGCAACGGTAGACCCTTTTCCCCGCCCTTCCGAGGGGGTAGCCGAAGAAACATGTCAGATGAACGTGAGATACATCCCGGCAACGAGGGGCTTCCGGGCAAGCAGGAGCAGAACCGCGAGGAGCACGAGCCGACGGAGCCGGTCCGCCGGGGTCCGACGGAGGACGAGCGCGGCGGCGGCGGGTCGGGCGGCGAGGCGGGTGAGGGCTCCCAGTCGACCGGCAACCCGAACAGCGCCGGCTGAGATTTCGCACTTAATCCGATCGAAATGCTTCGAGGGGCTCCCCGGGGGTGAGTGGCGGTCCGGGGAGCCCGGGGATGCGTGCCGCGCCGGGGAGCGCCGGCCGCTCAGGCGGAGGTGGCGAGCGCCGCGGCCTGCGTTGGCGCGCGAGGCTCCCCGCCGGAGAAGACGAGCACGCCGTCGTCGACCGGCTTGCGGGTGAACTCGTAGCGATCGAGCGGGTAGTTCTGGCGAAGCTTCCAGGGCCGCGCCGAGCCCTGGTCGGGCAGATCGGGGAGCGAGCGCAGCACGTAGCCGGACCTGAGGTCGATGAGCGGCTCGCGCTCGATCCGGAGCGGTTCGGCGGGCGGCCGGCACGACGTGTAGCCGTGAGCGTCCATGTGCGCGATCACGCGGCAGACGTACTCGCTCGTGAGGTCGGCCTTGAGCGTCCATGAGGCGTTCGTGTAGCCGATCGCGAACGAGAAGTTCGGGACGCCCGAGAGCATCGAGCCGCGGTAGGCGATCGTCTCCCCGACCCGCACCGGCTCGCCATCGAGCG
Source organism: Solirubrobacteraceae bacterium (assembly GCA_035294545.1). Taxonomy (GTDB): domain Bacteria; phylum Actinomycetota; class Thermoleophilia; order Solirubrobacterales; family Solirubrobacteraceae; genus Palsa-465. Next base: position 71,534 of record DATGKS010000101.1, on the reverse strand, counting down.
AGAGCGCGATGCCGCCGATCGCCTTGAGGCGCAGCCCGGTGGCGGTGACGATGATGTCGGCGGGGAGCTCCTGCCCACTCTCGAGCGCGATCCCCGTCGGGGTGAAGCGCACGATCCGGTCGGTGACGATCGCCGCGCGGCCATCGCGCACCGCCTTGAAGAGGTCGCCATCGGGCGAAACGCACATCCGCTGCGTCCACGGATCGTAGTCGGGGCGCAGGTGGCGGTCGACGTCGAACCCCGGCGGCAGCTGCCTGACCGCGCCCCGCCGGATGACCGCGCGCGCCTGGCGCGGGAAGCGGCGGCAGAACCAGTACCAGACCGCTTGGACGGCCACGTTCTTTGCGCGGATCGCGGTGTAGGCGGCGCGCTCCGGCAGCCGCCGACGGAGAAGCTCAGCGATGCGATCGGTGCCCGGGAGCGTGATCAGGTACGACGGCGAGCGCTGGAGCATCGTCACGTGGGCGGCGTCGCGCGCCATCGCCGGCACGAGCGTGATCGCGGTCGCGCCCGATCCGATCACGATGACGCGCTTGCCGGCGTAGTCGAGGTCCTCGGGCCAGTGCTGGGGATGGACGATCCGGCCGCCGAACTGCTCCTGGCCGGGGAACTCGGGCCGGTGGCCGTTCTCGTAGTCGTAGTAGCCGCAGCAGGTCATGAGGAACGAGCAGGCGAGGCTCGTGCGCTCGCCGCCGGTGCGCTCGACCTCGACGGTCCAGCGCGCGTCCGCCTCCGACCAGTCGGCCGCGATCACGCGATGGCCGAAGCGGACCCGCTCGGTGATCCCGTGGCGGTCGGCGGTCCCCCGCACGTAGCCGAGGATCGAGGGGCCGTCGGCGATCGCCCGCGGGTCCTTCCACGGCGAGAACGCGTAGCCGAGCGTGTGCATGTCGGAGTCCGAGCGGATCCCCGGATAGCGGAACAGGTCCCAGGTGCCGCCGATCGCGTCGCGTGCCTCGAGCACCGCGAACGTCTTGTGCGGCAACGACCGGCGCAGGTGGCAGCCGGCGCCGATGCCGGACAGTCCGGCGCCGACGATCAGCACGTCGAATGTCTCCTCGGCAGGCGCGGTACGCATGCGTATCACGAACTGTACGGATCCGGCCCGCGGGCGAGGTTGACCTCCGTCACACGCCCGCCGGCGAAGCGCCCCCCGGCCACGTCCGGCCCGCGGGTGGAACGACCGCCCCGGGGTCTACGATCGGCCGTCCCGTGGAGTACCCGGTCGACACCCTGACGTCGGAGGAGCGCGCGCTCCTCGCGCCGCACGTCACGAACCTCGACCGGCCCGTGTTCGCGCTCGTCGGGCTGCCCGAGACGGTCAAGGGTGCGCTCTTCGCGCGGTACTCGCGCTACCCGGGCACGCTCCGGCGGCTGATGATCGACGAGTTCGCGGGGGATCTCGCCGCGGCGGAGGACGGCGCCGGGGAAGGGGCCGCCGGCCCCGTCACGCTCGCTCCCGGGCGCGCCGCGCAGCTCTACGAGCGGATCCTTCTCGGCTACGGCGACGACTCGGTGGCCCAGCTCGGGGGCGCCCACGTCGCGTGCGAGTGGGCCTCGAACGTGCTCACGAAGATCCTCCAGCGACCGCGGCTCGCCGCCTACCTCGAGCAGTCGACCCGCTACATCGCCTATGACGCGCCGGTCGACGGTCTCGGGTACCGCTACTACCGCGATCCTGCGCTCGGGCCCGAATACGCGCGCGCAATGGACGGCCTGTTCGAGATCTACGCGGGGGCGCTGCCCGTCGTGCGCGGCTGGGCCGAGGAGATGTTCCCGATCGGCGACGGCGAGTCGCCGGCCGCGTACGCGCGCGCGATCAGGGCCAAGGCGCTCGACCTGCTGCGCGGCCTGTTGCCCGCCGCCTCGCTCTCGCACATGGGCATCTACGCGTCGGGACAGAGCTACGAGCAGCTCATCCTGCACCTGCTCGCGCACCCGCTGCCCGAGGCGCGGGAGTACGGGACGATGATCCTGCGCGAGCTGCAACCGGTGCTCGGGAGCTTCCTCACGCGCGTGGAGCGACCGGACCGAGGCGGGCGCTGGGTCGAGTACATCGCCGCGCGGGCGGCGGCGGGGGAGCGCTGGGCACGGCGGCTCGACCTCGGCGGACGGCCCGGCGATGACGACACGCGGCCCGGTCCCTCGGTGCGGCTGCTCCATGTCGATGGCACCGAGGAGGACCTGCTGTGCGCGCTGCTGTTCGAGTCGACCGCCGTCGCCGAGGCCGACGCGCGGGCGGCGGTCCGATCGCTGAGCGAGCCCGAGCGCGCGGCGATGCTCTCCGACCTCGTCGGTGAGCGCGAGAACCGCCGCCACCGCCCGGGCCGCGGCTTCGAGACGTTGCGCTACCGGTTCGAGATCGTCGCCGACTACGGCGCGTTCCGCGACCTGCAGCGCCACCGGATGCTCACCGTCCAGTGGCAGCCGCTCACCCCCGATCTCGGCGCCGATGTCCCGGAGCAGGTCGCCGAGGCGGGCGCCGGCGAGGACTACCGGCGGGCGCTCGAGGTCTCGGCCGCCGCCTACGCGTCGCTGCGCGACTCAGGCCACGTCGACGCGGCGCCCTACGCGCTCTGCCTCGGTTACCGGATCCGCTTCGTGCTCGACCTCAACGCCCGCGAGGCGATGCAGCTCATCGAGCTGCGCTCCGGGCGGGAGGGCCATCCGAGCTACCGCGCGGTCGCGCACGAGATGCGCGCGCTGATCGCCGGCGTCCATCCCGCTGTGGCGGCGGCGATGCGCCACGTCGACACCGAGACCGAACCGCGCCTCGAGCGGATCCTCGCCGAGATGCGCACCCAGGCGCGTGCTACGGTTGCGCGGCCTTCGTGACAGGCGAAGGTGACGGAGAGTCAGCGAAGTTCGGTCAGACCCCGACGCTGTCCCGCAACGGTGAGGCCCCGCTCCTGGAGATGGGGATGAGCCCGGTCGCCTGACCCTCGCGTCCCACGATCGAGCCTCGGAGACGGCGAACCGTGCGCGCCTCGCCCTCCCGGGGGACGCTTCGAAGGAGGGCGTGGCGATGAGTGCGAGCAGGTGCCGGTGGGGGACAGCGACAGCGATCCTCGCGGTCGCGCTCCTGGCCGCCGGGGCGGCGGCCGGCCGGGCCGCGCCACTGCGCGACTGCACTCCGCGGCACGGGACGATCGTCGCCGTCGACTTCGCGCACTGGGGCGGGCCGATCGTGCGCGGCTGCGGGGTCGGCGCCCGCACGGGGTACGCGCTCCTGCACGCGGCCGGCTTCACGACCGCCGGGGACGCCCACGACGGGCCGGGGATCGTCTGCCGGATCGGCGACGCCGCCTTCCGCCACGGCACCCAGTACCCGACCCCGAGCCAGGAGAGCTGCGTGCAGACGCCGCCGACGACCGCGTACTGGGCCTTCTGGCTGGCGCGGCCCGGGTCGAACCACTGGTCCTACAGCCCGCTCGGCGCGATGGGCGACGTGCCGAGGCCGGGTGAGGTCGAGCTGTGGATCTTCGGAGCGACCAACGTCGCCGGCACCCGTGGGTCGGGCGTCCCCCGGTTCAGCCCCGCGACGCTCCGCGCGCATGCGGCGGCGCGCACGCACAGGACGCGCACTGAGCAAACGCACGAGACGCGCGCCCACCGCCCGCGCGGGACAGGCACCAACCGGCCGCGCCCGCACCGGGCGCGCGCGCATCGGGCGGGCGCGCGGGCCGCGCACACCTCCACGACGGGCACGGAGCGGACAAGCAGCACCGCGACCACGACGACCACCGCGCGCACGCGTCGCTCCGGGCCGGCGCGCCACCGCTCGCCGCGCCGGATCGCGCGCCGGCCCGAGCACCGCGGCCACCGGCCAAACCACCGCCGCACGGCCAAGAGCGCCGCGCCGGCAAGCGCGGCGGCGTCCCCGACAGCCTCGGCGCCGACCGCCACGACGCGCGTCCTCGCCGCCAGACCCACGAACCGGCGCGCGTCGACCGGCTCGGCGACCCCGCTGATCGTCGGCGCCGTGCTCGTCCTCCTCCTGTGCGCGGGCGCCGCGCGCGCGATCCGCCGACGCCGGCACGAGGAATGAGGTCGCCCGCCCACCCGCGGCGAGCCGCCCGCGCCCCGGGCGCACGGCGGGTCCCGCGCGAGCTGCACCCGATCGCCTGGTGGCTGTGGGCGATCGGGCTGATCGCCGCCATCGACCGCACGACGAACCCGTTGCTTCTGGCGCTCGCGCTCGCCGTGCTCGGGTTCGTCGTGGCGAGCCGCCGGGGGAGCGCCCCGTGGGCGCGGGCGTTCCGCTACTACGTGATGCTCGCGGGGTTCGTGATCGTGCTTCGGGTCGTGTTCCGCACGGTCTTCACGACCGGGGTCGCCCCCGGCGACCACATCCTGTTCCGGCTTCCGGAGGTTCCCGCCCCGCGCTGGTACGCGGGCGTCCAGATCGGCGGGCCGGTCTCGCTCGAGGGGACGCTCTCGGCGCTCGTCGACGGGCTGCGCCTGGGGACGATGCTCTGCTGCATCGGAGCGGCGAACGCGCTCGCGAACCCCAAGCGGGCGCTCCGCGTGCTTCCCGGCGCGCTCTACGAGCTCGGCGCGGCGGTCGCCGTGGCGGTGACGCTCGCGCCGCAGCTGATCGAGAGCGTGCAGCGCGTCGCCCGGGCGCGCCGCCTGCGCGGCGGTCGGCGGCGCGGGCTCGGCGCGGTGCGCGCGATCGCGATCCCGGTGCTCGCCGACGCGCTCGAGCGCTCCCTGCTGCTGGCCGCGGCGATGGACTCCCGCGGCTACGGTCGCGGCGGTGCGGCCACCGCCGCAAGCCGCCGCCTCACCGGGGCGCTCATGCTCACCGGACTGGCGGGCCTGTGCGTCGGCGCCTACGGGCTGCTCGACGCAACGGCGCCGCCGCCGCTGGGGGCGCCCGCGCTGCTCACGGGAGCGATCGCCTGCGGCGCGGCGCTCGGGCTCGGCGGGCGGCGGGTCGCCCGCACCCGCTACCGCCCCGATCCCTGGCGGGCGCCGGAGTGGGCGGTCGTGCTCTGCGGCGCGGCATGCGCGGCGCTGCTGTTCGTGCCCGCGGACGCGGCCGCCGTCGACCCGACGTTCGACCCGCTGCGTTTCCCGCCGCTGCCCGCGCTGCCGGCGCTCGGCCTCCTCATCGCGGCAATTCCGGCGCTCGCCGCGCCGCCGCCCGTCCGTGCCCGCCCCCGCGCCCCGACCGCCGACGGGGCCGCCGAAGCGCCGGCCCCGACCGAGCCCGTCGCGTGATCGCGTTCGACCATGTGACCGTCACCTACCCGGAGGCGCGAGCACCCGCGCTCGCCGACGTCACGCTCGAGGTCGACGAGGGCGAGCTCTGCCTCGTCGTCGGCCGCACCGGCTCGGGCAAGTCGACGCTGCTGCGGGCGGCAGGCGGGCTCGTGCCCCACTTCACCGGCGGGACGCTCGCCGGCACGGTCACGGTCGCGGGCCGGAGCACCGCCTCACACCGGCCGCGCGAGCTCGCCGACGTCGTCGGCGTCGTGCTCCAGGACCCGCTCGCGGGCTTCGTCGCCGACACCGTCGAGGAGGAGCTCGCCTACGGCATGGAGCAGCTCGCTTTGGCCCCGGCCGTGATGCGCAAGCGCGTCGAGGAGACGCTCGACCTGCTCGGGCTCGCCGACCTGCGCGACCGGGCGCTGCGCGAGCTCTCCGGCGGCCAGCAGCAGCGGGTCGCGATCGGCGCGGTGCTCACCGCCCACCCGCGGGTGCTCGTGCTCGACGAGCCGACGTCCGCCCTGGACCCGACCGCCGCCGAGGAGGTGCTCGCCGCGATCAGGCGGCTCGTCCACGACCTCGGCCTCACCGTGCTCATGGCCGAGCACCGGCTCGAGCGGGTGATCGAGCACGCCGACAGCGTCATCCACCTGCCCGGCGACGGGAGCGCGTGCGCGGGGGCGCCCGCCGAGATCCTCGAAGGTGCGAGCGTCGCCGCGCCGATCGTGCAGCTCGCCCGCACCGCCGGCTGGTCCCCGCCTCCGCTCTCGGTCCGCGACGCCCGCCGGCGCTCCACGGGGCTGCGCGAGCGGCTCCCGGAGACCCCGCCCAACCCGGCGTGCGGAGCCGCGCTGCGCGAGCGGCCGCGGGACCGCCCACCCGCGCCCGGGACCGCGCCGGGCGACGGGGAGGCGCTGTGCGCGCGCGGGATCGTCGTGCGCTACGGCGAGGTGGTCGCGGTCGCCGGCGTCGACCTGCGGCTCGCCGCCGGCGAGATCGTCGCGCTCATGGGCCGCAACGGCTCGGGGAAGTCCTCGCTGCTCTGGGCGCTGCAGGGCTCCGGCCGGCGCCAGGCCGGGCGCGTCGCGGTGAGCGGGCGCGACCCGGCGAGGCTCTCCGCGGCGGCGGCGCGGCAGCTCGTGGGGCTCGTCCCGCAGACAGCGGCCGACCTGCTCTACCTGCCGTCGGTCGGCGCCGAGCTCGCCCAGGCCGATCGGGAGTCGGCGGACGCGGCCTCGCCCCCCGCGCGGGCGCTGCTCGACCGGATCGCGCCGGGCATCGATGACTCAGGCGATCCGCGGGATCTCTCCGAGGGGCAGCGGCTCGGCCTCGTGCTCGCCCTCCAGCTGCGGGCGGCGCCCGGCGTGGTCCTGCTCGACGAGCCGACCCGAGGTCTCGACTACGCGGCCAAGCGCGCACTCGCCGCCGTGCTCGACGAGCTCGCCGGCGAGGGCCGCGCGATCGTGTTGAGCACGCACGACGTCGAGTTCGTCGCCGTCGCGAGCCACCGCGTGATCGTGATGGCACAGGGTGAGATCGTCGCCGACGGCCCGACGAACGAGGTCGTCGTCGCCTCGCCCGCATTCGCGCCGCAGGTGGCGAAGATCCTCGCCCCGCTGCCCTACCTCACCGTCGAGCAGGTGCGCGACGGCCTCGCCGCGGCGGGGACGCGATGAGGATGCGCGACCACCGGGCGCGGGCGGTCCGCATGCGCGCGCGGTCGGCGATCGCGGCGAGCGTCGCGACCGTGATCGGCTTCGCATGCTTCCTGTGGCCGTTCCTGCTGCGGCCGGGCGGGTTCGGCGCGACGACGATGGCGCCGATCATGTTCGGGCTCACGCTCGTGCTCGTGCTCGCGGTCGTGTTCGCGGAGGTCGCCGACGGCGGCCTTGACGCGAAGGCGGTCGCGATGCTCGGCGTGCTCTCGGCGGTCGACGCCGGCCTGCGGCCGCTCGGCGCGGGCACCGCCGGCTTCGAGACCGTGTTCTTCGTGCTCGTGCTCGCCGGGCGGGTGTTCGGGCCGGGATTCGGCTTCGCGCTCGGCTGTACGTCGCTGTTCGCGTCGGCCGTGATCACCGGCGGCGTCGGCCCCTGGATGCCCTACCAGATGTTCGGCTGCGCCTGGATCGGGCTGTTCGCGGGCCTGCTGCCGCCGTGCCGCGGCCGCCTGGAGATCGCGATGCTCGCCGTCTACGGGGTGCTCGCGGGCTACTTCTTCGGCTTCATGCTCAACCTGCAGTTCTGGCCGTTCAGCGTCGATCCCGGCAGCTCGATCTCCTACCTGCCCGGAGCGCCGTTCGCCGTCCAGTGGCACCGCTACCTCGTGTTCGACGCGACGACCTCACTCGGCTGGGACACCGGTCGCGCGCTCACCGACCTCGTCTGCATCGTGGTGCTCGGGCCGGGCGTCCTGCACGCCCTGCGCCGCGCGGCGCGGCGGGCGCGATTCGAGGCGCCGGTCGTGTTCGCCGGAGCGGCCTTCGAGGAACGCGGGCTCCGAGATCCCGGCCGTGAGCGGCCCTCCGACATGGGCATGGACGGAGTGTACGGGCCGCCCTCGAGGGTCTAGACGGGATGTCCAAGCCGCGGCCGGCACCCCGGGAGGATGATTGAGCGGTCGGTCGAGCCGCTCCACGCCGGCCGGCGACCAGCGCCGCCGCTTCTTTTGGCAGGAGGAGAGCACGTGGCAGTCAACGAGGTCGGCACCACCGAATCCGGTCTGCACCCGCAGGATGCGGTCGAGAGAGTCCGCGAGCAGGTGCGCGACTCGTCCCTGTACAACAAGGATCTCGCGCCCGTCGGACCGGCCGAGCGCACCTGGGGCGGCTACAACCTGCTCGCGCTGTGGATCGGCATCTCGGTGGTCATCACCACCTACACGCTCGCCTCGGCGCTCATGTCGGCGGGCATGAACTGGTGGCAGGCGCTCATCACGGTCGCGGGCGGGAACCTGCTCGTGCTCATCCCGATGCTGCTCAACGCGCACGCCGGCACCCGCTACGGGATTCCGTTCCCGGTGTTCGTCCGCTCGATGTTCGGCACGCGGGGCGCGAACTTCGCCGCGATGGCTCGCGCGCTCGTCGCCTGCGGCTGGTTCGGCATCCAGACGTGGATCGGCGCCACGGCGATCGACGCGCTCATCACCGCGCTCGATCATCGTTGGCCGGCGCTCGCCATCCACCAGGCGGTCTGCTTCGCGCTGCTGTGGGCGATCGAGCTGGCGATCATCCTGCGTGGCGTGGCGGGGATCCGCGTGCTCGAGAGCATCGCCGCTCCGCTGCTGCTCGCCGGCGCGGTCGCCCTGCTCATCTGGGGATTCGATGCCGGCCACGGCGTCGCGCACGTCTTCTCCGCCTCGGCCAGGCTGCAGCAGGGCCACGGCCACTTCTGGGCGCTGTTCTGGCCCGGCCTGGCTGCGAACTTCGGGTACTGGGCGACGCTGTCGCTCAACATCCCCGACTTCACGCGCTTCGCCAAGTCCCAGCGCGCGCAGGTCATCGGCCAGTCGGCGGGATTGCCGACGGTCATGACCGCGTTTTCGTTCGTCGGGATCGCCGTCACCGCGGCGACCGTCGTCGTGTACGGCAAGCCCGAGTGGAATCCTGTCGCGCTGATCTCGACCCTGCTCGGCGGCCTGCCGGTGCTGCTCGTGATCGCGATGGTGCTGATCGTCATCTCCCAGGTGTCGGTGAACATGGCCGCCAATGTCGTCTCGCCCTCCAACGACTTCTCCAACCTCGCGCCGCAGGTGATCTTGTTCCGCGCGGGCGGCGTGATCACCGCGCTCATCGGCGTGCTCTCCTTCCCCTGGGTCCTCTACCGGGACGCGGGCTCCTACATCTTCACCTGGCTGGACGGCTACGGCAGCCTGCTCGGCGCGATCGGCGCGGTGATGATCGTCGACTACTGGATCCTGCGCGGCCGGCGCCTGGACCTCGGCGACCTGTACCGTCTGCGGGGGCGCTACCACTACACCGGAGGGTGGAACCTGCGCGCGATCGCCGCCGTGCTCATCGCGGTCATCCCTGTGCTGCCCGGCTTCGTCCATGCGGCGACGACGCCCGGCGGGGCGGTCGCCCATCCCGATGTCCTCGACCACCTGTACTCCTACGGCGTGTTCTTCACGTTCTGCGTGGCGGCCGTCGTCTACTGGACGCTGTCGGTGCTCGTCCCGGCGCGGGAGACAGTCACGGCCTCCGACTCGGTCGCGCTCGCGGAGTAGACATGGACTTCGCGATCACCCTGCAGACCGACCCCCCGGCCAGCCGGATCGTCGAGCTCGCGCAGCGCGCCGAGCGCGCCGGCTTCAGCACGGTGTGGCTATTCGACTCCCACATCCTCTGGCAGGAGCCGTACGTCATCTTCGCGGCGATCCTCGCCGCCACCGAGCACATCAGGGTCGGGCCGCTCGTCACCAACCCGACGACGCGCGATCCCACGGTCACCGCGTCGCTGTTCGCCACGCTCAACGACATGTTCGGCAACCGTACGGTGTGCGCGATCGGGCGGGGGGACTCCTCGCGACGCGTGCTCGGCGGCAGTCCGGCGAGCCTGCGCGACGTCGCACGCGCCGTCGAGGTCATCCGCGAACTCGCAGCGGGCCGCACGATCGACACGCCGGCGGGCGAGGTGCGGATCCCCTGGGTACGCGACGGCGAGCTCGAGGTGTGGATGGCCGGGTATGGCCCGAAGGCGCTCGCCACCGTGGGACGCTGCGCCGACGGGTTCGTGCTCCAGCTCGCCGACCCGGTGCTGCTGGAGTGGACGCTCGGCCGGGTGCGGGCGGCCGCCGCGGAGAACGGGCGCGACCCCGGGGAGCTGGCGGTGTGCGTGTCCGCGCCCGCCTACGTGAGCGGCGATCTCGCCCATGCCCGCGACCAGTGCCGCTGGTTCGGCGGCATGGTCGGCAACCACGTCGCCGACCTCGTCGCCCGCTACGGCCCCGAGGGCGAGATCCCCACCGCGCTCACCGACTACATCCGCGCGCGCGAGGGCTACGACTACGCCCACCACGGACGGGTCGGCAACCCGGACACCGCGTTCGTGCCCGACGAGATCGTGGAGCGCTTCTGCATCCTCGGCGAGGTCGAGCAGCACCTCGCCAAGATCGCCGAGCTCGAGCGCCGGGGCATGACGCAGTGCAACCTGTACCTGATGCACGACGCGATCACGCCCACGCTCGAGGCGTACGGCGAGCACATCATCCCGCGCCTCGGCAGCCCGGTCAGGAGCTGACCGCCAGGGCCGCGTGACCCCGAACCGGAGAACGAGAGCGAGCGACATGACAGTGGTACGAGCGGCGATCACCCAGGTCGCGTGGACCGGCGAGAAGGAGTCGATGATCGACCGCCACGAGCAGCTCGCACGGCGGGCGGCCGCCGACGGCGTGCAGATCATCGGGTTCCAGGAGCTGTTCTACGGACCGTACTTCGGGGCCGTGCAGGACCAGAGGTACTACGCGTACACCGAGCCGATCCCGGGACCGACGACCGAGCGCTTCCAGACACTCGCCGCCGCGCTTCGCCTCGTGATCATCCTGCCCGTGTACGAGGTGGCGAACCCGGGCGAGTACTACAACACGGCCGCGGTCATCGACGCCGACGGCAGGCTGCTCGGCAAATACCGCAAGCACCACATCCCGAACCTCCCGGGCTTCTGGGAGAAGTTCTACTTCCGGCCGGGCAACCTCGGCTACCCGGTGTTCCACACCGCGGTCGGCCGCGTCGGCGTCTACATCTGCTACGACCGCCACTTCCCCGAGGGCTGGCGGGAGCTCGGGCTGGGCGGCGCCGAGATCGTGTTCAACCCCTCGGCGACCAAGCCCGGGCTGTCGAACCGACTGTGGGAGCTTGAGCAGCCCGCGGCCGCCGCGGCCAACCAGTACTTCATCGCCGCCAACAACCGGATCGGCCACGAGGTGGACGAGTTCGGCGCCGCGGCGCCGCGCTTCTACGGCTCCTCGTACTTCGTCGATCCGCGCGGCAACTTCGTCGGCGAGCTCGCCAGCTCCGACCGCGAGGAGGTCGTCGTCCGCGAGCTCGACCTGGACGAGATCGTGCGCGCCCGCAACGACTGGCAGTTCTACCGTGACCGGCGACCCGAGTCCTACGCGCGGACGGTTGCCCCGTGAGCACGACGCTGATCACCGGCGGCACCGTCGTCTCCGCCACCGGCCATGGGCGCCAGGAGGTCCTGATCGACGGCGAGACGATCGCCGCGCTCATCGCTCCCGACAGCGAGGTCCTCGACGCGATCACCGCCGATCGCACGATCGACGCCACGGGCCGCTACGTGATTCCGGGCGGGGTCGATGCCCACACCCACATGGAGATGCCGTTCGGCGGCACTGAGGCGTCGGACACGTTCGAGACCGGGACGCGGGCCGCCGCCTGGGGCGGGACGACGACGATCGTCGACTTCATCGTGCAGGCGCACGGCCAGCGGGTCCAGGACCAGGTGGCGCTGTGGCACGAGAAGGCGGCCGGCAACTGCGCGATCGACTACGGCTTTCACCAGATCCTCGGTGACGTCGACGACGCCTCGCTGAGCGCGATCGGTGAGCTGATCGAGGAGGGCATCACGAGCTTCAAGCTGTTCATGGCCTACCCCGGCGTGTTCCTCTCGAGCGACGGTCAGATCGTGCGCGCGATGCAGGCGGCGGCCGCGACCGGCGGCCTGGTGATGATGCATGCGGAGAACGGGTCGGCGATCGACGTGCTCGTCGCGCAGGCGCTCGCCGAGGGCCGGAGGACGCCCTACTACCACGGCGTCACGCGACCATGGCAGACCGAGCAGGAGGCCACGCACCGCGCGATCATGCTCGCGGACATCACCGGGGCGCCGCTGTATGTCGTCCACGTGTCGGCCAAGCAGGCGCTGGCCCGCATCGCGGAGGCGCGTGACGCGGGGCAGAACGTGTTCGGCGAGACCTGCCCGCAGTACCTGTACCTCTCGCTCGAGGAGCAGCTGGGCGCGGTCAGCGAGCGCTGGGGCGAGTTCGAGGGCGCGAAATGGGTGTGTTCGACGCCGCTGCGCGCGCACGCCGAGGGCCATCAGGACGAGCTGTGGCGCTACATCCGGACCGGTGACGTGACCGCCGTCTCGACCGATCACTGCCCGTTCTGCATGAAGGAGCAGAAGGAGATGGGGCTCGGCGACTTCTCCAAGATTCCGAACGGGATCGGCTCGATCGAGCACCGCATGGACCTGCTCTACCAGGGGGTCGTCGACGGGCGGCTGTCGCTGGAGCGCTGGGTGGAGGTGTGCTGCACCGCGCCGGCGCGGATGTTCGGCCTGGAGGGCCGCAAGGGCGTGATCGCGCCCGGCGCCGACGCCGACATCGTCATCTATGACCCGGGCGGGCACACGTCGATCGGCATCGGCGAGGGTCGGATGCACCACATGAACATGGACTACTCGGCGTGGGAGGGCTGGGAGATCGACGGTCACGTCGACCTCGTCATCTCGCGCGGCACGCTCATCAAGGACGAGTCCGGTTACATCGGGACCAGGGGCCACGGCCGGTACCTGCGGCGCGGGCTGTCGAGCAACCTCATCTGACCCGGGTCTTCGTGAGCGTGCCCGGATCGCCGCTCGCGGGGGCGCTCGGCCCGCGGCCCGCCCGCGAGGGCCTCTCCCCCGCGGGACGCCGCTCGGCCTGACCCGCACGGTCGCCGTGACCGCGGTCGCGGTGATGCGACCTCACCCGGGCAGTGGCCGCGGCCGCGGCCGCGGTGATGCGGCCTCACCGGACGGGGGCGCCGGTCGCGCGCTCCCCGACCTCGGCCGCCGCGTGCTCGTCGGATCCGGGCTGCGGCCCTCGCCGCGCCGCGCCGCGCGGCGGGCCCGGTTCGAGGCGGCGATCGGGGTCGCCGTCCCGGCCGCTCGGCGGAGCCTCCTCGGCGGGCCAGACGGTGAGATCGTCGTAGGGCAGCTCAACGCGGCAGTCGGCTCCGAGTGCGGGCGCGGGAGCATGCAGGCCCCGGCTCGTGAGCTGCAGGCCGGGTGCGAGCTGGACGAGCGTTTCGTGGCCCGTGCCGAGGTCGAGAGTGTCGATCAGCCGCGCCGGGTATGAACCGTCGTCGCCGAGTCGCACGCACTCGGGGCGGATGCACCAGCTGACCGGCGTGCCCGCCGGCAGCGCGCCGGTCGGGGCACGGAGCACGACGCCGGCGCACGCGATCCGGTCGGGCGCGGTGACCACGCCGGCGCACGTGTTGGCGATGCCGAGCAGCGCGGCGACCTGCGCGCTCGCCGGATGCCTGAACACCGCGGCCCAGGGACCGGACTGCAGCAGCCGCCCGGCGTCGATGACGAGCACCTCCTGGGCGAGCAGCGCCGCCTCCTCGGGATCGTGGGTGACGAGCACGGTGGCGAGGTCGTGGTCGCGCTGCAGGCGACGCAGGTCGCGTCGGAGCCGGTCGCGCACCGGAGCGTCGAGCGCGGAGAACGGCTCGTCCAGCAACAGCAGGCGTGGGTTTCGAGCGAGCGCCCGCGCGAGCGCGACCCGGCGCTGCTGACCACCGGAGAGCTCCTCCGGGAGCCGGCTCTCAAGCCCGTGCAGCCCGAGCCGGTCGAGCCACCAGGCGGCGAGGGCGGGGTCGGCGCCGACACCGAACGTCACCTGCTGCCAGACGGTGCGGTGCGGCAACAGGCTCGGGGCCTGCGGCACGTACCCGATCCCGCGCCGCTCGGCCGCGAGCCCCCCGAGGTCCTGCCCGCCCGCCGTGACCGCGGCCGCGTCGGTGACCTCGAGGCCGGCGAGCAGGCGGAGCGTGAGCGTCTTGCCGGCGCCGGACGGTCCGAGGATCGCGAGCTGGCGGGTGCTCCCCGCGTACTCCAACCCGAGCGCGAACGCGCCCAGGCGCTTGCTCAGGCGAAAGCTCAGCGGCCCCGCCGGGGAGGGGATGGGTGCCGCCGGCGGCGGCAGGCGGACCGCGCGCCGGCGCGATCGGCGGCGCGGCCGAGCGGTGAGCACGAGCAGGACGGCCGCCGCACCGAGCGCCACCGCGACCGGCGCGATCGTGCTCGGCAGTCCCGTGCTGGAGAACTGGACGTAGGTGTAGACGGGCAGCGAGTACGGGTGGTAGGCGAGGATCACGGTCGCGCCGAACTCCCCGAACGCGCGCAGCCAGGCGAGGAGCGCTCCGGCGGCGATGCCGGGGGCGGCGACGGGGAGCGCGACCCGCACAAACCGCGCGAGGCGGCCGTGGCCGAGGGTGGCGGCGACGTCCTCGAGCGCCGGGTCGACCGCGGCGAACGCGCTCCGCGCCGCGACGACGAGGAACGGCGCGGACACGAACGTCTGCGCGAGCACGATCCCGGCCGGCGTGTCGGTCAGCCGCCCGTCGAACAGGCGGCCGATCGCGGTGTAGGGTCCGACCACCTCGATGAGCAGGATCCCGCTCATCAATGGCGGCAGCGCGAGCGGCAGCGCGACGAGCACCCCGAGCGCCGCCGCGACGCGCCCGCGCGCCCGGGCGAGCAGGTAGGCGAGCGGGACGCCGAGCGCCACGATGATCACGGTGGAGATCGAGGCGGTGACGAGCGAGGTGACGAGCGCCCCGCCGAGCCCGGGCGCCGGCCGGGCCGCGCCGTGCTCGGCGAGGCGGCCGAGGAAGGCGGCGATCGGCCCGAGCAGGTACAGCCCGAGCAGCCCGCCCAGCCACGGCAGCGGGCTGCGCGCCCAGCGGCTCACGGCGCGCCGCCGCCCGCAGGCTCGGCGCGGGAGCCCGGATGCACGCGGACGGCGCCGAGGGAACCGGACATGCGCGCGCCTCCTATGCATTGCACATGCACGCCCGGTAGGATACCGGCCGTGTCCCGACGCATCGCGCTCCGCCCCCCGGGTTCGACGCCGCCGGCCCTCCGGAGGCCCTGCGCGGTCGTGCCGGTCGACGGCGTCGGCGTGCAGCTCGCCGCGCCGCCGCGATCCTCGCGCCCGCTTCGGGCGTGGCCGTCACGGTCCTCGCGCCGCCGGCCGCGGTGGCCGCTGCTCGCCGTCGTGGCGATCTGTGCGACGCTCGCCGCCGGGTGCGGCTCCTCGTCGCGGTCGAGCTCCGGCCCGTCGAGCGCCTCGGCCGCGCGCGGCCACGGCCCGGTCGACGTGCTGTACGCCGGCTCGTTGGAGCAGCTGATGGATGCCCGGGTCGGACCGGCGTTTCAGAAGGCGGCGGGCTACACGTTCAGCGGCTTTCCGGGCGGCTCTGACGAACTCGCCGCCGAGATCAGGGGCAAGGTGCGCCAGGGCGATGTGTTCCTCAGCGCCTCTCCGAAGGTCAATGCCAAGCTGATGGGCGCCTCCGGCGGCCACTGGGTTTCGTGGTTTGCGCCGTTTGCGAGCACGCGGCTCGTGCTCGGCTACAACCCGAGCAGCCGGTTCGCGTCCGCGCTGCGGAGCCGGCCCTGGTACGACGTGGTCGCCGCGCCGGGCTTCCGCCTCGGCCTCACCGATCCGAAGCTCGACCCGAAGGGCGTCCTGGCGGTCGCCGCCCTGGACCGCGCGGCCGCCGCCGAGCACAGGCCGGCGCTGCGCAGGATCGCGGCCGATCACGCCGACTACTTCCCCGAGGAGGATCTCGTCGGCCGGCTGCAGTCCGGTCAGCTTGACGCCGGCTTCTTCTACACGGTCGAGGCAAGCGCCGTGAAGCTTCACACGGTCGGACTCGGCTCGATCGACGAGCGCGCCGAGTACACGATCACCGTGCTCGACCGGGCCCCCCACCCCGCGGCCGCGCGGGCGTTCGTGAAGTTCCTGCTCAGCCCCCGCGGCCTCTCCGCGCTGCGGAGCGCGGGCCTCGACGCGCACTCGCCGGCGCGAGCGGTCGGCTCGGGCGTCCCGGCCGCACTCGCGAGCGTGATCCGGCGCTGATCACCCGGCTGCGGGACTCGCGAGCATGCCGGAGGGCCCGGGCCGGCGATCGACGACCGCGTCGTAGAGCTCAGGCCGGCGATCGGCGAACGCGTCGGCCAGGTCGGTCAAGCGCTTGTCGCGCGAGCGCGCGGGCTCGAGCTCGGCGTAGAGCGCGCAGGGTCCGCGGGCGTCCCCCGACCAATCCTGCTCGGCGACCGGCCAGCCGTCCGCGTCGACGATCGCGGCGCCGCCGGTCCACGGCTGCCCGCGCTCGACCCCGACCCGGTCCGCGCATGCGATCGCCATGTGGTTGATGCGGGCGGTCGCCATCGCGGTCACGACCTCGGCCGGACGCTCACCGGACGGCCGCTCCATGAGCGGCCAGTTCGTCGGGACGAGCAGCAGTTCGGCGCCCGCGAGCGCGACCATGCGCGTGAGCTCCGGGAACTCGAGGTCGTAGCAGATGACGAGGCCGACGCGCCCGGCCGCCGTGTCGAGCACCGGCGGTAACGCGTCCCCCGGCCTGAACCACAGCCGCTCGCGGTCCCACAGGTGGAGCTTGCGGTAGACCGCGCGCACTCCGCCCGGATCGATGAGCGCGGCGCTGTTGTACGTGCGACCGTCCTCGCCGCGCTCGCAGAAGCCGGCGGCGATCACGAGCCCGTGCCGCGCCGCCGCCTCCGCCCACTCGCCGATCAGCGAGTCGTCGCGTGCGATCGCCAGCGAGGCCGCCTCCTCGGCCGAGGCGAACATGTATCCGGAGCTGACGAGCTCGGGCAGCACGACGACCTGAGCGCCGTGAGCCGCCGCCTCGTCGATCGCCTGCAGGGACAGGGCACGGTTGTGGTCCGGCTCGCCGACACGCGGCTCGAGCTGCTGAACGCACACGAGGATCTGTCCGGTGGCGGCGATCCGCGGACGGTACCCGCGCCCGCGGGCCGCGGTCAAGCGCGCGGTGCGATGCGCGGGCGCTGGGCGCCTCATCCACGCCATGTGTGGCTCAGACGCCCAGCGCGCGTTGGGGTGCGCGGGCGCTGGGCGCCTCATCCACGCCATGTGTGGCTCAGACGCCCAGCGCGCGTGGGGTGCGCGGGCGCTGGGCACCTCATCCACGCCATGTGTGGCTCAGACGCCCAGCGCGCCCACCGCGCCGGGGCCGGCCGCCCTCATTGTTAGGATTGTCACATTGTCATGAGCGTTGTCGGCGGTGTGCTCATCGGGGTGGTGCTGGCGTTCGGCCTGCGTCTCATCTGGTCGGCGGCGCGCCGGCGCCACCCGGGGCCGATCTGGCCGTTCGGGTGGTCCGCCCCGGGGCCGGGCGAGTCGCACGGCATGCAGTCGGCGCTGCATGCGGCGACGGCGACGCTGCCGCACCTGCGCCGGGGGCTCGACGTCCGCTCCGCGACCGCGGCCCTGCCCCATCTGCGCGCGCTCACGGGCGCCGCCGCGGTGGCGCTCGCCGACACCCAGGCCGTGCTCGCGATCGACGGCGAGGGGCGCGCGCAGGTGCGGCCCGGCGACATGCTCACGCGGCTCTTGTCCCGCACGCCCGACGACCGCGTGCGCGTCGTCCCCCGGCTCGTCTCCTCCGACCCGGGATGTCCGCTGCATGCCGCGGCGCTCGCACCGCTCGTCGTCGGCGGACGGCGAGCTGGGACGCTGATCGCGTTCTACCGGGCGACCGGCCGGCCCTCCGAGGTCGAGCTGCGCGTCGTCGCCGAGGCGGCGAGCCTCGTGTCCGCACAGATCGAGCTGTCGGTGCTCGCCGAGCACGAGCGGCGGACCGCGCAGGCCGAGTTGCGGGCTCTGCGCGCGCAGATCTCGCCGCATTTCCTCTACAACGCGCTCGCCGCGGTCGCCGCGAACATCCACGAGGACCCGGAGGCCGCTCGCGAGCAGCTGATCGACTTCGCCGAGTTCACCCGCTACCTGTTCCGCGACGGGCGCTCGTACGTGTCGCTCGGCGAGGAGGTGGAGCACGTCCTGCGCTACCTGCGCCTCGAGCAGGCGCGCTTCCCGGGCGTGCTCGACGTGCGCGTCGAGGTCGAGCCCGAGACCCGCTCGGCGATCGTGCCGACGATGTCGCTGCAGCCGCTCGCCGAGAACGCGATCCGCCACGGCGTCCGACGGACGGGCGCCTCCCGAGGGACGATCACGATCCGCGCGGTCGCCGTCGAGGACCAGGTGGAGCTGTCGGTGACCGACGACGGGGCCGGCTTCATGCTCGAGGGCGGCGATCTGCGGCGCTCGGCGGCGGGCGGCGGCATCGGGCTGGCGAACGTGGACGGACGGTTGCGAAGCACGTTCGGCGAGGCGTACGGCCTGCGGATCGACACCTCGCCCGGCCGCGGCACGACCGTGGCGATGACCGTGCCCGCGACGAGCACCGAGCCGGCGGTGGTCGCCGCGTGAGTGGCGGTCCACCGCGCGAGCGGGGGCCCGAATTTCCAGGCGGTCGCCCGAACGGCGACGGCCTGCGGATCCTCGCCGTCGACGATGAGCCGCGCGCGCTCGCCGACCTCGAGCGGCTGCTGCGCTCGATGCCGGAGGTCGGCTCCGTCGAGTGCGCAGACGCGGGCGCGGAGGCGCTGCGGCGGATCTCCGCCAGCACGTTCGACGCCGTCTTCCTCGACGTGCGGATCCCCGGCCTCGACGGCCTGGAGCTGGCGCGCGTGCTCCGCCGCTTCGCCGCCGCGCCCGAGCTCGTGTTCGTGAGCGCCCACGACGACGCGGCGGTCGACGCGTTCGAGCTGCGCGCGCTCGACTACCTGCGCAAGCCCGTCGCCCGGGCGCGTCTGGCCGAGGCCGTCCAGCGAGTCGCGGAGGCGCGCGCCGCGCCGCCCGGCAACGGCGCCGCGCACCCGGCCGCCGGCGCGGACCAGGCGCAGCATGACGCACAGGGGGTCGTGGCCGTGTCCGCCCCACATGGCGGCGCCACCCGCCTGCTCGAACGCTCGGAGATCCAGTACGTGAGCTCGTACGGTGATTTCGTGCACGTCGTGACCGCCGACGCGCGCTACCTGCTGCGGACGACGCTGTCCGAGATCGAGCGCCGGTGGGCGCCGCACGGGTTCGTCCGCGTGCACCGCCAGTTCGTCGCGAACCTCCACCAGGCGGTGGAGCTCCGGCCGCAGGTCGGCGGGACCGCCGAGCTCGCGTTCGGGAACGGGGTGACCGTTCCGGTCGCGCGGCGTCACACCGCCGAGCTCGCGCGGCGGCTCGGCGTCTGAGTCGCCCGCCGCTTCTTCTCGTTCCCTTCGCCAACTGTTACGGCATTGCGACAAGGCGCCGTCACTGTGGACGCCATGAGCGATGATCTCCCACCCACTTCACGCAGCCGGCGCGTCGCCGCGCGGGAGCAGCTGGCGGCCCGCCGGCGGCGCGTGCGCGCGATTCGCCGTCGTGTGGCGGGCATGTCGCTGGCGACGTTCCTGGCCGCAAGCGGCGCCGTCGTCGCGCAGATGACCGCCGCTCGCGCGTCCGCAACCGTCCGCACATCCACGGCCGCCCGCACGTCGGCTCGCGCGTCCACCACCGCCCGCACGTCGGCTCGCGCGTCCACCACCGCCCGCGCGTCCACGGCCGGACACGCGACGAGCGCGCGGACGGCGCCCGCGAGCGGCTCGAGCGCGGTCTCGCCGAGCCCGGTGACGACAGGCGCCTCATGAGCGACGAGTCGACCACCCGCTTCGCATGCTTCGGCGGCAACTGCGCGGTGCTCGTCTCCGGCCGCGGGCCGGACGGCGATGCCGCGCAGGCGACGGCCCGCGCCCGCGCGCGGATGCTCGAGTGGCACGACCGGTTCACGCGCTTCGACGAGAGCTCGGAGCTCTCCGTCCTCAACCGCGACCCGCGGGAAGCCGTGCCCGCCTCGCCGACGCTGCGCGCGCTCGTCCGGGCCGCCGTCCACGCGGCTCGCCTCACCGGCGGCCTCGTCGATCCGACGTTGCTCGGCGAACTGGAGGCGGCGGGCTACCGGCGCTCGCTCGGCGCGCTCGGCGGCCCGACGGGCGTCGAACTGCGGCGCGCCCTCGGTGCCGCCCCGGAGCGACGACCCGCCACCCCGCGGCCCGACGCCCGCTGGCGCGACATCAGGATCGACGATCGCGCGGGCACGATCACGCGCCCACCCGGCCTGCGGATCGACCTCGGCGGCGTCGCCAAGGGCATGTTCGGGGACCTGCTCGCCTCGACGCTCGCCGAGCACGACAGCTTCGCCGTCGACGCTGCCGGCGACGTGCGCTTCGGCGGACGCAACACGCTGCCGCGTCCGATCGCGATCGCCGCGCCGGCGGGCGAAGCGGTCCTGCACACGCTCGAGCTGCAGCACGGCGCGGCGGCGACGAGCGGGATCGGCCGCCGCGCCTGGAGCGACGCCGAGGGCCGACCCGGCCACCACCTGCTCGACCCGGCGACCGGCCGGCCCGCGTTCACGGGGCTCGTCCAGGTGACCGCGCTCGCGCCGACCGGGCTCGAGGCCGAGCTGCGGGCCAAGGCCGCGCTTCTCTCCGGTCCCGCCCGCGCGGCGGAATGGCTGCCCGACGGGGGCGCGACGATCGATGACGACGGCGTGGTCACGGTGCTCGCGCCGTCGGCCGCGCTGCGCGCGCCCGCGCGCGTGAGGATCCGGGCGTGAGCCTCTCCACGGACTGGTTCTGGATCCTGTCGCGCGGTGCGGGCACGGCCGCGCTCGTGCTCGCCGCCGCCACGATCTCCTACGGGCTGGTGATGGCCGGCCGGATGCGCCGCGGCGGCGGGGCCGACCGCCGCGCGTACCACGAGGCGCTCGCGCTCTCGACGCTCGTCGCGATCGCCCTCCACGGGCTCGTGCTGCTCGGCGACCCGTTCCTGCATCCGGACCTCGCCGACGTGACCATCCCGTTCGTCTCCTCCTACAAGACGATCTCGACCTCGACGGGGATCGTCGCGGGCTGGATGCTCATCGCGATCGGTCTCTCCTTCTACGTCCGGGATCGGATCGGCCGCGCGCGCTACGCGATCATCCATCGGCTTGTGATCGTCGCCTGGGCGCTCGGGCTCGTGCACGCGCTGCTCGAGGGCACCGACGCCGGGACGGCGTGGTTCATCGCGACCCTCGTCGTTTCAGGCGCGCCCCCGGTCCTGCTGCTCGGCCTGCGGCTCGCGGGACGCTCGCTCCCCGGCCCTCAGGCCGGGCGCGCCCGCGCAACGACGCGGCCTCGCCCCGCCGCGGGCTGAGCGCCACCCCGGCCGG
The DNA here is from genome assembly GCA_035294545.1 of Solirubrobacteraceae bacterium. Taxonomy (GTDB): domain Bacteria; phylum Actinomycetota; class Thermoleophilia; order Solirubrobacterales; family Solirubrobacteraceae; genus Palsa-465. The sequence continues at coordinate 50,235 of DATGKS010000101.1, read as the reverse complement.
CGCCACCGCGGTCCGAGCCGCACCCCGGCCGGGCCCCGCCGCGGTCCGAGCCGCACCCCGGCCGGGCCCCGCCGCGGGCTGAGCCGCACCCCGGGACGACACGTCACCCGCCTCAGCGGGTTAGAAGCGGCCCGCTCGCGGGTACCCGACAACGTTGTCAATCGGGGCGACCAGGCGCCCCGGCATCACCCGGGAGAAGGGACTCACGATGACACGCGAGAAGCGCCACGAGCAGGCCGCGGACGGAGCGCCCCCCAGGACGGCAGCGGCGGAACGAGCGGCCCGGGCGGGGGCGCCGAACCCGCCGGAGCGATCAGCAACGGCGCGCGCGACCGGCGGCGCGGAGGCACCGGCCGCGGCACGCGGGATCGACCGCCGGCGCTTCCTGCAGGTCTCCGGGGCGACCGCCGCCGCGGTCGGCGGCGGACTGGCGAGCGCGAGCGCCGCCGCGGCACGGAGCCGGACGGCGGAGCGGCTCGCGCCGACGGCCGGGCAGGGCAGCCAGCCTGAGCTTGCCACGCCCGGCGCCGGCCGGCCGGCGGCGATCCCGAGCGCGCTGCGCACGACGCCGATCCGGCCGCCGGCGGCGCCGCTGATCGTGCGCTCGCCGTACCTGAGCACATGGCAGGCCTCGACCGTCGCGCCCGGCACGTGGCAGACGTTCTGGAACGGCAACATCACGGCCATGGGCGGGATCGCGAGGATCGACGGCGCCTCCTACAAGTTCGCCGGCGATCCGACGATCAGCCTCGATGTTCCCAACGGCGGATACGGGCAGCAGACGACCGTCGCTGACTTCGAGGCCGCGCTCGCCCAGACGAACCTCGAGGTGACCGCGACCCGCTCGATCTTCACCTTCCAGGGAGGCGGCGTGCAGATCGCGCTCGAGTTCCTCTCGCCGATCGAGCCCGGCGATCTGCGCCGGCAATCGATCCCGATGGCGTGGGTGCTCGTCACCGCACAGAGCATCGATGGCAGCTCCCACGACGTGTCCGTGTTCCTCGACATCTCCGGCGAGTGGCTCTCCGGGAACTCGAACGACGAGTTCACCTGGGCGCCGGCGACCGTGCCGTACGCGGGCGGAACGCTCCAGGTGTGGACGCTGCAACTCGCCAACCAGCAGCCTCTCACCGACGTCGGCGACCGCGCGATGTGGGGGACGATCGTGTGGGCGACCCCGCGGGTCTCGGGGCTCACCTACCAGTCCGGCAGCTCGGCGACGATCCGCGCGCAGTTCGTCGACCGGGGCGCGCTGAACAACACGAACGACACGAACTACACGTCGATCAACGGCGACGGCTACCCGACGTTCGGCTTCGCGTGCGCGCTCGGCAGCGTCGGGAGCGCCGCACAGACGCGCCAGTTCTCGCTCGGGCAGGTTCGCACCCCGCTTGTGAGCTATCTCGGCAGTCCGCTGCAGCCGCTGTGGACGCAGTACTTCAGCGGCTGGCAGGGCATGCTCGCGTTCTTCCACGGCGATGTCGCCGGGACCCGCACACGCGCGACCGCGCTCGACAGGCGGATCTCCTCCGACGCGCGCAACGCCGGCGGGCCCGAGTACGAGGGCCTCTGCGTGCTTGCGCTGCGCCAGGCGTACGGAGGGACCGAGCTCGCGATCGGGCCGGACAGGACGCCGTGGGCGTTTCTCAAGGAGATCTCCTCCGACGGCGACACCTCGACTGTCGACGTGATCTTCCCGGCCTCGCCGGTGTGGATCTACCTCGACCCGCAGTACCTCGCGCTGCTGCTCAAGCCGATCTTCGGCTATCCCGCGAGCGGACAGTGGACGGCGCCGTTCTCCCCGCACGACCTCGGCCCCTACCCGAACGCGAACGGCTATCCGAACAACGGCGGCGAGAACATGCCCGTCGAGGAGTCGGGCAACATGATCATCATGGCCGCCGCCTACGCCCAGGCGGCGCCGGGCACGGCGAGCGTCGCCTACCTCAAGGCGAACTACGCCTGGCTGAAGCAGTGGGCGAACTACCTGGTCGCCAACCTGCCGGATCCGGGCTTTCAGAACCAGACCGACGATTTCGCCGGCGAGATCGCTCACAGCGTCAACCTGGCGCTGAAGGGAATCGTCGCCGTCGCCGCGATGGGGCAGATCGCCGAGCTCGTCGGCAACAGGGCCGACGCCAGGAGCTTCAACCAGAAGGCGAGGCAGTTCATCGGCTACTGGGTGAGGAATGCGCAGGACCCGTCGGGCACGCACCTCGACCTCACCTACACCGGCAAGGACGACGGCGACGGCACGTGGGGGACGACCTACAACGCGTTCGCGGACGCTCTGCTCGGGACGAACCTCGTGCCGAGCTCGGTGGCGGCCGAGCAGGCGGCGTTCTATCCGACGGTGAGCAACATGTTCGGGCTGCCGCTCCAGATTCCTCACAGCTACGCCAAGAGCGACTGGGAGATGTGGGTCGCGGCCTGGCTGCGCTCCTATCCGATCGGCAAGCAGCTCATCGAGCGCGTGTACCTGTACGCGAACACGACCGAGAGCCGCGTCCCGTTCTCCGACCTCTACAGCACGATTTCAGGCCGGCAGGTCGGCTTCCAAGCGCGGCCGGTGCAGGGCGGGATCTTCGCGCTGCTCGCGCTCGGGACGCTGGACGCGAAGCGAGCCGGGCACGCGCGCCGCCTCGGCGCCCGCACGCAGACGCGCCGTTCGGCCGCCCGCACCCGGACGCGGCGGCGCCCGACCCGCGCCCCGAGCCGCTCCTGAGCAGGCGCCGAGGCGCCGGGCATCTGCGGTGCCGTGGAGCGACCGCAGATGCCCGGCCCGCCCGGGCTCAGGCCTCCGCGGCCTGCTCCTCCTTGATCTTCGACTCGAGCTGCGCCATGACGTCAGGATCGCGGAGCGTCGTCACGTCGCCGAGCGCCCGCCCCTCGGCGATGTCGCGCAGCAGGCGGCGCATGATCTTGCCCGAGCGGGTCTTCGGCAGATCGTCGGCCCAGATGATGCGCTTGGGCCGCGCGAACTTGCCGATCCGCTCGGCGACGCGGGCGCGGATCTCCTCGACGAGCTCGTCGGATCCGGGCGTGTCACCCTCGAGCGTGACGAACGCGCAGATCGCCTGGCCCGTGTCCTCGTCTGACTGGCCGATCACCGCCGACTCGGCGACCTTGCCGTGGGAGACGATCGCGGACTCGACCTCGGCGGTCGAGAGCCGGTGCCCGGAGACGTTCACGACGTCGTCGATGCGGCCGATGATCCAGAAGTAGCCGTCCTTGTCCTTGCGGGCGGCGTCGCCGACGAGGTAGGTCTCCCTGCCGAACTTCGAGAAATAGGTCTCGACGAAGCGCTCGTCCTCCTTGTAGAGCGTGCGCAGCATCGAGGGCCAGGGGCGGGTGAGCACGAGCAGCCCCTGACCGTCGTCGACCGGCTTGCCCTCGCGCTCGTCGACGACGTCGGCGGCGATGCCGGGGAACGGCCGCGTCGCCGATCCGGGCTTGGTGGAAACGATCCCCGGCAGCGGGGTGATCATGATGCCCCCGGTCTCGGTCTGCCACCAGGTATCGACGATCGGGCAGCGCCCGCCGCCGATCACCTGCTGGTACCAGAGCCACGCCTTCGGGTTGATCGGCTCGCCGACCGACCCGAGCAGCCGCAGCGAGCTCAGGTCGAACTTCTCGACGTGCTCGGTCCCCCACTTCATGAACGCGCGAATCGCGGTCGGCGCGCAGTACAGGATCGTCGCCTTGGACTTCTCGACGATCTCCCACCAGATGCCCTTGTGCGGATAGTCGGGCGCCCCCTCCCACATGACGCTCGTCGCGCCGTTGCAGAGCGGCCCGTAGACGATGTAGGAGTGGCCGGTCACCCAGCCGACGTCGGCCGCGCACCAGTAGACGTCGGACTCCGGCCTCAGGTCGAACACGAGCCGGTGCGTGGCGCTCACGCCGGTCAGGTAGCCGCCGGTCGTGTGCAGTACGCCCTTCGGCTTGGCGGTCGAGCCGCTCGTGTACAGGACGTAGAGCGGGTGCTCGGCCTCGATCTCCTCCGGCGGGCACTCCGGCTCCGCGGCGTCGCAGATCTCGTGGTACCAGACGTCTCGGCCGTCCTTCATCTCGCAATCGATGCCGGTCGACTTGACGACGACGATGTGCTCGAGCGTCTGCAGATCGCCCATCACCGCGTTGACCTGGTCCTTGATCGGCGCCGTCTTGCCCTTGCGTCGTGCGCCGTCGACCGTGATGAGCGCCTTGGCCTCGGAGAACTCCATGCGCTCCTTGACCGAGTCGGCGGAGAAGCCGCCGAACACGACGTTGTGGATCGCCCCGATGCGCGCGCAGCCGAGCATCGCGACCGCCACCTCGGGGATCATCGGCAGGTAGATCCCGACGACGTCGCCCTTGCGCACGCCGAGGTCCTTGAGCGCGTTGGCGAACCGCTGGACGTCGCGGTGCAGGTCGGCGTACGTGATGTCCTTGGTCTCGCCCTCCTCGCCGTACCAGTGGTAGGCGACGCGGTCGCCGTTGCCGGCCTCGACATGCCGGTCCAGGCAGTTGTAGGACGCGTTGAGCGTCCCGTCCTCGAACCACTTGTAGAACGGCGGATCGGACTCGTTGAGGTCCCGCGTGGGCTCCCTGATCCAGGTCAGCTGCTTGGCCTGGCTCATCCACCAGCCCTTCCAGTCGGCCTCCGCCTCCTCGTACACCTTCGGATCGCTGAGTACGGCATGCTCGACGAACGACTCCGGCGGGTCGAACGTCTCGATGCTCAGCATCTCCTCGAGCCTGTCCTCGAGCGTCTGCTCGTGTGCCGAAGCCGTGTCTGTCATCCCACACCCTCCTTCAGTCGGAGCTCGCCTCTTTGCGACGGACCGAGGACGCCGGCGGCGGCGCCGGCGTCCGGTCCTCCTGCACAGTGTCCTACCCCGCCGCCCGCAATGCGAGCGCACGGGCGTGGTTCAGTCGTGGAGCGGCACGACCGGGAGCACCGTCCGCCCCCAGGTCGAGTTGACGACCGCCGCCATCGACGCGTACCAGGCGGCGGCCGCGGTCGCGATGCCGACGTAGCCGCCGAGGTGGATCGTGCTCGCGCTGCCGCCGGAGTTGCCGATCCCGAGCAGGATGTACGTGATCGTCAGCAGCACGAACACCAGCGCCACCGCCGCCGTCGTGCGCAGCGAGGCGATCGTCATGTACGCCGTGAAGATCGCCCATGACCACAGATACAGGCCGAGCGCCGAGTTGACCTCGGACGGCGCGATCTTCGCCAGGTCGAACGAGACCAGGAAGAAGAACGAGATCCAGAACGCCCCGTAGGAGCTGAACGCGACCGCCCCGAACGTGTTGCCGTTGCGGAATTCCCACATGCCGGCGAGCAGCTGGGCGATCCCGCCGTAGGCGAGCGTGAGCCCGAGCACGACCGGCAGGCCCTTCGAGAAGTTGACGAGGTTCGCGTTCATCATGCTGAGCACGAACGTCGTCAGCGCGAATCCCGCCAGGCCGAGCGGTGCCGGGTCGGCCGGGGTCCAGCCGGCGGTGGCGCCCTCGGCGGGCTCCTCGGTGGCGGGCGCGATGTTCGCCTCGCGCGGAGGCAGGTCAGCTGCAGCCATGTCTCCTCCTTCTGATTCAGAGGGTGAAATCGCTTGGGAGCGTGCGCGGCCGCCCGGCGACGCGCAAGGCGCCAATCGACGGGCGGCGTCGAAAGGCGGACGAACGGCGTGATCGGGCCGCTCAGCGGTCGCCGCTCGGCGGCCGGGCGCCGGTCGCCGCCCGGCGCGAACCCCGCGCGGCGGCGCCGTCTCGGCCGGCGGGCGGAGCCTCAGTGTCGGTGCTTGCGCTTGCGCTTGCGGGCGGACTTCGACGCCTGCGCCGCCGTCGCGGCGGCCGTCTCGGGCGGCGGAGCGTCGCTCACCGCCTGACGGTGCTCCCCGCGCTGGCGGGCGGCCCGCCGGTTGCGCGCCGCCTCGGCCTCCGCCGCGCGTCGCGCACGCGTCTCCGCCGCCGAGGGCAGCGGCACCGCGCGTCCGGTCTTCCACGCCTCGGGCAGCCCGTCCGGCCAGCGGCCGGAGATCAGGATCGCGACCGCGAGCAGCCAGAACAGCTGGACGACCGGCACGACCGTGATCGGGAACAGGAACAGGAAGCCGGAGAGCATCCCGACGTAGCCCAGGAAGCGCGGCAGCAGGCCGATCCGCATCGCCTGCAGCGAGACGAGCACGAAGCTGATCGCGATGAGCAGCGCGGCGAGCTGCCCGAGGATCTTGCAGATCGCGATCAGATTGCTCGACTCCAGACGATTGGCCTGGTCGTAGGTCTGCGCGCCGGTCGTCGCGAACTGCGAGGCGATGTGGGTGAAGTCGACGACGTAGATGAGATCGGTCACCGCGGCCACGACGACGCCGACGATGACGATCACCGGCACGTAGGCGAACGACTTCTCCGAGCGCGATCGCGTGCAGCGCCACAGGTACCAGAGCGTGACGCCGAACGACAATTCGGCGACCGAGTTGAGGATCGTGGCCGCGATGTCGTAGCCGGCCCGCTGATGCTCGGTGAGGAGGTTGAGCGTCTCCTCGCTCACCGGGCTGTGGGGACCGAGCAGCCCGATGATCGAGGCGAGCATCAACAGGACGCCGCCGGCCACCGCGAACGCGACCTGGCGGGTGCGGTTGCGCGCCTCGTATGCGAGCTGCTGCTCGGGGCTCATCGGCGAGCAATGCTACGCGGCCCGGACTCTTCGAGAATCCCTCGGCTCGGCGAGCCCAGGCGAGCTACCATGGGTCGCATGGAAGGAAGCGGCTTCGGCGGACTGTTCGGCGACCCCGACGACCTGCAGCGCCGGCTCGGCGAGTTCGCCGAGCAGATGCAGGGCGCGCAGCGCCTCGCGTGGGCCGACAACGCGATCAAGCTCGCCGTCGACCTCACGATGGCGGCGATCAACCGCGTCAACATCCAGGGCACGACGGAGCAGCAGACCGAGCAGCTGCGCTCGGTGATGGCGATCGTCTTTCCCGAAGCGGTCACGCTCGTGCGCGAGGCGCGCGAGGGCCTGCAGTAGCTCCCTCCGCTCTCCGTATGGGTCGCGGACGCAGCTGGTCGATGCTCGCGTTCCTGCTGGGCGCGATCGCGCTCAGCGTCGGGCTCGCCGCCTGCGGCGGCGCCGCGAAGAAGGCGAAGGCGACGAGCACGGCCCCGCGGCATACCCGCACGGCGGCCGCCGGGACGGCGACGACCGGCGGCGCCGCGTCGCGCACGACGACGACCTCGACCCCCAGCGCGGCCGGCGCGTCGACGGCCGCAGGCTCGACGACGACGCGCTCCGGCGGCGCGGGCGCCGCGGGCTCCGCGGGGTCGTCCGGTGGCGCGGGTCTCGCCGGAGCGACGGCCACGAGGACCACGACGACGACATCGACGACCAGTGCGTGCCAGGGCCAGGACTGTCAGAACGGAAGCCCGACCGTCCCGGGAAGCGTTCCGCCCGTGAACGGGAAATGCGGCCCGGGCTACGTGTACGTCGCCGCGCAGGACGGCGGTCCCGCCCTCTGCATCCCCCGCGCGACCGTGACCACGACGACCACGCCGGCGACCCAGTAGCGCCCGGACCCCGTGACCGCGCTCGCTGCGTCCGTCGCGGAGCTCGCCGACCGGGTCGCCACGCTGCGCGCCGCAGCCGGTGCCGAGCGCCGGCTCATGATCGGGATCGCGGGAGCGCCGGGAGCGGGCAAGACGACGCTCGCCCGTCGGCTCGTGGCGCGGCTCGAGGCGACCGGGATCTGCGCCGCACATGTCCCGATGGACGGCTTCCACCTGGCGGACGTCGCGCTCGAGGCGCTCGGCCGCCGGGACCGCAAGGGCGCGCCGGACACGTTCGACCCGGGCGGCTACGCCGCGCTCCTCGGCCGGCTGACCGCGGGCGAGGAGGTATGGGCGCCGGCGTTCGAGCGCGACCTCGAGCAGCCGCTCGCGCAGGCGATCCACGTCGCGCCGGACGTCAGGGTGGTCGTCAGCGAGGGCAACTACCTGCTGCTCAAGGCGGCCGAGTGGCGCGCTGTGCGCGAGCGCTTCGACGAGGTCTGGTTCTGCGCGCTCGACGACGAGCTGCGGCGCGAGCGTCTCCTCGCCCGCCACATCTTGTTCGGCAAGTCACCGGAGCAGGCGCGCGCCTGGGTGATGCGCGTCGATGAGGGCAACGCGCGGCTCGTCGCTCCCGGGGCGGCCGCCGCCGACCTCGTGATCGACCTGTCGGCCTGAGCGAGGGGACGGCGCGAGCGCCGGACGGCCCGTGGGCGGCGGTTACGCGGCCGCCCCGAGCGCCGACAGCACGAGCTCGTCGTGCTCGGCCGGCTTGACCTTGCGCAGGACCTCCTTGATGACCCCGTCCGGGCCGATCACGAACGTCGTGCGCTCGTTCCCCATGTACTCGCGGCCGTACATCGACTTCTTCACCCACACGCCATACGCCTCGGCGACCGCATGGTCCTCGTCGCCGAGCAGCGGGAACCCGAGCGAGTACTTCTCATCGAACTTCGCGATCTTCTTCGGGGCGTCCGGCGAGACCCCGAGCACGACCGCCCCGGCCGCCTCGTAGTCCGAGCGGTGGTCGCGCACCCCGCACGCCTGGGTGGTGCAGCCGGGCGTGTCGGCCTTCGGGTAGAAGTAGAGGACGACGTTCTGGCCCTTGAACTGCGAGAGCGAGATGGGCTCGCCGCTCTGGTCAGGGAGCGTGAAATCGGGAGCGGGATCGCCTGGGGTGAGAGTCATGCGGCACATGATGCCGGTCAGCCGGTGGTCGCGTCGAGTGGCGCCAGCGCCCGTCGAGGAACTCCTGCAGCCGGACTGCCGACTGATCGCGGGCGTCGCAACCGAGCCGGATCGACACGCTCCGCGCACCCGGGCCGGCGACGTCATCCGGGACCGCGCCGTGCCCATCGATGCCGTGTCCCGCGCGTTCGGTCCCGCGACGGCGGGTTCGTCAGCGCTGGGCGTCGGGCCGCGCCGACATCGTGACGAAATCGCGCGCCCACCAGGCCTGGAAGAACGTGTCGGCGCCGCGGACGCCGGGGATGAGCACGTGGCCGTTGGCGGGCGACGCGAGCCCCCGGCCGCCCGGCGGGTCGTAGGTGGCGAAGATCGGCCAGTCGGGGTTGATGTCGAGCTCCATCCCCCGGACCGCTCCGGCGCGAACGAGCAGCGCCCCGAGCTGCGCGGGTGAGAGCGCCGGCCCCTCCGCATAGACGAGCGCGCCGTCGGCGGTGATCCCGAGGCCGGAGCGCCACTGGTGCTCGATGCCGGGCACGCTCGAGGCGCATGAGCTCGCGCCGCAGGTCGCTCCCCAGGCCTGCCAGTCGGGGCTGCGGGCGAGCGCGGTGAGACGGCCGCGGTCGACGAGCGGCACGAGGTTCTGGCGGACGGCGACGACATGACGGGTCATTCCCACCTCGCGGCCCCAAGCGCCGATCGCGACCGAGCCCCCGGCGTAGATGACGAGTGACGCGGCGCCGCGGCGCAGCGGTTCGATCGTGCGGCGCTCGGTGAGGTAGCCGCCCTGCGCCGCGTTCATCTTGAACCCGCCGTTGAAGGCGGCGACCAGTCGCCGCGCCTGGGCGGGCTCGATCGGCGCGGTGAAGCGGTACGGGCCGCCGCCCGGGCTCTCCGAGCCCGAGTACAGGCGCGCGGCCAGCAGCCGGGCGTCCATCCACGCGAGGCCCGCGACCTGCGAGCCGCCCGGTGGGAGGAGCGTCGTCTCCTCGACCGCCGGGCGCCCGGCGACGCGTCTGCCCGCGGCGTGCCACCTGCCCTGCGAGGGGGCGCCGATCGCTCGGAACGGCGCCAGCCGGCGCGGGAGGGGAAGCGCGACCGGTCGGGCGACCGTGGCGGGTGCGGCGCTGGTGGTGGTCGAGCGAGCCGGAGCGGTCGCGCCCGTCGAGCGAGCCGGAGCGGTCGCGCCCGTCGTGCGAGCCGGAGCGGTCTTGGTGGCGCTCCCGGATCGACCGGTCGTCGTGGCCGGGGTCGTGCTCGCGCGTGTCGTGGAGTCGTGCGCGCCCCCGCTCCCGCGGTGGGTCGACCCGCCCCCGCAGCCGGCGGCCACGAGGGCGAAACAGGCGAGGCATGCCGCGGTGAGCCGCCGCCGGGCTGTGCCGAAGCCCGCAGGGGCCCGTAGCCTGTCCCCATGCGTCGGATGCTCGTCGCGGCCGCGTCGGCGGCATTGCTCGCCGGCTGCGGCGGGACCACCCGGAGCGGGCGGGCGCTGTTCGCGCAGGACTGCGACGCGTGCCACACGATCTCCGGGGCCGATTCGCCCTCCCACCAGGGAGGCGACCTGCTCAGGCTGCGGCTGCCCCGGCCGGTGCTGCTGCAGTTCATGCGCGAGATGCCGGTCCATCCGCGACCCGACGATGCGCAGCTCCAGCGGATCGCCGACTACATCCTGGGCGCCCAGCGCCGGGCGCGCTGAGTCGGTCGGGGCGCCGGGGTCCATCAGCGGCGGGGGAGGAGCTCACCGACGCCTGCGACGGTCGCGCCCGAGGACGCGAGCCCGCCGGCGACGACGATGCCGCGGCCGACCCTGAGCACGCCCGCGTCGGACAACGGCTGCGGCAGCCGGCCGGCGGCTCGCACCCTGCCCGTCAGCGGATCGATCGCCCACACCCGCGCGGTCTGGGCGTCCAGGGCGTCTCCGCGACCACCGACGAGGTAGACGGTCGAGCCGAGCGTCGCCGCGCCGGCGTGGGTGACCGGCTGCGGCAGGGTGCCGATCCGCCGCACGCGTCCCGTGGCGGGATCGAAGCTGTCGATCGCGTCGCTGGCGGCGGCGGGAGTCGAGCCGCCGATGATGATCAGCCTCCCGGACGCCGCAGCGACGGCCGCGTAGCGCAGGCCGACCGGGAGCCGACCGACGAGCTTGGCCGCCGATCCGGGACGCCACGCGAGGATCGTGTTCCTCCAGCTCGTTCCGTCGAAGCCACCGACCACATAGGCCGTGCCCGCGAGCGCGGCGACCGCGACGTCGGACTGGGCGCCCGGCAGCGAGCCGACGGTGTCGACGGCGCCGCTCGACGGATCGAAGCGCAGGATGTGGTCGAGCTCCGAGTACGAGCCGCCGCCGAACACGTACACGTTCGCGCCGAGCCGCGCCGCCTGCGCGTCGTGCTGGGCGATCGGCAGCGATGCGGTGCGCGTGACACCGCGCAGGTCGGCGAGCTCGATGCCGGCGGTCGACGTGTCGGCCGCGTCGAGGCCGCCGAGCAGCGCGAAGCGTCCCCCGGGCAGCCCGGCGCTTGCCGGGTCGCGCAGCGGGGCGCCGAGCGCGAACAGTCGCCGATAGGTCAGCGCGACCGACCGCGGCCGCCGGTGACCGGCCGCGTGCGCGCGCTGGGCGGACGTCGATGCTGGCGCGGAGGCCGACGTCCGGGCGCGGCGCGCACCGCCACCGCAGCCGGACACCGCTGCGGCGCTCGCCAGGGCGAGGACGACGAGCACTATGTGAAGCCGGCGACGAACGCGCGTGAGCGTAGCCACCTGACGGGCACCCCGGACCGGTCCATGAGGACTCTCATGGACCCCGTAGCGCGTTTTCAGCGCGGATGCGCGATCCTCGCGGTCGTGCTCGTGCGGCGGCTCTGCGTCCTTTCGGTCTGCGCGCTGCTGCTCACCGGGTGCGGCGGCGCGAGCCACCCCTCGTCCCGCACCGCGCGGCATGACTCGACGACGACGCGCGGCTCCGCGACGTCGACCGCCGGCGGCGGGACCCGCTCCGCCCCGCGCCGCCACGGGCCGGTCGACGTCTATGCCGCCGCTCGCGCCGGCGACCTCAGCCCCGCGGTCCGTGGCGACCCGCCGCTCGTCTACGTCCCCAACAGCGAGAGCAACACGGTCGACGAGATCAGTCAGCGCACGTTCAAGATCGTCCGCGAGTTCCCCACCGGCGCCCTCCCCCAGCACGTCACGCCGTCCTGGAACCTGAAGACGCTCTACGTCGACAACGACGTCGGCAACAGCCTGACGCCGGTCAACCCGCGCACCGGCCGTCCCGGCGCGCCGATCCCGGTCGAGGACCCCTACAACCTGTACTTCACGCCCGACGGGCGGTACGCGATCGTCGTCGCCGAGCGGCTGCGCCGTCTCGACTTCCGCAACCCGACGACGATGCGCCTCGTCCACTCGCTGTCGGTTCCGATGTGCTACGGCGTCGACCACATGGACTTCTCGGCGAACGGCCGCGACGCGTACGCGAGCTGCGAGTTCAACGGCAACATGATCGAGGTCGACCTGCGGACCCAGCGCGTCGTCAAGACGATCACGCTCAAGGGCGGGCACGCCTCGCCGCAGGACGTCAAGCTCTCCCCCGACGGACGCACCCTGTACGTCGCCGACCAGCTGAACGGGGGTCTGTGGGAGATCAATCCGCGAACGTTCAGGGTGACCGGCTTCTTGCCGACCGGCGCCGGAGCCCACGGCCTGTACCCGAGCCGCAACGCGCGCGTCCTGTACGTGTCCAACCGCGCGGCGGGCACGATCTCCGTCGTCAACTTCCGCACGCGCCGGGTCGTCGCCACCTGGCAGCTGCCGCTGCCCGCGAGTCCCGACATGGGCGGCGTCTCGGCGGACGGGAAGACCCTCTGGCTGAGCGGCCGCTACAACGCTGTCGTCTACGCGATCAACACCGCCAACGGCCACCTGCGGGCGACGATCCCGGTCGGCCTCGGCCCGCACGGCCTGTGCGTCTGGCCCCAGCCCGGGCGCTACTCGCTGGGGCACACGGGCATCACCCGCTGAGCACGCGGGCGCACGCGCACGGACTCACCGGCCGCCGGCCGTGCGCGGTGCGGCCGCGCAGGCAACGCGGCCGCACCGTCACACGGGTCAGGGATGAATGTGCTCAAGCCTGTCCGCGACCTTCACGTACTTGTCCGTGTATGTGGTCGCGTAGTCGATGCGCTTCGCCTGCGCCGGGGTGAGCACGCCCGCCGCGCGGTCGATCGCCACCGCGAGCTGCGGAGCGCCCGCAGGCATCAGCCCGTTCGGCATGAACTGGCTCTTGTCGGCGGCGAGCGAGGAGATGTACGTCGCGCGGCTCACTCCCTCGGTCACGTACTTGGCGGGCATGTGCGCGGCGATCTGCGCCGCCGAGTGGGTGGCGATGTAGTGGAGCGTCGCCACGAGCGCGTCGACGACGTCCTGGGCCTCCTGGGGATGGGCCTTGACCCAGCTCGTCAGGGCGAGCACGCCGGCCGCCGGGTAGACGCCGCCGAGCAGCCGCTTGGACGCGGAGGCGCTCGCGAGGTTGGCCATCGTGTAGGCGATGTGCCTCTGCTCGAGCTGGGCGACCGTCGGCTGGGTGGTCATCACGCACTGCGCCTTGTGCTGCTGAAGCGCCGCCACCGCCGTCGGCCCGGCGCCGACCGCGAGGCGGCTGATGTCGGTCTTCGGGTTGAGCCCGGCCCGGGCGGCGAGGTACTTCGTGAGCCCGTCCGTGCCGGAGCCGAGGTCGGTGACGCCGAGCACCTTGTGCTTCCACTGCGCCGGCGTGTGGATCCCGCTGCCCACCGCGCACATCTCACGCTCGCCGGGCGATCCGCCGAGGTTGATGAGGTCGACGACGGACTTGCCCTGGACCTGGAACTCCGGAGCGTGGACATACCACGCACCCGCGAGATCGACCGAGCCTGAGACCATCGCCGTCTCGGCGCCGACGCCGCCCTGCTGCTCGGTCGACAGCGCCACGTCGACGCCGTACTTCTTGAAGTAGCCGAGGTCCTGGGCGAGCTGGTACTCGAGGTAGATCTGCTTGTCGATGCCGCCGACCATGAGCGTCACCCTGGGCAGCTTCGCGCCATGCGAGCCCGAGGCGGACGCGCCTGAACCGGCACGCGATGAACTGCCACACGCGGCGATGGTGGCCGCGAGGGCGATGGCGGTCGCCATCGCACCCAGCTTTCGTGGGAACGTCACTGTCTTCTCCTCCTGTGTGAGGGTGGTATGGGTGAGGAATGGCTTGCGCTACGCCGCCGCGGATTCCGACTGCGCCGGTGGACGCCAGCCGAGGATGCGCTTCTCGAGCGCCGTGATCAGCCCCTCGGCGACGAGAGCGATGGCGGCGATGATGAACATGCCGGCGAACACGCCGTCGGGCCTGAAGGTGTTCATCGACGTGTAGATCACGAGCCCGAGCCCGTGCTGGGCGCCCAGCACCTCGCCGACGACGGCGCCGATGATCGCGAAGCCGAACGCGATGTGGAGGCTGGCGATGATCCACGTCATCGCCGAGGGCAGGACGACGTGCCGTGTCACCTCCAGGCGGCTGGCCCCGAGCACCCGCGCGTTGTCGATGAGGTTGCGGTCGACCTCCCGCACGCCCTGGTAGGCGTTGAAGAACACCCCGAAGAAGACGAGCACGGCCGCGAGCGTCACCTTCGAGGTCGTGCCGATGCCGAATGCGACCGTGAACAGCGTGCCGACGACGATGCGCGGGATCGCGTTGACGACCTTGATGTAGGGGCTCAGCACGTCGGAGAGGAGGCGACTCTGCCCGAGCAGGACGCCGACGACGACGCCGGCGATCACTCCGTAGACGAAGCCGAGCAGCGCCTCCTTCATCGTCGTCCACACCTGCTGCCACAGCGACCCGAACTCGGTGCCGTGGTCGACCCAATCTCGGATCGTGCTCACGATGCCGCTCGGCTTGCCCCAGAAGAAGGGGTCGACGATCTTGGCGTCGGTGAGCAGCTGCCAGCCGCCGAACACGACCACGAACGTGACGACGCGCGCGCCCCACACGATCAGCCGGCGGCGCCGGCGGCGGCGCTCCTCGGCGGCGGCGATCTCCGCTTCGGACCCGATGTGATCGCCGGCGGCGGGCGACCCGGCCGCCGCGGGCTCAGGCAGATCGGCCGCCCGCCCGGCGCGGGTGATCGAGCTCCAGCTCATGCCGCCTCCCCGCTCTCCGTTCGCGTCGCGGTCCGGGCGTATGCCCGTTCGACCTCCTCGCGCAGCGCCTCCCAGATCAGGTGGTGCTGTTCCTGAAATCGCTCGCCGAACCGGATCTCCTGCACGGCCCCGCGCGGTCTGGGCAGATCGATGTCGTAGCTCGCCTTGACGGTGCCCGGGCTCGCCGTCACCACCACGACCTTGTCCGCGAGTGCGATCGCCTCCTCCAGATCGTGGGTGACGAAGAGCACGGTCGGACGGGACTGCTCCCACAGCCCGAGCAGCTCGTTCGACATGATCGCCTTGGTCTGCACGTCGAGCGCGCCGAACGGCTCGTCCATCAGCAACACCGCCGGCTCGTTGATGAGGGCGGCGGCCAGGCTGACCCGCTTGCGCATCCCGCCAGACAGCTGATGCGGAAAGTGGTCCTCGAACCCGGCCAGGCCGACTCGCCGCAGCCAGTCGCGCGCGCGGTCGCGGGCCTCGCGCTTCGTGGCCCCGTGGAACAGCGGACCCATCATCACGTTGCGCACGACCGTCTTCCAGGGCATGAGCGCGTCCGCCTGGAACATGAAGCCGGTCCCGGGCATGACGCCGTCCACCGGCCGTCCGCCGACGGTCACCGTGCCTCCGCTGGCCGGCTCCAGACCGGAGACGAGCCCGAGCGTCGTCGACTTGCCGCACCCCGTCGGCCCGACGATCGCGCAGAACTGTCCGGGCTCAACCGTGAGCGTGAAGTCGCGCAGCGCCGTGAACGCCTCTCCGGACGGGCTCACGAAGCGCTTGGTCGCGCCGCGCAGCTCGACCCCGACCCGCGCGGCCTTCTCCGGGGCGCCGGCCGATGCGCGGCCGGTCGGCACCGCAAAGCCAAGTACCGCCACCTCTCCTCCTTCGTCGACTCTGTCGGGCCACGTCGGGGACCCGCTCGGTGACTTGCCGGAGCGAGGCTAGGAGCGCTCGGCGGGATCCCGCAAGGCTTCCGTGCGTTGCCCGGGAAAGCCGCGTTTCCTGGGGTTTCGTGCGTTTAGTGCACGTTGCTTGCGCGCCGGCGGGACGAACCTAGACTGTGGCTGCGAGGAGCAGGAGATGTGGCGCCGCGGCAAGCTCTCGAGCCGGATCCTGACCAGCGTGGTCGCGATCCTGATCGCCACGACGCTCATCGGCTTCGCGCTCGACGCCGCCAACCGCCGCTCCGAGCTGCAGCACGAGTACCAGGAGCGCGCGCTCTCGATCGCGCAGACGTTCGCCGCGATGCCCTCGATCCGCGAGGGGCTGTTCCGCCGCGATCGCGCGGACCGGCGGCTCATCCAGCGGCTCGCGCAGGAGGTGCGCCGCAGGACCGGCGCGAGCTACATCGTCGTGATCGACGCCCACGGGATCCGCTTCTCGCACCCCGACCCGGTGCTCATCGGACGCCGGGTCTCCGAGCCCGTGGTCGCACTCGACGGTCGCGATCATCTCGGCGTCGATCACGGGAACCTCGGCGTGTCGGCGAACGCGAAGGTGCCGCTCCGGGCCCCCGACGGAGCGATCATCGGCGAGGTGTCGGCCGGCATCCTCGAGGCCCAGGTGTCGGATCAGCTGATCGGCGAGCTCCCCCAGCTGCTGCTCTACTTCCTCTGCTCGCTCGCGATCGGCGTGACCGCCTCCGTGCTCCTCACCCGACGGCTGAAGCGGAGCACGTTCGGGCTGGAGCTTGAGGAGATCGCGGCACTCGTGCAGGAGCGCGAGGCGATGCTCCACAACATCCGCGAGGGCATGATCACGACCGACGTCGATGATCGGGTGACGCTCATCAACGACGAGGCGCGGCGGCTGCTCGGCCGCAGCGACGCGTCGGTCGGCGAGCCGATCTCCGGCCTCGTCGGCCCAGGGCGCCTCCGCGACCTGCTCACGGGCGCCGTCGGTGGCACCGATCAGGTCGTGATCACCGACCGGCACGTGCTCGCCGTCAACCGGATCTCGGTGGCGCGGGATGGGCGGCCGCTCGGGGCCGTGATCACGCTCCGCGACCGCACCGAGCTCGAGGCGCTCATCCGCGAGCTCGACGGGGTCGGCGCGCTCACCGACGCGCTCCGCGCCCAGCAGCACGAGTTCTCCAACCGCATGCACACGCTCGCGGGCCTGATCGAGCTCGGCGATCACGAGGCCGCAGCCCGCTACGCGCTCGACGTCTCGCGTGCCGGCGAGGGCCTCGCCGAGAGGATCCGGTCGCAGATCGAGCCCTCCGAGATCGCGGCGATGCTGCTCGCCAAGGTGACGATCGCGGGCGAGCGCCGCGTCGCGCTCACGCTCACCGACGACTCGCAGCTCACCTCCACGGGAGTCGACACCGGCGCGGTGCTCACGATCCTCGGCAACCTGATCGACAATGCGATCGACGCCGCCGCCGACGGCCCGACGCCGGCGGAGGTGACCGTCCGCGTGACCAGCGGCGACGCGGTGCGGATCGAGGTGAGCGACACCGGGTGCGGGATCCCCAACGAGGTCGTGGACGAGATCTTCACCGACGGCTTCACAACCAAGCCGACGCGGCCGGATCGCCCGCGCGGCCTCGGACTGGCGCTCGTCCACCGGCTCGTGCGGAGCTCCGGCGGGCGGATCGCGGTCGAGCGCCCGGGCCGGACGACGTTCTCGGTCGAGCTTCCGCTCGCCGCCGAGGCCCCGCGCGTGCCCGCATGATCCGCGTCCTGATCGTCGAGGACGACTACCACGTCGCGACGATCCACGCGGCGTACGTGCGCCGCGTCGACGGGTTCACGGTCGTGGGTCATGCGGGCACGCTCGGCGCCGCCCGGACGCAGGTGCGAGGGACGGCTCCGGACCTCGTGCTCCTCGACCTGTTCCTCCCGGACGGCAACGGACTCGATCTGCTCGGCTCGACGCTCGGGACGCCCGACACGCGACCCGACTTCCTCGTGATCACGGCCGCGCGCGACATGCGGAGCGTCCGCACCGCGATGCGCCTCGGAGCCGTCCACTATCTCGTCAAGCCGTTTGACTTCGCGCAGATCGAGGAGCGACTCGTCGCCTATCGCTCGATGCGCCGCCGCCTCGAGAGGATCGGCGCCGCCGAGGAGCGCGAGGCCGAGCAGCACGAGGTCGATGCGCTCTACGGGCTGCTCCGGGGACCGGCTCCGCTGCCCAAGGGCCAGTCGGCGCCGACGATGACGCTCATCCGCGACCTGCTCGGCTCCACGCCGGGCGACCTGTCCGCCGGCGAGATCGCCGAGCGGATCGGCATCAGCCGCTCCACCGCACAGCGCTACCTCGCCGAGATGGCCCGTCAGGGCCGCGTCGTCGTCCGGCCGCACTACGGGACGACCGGACGTCCCGAGCACCGCTACAGCATGACGCGCGGCGGGAGCGGCTCGTAGCGTCCCGGGGACGGGGCGGCGGGGCGCGACGTCAGAACGGGAATCCCTCGATCCTCACGACGCCCGGCGGCCAGCCCACGGCCGGCGAATCCGATCGCCACAGCGTGCGCAGCGGCCAGCGGACCGGGCCCGCGCGCTGACCGACCCAGACCGGATCGGGCACCGGCCGGTAGCCCCAGCGCTCGTACAGGGGCTCCAGATGCGGCTCGCACAGCACGAGGCGCCGCGTGATGCCGGGGGCGGTGGCGCGCTCACGCAGCCGCTCCATGATCGGTCGCGCGAGCCCGCCGCCACGTCGACCGTGGCGCACGATGAGCGCGCCGAGGCCGATCACATCGAAGCCGCCGTGGCCGTCGATCTCGACGTGCACGATCGTCCAGCCGCCCGCCGCCACGAGCGTTCCGTCGGCGTCGCGGAGGCCGACGTGGTGGTCCTTGGGCCGAAACTCGAACCGCGCGCACGTCCCGCCGAACGGCTCGGGCTCTGAGCCCACGAGCTCGGCCCAGTCGCGCAGCGACAACCGACCGAGCTCGACGACCTGCATTTGTGCGGAGTCCATTCCGATTTCCCTGGTGGGCCCGGCTACCTGAGCAGCCGGGACAGCCGGCGATCCTTGAGCAGCTTTCCCTCAGTCTGGCAGGTCGGGCAATAGCACATCACGTAGTCCTCGTAGAACACCGCCTCGATCTCGTCGCCGCAGCGCGGACACGGCTCGCCGTTTCGCCGGTGGACGGTGAGCGGCATCGGCAGCTTGTCGGGAATCGGCAGCGCGAGCGTCCGCTCGTAGTGCTCAAGCGCTCGACCGAGCTGCGAGGCGATCGCCGCGCGCAGCCTCGCGGCCTCCTCGGCGCTGAGCTCGGAGCCGCGCTTGAACGGCGAGAGCATCGCGGTGTGCAGGATCTCGTCGACCCACGAACGGCCGATGCCGGCGATCACGCGCTGGTCGCGGAGCAGCCCGTGCAGCGGCCGCGGCGCGTCGAGCAGCGGGCCGAGCTCCGGCGGGTCGGGCCAGGCCTCCGGACCGAGGGTGGCGAGCTGCTCGTCGGAGTCGAGCGCGGCGTCACGGTAGAGCCTCACCCACGCGGCCTGCCTGGTGCCGAATTCGCGCAGGCGCAGCTCGCGCCCATCGTCGAGGCGCACGAGCACGCGCGAGGTGCGGTCACGCAGCGAAGCGCGCGAGTCGAACAGCTGCAGCCGGCCCGCCGACATGAGGTGTACGAGCAGCGACAGGCCGGCGTCCGTGCCGACCACGAACAGCTTGCCGCGGCGGGTGATCCCGCTGAGCCTCGCGCCCTCGAGCGCCGAGATCGGCGGGTCGAACGAGCGCAGCGCGTTGATCCCCGGCGTGAGCACCGACCCGATCCGGGCGCCGGCCACCGCCCGACCGATCAGGCGGGCGGTGATCTCGACCTCGGGCAGCTCGGGCATGCGTGGTGGTAACGCTACTGGCAGCCGGCGGTAGCCTGCCGGAGCCATGAGCGCCCCGGCCGCCCCCGACGACATCGTCCGCACCCCCGCCGAGGCCGCCGCGGGCGCGCGTGAGCCGCTGCTCGTGATCGAGCCGCTGCGCGCCTTCCTTGCCGAGGCGGGGCTCGCGGCGCCCGACGACCTCGCCGCGACGCCGATCGGCGACGGGCACTCCAACGTGACGTTCGCGCTCTCCACGGGCGTCGTCCTGCGTCGGCCGCCGCGCGGCCCGCTGCCGCCGAGCGCCCACGACGTGCTGCGCGAGGCCCGCCTGTTGCGGGCGCTCGAGCCGACGCACGTGCGGACGCCGCGGGTGCTCGCGGAGTGCGCTGACCCGGACGTGATCGGCGCCCCGTTCTACGTCATGGAGCGGATCGAGGGCGTGGTGATCACGACCGCCCTCCCGGAGGCGCTCGACTCCCCGTCCGAGCGCGCGCGGATCGCCTCCGAGCTGATCGACGCGCTCGTCGAGCTGCACGCGGCCGAGTGGACCGAGCTCGCGCTCGACGGCTTCGGACGGCCGAGCGGCTACCTGGAGCGCCAGCTGCGCCGCTTCGGCGGGCTGTGGGAGCACAACCGCACGCGCGAGGTGCCGGAGGTCGCCGAGGTCGGCCGCTGGCTCGCCGAGCACGTGCCGCCCGAGCGCCCGGCCCGAATCGTCCACGGCGACTACCGGCTCGGCAACGTGATGTTCGGGGCCGCCGCGCCCGCGCGGCTGCTCGCGGTCTTCGACTGGGAGATGGCGACGATCGGCGACCCGCTCGCCGACGTCGGCTACATGCTCTCCCACTGGCGCGAGCCCGGCGATCCGCCGAGCCGCTTCGCCCTGCAGACGGTCACCGAGGCCGACGGCTTCCCCGACCGCCGGGAGCTCGTCGAGCTCTACGCGCGCCGCTCGGGCCGAGCGGTCGAGGACCTCGACTGGTACATCGTGCTCGCGGTCTGGAAGGCGGTCGTGTTCATGGAGGGCAACTACCGCCGGGCGGTCTCGGGCGCCACCGACGACCCGTACCTGAGGTCATTCGGCGACGGCGTCGTGGAGCTCGCCCGGCGGGCGCTTGAGATCACGCGCACGGGGCTCTGAGCCGCCGGCGCGGCGGCAGGCGACGGCGAGCGCCCATCCTGCCCGCGGTCACCTCCTCGAGCCCCGGCCGTACAGGAACGCAAAGAGGCGCCGCAGCAGGTTCGTCGTGCGCCGCGAGTAGGGGAACATCCACGGGTCGCGCCTGAGCGCGAAGCGCGTCACGTACAGCGACTGCACGCGCGTGTACTTGCGGATGCCGCCGGCGCCGTGGCGGGTGCCGATCCCCGAGGTCTTCCAGCCGCCCATCGGCAGGTTGAGCGACAGGTAGTGGGTCTGGGTGTCGTTGACCGACACCGCGCCCGCCTGCAGCCGGCGCGCGAGCGCCTCGCCGCGGGCGATGTCGCGCGTCCACACGCTCGCCGCGAGGCCGTAGGGGGACTCGTTGGCGAGCGCAAGGCCCTGCTCGGCGCTGTCGACCCGCATGATCGGCAGCGTCGGGCCGAACGTCTCCTCGGTCATACACCTCATCGTGTGGTCGACGTCGACGAGCACGGTCGGCTCGAAGAAGCGCCCGCCGTCGGACCGGCCGTGGCCGCCGGTGAGGATCCGCGCGCCCTTGCTCACCGCGTCGGCGACATGGTCGGAGACGATCTGAAGCTGCGGCGGGAAGATGACCGCCCCGACATCGACGGACCCGGGCTCACCGGGCGGTCCCTGGCGCAGGCCGGAGACGATCTCCGTCACCCGCTCCACGAACCGGTCATAGACGGGCGCCTCGACGTAGCAGCGCTCGGTCGAGATGCACACCTGGCCGCCGTTGCACATCGCCGACCAGGCGGCGGCGTTGGCCGCGCGCTCGAGGTCGGCGTCGGCGCACACGAGCATCGGGTCCTTGCCGCCGAGCTCCAGCCAGCACGGGATCAGGCGCTCGGCGGCCGCCTTCATCACCGCCGTGCCGGTGCGGGAGGAGCCGGTGAACATCACGCAGTCGACCTCGGCGATGAGCGCCGCGCCGGTCGAGCCGTCGCCGGTGGCGACCGCGAACACGTCGGCGGGCAGCCCGCACTCGTCGAGCATCTCCGCCACCAGCAGCGAGGACAGCGGGGTCACCTCGGAGGGCTTGAGGATCACCGCGTTGCCGGCCATCAGTGCCGGGATGCAATCGCCGAACGAGTTGACGATCGGGTAGTTCCACGGGCCGATCACCCCGACGACGCCGCAGGGCACGTAGCGAAGCCTGAGTCGCTTGCCGATCGAGGCGGGCGACGCCCAGGCGGAGACCCTCTCCTCGGCGAGGTAGCCCTCGGCGTGCGAGGCCCAGAAGCCGAGCGCCGACACCGTGTAGGTGAGATCGGTGAGCTGCGCGTCCTCGCGCGTCTTGCCGGTCTCGGCGACGACGGTCTCGATCACGCGGTCGGCGTGGTCGAGCATCCACCTCTGCGCGCGCCGCATGATCCGCCCGCGGCCCTCGAAGCCGAGCGCCTCCCACTCGGGCTGCGCGCGCCGCGCCCGGGCGGCGAGCTCGGACAGCTCCGCGGCCCCCAGCACGGGCACGGTCCCGATCCGCTCGCCCGTCGCCGGGTTCTCGACCGCGATCTCCGTCGGTGGCGCGCTCGCGGACGCCGCCGGCGCGGCATCCGCGGACTCGACACTCATGACGGATCGAGCTGAATCGACTCAATCGAGGGCGGGTCGACCGGTCGGTCGCCGGCGCCGGTCGGCACCCGCTCGATCGCGTCGACAGCGTCCATTCCGGCGGTCACCTGTCCGAACACCGTGTGCTTGCCGTCGAGCCACGGCGCGGAGTCGGTGGTGACGATGAAGAACTGGGAGCCGTTCGTGTTCGGTCCGGCGTTCGCCATCGCGAGCGCCCCGCGGACCACCTTGTGGCCGTTGATCTCATCCTCGAACGTGTAGCCCGGGCCGCCCGTGCCGGTGCCCTTCGGACACCCGCCCTGAATCATGAAGGCGGGGATCACCCGGTGGAAGATGAGCCCGTCGTAGAAGCCGTCGGCGGCGAGCGTGCGGAAGTTCTCGACCGTCCTGGGCGCATCGGAGTCGAACAGCTCAAGCTCGATCGTGCCCAGGGTCGTGTTCATGGTGGCTGTGCTCATGCCCCGACAGTAGCCCAGGCGGGGCGGGGCGGGGCCCATCCGTGGCCCCGCCCCGGCACCCCGCGGCTCAGTTGTTCGCGGCGGTGGCGATCGCGTTGATCGCCGAAACGCCGGTCACCGTCGGCAGCGTGTCGCCGCTCGGGACCGACGCGGTGCAGGCGACGGTCGAGGTGCCGGCCACGCCGGCGAGCTGCGACGGGAGCGTCGCGGTCGTCGTGTCGCCCTTCGTGCCGTCGGTGTTCAACACCACGTCCTGGGTCGCGGTCGTCGAGCCGACGGTGAACGTGCACTTGACCGTGACCGGGACCGGGTTGCTTCCGCTCGTCGCGGTGAGCGTCGTGTTGGCGAAGCCGAGGTACGTCGGGCCGGTGGGGAGCGCGACCGAGCCGGTGGTGGCGGCGGTGCCGCTCAGCGCCACCGGCTTGGCGGTCGCGCTCGAGCCGTACTCCTCGGGCGCCGTCGGATTGCAGCTCATCGCGCCCTTGTTGCTGATCGAGCCGGTCGCCGAGCCGGCGGCGCACTTGCCGCGCACGCGGGCCTGGAGCTGGTTGATGTTCGCGCGCACCGTGCCGACCGAGTTCGGCTGGATGTCCTGGTAGGAGACCGCGTCATGGGCGATCTTGGAGTTGACGACGCCGCCGTTGGCCAGCCGCACCCGGCCGACCGAGTTCGGCGCGATCTTCTTGTAGGTCACGGCGTCGTTGCGGATCTGGTCGGTACCGATCAGCCCGGTCGCGGCGACGCCGACGCCGCCCATCGACAAGAACAGCGCGGCCGAGGAGATGACGAGCGACGCGGACGGTCGACGGCCGGTCAGCGATCGAAGTGTCACGATGAGGACCTCCACTGGTTGGGTGCCCGCGGGGAGACGGGCCGGACATCGCCGGCCGCGGTCGGCGGCCGGTCACGAATCCTGCAACCCCCGTCGCGGGCGGAAGTCGCGGGCATCCGCTCCCCGCCTGACGCCGAGTTGACGCGCGTGCACGGTTTCGTGCAGCGCCCGGCGCGGCGCGCCCGAACGCGCGGGGCGCCCGAACGCGCGGGGCGCCGGCCGGGCGCCGGAGACTCCGCCGCGCGCGGCGGCGCCCGTCAGTTGTTGGCGAGCTCGAAGCGGAGCTCGCGGCCCCGGACGCGGGTGCCGGCCGCCCGCTCGACCACGCGCTCGGCCGCGTCGCGCGGCACCTCGGCGAACGCGAACCGCTCGAGCAGGCGCACGTTGCGCACCGCCTCCCCGTCGAGGCCGGTGGCGGTGATCGCGTGGATGATGTCCGACGGCTCGAGGCCCGCGGCGCGCCCGCCGGAGACGAACACGGTGCGGCGCGGACCGCCGTCGACGGCGCGCTCGGCGTCGTGGGGCTTGGAGTGGCGGCGCGGACGGGCCGCCGGCGCGGTCGGGGCGACGTGCGCGTCCTTGACCCACGGCGAGAGCTTGACCCCGGCGTGGTTCTCGATCGCCTGCACGTCGCGCACCTGGCGCCTCTCGTAGAACGTGATCGCGCGGCCCGAGCGCCCGACGCGTCCGGTGCGGCCGATCCGGTGCACGTACACGTCGGGCGAGGTCGGCACGTCGTAGTTGATGACGTGCGAGATGCCGGAGATGTCCAGCCCGCGCGCGGCGACGTCGGTGGCGACGAGCAGCGGCACATGCCCGCCCTTGAACGCGATCATCACGCCGTCACGGGCGCCCTGCGTCATGTCGCCGTGGAGCGCGCGCACGTTCATGCCCCGGTCGCGCAGGGTGCGGAACAGCTGGTCGGCGCGGATCTTCGTGCGCACGAACACGATCGCCTGGTCGGGGCGCTCGGCCTCGAGCACGGTGATGAGCGCCTCGGTCTTGTCCTTCGGCGCGACCTCGAGCGCGAACTGCTCCACGGTGTCGACCGTGAGCGTGTCCGCCTTGACCCTCACCGTCACCGGGGCGTACAGGTACTGGTCGGCGAGGCGCCGGATCGCCGGCGGCATCGTCGCGCTGAACAGCGCCGTCTGGCGGCTCGACGGGGTGAGGGCGAGGATCCGCTCGACGTCCTCCAGAAACCCGAGGTCGAGCATCTCGTCGGCCTCGTCGAGCACGACGAACCGGCAGGCGTGGAGCATCAGCGAGTGCCGGCTGATCAGATCCTTGACCCGCCCGACGGTCCCGACGACGACATGCCCGCCCGCGCGCAGCTGCGACTGCTGGCTGCGGATCGGGGCGCCTCCGAAGACGGCGACCACGTCGACGCCCTTCGCCCGGCCGTAGGCCCGCAGCGCCTGCGTGACCTGGATGCAGAGCTCGCGCGTCGGCGTGAGCACGAGCCCCTGCACATCGTCGTCCTCGGGGTCGACGTACTGGAGCAGCGGCAGCCCGAACGCGGCGGTCTTGCCCGACCCGGTCTGTGCTTGGCCGATGACGTCGAGACCTTCGAGGAGCGGCGGGATCGCCTGCTCCTGGATCGGGCTGGGGGACTCATAGCCGACGTCCCTGAGGGCGTCGAGCAGGGCGGGCTCGAGGCCCAGATCGGCAAACGTCGTCATGCCGGCCTCAGGTTAGACGGCACCGACGCACGCCGGCGGTGTGGCGCGAGGCGCTCGGGTCACCCGAACGCGGCGGCGATCGTGTCGCGTCCGAGCGCGGCGAGCTCCCCATAGCCGTACGTTCCGGGGTCGAGCAGCTCCCGCGCGGCGCGCACGAGCGCACCGTAGGCGGCGAACGCGAACGCACCGCCGATCGAGACGCGCCGCACGCCGAGCTCGGCGAGCTCGGAGACGGGCGGAACGCCCGGGACGACGAGCACGCTCAGCGGGGCCTCGACGCTCGAGAGCACCGCGCGGATCTGCTCGGCGCTCCGCAGCCCGGGGGCGAACAGCACGTCGGCGCCCGCGGCGGCGAATGCCTGCAGCCGGGCGATCGTGTCGTCGAGGTCGTCGCGGTCGTGGATGAGGTTCTCGGCGCGCGCGGTGATCACGAGCCGCCCGGCGGCGCCCTCGACCGCGGCGCGCACACGCTCGGCGGCATGCTCCCGTTCGTAGATCGTGCTGCCACTCCAGTCCTCGACCGACGCGCCTGCCAGGCCGGTCGCGGCCGCGGCGGCGATCGTCTCCGCGACCCCGTCGGCCGGGTCGGCGAAGCAGTTCTCCAGATCCGCCGAGACCGGGACCTCCACCGCGGCCGCGAGCTCGGCGCCGTGGCCGACGGCGGCCTCACGGTCGAGCTCGCCGTCGAGCCGTCCGCGGGCGGCCGCCGAGCCGCTGCTCGTCGTCGCGATCGCCCGGAACCCGAGATGCTCGAGGAGCCGAGCGGAGCCGACGTCCCAGGCGTTCGGCATGAGGAACAGCTCGTCGGTCTCGTGCAGGGCGCGGAAGCGATCTGTCACGCTCATCTCGAGCGGCACCCTACCGCCGAAACGCGTCAGGCGGCTCTCAGCTCGCAGGCGGGTCCGATCGCGAAGCGCTCGGCGAGCCCGGTCCACCCGGCCTCGGAGACATCGAGCGCGCGGCCGTCGTCGCGGCGGGCGACCCAGCCGAGCTCGAGCATCCGGTCGAGCAGCCCGCGCCCGACGCCGCCGGCGAGGTGGTGGGCCTGCTCGGACCAGTCGACGCAGTAGCGCACGACGGGCCGGCGCGGAGGGATGCTCACCCCGAAGCGGTCGAGGAACTGCGCGCCCGCGGGCGTGAGCTCGTAGTCGACCTCGCGCCCGGGCGCCGAGAGTCGGTCCGAGCCGGGGCGCCCGTGATGAAAGAGCCCGTCGCCGCCCACGATGTGACCCCGGCGCAGGAGGCTCTGCATGATCGCGACGCCGAGCCGCCCGGCGATGTGGTCGTAGCAGGTGCGCGCCTCGCGCAGCGCGCGCGCTCGGGTGTCCTCGCGCAGCGAGCGGATCTCGGCGGCCGGCGCGAGCGCCCCCATCGTCTCGATCAATCGCCCGACCTCGGGCCCCGCGAGCCGGTAGTAGCGGTGGCGGCCGTGCGGCTCGACGGTGAGCAGGCCCGCGTCGACGAGCCTTCCGAGGTGCGAGCTCGCGGTCGCGGCCGACACACCCGCCTCGGCGGCGAGCCGGCTCGCGGGCAGCGCGCGGCCGTCGTCAAGCGCGAGCAGCATCCGGCAGCGCCCCGGGTCGGCGAGGAGCCGGGCCACCGCCGAGAGATCCGCATCGCCGCGTCGCGCCATGTCGTCACGGTACCGCCGAGACATTTCGAGCGGCGTCGAAGCGTTCCCCGCCTACGTTCGCGGCCGATGACCGTCACCGCCGGCAGCCGACGCCTCGACCGCGGCCTCGTCGCCGCCACCAGCCTCGGGTTCGCCGTCGTCCAACTCGACGTGAGCGTCGTCAACGTCGCGATCCGGCCGATCGCGCGGGCCCTCGGCGGCGGCGTGAGCGCGCTGCAGTGGGTCGTCGGCGCCTACACGATCACGTTCGCCGCGCTCATCCTCACGTGCGGGGCGCTCGGCGACCGCGCGGGCGCGCGGCGCGTCTACGTCGTCGGCTTCACGCTGTTCACGCTTGCCTCGATGGCCTGCGGGGCCGCCCCGGGGGTCGGAGCGCTGATCGCCGCCCGCGCCGTCCAGGGGGTCGGCGCCGCGATCCTCGTGCCCTGCTCGCTCACGCTGCTGCGCCACGCCCATCCTGAGCCGGACCGCCGCGGACGCGCGATCGGCCTGTGGGCTGCGGGCGCGAGCCTCGCCCTGTCGGGCGGCCCGCTCGTCGGCGGCGCGCTGATCGCCGCGCTCGGCTGGCGCGCGATCTTCGTCATCAACCTCCCACTCGGCCTGCTCGGGATCGCGCTCACGCTGCGCTGCGCCGAGGAGACGCCGCGCTCCGGGGCGCGCTCGATCGACCTGCCGGGCCAGCTTGCCGCGATCGTCGCGCTCGCGGCGCTCGCGGGGTCGCTGATCGAGGGAGGAGTCCGGGGCGAGAGCAGCGGCCCGGTGCTCGCAGGCTTCGCCCTCGCCGCCGTCGCGGCCGCCGGGTTCGTGCTCATCGAACGCCGGCGCTCCGAACCGATGCTGCCGCCGGCCCTGTTCGCGATCCCGACGTTTCGCAGCGCGGCGCTCATCGGCGTGATCATCAACATCGCGTTCTACGGCCTGATGTTCGTGCTCAGCCTGTTCTTCCAGCGTGCCCAGGGCATGTCGCCGCTGCGCGCCGGCCTCGCGTTCGCGCCGATGACCGCGGTCGTGTTCGCGGTCAACATCGTGAGCGGGCGGCACAGCTCGGGCCGGGCGGCCCGGCCGCTCGTGGTGCTCGGCGCGCTCTCCCTGGCGGGCGGCTCACTCGGGCTGCTCGGCGCGGACGCTCACACGTCGTATTCGGCGCTCGTCGCGCAGCTCGTGGCGATCGGCGGCGGGCTCGGCCTGATCGTCCCCATCATCACCGCAGCGCTGCTCGGATCGGTCGAGCCGAGCCGAGCCGGCGTCGCCGCGGGCACGCTCAACAGCGCCCGTCAGAGCGGCTCGGTGATCGGTGTCGCGGTGTGCGGCTCGCTCGCCGCCGGCGGGCTGGTGAGCGGGCTCCACGACTCGCTGTGGCTGTGCGCGGCGGTCGGGATCGTGGTGATCGCGCTCGCCCCCTGGCTGCGCGGCGGCGACTGAACGGCTCGCCGCCGTGGCTGCGGCCGGCCGACCGAGTGTCGAGTTTGGTTGGTTCGTTGGCACCAAGAGGTGCCGCTGGGGGGTCCCTGGCCAGGACGCAGGATCCGTGGTGTGGCATCGCCCCATGAGGATCCGAGGACGCCGCCAGGCGCCGCCAGGGGTGCCTCGACTGCAAACGAACTGTCCAAACGGGACACGAGACGGACGGGGCCCCGCGCCGCGCAGCCCGCGGACGTGAGCGATCTCATCCCAGGCGCGGGTGCAATCGCGCGCCGCATATCCCGGCGGGCTCTATGCGGGCGTGAGCAGGCCGTCGAGATGGACCGCGCCGGTGCGCGCGTCCCGCACCCCGAACGCGAGCGGCCCGTCCGCGGGACCGCCGGCGTCTGGACCGGGACGGCCCTCGGCGTAGACGACCCTCGCCGGCAGCAGGATCGGCTTGCGGAACGCGACCTGCACCGTGAACCCGCCCGGCAGCTCACGGCCGAGCTGGGCCAGGCAGCGCGCCTTCGTCCACATTCCGTGCGCAATGGCGCTCGGGAACCCGAGCAACCGCGCGGTGAGCGGGTGGACGTGGATCGGGTTGAGGTCTCCCGACACCGCCCCGTAGCGTCGGCCGAGGTCGCCGGGCAGACGCCAGACCGCCGCCTGCGCGAGTCCCGAGCTGTCCGGCGGCGCGTCCGGAGTCGGGGCACCCTCGTCGCCCCGGCCGCGGGCGAGATGGACCGACTCCTCCGCCCACACCTTCTCGGCCCCCACCCACGCCTCGCTGCGCAGCGTGAATTGGCGCCCGCGCGGGTGGGGCTCGAGCGCCGTGGCGGCCACCCGCAGCGACAGCCGCTCGCTCGCGAGGATCGGACGGCGCTGGTCGATGCGGTTCGCGATGTGGACGAGGCCGATCGCCGGCACCGGGAACGAGCCGCTCGTCATGAGCGCGAGCTGCAGCGGGAACGCGAGCATGTGCGGATACGTCGGCGGCAGCACGTCGGAGAGATCGAACCCGCACACCCGGTCATACGCGGCGAGGCGGTCGCGGTCGACGCGCTGCGCGGACAGCACGAGCGCGCGCTCGGGGACCGAGCCGCCTCCGCCGCCGGCGAGCGGCAGCGCCGAGGCGCCCGGCAACGCGGCCAGCCCGGCGCGGGCGAACAGGCGCGTCATCGACGGCGCGCGACGCAGGATCTGCTCGTCGGCGGCCACGCCTAACCTCCCGCTCCGCCGCACCCGGACGCGTCCATGCCTACGCCCCGATGAGCGACTGGCCGCAGACGCGGACGACGTTGCCGGTGACGCCCGCCGAGGCCGGCCACGCGAGCCACGCGATCGTCTCGGCGACGTCGACCGGCAGCCCGCCCTGGGAGAGGCTGTTCATCCGCCGGCCGGCCTCGCGCGGTCCGAACGGCATCGCCGCGGTCATCGGCGTCTCGATGAACCCCGGCGCGACCGCGTTGATCGTGATCCCCCGCTTGGCGAGCGCCGGCGCCTGCGCCTCGACGAAGCCGATCAGCCCCGCCTTCGACGCCGCGTAGTTCGTCTGTCCCGCCGCGCCTGCGATCCCGTTCATCGAGGACAGACACACGACGCGCCCGCCGCGGCGCAGCGCGTCGCGCTCCAGGAGCTCGGCGGTGATCCTCTGCGGCGCGATCAGGTTGATGCCGAGCACCGTCGCCCACTGCGCCTCGGTCATCCTGCCGATCGTCTTGTCGCGGGTGACGCCGGCGTTGTGGACGACGACGTCGACGCCACCGTGCTCGGCGAGCAGGTGCTCCGCGATCCGCGCGGGGGCGTCCGGCGCGGTCACGTCGGCGGTCAGCGAGCTGCCGCCGATCGCGCCGGCGACGGCCGCGAGGTCGTCGGCCATCGGCTCGACGTCGAGCCCGACGACGTGGGCGCCCTCGCGACTCAGCACCTCGGCGATCGCGGCGCCGATCCCGCGCGCGGCGCCGGTGACGAGCGCCACCTTGCCCTGGAGCGGAGTCCCCCAGTCGAGCCCGGTCGCATCGGCCTTCGCGCCGACGCGCCTGCCGACGCGGACGACCTGGCCGGAGACGTACGCCGAGCGCGGCGAGAGCAGGAAGCGAAGCGGCGAGTCCAGCTGGTCCTCGGCGCCCGGGGCGACGTACACGAGCTGCGCGGTCGCGCCGCGCCGCGCCTCCTTGCCGAGCGAGCGCACGAGCCCCTCGAGCGCCCGCTGGGCGACCGCCTCCTCGGGCTCCGGCGCGGCGGCCGGCGGCGTGCCGAGCACGACGATCCGGCCGCACGCCTCCACGCGGCGGGCGGTCGCGTGGAAGAACGCGTAGGCGGCGACGAGCTGCTCGGCGGAGCGCAGGCCGCTCGCGTCGAGCACGAGCCCCTTGAAGCGCTGCGCCGGCGGCGGGTCGTCCGGGTCGAACAGCGGCGCGCCCGCATCCGCCAGCGCCGGATCCCCGGTCCGCATGAGCGACGCGCCGATGATGTCGAGCGCGGCCCGCGCCGCGGCGGCGAGCCGGGGTGGCCGCTCGGGGTCGGGCGCCGGCGCGCCGAGCAGCACCGTGCCCTCGATCACGGGCCGGCCGGGGCGGTGGCGCTCCAGCATCGGCGGCGCGGGCAGCCCGACCTGGCCGGCGATGAGCCGGCCGACCGGGGTGTTGACGAGCTGCTGGTAGCGGTCAGGCATGGTTCGGGCCCTCCAGGATCGCGGTGACGCCGAGACCGCCCGCGGCGCAGATCGAGATCAGGCCCCGCGCCGGGCCATCGGCCTCCGAGAGGGCCTTGGCGAGCGTCGCGACGATGCGCCCGCCGGTCGCCCCGAACGGGTGCCCGGCGCCGAGCGAGCCGCCGTGGACGTTGAGCTTGTCGCGGTCGATCGCGCCGAGCGGCTCCGCGCGGCCGAGCCGCTCGGCGCAGAACGCCGGGTCCTCCCACGCTTTGAGCGTGCACAGGACCTGGGCGGCGAACGCCTCGTGAATCTCGTAGTAGTCGAAGCCCTGCAGCGTGAGGCCGGCCCGCTCCAGCATCGGCGGCATTGCGTAGGCGGGCGCCATCAGCAGCCCCTCGCGCTTGTGGACGTGGTCGACGGCGGCTGTGCGCGCGGTCACGAAGTACGCGAGCACCGGGAGGTCGTGGGCATGTGCCCACTCCTCGGAGGCGAGCAGCACCGCCGAGGCGCCGTCGGAGAGCGGCGTCGAGTTCCCTGCGGTCATCGTTCCCTCCGGACCGCCGAACACGGGCTTCAGCGTGGCGAGCTTCTCGAGGCTCGTGTCCGGGCGCAGGTTCTGGTCGCGCTCGAGACCGAGGAACGGGACGACGAGGTCGTCCATCCAGCCGCTCTCGTACGCGGCCGCGAGCTTGTGGTGGCTCTGCACGGCGAGCGCGTCCTGCTCCTCGCGGCCGATCCCCCACTCCGCGGCCATGAGCGCGGCGTGCTCCCCCATCGAGAGTCCCGTGCGGGGCTCGGCGTTGCGGGGGATCTCGGGGAGCAGGCCCTTCGGCCGCAGCCGGGTGAGCGCCTTGAGGCGGTCGGTGGGAGTCTTCGCGCGATTGACCGCGAGCAGCGTCTGACGCAGGTCCTCCCCGAGCGCGAGCGGCGCGTCCGAGGTCGTGTCGACACCGCCGGCGATCCCGCACTCGATCTGGCCGAGCGCGATCTTGTTCGCGACGAGGACCGTCGCCTCGAGCCCCGTCCCGCACGCCTGCTGCACGTCGTAGGCGGGGGTCTCCGGCGCGAGCCTCGAACCGAGCACCGATTCGCGTGTGAGGTTGAAGTCGCGGCTGTGCTTGAGCACGGCGCCGGCGGCGACCTCCCCGACCGTCTCGCCGTCAAGGCCGAACTTCGCGCTCAGATTGTCGAGCGTCGCCGTGAGCATGTCCTGTTTGGAGGCCCGGGCGTAGGGACCGTTCTGGCGGGCAAACGGGATCCGGCTGCCGCCGAGAACCGCCACTCGGCGGGGGCTGTCAGTCATCTCGCGGTCTCCTCGGGTCGGGTAGCTACAGCACCGTAGCTTAATGCCTGACGAGGCGCGGGAGCGTGATCGGGGTCACGCGCCGGTGTCGTCAGTCGCGGGGCCGGGTGGCGGTCGAGAACGCGCCCGTCGCGGTCGCGCGGCGCACCAGGCCGGGCGCGAGGATGCGAAGCGCGGCGAGCAGCGCATAGCGGCGCGGGACGTAGACCTCCGCGCGCGGGCGCCGTCCCTCCCAGCCCGCCGCCTGCAGGATCGCCTCGGCGGCGAGCTCCGGCCCGGCGACGATCCAGCGGGTCCGGCGCCGAGCGAGGAGCTCCGCGGCGGGGAACCCCTCGGTCCTGACGAAGCCGGGGAGCACGAGCCCGACGTGGATGCCGTGCGGCGCCTCCTCGGCATGCAGCGCGTCGCTCCAGCCGGCAAGCGCGAACTTCGCCGCCGAGTAGCCGCCGGCGCTCGGCCTGCCGATGCGCGCCGCGGTGGAGGCGACGTTGACGATCGACACCGGCGCCGAGTCCGGGGCGGCGGCCGTCCGACGGAGCAGCGGCAGCAGCGCCTCGGTGAGCCGCAGCGGCGCCTCGAGATCGATCGCGAGGTGGCGGGCGACGTTCTCCCATCCGGTGTCGGCAAACGTTCCGGGCCAACGGGCGCCGGCGTTGTTGACGAGCAGGTGGAGCGCCCCGTGCTCGGCGCGAACGGCCTCGGCGATCCGGGCGTGGCTGTCGGGATCGGTGAGATCCGCGGGGATCACGGTCGCGCCGCCGAGCTCTGCGGCGAGCGCCCGCAGCCGCGGCTCGCGTCGCGCGACGAGCACGAGCCGCACCCGATCCCGACCCGCCGCGGCGAGCGCGCGCGCCGTCGCCTCGCCGATCCCGGCCGATGCCCCGGTGACGAGTGCGACACGGGCGACCATGGCGGGCGAGCCTACCGCGGGCGTGTGCCGCGGGCGTGTGCCGCGGGCGTGTGCCGCGGGGCACAGTGAAGCCACCGCCTCCAGCGCTCGCCGGCCCGACTGGGCGCTCTCAGTCGGTGCCGCGGGAGAGCGTCTCGTTGGACTCCGAACCCGCCGGGTGCACGGCGTCGGGACCGGAGCGACGCTCGTCGACGACGACGCAGTAGTAGCGCGGTTCCCCGCCGCCGCTGGCCGAGGCACACTCGCGATAGACCGACCCCGCGAGCAGCACGTAGCTGTCGAGCGTCCCGGCGTCCGCGCGGAAGCGCGCGGGGGCGTGATCGCCGATCCAGGCGGCCGCACGAACCACCGCGTCCCGCAGCGCGGCGCGGTCCCGCACGATCTCGGCGTGATGCAGGGCGCCGAGCGTCGCGAAGCCGACGGTGACGAGCACGATGCATGCCGTGCCCGCGTAGTTGCGCGCGATCGCCGCCGGCAGGTCGGGTCGGCGGAGGCGCAGGACGCGGCCGAGCAGCGGGCCGAGGACGACGACGCAGAGCAGGTTGAGCACGAGTCCGAGCACGATCCCGCCGAGCACAGTGTCGCTCGCGCCCGCCGCGGGCAGCAGATGACCGATCACGCCGTCGGCGGCCGCGAGCACGACGAACGTCGGCCACATCCAGGCGCCCAGCAGACGCCAGCGCATCCGCACGAGCCACGACAGGCCCATGAACAGAGGGTAGGCCCCGGAGCCTCTAACCTTCCAAAGCTCAGGCGCGATCGACGGGAGACCCCCGCGGCGCGCCCGTCAACCAGGAGGCCGCAGCGGAGATCCCGCGCGGCTCAAGCGCAGACGAGGGAGCAATCACATATGGCGATGGCCGACACCGCCCCGCCGACCGGCACGGCACCGGCGAAGGCACCGCAGGTCACGACGTCCGAGGAAGACGCGGCGCACCTCACCACGGAGGACCGAATCGCGTTGCTGCGCGCGATGCTCCAGATGCGGGGCATCGAGGAGCGCGCGATGAGCCTCTACCGCCAGGGCAAGGTCCCCGGCTCGTTCTACGACGGCTACGGGCAGGAGGCCGTCTCTGCCGGCGCCGCGTTCGCGATGGCGGCCGAGGATCGGCTCTGCATCCTGCACCGCGACCTCGCCGCGCACATCATCCGCGGCGTGACGCCGTCGCGGATCTTCAGCCAGTACATGGGCCGCGCCGCCGGCGTGACCCGTGGACGCGACGGCAACGTCCACTTCGGCGACAAGGACCTCGGGTGCGTCGGGATGGTCTCGATGCTCCCGGACATGATGCTCGTCGCCACCGGGATGGCGATGGCGTTCAAGCTGCGCGGCGAGCCGCGCTGCGCGCTCACGTGGTTCGGCGACGGCTCCACCTCGCGCGGCGACTTCCACGAGGCGATGAACTGGGCCGGGGTCCAGAAGCTGCCGGTCGTGTTCGTGCTGGAGAACAACCAGTACGCCTACTCGACGCCGCTCGACAAGCAGTTCGCGGTCGATCCGGTGAAACGCGCGGAGGCCTACGGCTGTGAGGGCGTCTCCGTCGACGGCAACGACGTGGAGGCGATGTTCGAGGCCACGCGCGCCGCCCGGGAGCGGGCGGTCTCCGGCGAGGGGCCGACGCTGATCGAGGCGGTGACGATGCGCATGCACGGCCACGCCGCGCACGACGACATGAAGTACGTCCCCGCCGAGCAGGTGCAGGAGTGGAAGGAGCGCGATCCGATCGACCGGCAGGAGAAGCGCCTGACCGCGCTCGGCGTCGACGTCGACGCGCTCCGCGCCGAGGTCTCGGCCGAGCTCGACGCCGCCGTCTCCGAAGCGCTCACGGGGCCGATGCCGAGTCCGGACGAGGCGCTGGAGGGCGTGTTCTGCACCGGCGAGGCGACGCCGCTCGGCGACGGCCATGCCCCGTGGAGCGGCTTCGCCCAGCGAGGTGAGCGCTGATGGCGACGATGACCTACCTGCAGGCGATCTCCTCGGCACTGCGCGACGAGATGCGCGCCGACGAGCGCGTGATGGTGATGGGCGAGGACATCGGCGTGTTCGGCGGCGCGTTCAAGGTGACCGACGGGATGATCGAGGAGTTCGGCCCGGACCGCGTGATGGACACGCCGCTCGCCGAGTCGGCGATCATCGGCTGCGCGATCGGCGCCGCGGTCGTCGGCCTGCGCCCGGTGTGCGAGATGCAGTTCTCGGACTTCGTCTCGTGCGGTTTCGACCAGCTCGTCAACGTCGCCGGCAAGATGCACTACCGCCAGGGCCTCGCGGTGCCGATCACGGTGCGGCTGCCGAGCGGCGGCGGCTTCTCCGGCGGGCCGTTCCACTCCCAGAACCCCGAGGCGTGGTTCATGCACGCGCCCGGGATCAAGGTCGTCGCGCCCTCCACCGCCGAGGACGCGAAGGGGCTGTTGCACCACGCGATGCACGACCCGAACCCGGTCTGCTTCATGGAGCACAAGCACCTGTACCGGCGGGTGAAGGGCGACGTCCGCGAGGGCGTCTACGAGACGCCGTTCACGGCACGGATCGCGCGGCCGGGTTCCGATCTGGTCGTGATGACGTACGGCGCGATGGTCGACGTCGCGCTGCAGGCGACCGAGGACCTCGACGGCGCATCGGTCGAGGTGCTCGACCTGCGCTCGCTCGTGCCGCTCGACGAGGACGCGATCCTCGACTCGGTCGCCCGCTGCTCGAAGGTCGTGATCGTCGACGAGGCGAACATGACCTGCGCGGCGGGCGCCCAGGTGGCGGCGCTGATCGCCGAGAAGGGGTTCGAGGACCTCGATGGGCCCGTCACCCGCGTCGCC
This sequence comes from Solirubrobacteraceae bacterium, assembly GCA_035294545.1. Taxonomy (GTDB): domain Bacteria; phylum Actinomycetota; class Thermoleophilia; order Solirubrobacterales; family Solirubrobacteraceae; genus Palsa-465. The sequence continues at coordinate 14,145 of DATGKS010000101.1, read as the reverse complement.
TCCCCGGACGTCCCGATCCCGTTCTCGCCGCCGCTCGAGCAGGCCGTGCTGCCCGGCGTCGACCGCGTCAAGGAGGCGTGCCGTGAGCTCCTCGCGTATTGACGCGGGCGGGATGCCCGCGGATGCCAACGAATCGCCGGGCCGGATGCCCGGCGGGGCAGACCCTTCCGCCACCCTCGTGGATATCACGATGCCCCAGATGGGCGTCTCGGTCGCCGAGGGCACGATCGTCGCCTGGCGCGTCGAGTCCGGCGACCGCGTCGAGGCCGACCAGACGGTGTGCGACATCTCGACCGACAAGATCGAGACGGAGGTGCCGGCGCCGAGCGCCGGGATCATCGCCGAGATCCTCGTCGACGTCGAGCAGACCGTCGAGGTCGGCACGGTGCTCGCCCGCATGGCCGTGGGCGACGGCGCCACGGTCGCCGCCGGTGCGTCGGGCGGTGCGGGCGGGTCGACCGCCGCGGGCGCCGGTCCAACGGCTCCGGAGGCCACAGGCCCCGGGGCCGCCGCCGCAGGACCAAAGGCAACGCTCACCGCGGCTGCCGCTCCGACGCCGACCGCCCCGCCGTCGACCGCCGGCGCGCGCGGCAACGGCGACGCCCGGCGCTACTCACCGGTGGTACAGCGGATCGCCGCCGAGCACGGCATCGACCTCTCGACCGTGACCGGCACCGGCCGCGGCGGCCGTGTGCGCAAGCAGGACGTGCTTGCGGTCGTGGAGGACGGCGGATCCGGCGCCCCGCAGCCACTCGAGGAGCCGCCGCTGCACATCGAAAGCCCGTACCGGCCCGACCCGCCGGCGCCCGCTGCCACAGCCGCCGCTCCGGCCGCGTCGGGTGCGGCACCGCCCGGGACGCCGCGCGTCGGCGCGGCGGGAGCCGCACCGGCCGTGCCCGCTCAGCCCGCGGGCGGCCATGACCTCTCGCGAATGCGCCGTCAGATCGGCGAGCACATGAAGCGCTCGCTCGAGGTGGCGGCGACGTGCACGACGTGGGCCGAGGCCGATATGACGCAGGTCGAGCGGGTGCGGCGCGCCCGCGGCGTCACCGCTCTTGCCTATGTCGCGCGGGCGACGGTCGACGCGCTGCGCGAGTACCCGGCGCTCAACGCCTGGCTCGACGGCGAGCAGTACACGCGCCACGCCGACGTCAACCTCGGAATCGCCGTCTCGCTCGGCGAGGAGGGGCTGATCGTGCCGGTCATCCAGCGCGCGCAGGAGCTCTCGGTGGAGGGCCTCGCGGCGCGCGTCCGCGACCTCGCGGGGCGCGCGCGCTCGCGCCAGCTCACCGCCGACGATGTGGCCGGCGGCACGTTCACGATCACCGCGCCCGGCCAATTCGGCTCGATCATGGCCACTCCGGTCATCAACCAGCCCCAGGTCGGGATCCTCGATTTCGAGGCGGTCGTCAAGCGGCCGGTTGTCGTGACCGACGCCGACGGCAACGACGCGATCGCGATTCGCTCGATGACGATCCTCGGCCTGAGCTGGGACCACCGGGCGCTCGACGGCGCGCTCGCCGCGCAGTTCCTCTCGGCGGTGCGCCAGCGACTGGAGGCGATCACCGACTGAGCGACGTTGGGGCCGGCGGCTGCGCGTGCCGCCGCCGGCCGACCCGCCGTCGCCCGGGGCCGCGCGCCGCTGCCGACCGCCCGCGACACCCGCGCGGGGGACCGATCGACGCATCAAACCCCGTCTGCCCTCGCTGTGTCAATCGTTCCCAGTGACGGGCTCAATCGACACGGCAGCCTCCGCGGAACGGATGATGTGTCGATCGTTCCCGTCCGCCAGGCGGGACCGCCAGCCGGACGGCCGAGAGGATCTGGAGTAGCCTGTCCGCCGGGATGAGAGGTGCGCGATTGGCGCGACTGGGGGCTGGCGTTGCGATGACGGCGATCGCGCTTGCGGCGACCGGCTCGGGACAGGCCGCGGCGCACACGTCGCCCACCGCCCGGGGCGGCGCCGAGCAGGCGTACGCCGTCGGCCTGCGCCCGCGCGCCCGGGCAACGCTGCTCGCCTCGAACGGTCAAACGCTCCAGACCACGCGAGCCGACGCCCAGGGTGGTGTCCTGTTCCGCCACATCGCGCCCGGCCGCGGGGACCGGATCGCGAGCGGCGGCTAGCGGTCGGCGCCGCTCGACGTGCTCACCGATCGCCCCCCGCCGCCCTCGACGCATCTCTACCGCCAGCGGATCCGCGGCGGCTACGGCTACCTCACGGTCCGTGACGGCACGAGGCTCGCGATCGACGTCCGCCTCCCCCATCCGGTACCCGCGTCCTCGCTGCTCATCGGACGCCTGCCGCCGGACGCGTCACTCGTCCGCACGCGGCGGCCGTATCCGACGCTGATCGAGTACTCGGGCTACGGCTATGCCAACCCGGCGGGCCCGGTGAACGGCATCGCCGACCTCGCCAACCTGCTCGGGTTCGCGGTCGTCGACGTGTCGATGCGGGGCACCGGCTGCTCGGGCGGCGCGTTCGACTACTTCGACCGCGACGAGAGCCTCGACGGCTACGACGTCGTGCAGACCATCGCTCACCAGCCGTGGGTGCTCGCCCATCGCGTGGGCATGCTCGGGATCTCCTACGGCGGCATCAGTCAGCTCTTCACCGCCGCCACCGACCCGCCGGCGCTGGAGGCGATCGCGCCGCTCTCCCCGATCGACTCGACGCTCACGACGCTCTACCCCGGCGGCGATCTCAACACCGGCTTTGCCGGCACGTGGGCGAGGCAGCGGGTGCTCGACGCGCGCCCCTTCTCCCGCACCGCCGACCAGGCGTACGCGCTCAGGCGCATCCGCGCCGGCGATCGGACCTGCCGCGCCGACCAGGCGCTACACGGCGAGGCCGTCAACCTGACGCGCGAGATCGACACGCACCGCTTCTTCCAACCGGCGTTCGACAACCCGCTCGATCCGATCACGTTCGTGCATCGCATCCGCGCGGCGACGCTTCTCGCCTGCCAGTTCACCGACGAGGAGACCGGCGGCCACTGCCCCGATCTCGCGGAGCACTTCACGGGCGCGCGACGCAAGTGGTTCTTGTTTGAGAACGGGACGCACGGCGACTCGCTCGATCCCGAGACGCTCGTGCGGCTCGCGGACTTCTACGAGCTCTTCGTCGCCCACCGACGACCCGTGCTCCCCATCGATGACGGCAACCGGACGCTCCACGCCGGGCTCGCCGCGGCGATGCCGCTCCTCGGCCCGACGCTCCTTCGGCGGATCTTCGGCATCCGCGGCGCGGCGCTCTCGACCCTGCCTTCCGATCCGGTGGAGACCGCGCCGAGCCACCGCGCCGCGCTGCGCGCCTTCGACGCGACGCCGGAGGTGACGATCGGCTTCGACAACGGCGCGGCGCCGGGCGAGACGCCGGGGCTCCCGCTCCCCGCGTTCACCGCAGCCGCGCCAGGCTTCCCGCTGCCGGGCACCGTCGCGGGCTCCTGGTACCTCGCGCCGGGCGGGGCGCTCAGCACCGTGCCGGGCGCGAGCGGCACGGACACGTTCACCTACCGCGCCGCCGAGGGCCGCGTCACCGACTGGCATGGTCGCAACTCCGGCGCCGGCGGCCTGTGGGGCCTGCACCCCCGCTACGACTGGGTCTCCCCCCGCTCCGGCCAGGCCGTCGCCTACGTGACCCCGCCGCTCTCGCAGAACACGGTCGTCGTCGGCGCCGGCACGGTGAGCCTGTGGGTGAAATCGACCAAGCCGGCCGTCGACCTGCAGGCGACGATCACCGAGGTGCGTCCCGACGGCCGCGAGGTCTACGTCCAGAACGGCTATCTGCGCGGCGACGACAGCGCCCTCGCCCCGAACTCGACGCCGCTGCAGGCGAGCCTCTCGCTGCGCCGCTCGCAGCTGCGCCCGCTGTCGCCCGACCGCTGGACGCACGTCACGATCCCGCTCTACGACGAGGGCCACGCGTACCGCGCCGGATCCCGGATCCGGGTGATCGTCGGCTCGATCGGCGGCAACCAGCCGCTGTGGTCGTTCGGCGATCCGACCGCGCGCGGCAACGCACGGGTGACGATCGGCTACTCCGGCACGATGCCCTCGCGCCTCACGCTCCCGGTCGTCCCCGGGATCGGCGTGCCGACGGCGCTGCCGGCGGACTGCGCGGCGCTCCGCGGCGAGCCCTGCCGGAGCTACCGGCCGTTCGCCAACGTCGGCAGCTGACGCCGCGCATGAGCGAGCCGACCACGGTCAGCCTCCGGCGCGGCGGGCGTGACGAGATCCCCAGGCTGCGGCCGCTTGGGAAGCGCATGCGATCCGCTTCTATGAGCGCCTCGGCCTGCTGCCCCTCTGCACCTCCTTCATCGGCGGTGTTCCGCCGGCGAACGAGCGGCCACGGTCGGACCGCAAGCGGCGGAGCCCTCGCCGAACGGACGCTGACGCTCGCTGAGCACTCGGTCGTCTTCGACAAGCCGGCGTGCTGCCCGACAGGGCGGCCGGTTTGAACTTGCCTCCCCACGGGCAACCGACAACGTTGTCAGGCAGCGAGAGCGAGGAGGCCTCGATGGACCGTCCGACCGAGCAGTTCCAGACCAATCCGACGCGGATCCCCCAACGCGCAGCCGAACGGCTGCCGGCCGCGCGCCCAGCCGCCGGCCGGTCGATCTCCCGCCGGGCGTTCCTCGGAACGGCGCTCAGCGCCGGCGGCGCGGCGGCGCTCGCCACCTTCCCCGGGCAGGCGCTCGCGGCCCGGAACGCCGCCCAGCGCCACCAGGGACGCGGCGTGTACCCGCCCGCGCCCCGCCAGGTCAACGGACCGCCCGCGCCCTGGTCGCTCGGTCCCGGCGACCCCGAGGTCGCGCAGTTCGTCGTCGACGAGTTCCTGCACGCCTACGACGGCTACGCGCGGTACGCCTACGGCCAGGACCTGTTCCTGCCGCTCTCCAAGACCGGCCAGGCGTTCTTCGTGCCCGGCCACTCCGTCGGCCTGTCGATCATCGAGGCGCTCGACACGCTCTACGTGATGGGGCTGGACGACCAGCTCGCCGACGGAGTGCGCTGGATCCACCACAACCTCGACTTCGACATCGACGGCGACTTCCACGTGTTCGAGGCGATCATCCGCCTCGTCGGCGGACTTGAGGCCGGCTACCTGGCGACCGGCGACCGTTACCTGCTGAGCCAGTGCGTCGACATCGCCGACCGGCTGCTGCCCGCCTTCACCCGGTCCCCCAGCGGGATGCCCTATCAGTACGTCAACCTGCACACCGGCGCGGTGTCGGGCAGCCAGCCGCCGCTCGCCGAGGTGGGCACGAACATCCTCGAGTTCGGCGTCCTCTCCCAGCTCACCGGCGACCCGAAGTACTTCCACCTCGCCAAGCGCGCCCAGCGCGCCGCGATCCGCCTGCGCTCGAAGCTCGGGTTGCTCGCAACGACGATCGACGTCGAGAGCGGGACGTTCGTCGACTCGACCGACCAGGCCCCGAACCCGCCGGTCGACTCGTTCTACGAGTACCTGTGGGGCGGTTGGGCGATGTTCTCCGACCGGGAGGACCTGCGCTGGTTCCGGGAGACGGATCGGGCGATGCGCCGCGCCGAGCTCGAGACCTACGACGGCCACGTTCAGTACCGCCAGGTCGACTACCTGACGGGCGCGACCGTCAGCCGCCAGGTGTCGGAGCTCACCGCGTTCTGGCCCGAGGTGCTCGGGCACGCCGGTGAGCTCGGCCTCGCCCGTGCCTACTACGACACGTTCACCGCGGCGCTCGACGCCTACGAGGTGATCCCCGACGAGTGGGACTACAGCACCGGCCAGGTCCTCGGCAAGTCGAACGAGTTCCGGCCCGAGTACCCGAACGCCGCCTTCGACCTCTACCTGCAGACCGGCGACGATCACTACGCCCGGACCGCTCTGCAGTGGCTGCAGAACATGAAGGCCAACGCGAGCGTCGTCGACGGCTACACGATCATCACCGACGTCACGACCCGGCCGATGACGCTCGGCGACCTGATGCCGGCCTACGCGTTCGCCGAGGGGTTCAAGTACGTGTTCCTCATCTTCAGCCGCACGCCGCGGTTCGACCGGCGCAACTTCTACCTCTCGACCGAGGGCAAGATCCTGCGCGGACTGCTGCCCGTCAAGGTGCGCCGCGGCCAGTACCCGTGAGGGTCAGGCCTCCTGCCGGTCGTCCCCACCGTTCGCCCGCGGGCCGCGGCGCCGGGCATGAGACTCAGACGGTTGATTCCACGACCCCGCGTGCCGGATGGATCCGGATGATGCTTCGCCGGATCGGCGTCCTCGGACACTCGATGTGGCAGAGCCACACCTTCGGACCAACGGCTTCGCCGTCGGTGCCCGCGTCCTTGACCGGCTCGATCCCCGAATCCCCCGGCCCCCACGCGGCCGCGGAATCAACCATCCAGCTGCCTCTACCCTCATGGACATGCGTCCGGAACTGTGGGTCGTCCAGCTCGGAGAGGTCGAGTACACCGAGGCGCTTGCGCTCCAGGAGCGGATCCGCGACGCGCGCCAGGCCGGGGCCGTGCCCGACGTCATGCTGCTGCTGGAGCACCCGCGGGTCTACACGCGCGGGCGGCGCTCGGCCCCCGGCGAGCTGTCGATGGGAGAGGCGTGGTACCGGGCGCAGGGGATCGAGATCGTCGAGGTCAACCGAGGCGGCAAGGTCACCTACCACGGCCCGGGCCAGCTCGTCGGCTACCCGATCGTCGCCGTCGCGGACGTCGTCGAGTACGTGCGCACGCTCGAGCGCGGGCTCGTCGAGGCGCTCGCGCAGACGGGCATCGAGGCGCGGGCCCGCCCGCAGGACGGACCCGACTACACCGGCGTGTGGGTGCAGGAGCGCAAGATCGCCTCGATCGGCGTCCACGTCGCCCGCGGCGTCACCACCCACGGGTTCGCGGTCAACGTCGACAACGACCTGGAGCCGTTCAGCTGGGTCGTCGCCTGCGGCCTGCCCGGCGTGCGCATGACCTCGATCGCGGCCGAGCTCGGCGACGCCGGCGCCGACGCGATGCGCTGCTTTCGCCGGCGCGCCGCGTTCTGCGTCACCGAGGCGCTCGGCCGCCGCCAGCGACTCGTGTCCCGCGCGCGCCTGGAACGGGCGCTTGCCGCGGTGCCGGTGCCGGCCTGAACGGCTGCCGGCCTCAGCGGCTGCCGGCCGGAGCGGCTGCCGGCCTGAGCGGGTGCCGGCCGGAGCGGGTGCCGGCCGGAGCGGCTGCCGGCCGGAGCGGCTGCCGACCTGAGCGCGACGGCCGCCCCGGGACGAGCCCGCGCCCTGCCACGCCGGCCGCCACCCACACGTTTACGCCGTCCGCGCGAGCTCGTCCGCGTCTGCCGGCCCGGCGGCCTGATCGCGTGGACGCCGACCGGTTTCATCGGACGGGTCCTCGCCACCGTCGCCCGGGCGACCGGTGCGAGCGCGGCGCCGCGCTCGCCGCTCGACTGGGGGCCGGAGGAGCGGGTGCGCGCGCTGCTCGGCGAGGGCGTCGCCGCGATCGGCTTCGAGCGCGAGCACGTCGACATGCCGGCGCGGTCGCCCGATGAGTGGGTCGACTACATGGCCGACGCCTACGGACCGCTCGTGCGGGCACGGGCGGCGCTGCGGGCGCGCGCCGCCTGGGAGCCCCTCCGCGCCGAGCTCACGCAGCTCGCCCGGGCCCACCAGACCCCGGGGGCCGACGCGCTCCGCGCCGAGTACCTGATCGCGATCGTGTGCCTGCGCGCCTGAGCGGCGGCTCCGGCGTGCCTCGAGCGGGCCCGGCGCCCCGCCGGGCCGCGGCAGGTCTCTGACCGGCTACCGGGAGCGCGCGAGTAGCAGGAGCGTCGCGTATGGCAGCTCGATGCTCCCGCCGGCCGCCTCGATCGCTTGCCGCACGCCGTCGAACAGCCGCTCGCGGACGTCGGGCTCGAGCCCGATGTGATCGCCGTAGGTGCCGAGCAGATCGACATAGGCCTGCGCGGTGTACGTGACCGACCAGTGGGCGAGCTTGCCCTGCTGGTCGCCGAACGCCCCGGTCGCGCTCGTCTCGCGCATCCACTCGCGCGCGAGCGCGCCCGGGTCGGGTTCGACCGGGCACATCGGGCCCATCGCGGCGAGCGGAGCGCCGCTGCGCACGTAGACGTCGTCCAGCGCGCCGCGGAGCGCGGTGCGCCGCCACAGCGGCCAGGTCGAGAGCACGGCGAGCGTGCCGCCGGGCGCGACCGCGCGAGCGGCGACCTCGAAGCACGTCTCCGGGTTCAGCCAGTGCCAGGCCGTCGCCGCGTAGATGAGCGCGAAGCCGTTCTCCTCGAGCGCCGCCGTTTCGAACTCGCCGACGACGGCCGTCGCGTCGATCCCCGCGGCCGCGAACTTCGCGTTCGCGATCTCAACCATGTCCCGGCTCGGCTCCAGCGCGATGACCCGCTGTCCGCGTGCGGCGAACTGAAGCGTCGCCTGACCGGTGCCCGCGCCGACGTCGAGCGCCGGCAGGAACGGGTCCGGGTTGCCGTAGTCGAACACGGCGTCGATCAGCTCCTCCGGATAACCGGGACGGATCCGGTCGTATTGCTCGGCGATCTGCCCGAAGCGCAGACGGTTCTCGGTGGGGGCGATGAGGGTTGAGTTCGCGGTCACGCTTTTGAAGTCGGCCGGGCCGGGCAGGCCTTGAGAACCATGGACGCGGTCACGCTTTTGAAGTCGGCCGGGCCGGGCAGGCCTTGAGAACCATGAACGCGATCACATCCGGGACCGGCCGCGGGCGAGTCACGGCAGGATCAGGTGGCTGTCGCCGAACTCGTGCCACAGGTAGCGCTGCTCGACCGCACTCGCGTAACACCGCCTGAGGAGCTCCTCGCCGGCGAGCGCCTCGAGCATCTGCAGGTGGGAGGCGCGCGGCTCATGCCAGCCGGTGAGCATCCCGTCGACCGCGCGCACCCGTCTCTCCGGGGCGACGACGAGCTCCGTCCAGCCCGCCCCCGGCCGGGTTCGCCCGTCGGGCGCGGCGACGGTCTCGAGCGCCCGCACGGCGGTCGTGCCGACCGCGATCACGCGACCGCCCCAGTCGCGGACCGCGTTGACGAGCCGCGCCGTCGACGGCGGCACCTCGTACTGCTCGGGGTACGGCGGCTCGTGGCGCTCGGGCGAGGAGACGCCGGTGTGGAGCACGAGCGGGGCGAAGAGCACCCCTCGGGACACGAGACGCGCGATCAGCCGCGGCGTGAACGGCCGCGCCGCGCTCGGCATCTCGGCACTCCCCGGAACCGACGCGAACGCCGTCTGGTACGCGGACAGCGGCCAGCGGCCCCACACATAGCCGTAGCGGATCGGCCGTCCATGCCGGCGCAGGTACCGCACGAGCGGCTCCCCGAGCTCCGCCCGCGCCAGCCACAGCCGCTCGCTCCCGGCGTACGGCCCGATGAGCTCCAGGCGCGCCCCGCCGGGGAGGCGGATCAGCTCGCCCGCCCCGGCCTCGCCGAACAGCGCCTCGCCGTCCGCGGAGCGGAGCTCGACGACGTGCCGGTCGCCGTCCGGATCGTCCGGGGCGCGGGTCGCGAACCGCAGCTCGATCGCGCCGCCCTCGCGGGTGACCGGAACGGCGGCCGGGAGCGTCCGCGAGACGTTGACGACGAGCAGGTCACCGGGGGCGAGGTGGGCCGGCAGCTCGCGAAAGCGCGTGTGGACGATCTCCTCGGCCGAGCGGCTGGCGACCATCAGCCGCACGTCGTCGCGGGCCAGCCCGCGGGCCTCCGGGGGCTCGCTCGCCTCCAGGGCGGGCGCCAGCTCGAACGCGAGCGCGCTCACCGTATCCCTCCGGCTTCCGCGACGCCGCGGCGAGCGGCATCCGACCCCGCGTCGCCCAGCTCACGCGCGCGGTAGCGGCCGCTCGGGCACGCCTGCTCGATGAGCGCGATGATTCCTGGAACGCTCTCCTCGGGCGGCGGGCGGTCGGAGATGTCCTCGCCGGGGAACGCCTCCTGGTGCATGCGCGTGCGCATGTCGCCGGGGTCGACGGCATAGACGCGCAGGTCCGGACGCTCGACGGCGAGCACGGCGGTGAGCTGCTCGAGCGCCGCCTTCGCGGATCCGTAGCCGCCCCAGCCGGGATAGGGCTCGACGCCCGCGTCGGAGGTGACATTGACGATCACACCGCCCGCCAGCCGCGGGAGTGCAAGCTGGATGAGCGCAAGCGGCGCAAGCAGGTTGACTTCGAGCACGGCCGCCAGCTCGCCCGGCGGATAGTCGGCGATCGCCGGCAGCGGGCTTGGGCCGAGGATGCTCGCGTTGTTGACGAGCAGGTCGATCCGCTCGCCGGCCGCGGCGATGAGCGCGGAGCGGTGGGCGGGATCGGCGACGTCGCCGGCGAGCGCCCGGACGTCGGTGAGCTCGGCGAGCTCGTCGGCGGCGCGCTCCAGGTCGGCGCGGCCGCGCGCGTCGACGACGAGCGACCAGCCACGCTCGGCGAGCGCTCGCGCGAGCGCGCGCCCGAGACCCCGGGAGGCGCCGGTGACGATCGCGGTCGCCCCGGCACTCATCGCCGTTCACCGCCTCGGGTGCCGGCCCGCGGACTCGCGGCGCTGTCCGGCGAGGTGGCGGCCGGCGCCTCGCGACGAGGGCCGACCGCGTCCCCGGCGGGGACGCGGTCGTCGTTCAGGCGCATGAGCGCGATCACGTCGGCGATGTCCTTCTCGCCCGCAATCGCACGGGTTGCCGGACCCCGCTTGCCGGGAAACACGGGGTGTGGCCCGATCCGGCCCTGCTGAACAAGCTCAGCCCAGAGCCCCTGCGGGAGGAAGAAGGGGGCGGCGCGGTCACCGTGGAGATGGCCGATCTCGTGACTGCCGACCCGGAAGGAGAACTCTCCGCGGCGACCCCATCCGGTCCGGACGCCCGGCGACGAGCCGACCTCGTCGGTGATGCGCTCGCTCGCGGGTCGGGCTTGTGTGGCGGCTGCTTCTGGCGCTGACATCTTCGGCTCCTCGGATGGCCTGTACGTGAATGGCTGAGCGAGCCTACAAGTTCAAGTGAACTTGAAGTCAAGCGCCGGATGTGATTCGCTCCGTTTCGTGACCGAGCTTCTGAAGATCGGCGAGGTGTCGCGGCGCAGCGGCGTCGCCTCCTCGGCGCTGCGCTTCTACGAGGACCGCGGCCTGATCAGCTCGACCCGCGAGGGCGCGGGGCACCGCTGCTACCCCCGGTCCGTCCTGCGCCGGATCGCCTTCATCGTGTTCGCGCAGCGGATCGGGCTCACGCTCGACGAGATCGCCGCCGAGCTCGAGAAGCTGCCCGCGGACCGCGCCCCCGGCCGGCGGGACTGGTCGCGCCTCTCGAGCGCATGGACCGCACGGATCGACGAGCGCATCGCGGAGCTCGAGCGCCTGCGCTCCGGCCTCACCGAGTGCATCGGCTGCGGCTGCCTGTCGCTCGACCGCTGTGCGCTCTCCAATCCGGGCGACCGCGCCGGGGCCCGCGGCCCCGGCCCCCGCTTCTGGATCGGCGATCCGCCGCGTCGGTGAGGGCCCAGCCGGCCGCTCCCGTCGGCGACCGCCCATCCGCCGCCCACCGCCGGCGCCCGACGGACAGCGACCTCCGTGGGCGAGATGTGTACGAAAACGTCGCCCTGAGGCACCGGATCGTACGCGGCTCGCCTCGGTACCCTGTACTCATGGCAGAACGCGAGCATCGGACGAGGTCGCGGGCCAACCCCGGCGGCATGGACGTGCTCACCGTGATCGGGCCGGACGTCGAGCCGTTCCGCGGACGCAAGCCGCCATGGTTCAAGGTGCCGGCGCCCGGCGGACCCCGCTACCGCGAGCTGCAGCAGCTGATCGAGGCGGAGAACCTGCACACGGTCTGCCAGGAGGCGGCCTGTCCGAACATCGGCGAGTGCTGGCAGCGTGGCACGGCGACGTTCATGATCCTCGGCGACACGTGCACCCGGCGCTGTGGGTTCTGCAACGTGCAGACCGGCAAGCCGACATGGAACGATCCGCTCGAGCCCGCGCGCGTCGCCCGGAGCGTCGCGCGCATGGGGCTGCGCCATGCGGTGATCACGAGCGTCGACCGCGACGACCTGCCCGACTACGGCGCCTCCGCGTTCGTCGGCGTCATCCGCCAGATCCGCCGTCAGGCGCCACGCTGCAAGGTCGAGGTGCTCACCCCGGACTTCCGCGGGGCCGAGATGCCGCTGGCGAAGGTGATCGCCGAGCGCCCCGACGTCTTCAACCACAACGTCGAGGTCGTGCCGCGGCTGTACCCCGTCGCCCGCCGCGGCTCGACCTGGGAGCGCTCGACGCGGGTCCTGCGCAATGCCAAGGAGCTCGGCGGTGACGAGGTGACGACGAAGTCGGGGCTGATGGTCGGCCTCGGCGAGTCGTTCGAGGAGATGGTCGACGCGCTCGGGCAGTTGCGCGAGAGCGACGTCCAGGTGCTCACCGTCGGCCAGTACCTGCGCCCGACCGAGCGCCACCTGCCGATCGTGCGCTACTGGCACCCCGACGAGTTCGCCGCGCTCGAGAGGGCCGCCTACGAGCTCGGCTTCGAGCACGTCGCGGCCGGCCCCCTCGTGCGCTCGAGCTACCACGCCGATCAGCACATCGCCCAGGACGAGCCCGGCGTCGGGCCGCTCGCGGAGGCGCTCTCCGCATGACTCCGCGCCGCCGGCGAGCCCTGTACGCCCTGCTCGCCGCCGGCGGACTCGCGCTGCTGCTCGCCCCCGACGCGCTCGCCTCCGCGGGCGGCGGCTCGAGCGGCTTCAGCGGCGGCGGGGGCGGCGGCGGCCACGGGAGCGGCTTCGCGCTCTACCTGATCTTCGACCTGCTGTTCCACATCGCGCTCCTCGGCCACGGCCTCGGGGCGCTCGTGCTCATCGCGATCGCGCTCGCCTGGCTGTTCTACACCCGCATCATGCCGCGCCTCAGCGACGACTGGCAGGAGCGCGCGGCACAGCGCGGGGGCCGGCGGCGCCACAGGCCCTCCCAGCGGGAGCGGCGCGTCGAGCTCGCCGCCGCCGAGGCCGCGGAGTCGGACCCCGCGTGGGCCGCCGACGAGGTGCGGGCCGCGGCCGTCCGGCTGTTCAAGGACATCCAGGCCGCGTGGGACGCGGGTGACCGCGGACGGCTGCACGCGCTCGTCGGCCGCGACCTCATGAGCGAGTGGGAGCGTCGCCTCGACGATTTCGAGCGCCGCGGCTGGCGCAACCACGTGCAGGTGCTGGGCGAGCCGACGGTCGAGCTCGTCGGGCTCACCCACCGCGGCGATCCGGCGAGTGACCGCGTCGTGGTGCGGATCGACGCCCGGATGAAGGACTACGTGATCGACCGCTTCGGGCGCCATCTCAAGCGCACCGGCCGCCTCGGGGAGACGACCCGCGTGCGCGAGTTCTGGAGTCTCGGCCGACGGGGCGGTCGCTGGCAGCTGATCTCGATCGAGCAGAATCGCGAGGGGGGCCACGCGCTCGAGGAGCAGATCGTCGCCACCCCGTGGGCCGACGAGCGCGGCCTGCGCGACGCCGCCCTGGTGGAGGGCGCGGTCGCCGACGCCGCGCCCGCGGGCACGAGCCCGGCCGAGCTCGTCTCGGTCTCCTACGAGAACGACGCGCAGGCTGCGGCCAACGACCTGAGCCTCGCCGACGGCCGTTTCGCCCCGGACATCCTTGAGGTCGCGGCGCGGCGCGCGGTCGACGCCTGGGCGACCGCGATCGATGGATCCGACGACGCACTCGACGCGATCGCGACCACGCGCGCCAAGCGCGAGCTGCTGTACGCCGGCGACACGAGCGGATCGCTGCGCATGGTCGTGCGCGGGCCGGTCGTGCGGCGCATCCGGATCGTCGGCCTCGACGCCACCGCCGAACCGCCGACGATGACGATCGAGGTCGACATCTCCGGCCGCCGGTACCTGGAGAACCGGGACACCGCGGCGGTCGTCGCCGGCAGCCGGACGCGGACGCAGAGCTTCACCGAGCGGTGGACGCTCAGCCTCAGCGGCGATGAGCGCCAGCCGTGGCGGATCACGTCCGCGGGCGCCCCCGTCGGGCTCGCCTGAGCCGGAGCCGGCACACCGACGCCGCCCGACCGTCCGCCGTGGTCCGCGTCGCGCTGCTCCTGGTCACGATCGCGCTCACCGCGGCGATCGCCGCCGCGACCGTGAGCGACATCGCCCACCACGGGGTCTCGTGGCTCGACATCGCCGCGCT
>DATGKS010000100.1:0-72651 GCA_035294545.1 Solirubrobacteraceae bacterium | reverse complement strand
CGTAGATCCGGCCGACGTACTCGCCGATGATCCCGATCGAGATCAGCTGGATGCCGCCGAGCAGCAGGATGAGGATGGTGATCGTCCCGAACCCCGGCAGGTACTGACCGAGCAGCCGCAGGACGATGACGACCGGAATCGCGACGAACGCGAGCGTCGAGATGAGGAGGCCGAGCCAGGTGGCGATCTGCAGCGGCCGGTCGGAGAAGGAGAGGATCGCGTCGGCGGAGAAGCGCAGCATGCGCGCGAGCGAGTACTTCGTGGACCCGGCGAAGCGCGCGTCACGGGCGTACGGGACGGCGGCCTGGGTGAACCCCACCCAGACGGTCATCCCGCGCAGGAACCGGTTGCGCTCGCGCATCGCGAGCAGCGCGTCGAGCGCGCGCCGGTCGAGCAGCCGGAAGTCGCCCGCGTCCCGCCCAAGGTCGATCTGGGCGAGATGGTCGAAGAGCGCGTAGAACCAGCGGGCGGTCGTCAGCTTGAAGCGGGATTCGCCCGCCCGCTCGCGGCGCACCGCGTAGACGACGTCGCATCCCGCCCGCCAGTGGTCGAGCATCGTCGGGATCAGCTCCGGCGGGTCCTGCAGGTCGGCGTCGAGCATCACGACGGCGTCGCCGGTTGCGTGATCGAGACCGGCGGTGAGCGCCGTCTGGTGGCCGAAGTTGCGCGACAGCGACACGACCCGCACCCGCTGATCGGCGTCGGCCAACCGCTCGAGGGCGAGCGCGGTGCCGTCGGTCGAGCCGTCGTCGACGAGCACGAGCTCGAACGGCAGCTGACCGAGCGCGGCGCAGACGCGGGTGTAGAACTCGTCGATGAGCGCGTCCTCGTTGAAGACCGGGGCGACGACGCTGAGCAGCGCGAGGCTGCGCTGCTCGAACGCCGGCTGGGCCTGCTCGCTCACCGCACCCATGCTAGGGCCCGGTCCGGTCCGTACGACGTGGCTGCGTCGGTCGCCACCCAGCCCGGCGGAGTCAGGCGACCGTATGACGCCGCTCGGCCAGGTGCTCGCGGCGGGCGAGCGCACGGGCCGACTGGCGCCTGATGCCGGGCACCCGGACCATCGCCTCCAGGGCGATCCGGGCGGACATCTTCGACGTGCCGGCGGCGCGGTCGGCGAACACGATCGGAACCTCGCGGACCGTGAACCCCGCCTTGATCGCGCGGTAGGTCACCTCGATCTGGAAGACGTATCCCTCGGCGCGGACGCTCGGCAGGTCGATCGCCTCCAGCACCGCCCGGTTGATGCACTTGAAGCCGCCGGTGAGATCGCGCACTCCGACTCCGAGCATCGCACGCGCGTAGAGGCCGCCGCCGCGGCTGATGAGCTGACGCACGACGCCCCAGTCGCGCACGCCGCCGCCCGGGACATAGCGGGAGCCGAGCACGAGGTCCGCGGTGCGCGCGGCCTCGATGAGCGCCGGCAGGTAGGCGGGGTCGTGCGAGAAGTCGGCGTCCATCTCGATGAGCGTCTCCGCGCCGCAGGCCATCGCGTGCGCGAATCCGGCGAGGTAGGCGCGGCCGAGCCCGGCCTTGGCGGGGCGGTGCAGCACCTCGACGGCCTCGTCGCGCGCCGCGATCCCGTCGGCGATCCGCCCGGTTCCGTCGGGCGAGTTGTCATCGACGACGAGGATCCGAAAGCAGTCGGGTACGGCGCGCTGGAGCTCGGCCCGGCTGGCGGCGACGATTCGCTCCACGTTGGCCGCCTCGTTGTAGGTGGGGATGATCAACCAGATATCGGCGGCCATGCGCACGCAAGCGTATCCGCTGTTTCGAAGACCGACCCCGGCGCCGCCCGCCGGCGCGCGGGCAGGTTCCCCGCGATCATGGGCGAAGAGGGGGAAGGTGCGCGATGGCCAACTCCGACGCTGACGCGAGGGCGACCGGCCCGAGGCGGCCGCACGGTGTGGCCGACCGCGCAGCGCACGCGCGCCTGATCCGCCGCCGACGGGCGATCGCCGGGACGATCGTCGCCGTGGCGATCGCCGCGCTCGTCGTCGGGACGGTCATGGGCGCGGACGCGCGCAGCCGACGACACCCGCTCCCGTCCGGCGTCGGCGCGCGGGCGCCCCTCCGCCACCCGGCGCTTCGGAAGGCGAGCCTCGCCGTGCGCGAGGCGGACGCGATCGAGCGCACGCGCCTCACGGTCCCGATCGTGAGGATGGCGGGCGCTCAGCATCGCGAGATCGCGCTCACGTTTGACGATGGGCCCGGCCCGTACACTCCTGAGATTGTGAGAATCCTCACACGGACCCATACGCCGGCGACGTTCTTCGAGGTGGGGGAGGAGCTGCGCTGGTTCGGTGCTGCGACCGCCCAGATCCTCCGGCTCGGCGATCCGATCGGCGACCACACCTGGAGCCATCCTGACATGGCGCGGCTGAACGGACGCGCGCAGCGCCGCGAGCTGCTGCGCGACGCCGCGGCGATCGGCGACGAGGGGGCGCCGTTCCCGCTCATGTACCGGCCGCCGTTCGGCCGGTGGGACGCGGCGACGCTCCGGCTGCTCGCCGAAAGCCACATGCTCATGGTGCTCTGGTCGGTCGACACCGGAGACTGGGACAGGCCGGGCGCCGGGCAAATCGTCGCCCGTGCGCTCGCCGGGTCGCGGCCGGGCGCGATCATCCTCATGCACGACGCCGGCGGCGATCGCTCCCAGACCGTCGCCGCGCTGCCGAGGATCATCCGCGACCTGCGCCGGCGCGGCTACCGGCTCGTCACGGTCCCGCGACTGCTGCTCGACAACCCCGCGCCTCGTCGCCAGGACATCGATTCCGTGAGGGGGGAGGCCGGGTAGTGAGCCGATGGACGTTTGTTCGATCCGTCACGAGCAGATGTTAAGCAGGGCTTCGGAAGAGCCGAACAGGGACGTAACGATGGTTTTAGCGGCGGTCAACCGAGGCGGGGAAGAGTGAGAGTGATGCTCGTCATGCTCCTCATCGGCTGGATCGTGCTCCTGCCCGCGATCGTCGTCGCCGGCCTCTACATCGGCTCGAGCGTGCTCAGCCGCCGCCGCGCCGCGCTCCAAGCCTACGAGGACCTGTTCGCCGACGACGAGGCCCTCGACCCGCTCCCCGGGCACGCCTCTGCCTACCCGCGCACCGAACCCGCCGCCCCGACCCCGCTGCGCCCCGACACGCGGGGAGCCGACCGACCGGCGGCGGTCGACGAGACGCCGCCGGTCGCGGCGCGCTTCTGAGTCGGGCGCTTCTGGGTCCGGCGCGGCGTGCTGGCGAGCCGGGCACGAGGCGCGACCGCGGCTGGGGCCGATCGCCCGCTGCGACTACTGGCCTCGGCGGCTGAGGACGTACGGCACCGTGCGGAGCAGGATCCGCAGATCGAGCCACAGCGACCAGTTGGCGCCGTAGATGTAGTCGATCTTCACCATCTCGTGCATCGGGATCCGGGCCGAGCCGAAGATCTGCCAGAGCCCGGTCATCCCGGGCTTGACCGCCAGGCGCCGTCGCTGCCAGCCCTCGATCAAGGCATCCTCGTCGGGAACGAGCGGGCGCGGACCGACGAGCGCCATGTCGCCGCGGAGCACGTTGATGAGCTGCGGGAGCTCGTCGAGCGAGGTCTTGCGGATGATCCGCCCGACGCGTGTCATGCGCGGATCGCGCGCGATCTTGAACAGGCCGCCCTCCGCCTCGTTGAGCGCGCGCAACTCCGCCTTGCGCGCCTCCGCGTCCGGGACCATCGAGCGGAACTTGAGCATCCAGAACGTCTCGCCGCGCTGGCCGATGCGCGGCTGCTTGAAGAACACCGGCCCCTTCGAGTCGAGCTTGATCGCGATCATGATGATCAGGAACAGCGGTCCGAGCAGGATGAGCGCGCTCGATGTGATGACCAGGTCGACGCTGCGCTTGAGCAGCGCCGAAGATCGCTGCAATCCGAACTGGCGGACCCCGAGAATCCACACGCCGTCGATCTCATCCACCATCGATGTCGAGCCGACGACCTCCAACAGCCGGGGCACGACCGAGACCTTGACGCCGAGCGCCTTGACAAGACGGATGGCATCGAGGATCTGTTCCTGTCCGTCACTGCGGGGCGCGATGATTACTCGTTCGACTCCGTGTTCGTCGACGATCCTCCCCAGTTGCCCGTATTCGCCGAGGACGGGCACGGCACCGGCTCCGTTGACGCGGCCATCCTCATCCGGATGCAGCGCGATGCGGCCGATAACGCGCGAGTTGACCGACGAAGAGGCCGCAAGCTTGGCGGCAAGGCGCGCGGCCTCGGCCAGGTCACCGATGACGACGCAGCGCTCGCACGGACTGACGTGGACAGCGACGTGTCGCACAGTGAGACGACCGAGCATGACGAGCAGGAAGGTGAGCAGGACGAGCGCCAAAACCTGCGGCCGGAACAGGAAGTTCCTGAACAGGAAGACCTCGCAAAGCCAGAGGCCGAGCGCATAGATGACGGCGAGATAGAAGATCGAGGGCGCCTCGTCGATCGTCGTCTTCCGCATCAGGTTCTGGTCGCGGTCATAAAGACCGATCACCTTTCCGGTGAGGAGTACGAATGGGATCGTGAGCACGATCGTCGGGCGCATGCGGACAATGCGGGGGTCGATCAGATGGATGACGACGTAGAGCGAAACGAACGCCGCGACGACATCCGCGCACGCGAGCGCGCGGCGCAGTCGGGCGTCGCGCACGAGCACCGCATGTCGCGGACCAACCTCCGCGTGCCCCTGGGGAAGAACTTCCCAGACGGGGGAGATGTCGCCGACCGACCCGTGTACCGTGCTGTGTCGGCGGCGGCGCCGCCGCCGCTGATCAGTCTCATCCCTGGCTTGCCACGCGGTCTGCATCCAGTTGCTCCCGTTGTGCGATTTCCCGACCGGCCTCGGACGTCGCGGTCCAGCCACGTCCAGTCCGACGCCCCTCGGCGCCCTCTCGTCTTCATTCGACCACACCCCGCTCCCCGAGGCGACGGTCGATCGCATTCTGCACTGGCTCGTGCCTCGCAAGGAACGCGTTTGCGATTTGCAGAATAACAATCCCGGCGGAACGCGCAACCTGTTCGGTTTCGACCGTCCGGTCGGCTCGGGCCCCCGCTGGACGCTGCGAGCGACTGCCGGGCGTGCAACTCGTTGCCGGACGGAGCGGAAGCGCTCAGCGCCGCACGTACGCGACCCGGTTCCAGCTCGGCTCGGGCGCGAGCTCGATCGGCTCGCCGCCACGGTCGGGCTGGACGTAGACGAAGCCCTGGGCGTCCTCGTCGAAGGCGATGTCGAGCTCGCCCTCCTTGACGCGCTGGTCGAGCCAGGCGCCGCGGAAGATGAGCCGCCGCAGCCAGTGCACGAGCGAGCGCTCCGACGGGCCGACGAGCTCGGGCCAGCACTCGTTGACGTGCTCGCCGAGCGCGGACGCCGGGTCCGTCACCTCGCCGTTCACGACGAGGTTGATGAGGTCCTCGGCCTCGTCCTCCTCGATCGTGTCGGCGAGGAACCCGAGCTTGCGTGCCGCCTGCTCGCAGCGCTCGGCGAAATCACGCTCGTTGAACGTGAACCGCAGTTCGCCGTACTCGAGGACGAAATCGTCTCCCGAGCTGTAGTTGCCGCGTCGGTGCATGGGGCGTCGGCATCATATGGGCAAGTCCTTCTTCGCCCATCCCCTGAATGCGATGTTGCAGGGGGTGAATCCGAGCGCCCCGGAGACTCTGAAGAGCATGGCCTTCACAGACTCTCCGACGGTCCTGATCGTCGAGGACCACCAGCTGACCCGGCGCTTCCTCGCCGACAACCTCGCCGCCGACGGCTACGCGCCGCTCGAGGCCGGATCGCTGTCGCACGCGCGCCGCCTCATCCGCGGCGGACAGGCGAGGCTCGCCGTGCTCGACCTCGAGCTTCCCGACGGCGACGGGCTCGACCTGCTCGCCGAGCTCCGCGGTTCCGGTGGCGCCGATCCGGGGCTCGACGCGCACCTGCCGGTGCTGATCCTCTCCGGCCGGGGATCGGAGATCGATCGCGTCCGCGGGCTCGCCCGGGGAGCGGACGACTATCTGGCGAAGCCCTTCTCGTACGCCGAGCTGCTCGCGCGGATCGCGGCGCTCCTGCGCCGCAGCACGATGCGCCCGACGGTCGGCCGGATGCGCGTCGGCACGCTGGAGATCGACCCGGAGAGCCGACAGGTGTGGCTGGAGGGGCAGCGGATCCACCTGTCGGGCAAGGAGTTCGGCCTCGCGCGCATGCTCGCCTCGGCGCCGACCCGCACGTTCACCCGCGACGAGCTCCTGCGCGAGGTGTGGGGCTACAGGACTCCGGTCGCGACCCGCACGCTCGACACGCACGCCCACCGCCTGCGCCGCAAGCTGTCGGGTGGTCGGCGCGCCTACGTGATCAATGTGTGGGGGGTGGGCTACCGGCTGATCGACGGCCCGGTCGGACTGGCCGATGGCGGGCCGGGTGAGCCGGGCGAGACCGACAGCGGGGCATGAGCGCCCTGCTCCTCGCTGGATGGGCGCTCGCGGCGCTCGCCTGCGTGGCCGCGCTGTCCGCGCTCCGCGAGCGGCGCTGCCGCATGGAGCAGGTCGCCCGCGCCTGCCATGAGCTGCGCGGCCCGATCACCGCGGTGCGCCTCGGCCTCGAGCTCTCGGCGCGCACGAACGAGCTGCCGCCGGAGCGGCTCCGGGCGCTCGACAGCGAGCTCGGGCGCGCGTCGCTCGCGCTCGACGACCTCGCCGCCGCCCGAGCGGGTGGCCGACGGGCGACGCGCGGCCGGTCGCCCGGGTGGCGGTGGCCGGTCCAACAGAGCTGGTTCGCACCGCGGCCGCAGTCGCTCGATCGGGTCTGGCTCAGGCCGCTCGTGCATGACGCGATCGCCGCGGCCGCCGGACGCGCGGACGCGGCCGGCGCGAGCGTCACCGGCGGCTGGCGGGGCCCCGACGCGGCCGTGTGGGGCGATCGGCTCCGGCTCGCCCAGGCGCTCGGCAATCTCGTCGCGAACGCCGTCGAGCACGGCGGCGGAGAGGTCCGCGTGCACGGGGAGCTGCGTGCCGGGGGCGCCCGCATCACCGTCGACGACGACGGCCCCGGGCTGCCGGCGCCGGTCGCCGAGCTCGCCCGGCGCCCTCGCGCCGGCCGCGGCGCCCGCGGGCGAGGTCTCGCGATCGCCGCCTCGATCGCGCACGCCCACGCCGGCTCCGTGACGGCCGCGCCCGTCGCCCGGGGCGGACGGGTCGTGCTCATGCTGCCGGGGGCCCGGCGGGGGGCGACGGGCGAGCGGCGGCGTTCGGGCGAGGATTGAGGAACAGCAGGTCGGGTCACCGCGACTTCGTTGACGGCGCGGACCCGACACCCGACGCCGCGGGCATCGGGATCGTCATCGCCTGAGCCTGCCGGCGCCGAGGCGCTCTCCCACTGAATCCCACCGGGAGCACACGGGCCGGACGGAATCGTCGCCGGAACGCAATCCGGCGCCCGGATCGCCGGCCTGCAGGAAGCCGTGCAGGCCGAGCCGGACCCGGCCGCCCCCGCCCGAGGGCCGGATTTCCAGGCCGCGCGGCGGATCCGGCCCTCCGACGGGTGCCACGGCCGGCTGCGTGGGGCCTTGGGTGAGAGCTGGGTTGCATTGTGGGAGGAAGTGGGCTACTGTGAGCGCCGCTTCAGGTCTGGGCGGAGGGCTCCTCCCACCCGGCCGCCCAGCGATCTGGAGCCAAAACTTCATTCGCTCCATGCACTCGCTTGACGTTCCGCGGCACCTACGAACACTCGCTCGACGCGAAGTACCGGCTGACGATCCCCTCCCGGTTCCGCGCCGCGCTGTCGGGCGGCGTCGTGCTTGCGATCTCCCCGGAGATCGTCGAGGCGAACACGCCGCGAGCGGTCGCGATCTGGACCCCGGAGGCGTACGACGCGTACTCCGACACGGTGCTCCAGGGCATGAACCCGGCGACGCCGAGGGCACGTGAGCTCATGCGCTTCCTGCACGCGAACTCGCACGAGACCGAGCTCGACTCAGCCCACCGGGTGATGATCCCGGAGTTCCTGCGCCGCTATGCGGGCCTCTCCAAGGAGGTCACGGTGCTCGGCTCCGGCGACCACCTGGAGGTCGTCGACCGCAACGCCCACGAGCGCAGCCTCAACGCGAGCCTCGACCGTCTCCCCGAACTCCTCGCGAGCCTTGGCGACACTCCTTGACATGACCAGGGAACACGTCCCGGTGCTCGCCGGCGAGCTGATCGAGATCCTCGATCCGCGTCCCGGCGAGACGGCGGTCGACTGCACCGTCGGCGGCGCCGGGCACGCGCGGCTCCTCGCCGACCGCATCGGACCGGCGGGCACGCTGATCGGCATCGACCGCGACCCGACCGCCGAGGAACGCTTCGCCGCGCTCGCCGCCGAGGTCGAGTGCGCGACCCGCTTCATCCGCGCCGACTTCGCGACCGCGCTCGCGCAGCTCCGCGAGGAGCGCGCACGCGCGGACATCGTCTACCTCGACCTCGGGATGTCTTCGATGCAGGTCGACACCTGGGAGCGCGGGTTCTCCTACGCCTACGACGCGCCGCTCGACATGCGGATGGATCCCGAGCAGCCGCTCACCGCACGGGAGATCGTCAACGGCTGGGACGAGCGCCGGCTCGCGCGTCTCCTTCGCCACTATGGCGAGGAGCGGTTCGCGCGCCAGATCAGCCACGCGATCGTGCGAGAGCGACGGCGTCGGGAGCTGACGAGCACCCAGGAGCTGGTCGACGTGATCGCCTCCGCGGTCCCGACCCCGGCCCGCTTCGCCGGCGGTCATCCCGCCAAGCGGACATTCCAGGCGCTCCGCATCGCCGTGAACGACGAGCTCTCGCAGCTCACCGCGGCGCTGCCGGAGGCGTGGGAGCTGCTCGCGCCCGGCGGTCGTCTGGCGGCGATCTCGTTCCACTCGCTCGAGGACCGGATCGTCAAGCGCTTCCTCGTCGAGCGCGCGCGGGGCTGCGTCTGTCCGCCCGAGCTTCCCGTGTGCGTCTGCGGGCGGGAGCCCGAGGCGGAGCTCCTCACCCGCCGGGCGATCGCTCCGACGCCCGGTGAGATCGCCGACAACCCCCGTTCCCGCTCCGCGCATCTGCGTGCCGCCCGCAAGCTGGAGGTCCCCTCGTCATGACACCCGCCGCCGTCACCCCCGCCGCCCGCACGAAGCGCGGCGAGGGCTCGGGCACGCCCCGCCCGGGCTCGCCGCGCTCCTCGACAGCGCGCCCCAGTGCGCCAGCGCCGAGGACGAAGCGCCCGAGCTCCCCGCATCCGTCGACACCGCGACCCGCCCACCGTGCCCCGCGCGGCAAGGCGGCGGCGCCGAGCGCGCCCCGCCGCGTCTCCGGGCCGGTACGCACCGCGCGTGTTCCCCAGCGCCCAGCACGGACCGGGCCGCGCGGCGGACCGAGCCTGCCGCGCCGCGTCCGGGCGCTCGCGTTCGCGCGGACGCTCCCGGATCACCGGCTGCTCGACCGACTCGTCCGCGGGCGGCTGTGGATCCCGGTGCTCGGGGTCCTGCTCATCGGCATCGTCGCCTCGCAGGTCGCCATCCTCAAGCTGAACGCGTCGCTCGGGCACGGCGTCGTGCGGGCCGCGCAACTCCAGGCCGAGGACCAGCGGCTCGCGGCGGAAGTCTCGGAGCTCTCGGACGTGCAGCGCGTCGAGTCGAGCGCGGCGCGGATGGGGCTCTCGATGCCCGCGGCGTACACCCCGGTATTCCTCTCCGGTGGCCGCGGCGAGCTTCGCCGGGCGCTCGCCAACATCCACCGGCCGGACGCAGCGTCGTTCGAGGCGCGGGCCGCGGCGCTCGCGACCCACCGCGCGGCCGAGGTCCAGACGAGCTCCGGCCGGTAGCGCGGATGAAGCTCATCGACCGCCGCGTCGGCTGGCTGTTCCTCGCGTTCAGCGCGCTGCTCGCGGTCGCGCTGCTGCGCGCGCTCTGGCTCGGGACCGTCCAGTCCGCGCAGCTCAAGCAGGCCGCGTTCAACGCCCACGTGCTGAGCGAGACCGTGCCCGCGCAGCGCGGCGCGATCACCGACGCGACCGGGGTCCCGCTCGCGCTGTCGGAGCCGGTCGACGACGTCGTCGCGGATCCGTACCTCGTCGCCCAGGACCACGACGCGCGGGCGATGGCCGATGCGCTTGCGCCCGTGCTCGGAATGAAGGTCCATGCGGTCCTCAAGGCGCTCACCGCGCCGGGCGGCTACTCGCCGGTCGCGATGAAGGTCGCCCCGAGCGTCGCCCAGCGGGCGATGAGGCTGACCGTGAACGGCAAGCCGATCAACGGCCTCTCGATCGAGCCGGACACGAAGCGCGTGTATCCCCGGCCGTGGGAGCTCTCGCAGGTGCTCGGCTACCTGAACGGCTCGGGCAGCGGCGTCTCAGGCCTGGAGTACCTCTACAACCGTCAGCTCGCGGGGCAGAACGGCCGTCGCGAGGTGATCGACAACCCCTCGACGGGCGAGCCGATCTCGATCCGCACCGTCCAGCGCGTCCGCCAGGGCCGGTCGATCCAGCTCACGGTCTCCTCGCCGCTGCAGTCCGAGGTCGAGCAGGTGCTCGCCGGGGTCGGGCGCGAATGGCAGCCGAAGTTCGCGACCGCGATCGTCATGCAGCCGCAGACGGGCGCGATCCTCGCGCTCGGCAACTGGCCGCGCGTCAACGACAACACGCCGTACGCGGGGGCGCCCGCGCCCGTGATCGACAACGCGATCGAGGATCACGCCGTCGCGTTCACGTACGAGCCCGGCTCGACGTTCAAGGCGATCACGGTCGCCGGCGCCCTCCAGGACCACCTCATCACGCCGAGCACGAACTTCACGATCCCGCCATCCCTGCAGGCGTACGGCAAGGTCGTCACCGACGCTGAGCCGCACGGCTACGTCGACTACACCACGTCGCAGATCCTCAAGGTCTCCAGCAACATCGGCGCCGACCTGATCGGCCGGCGGCTCGGGCCCGACCGCTTCAACCACTGGGTGCATGAGTTCGGTCTCGGGCGCCGGACGGGCGTGAACCTTCCGGGCGAGGCCGACGGCTACATTCTGAACCCGAGCCAGTACAGCGGCGTCTCGATGCTCAACCTGCCGTTCGGGCAGGGGGAGGCCGTCACCCCGATGCAGATGGCGAACGTGTACGCGGCGATCGCCAACGGCGGGATCCTGCGCGCCCCGCACATCGTCAAGACGATCGGCGGCAAGTCGCAGACGCTCCCCCGCGGACACCGCATCGTCTCGACGAGGACCGCCGCCGAGATCCGCGACATGCTCCGCGGCGTCCTCGGCGACGGCGGGACCGCCTCGGGCGCGGCGATCCCCGGCTATGACCTGGCGGGCAAGACGGGCACGGCGAACGTGGCGGTCGACGGGCGGTACTCAAAGTCGCAGTACGTCGCGTCGTTCATCGGCATGGTGCCGGCGGCCGACCCGAAGCTGGTCGTCGCGGTCGTCGTCGACGACCCACACGGCAACATCTACGGCGGCTCGGTGGCCGCCCCCGCCTTCCAGAAGATCGTCGGCTGGGCGGTGCCCTACTTCGGAATCAACCCGAACCCCGACCACGTTCGGACCGGCTCCTGACGGGCGGCTCGGTCCCTAACGCCGTGCTCGCCGCCGCGAGGAAGCGGTCCGGGTCGAGGCGGCGCCCGCGGAGTTCCGGTCGCGCCGTCGAGGACCCGCGCCGCTCCAGACGGGCCGTCGGGAACCCGCGGTGCGGATCGACGCGCTGGGCGCCGGAGACGAAACCGAGGCGTAGGTCGTGCCGATCACCATCGGCGTGAGGTAGATCACCTGGGTGGAGGTCCAGGTCTTGCTTCGGTAGATCCCCATCTTCAGGTAGTTGGGATCGACTCCGGTCACACCGTCGACGGTTGCGTCGTTCATGGTCTGGGTCGGCTGCTGGTCGACCACCAGCTGGCCGTTCACGTAGACCGTCGCCCAGCCGGTCGATGCGCTGTCGGAGAAATCCAAGCCGACGACGAAGTGCGTCCAGGTTCCGGGGACGATCGGTCCCAGGTCAGCGTCGGAATGCTGGCCGCCGAGCACGAATCGGTTGCCGGCGATCGACATCGCGACCGGCGGCGAGCCGCTGTTCAGGCCCTTCCACTGGGTGAAGTCGAACCAGTTCTTGTAGCTCGTCGCGGTCGGGAACCCGACGGGAAGGTAGATGCTGAACGAGTACCAGCGGATCGAGCCGACGGGATCCGGCCATTCGCTCGCCGGCACGTCGCGCCCGGCGTAGCGACCGTAGATCTCGACGCGGTTGGCCAGGTAGCCGCCCGTATCGGTCACGTCGCCGTCGGCGACGCCGGGGGAGGTGTAGTACGGGTCGAGCTGGAAGCGGACGACGTTGCCCGACGGGAAGTTTGGGTCGCCGGGCGAGCCCGGCGGGGCGGTGAAGGCGACCCGGCTGTCCTGCGGAACCCCTTGATCGGAGGGAACCTGCGCTGTATGCCAGCCGGTGGCCGGTACGGCGGTCGAGTCGCCGGAGGAGGGATACGTCGGGTCGAACAGGACTTGGCCACCGGCGCCCGTCGGAGTGGTCGTCGCCTGTCCGACCGTCGTGGTCGGCGTTGGGGAAGTCCTCGCCGGGACGGTCTTCGTGGCCACGGGAGCGCTCGTCGTCTTTGTGACCGGAGTGCTTGTCGTGGTCGTCCTAACCGGGGTGGTCGGGGAGACGCTTACCGGGGCCGCGCGGGCCGGCCGGCGGTGCCGAGCCGGTCGGGCGCGATCGCGCGCCGCGTCTCGACGGAGGGGACGGTGCGTAAAGCGAATGCGAGGGCAGGTCCGGCGGCGATCCGCATGGCGGCGGTGATGGTGCGCACAGGCGTGGCGCGCGGCCGAGTCGGCGCGCGAGACGCCGGCGCTTGCGGTGATGCCGAAAGTCGCTGCGCAGCATGCCGCGAGCAGGCGCAGGGCAATGGATGAGAGAAGGAGGCGGGACACACCACATGCGTCGGCCCTCGACGTTCGTTCCGGGAGCGGAACGACCCGGCCGTCGGACGATCGTCCAACCGGGTGTCCGGTTCGCTTGGACGGCGAGGCCCCGCGCCGGAATGCGGCCATCGGTTGCAGACCGAGCGGTCGCGACCCGTCCCTCCGCGTCGCCGAGCACTTCCTCGGACGACGTCTGAAGCCTGTCCCGTGGCTTACGGTCGGCGGCGGAGTTGATGGCCGACGCTCACGTTTTGGGTTTACGCTCCCCGCCGTGCGTGCGGTGCAGACGCGGACGGCGCCCGGCCGGGGCGCGGGGTTGTCGATGCAGGTCGGGCACTTCCGTCCGTGGCGCGCCGAGCGTTGTGCCTGATGCTCGTCATGGTCGTGGAATCCCTCGCGGTCGGCATGGGAGTCACCGCCGCCCGGACCTCCGGGAGTCCGGCCGGCATCCGCTGACGCGACCCCATAACGATTCTCGATCGTGGGAAACAGTTCGTGGACCGGCACGGGGCAGCCACTCCGCCTGCTCGGCGTCGATCGCGGAGGCATAGAGGCAGCCTGCGTGAAGGGCACCGGATACATGACGGGACCCGGGGACGCGACGGCGGCGTCCGAGATCGCCGCCGGGCACGCCAACCAGTGCGCATCCCGAGCAACGAGGACTGCTGGCTGGGAATCAACCGCCTGCCCGCCTACGGGACCGCGCCGGCCTGCGAGTAGGCGATCGAAGCCTACGTGGCCGATCTGAACGCGGTCGGGATCTACGCCATCCTCGACCTGCAATGGAGCGCGCCCGGGACAGTCCCGGCGACAGGTGCGGCCCCGATGCCCGACGATCACTCCGCGGCGTTCTGGTGGTCGGCTGCTACGGCCCCTGCTGGCAGAGCGCCGTGGCGCCGGTCAGCGCCGTGGTTTCCGTGACCACCGCGCTCTAAGACCACCTCTCAGCCCTGGCGAACAAGCGCTGAGCCAGCGTCCGGGGTTACCGGTCGGTCTCGGCTCGGGTGGAAGCTCTACTAGGCTGCAGGAACTTCCGAACGGGGCCAGCGGAAGGTCATGCCGGTGAGCGATTCGAGCTCGGTGCGATCGGCCGCGAACCGCTCTCGGAGTTGCGCTGCGAACGGCGGGTCGATGGCGTCGTAGTCCCGCGTGTTGTGCGGGCGCAGGTTGCGAGGACGGTGCGGGCGAACGCCGAGCCACTCCTGGACCTGCGTGAGCGTCCCCGCCGGGTCCTCGAACAGACGCTCGCTCTCGAGGATGAGCAGCTGTTCGCGCCCAAAGTAGTCATACCATCGTTGGATCTGCGGGGCGTACAGGCCGCGGCTCACGTACGAGTAGCGGCGATGGATGCGCGAGTTCGCCGTCGGATCGCGCTCTAGCCGCTCATGCTCGGCCGGCAGTTGCGCCTGCTCGATCTCGAGGGCCTCGGCAAAGGGGAGCGTCTCCCTGCCGTGCGCCCGGGCGTGGTGGTAGTGCGAGTAGGCGCGCGCGACGGGGTCGCGAAGCAGCGCGATCAGCTTCGCATCCGGGATCAGCGCGCTCATCCGCTGCGGCGCCCGCGGATGGAAGAGGTAGTACGGGGAGCTCTCGATCGCGAACCGGAACCTCCCCCTTAGCGGGAAATGCGCGCGGTACCAGAGCACGGAGTGTGCGCCATCAGGCTGGTCGAAGTAGCGCACCTCCTTCGTCTGGGAGCCCCCGATGTCGGGATGCTCGTCGAGGTACGCGTGAAGTGAGGTGGTGCCACACTTCTGCGCGCCGATGATCACACAGGTGGGCAGCATTCGCGCCGGGGCGGTGCTCACCCTAATCGCGCGCCGAATGCCCCACCCCGGGCGAAGCGCGCGGTCAACCGCGTTCCACGCCCCCATCGCTCAGGTCGCGACCGGCTCCATCGGGAGCTCGACAGGCACGGGCACGGGAATCTGCGCCGGGAACGTCGTCGGCGCGGTGTCCGGGCTGGGGAGCGCGGCGATCCCCAGCAGCGCCCACATGAGCGCGTTCGGCATCACGTAGACAAGTGGGACGAACGCCGCGTTGATCGTCCAGTTGATCACGGCCGCGAACGCGAACATCCGCCAGGACGCGAGATCGCGCGCGCGGGACCCCTTGAGCGCGTCTCCGATCGCAAGCAGGTTCGCGATCAGCCACAGGCCCCCGCCCAGGAGTCCGAGCTCCGCGAACTGGCTGAGGTACACGTTGTGGACGACACCGACGTAGGTGAGCGGGTATGAGTTGGCCTCCTGGTAGTACGGGATGCTCTTGACCCCGTAGGTGCCCCAGCCCGAGCCGAACAGAGCGTTGGCCTCGAACAGTCGAAGCGCGGCCCGATCGGAGTTGAGCCGGTCCCACACCGGACGCTGATCGCTCGCGCGGCTCGAGGCCAGCGAGGACAGCCCCGGAACAAGCGCCATCACGACGAGCACGACGACCGCGATGCCGAGAATGCCGGGCACCGCGTAGCGACGCAGCCGCGGGTGCCACACCATCGTGAACAGCACGGCCGCCGCGCAGCCGATCCACACCGCCCGGGTCACCGTGCCGAAGGTCCCGATCAGGCAGAAGAGGACGATGATCGCGCAGAACGCGCGGAGCACGAGCCGACGCGTCCGGAGACCAACCCAGGCGACCGCGAACGCGGTGCTGAAGAGGGCGAATCCCTCGGGCGAGGCTTCGAGGAACGGCCCTCGCACCCGATCGTTGTGGATGCCGAGCGAGGGATTGAGGATGTACTTCGGGAGCACGAGCGTGTGGATGTGCAGTGTCTCCCCGAGCGCGCCGATCCCGAGGTAGACGCCGAGCGCGAACAGTCCCCAGAGGAGGATCACGCGGTCTCGGGGGGTGCCGAAGATGACGGGCGCCAGCGCAAAAAGCGCGTACGGCACGACCCCAAGCGAGGTGAGGATCTCGAAGAGGTCGCTCTTGTTCGAGAGCGTTCCCGACCAGAGGGCCGATATCACGGCGTAGGTGATCATCAGGGCGAGCACGAGGTGGATGGGGCGCAGCGTGAAGCGCTCGGGATGCCGAGAGCTCCATGCCCGATAGACCGCCGCCGCGATCGCCATCGCCATCACGACGTCGTCCAGGCCGAACGGGATGTGCATGTACTTCCAGTTGCCGGAGAAGACCGTGAGATCCAGTGCGATCGTGGCCAGCAGCGACGGACGCACCGTCTTGATGGCGATCACGGCGAGGCCGGCGAGGGCGACGCCAAGGATGCCGAGCATCAGCAGGCCGGGGCCACCCCCGACCTTGGTGCTGATGCTCGAGATCGCGGCGAGCCCGCTCGTGCTCATCCGGCGTCAGCGGGAATCGGCGCGCGCCGCCGGTGTCCAGCGGGGATGATCAACGCGATCAGCACGCCGAGGACGAGACCCGCGGCGAGACCAAGCGCGACGTAGCGCTCAAGGTAGCTCCGCTTGTCGCTGGAGGCGTTCACGGCAGGCTGGATGACGGTGAGCGTGCGGGCCTCGGTCTGTGGCGTGTTGCCGGTGATGAGGGCCTGGTACTGTGTGCTGTAGGCACCCGCCAGCGCCTCCGCCTCAGCGGCCGCCGTCTGGGCGTTCTCCAGTGCAGACTGGCTCGCGGTCTTCGACTTGCGGAGGGCAGCCAACTTCTGCTGGGCGATCGACACCTCCCGGGCGTAGCGACGGAACGTCCGGAGCGCCTTCGCGGCGTCGGCGGTTGTCGTGTTCAGCGACGCGACCGTCTGCTGGGTCTGCTTCGTCGCCGCGTCGACGAGCCGAATTGCCGCAGCCTTCGTCGGCATCGTGGCCGAGATCGAGAAGATCGTGCTGTTCGGAACGGCGGTGGCGGTGACGGCGTTCGCCGTCGCGGCTTCGGTCATGTGCTGGGACCGAGCCAGGGGCGCCAGCACCGCGCCGCTGCGGACGGTGAGCGCGTAGGAGTCGGCGAGCGTTTGTGCGGCCTGGACGAAGCCCGGCACCGACTGGGTGCGGTAGTCAACCGAGCCGACTGTCAGCTTGGTCGTCGCCGTGTATTGCGGCGTGCGCTTGAGACCGAGATATCCGCCGGCCGCGCCGAGGATGACCGCGAGCACGATCGGCAGCCACCAGAGCCGCTTCAGCTTGCGTCCCAGCCAAGGCTCGACGACCGGCCGCTGGTCAAGCCAGGGAGCCGGGCGCGGAGCGGAGGGAGGTGTTGAAACCGTCACGCCTTCTCCAGTTCTTGTGTTGTTCGACGATCAGCTGCCAGGCAGCGATGAAGCCCCGAGCGGATCGTAGGCCATCGCACTAATTCAGGTTCCTGAACTGGACGTTTGTTCGACCGCATCGTCCCCACCTTCGCGCGCCACCAGCCCCATCAGCGACACCAGCCGCCGTTCGATGGGACGACTGACGATAACGGATGAAGGTGGGGAGAAGATGAGGGCGGCGGCTCGGCGCACCGGCGCCTCATCCCGACGGTCCTCCAGGATCTCTCCGCCGCGGCGCGGCAATGGCCGGTCGGCTGGCCACGAACTCACCACGACACGCGGGCTGCCGTCGGGGCCGTATGCGCGGGCCCGCCGTTTCATCTGGCGGCGCCATCCCCAGATCCCGAGCACGCCGATGACCCGCTGGGGATTGGCGAACAACGCCGGCACCGCTGCCCGCGCACGCTCTCGACTCCCGTCGCGCAGTGCTCGACGCAGGTCGTCCCAGGCACGAACGCCAAGCCGCCGCTCGGCGCGGACGCGATCGCCCGATTCGCGGAGCACCCTGCCAACGATCGCCCGCTGCGCGGCGCTCGGTCCGGAGGCATGCGAGGACTTGCGTCCCTCATGCACGGTCATGAGGACCGTGACGTCCGGCAGGGCGACTCCAGTGGTGTGCGCAAGAAGTCGCATCCAGAGATCGAAATCCTCGGCCCAGCGCAGGGATGTGTCGTAGCCGCCGACCGCGCGAACGGCGTCCCTGCGGACGAGCGACCCGCTGGCCACGACGATGTTCTCGGGCCAGAGCAGGCTGCCCGGCCCGCTCAGCCGGCGCGGCCGGTGGAACGGCGGGCCGATCACCCGCGTGGGCTTCCCCTCCCCGGTGATGAGCAGTGCGGAGGTGCTGACCAGATCGTGGGAGTCGCGTGCGCGCCACGCGGTTTCCAGGTGGGCGGGCAGCCAGCGGTCGTCGGAGTCGAGCAGGGCAAGCCACTCCTGGCTTGCGGCCGCGACTCCGGTGTTGCGAGCGGCCGCCGCACCCCGGTTGTGGTCGTGGCGCAGGACGCGGCAGCCGAGGCGTTCGGCGACCTCGGGGGTTTCGTCGGTCGAACAGTCGTCGACGACGAGGATCTCGGCGGGGGCGACAGTCTGGCGGCGGACGCTCGCGAGCGCCCGCTCAAGCAGGACTGGGCGATTGTGCGCCGGGATGATGACCGAAACCGGCACCGTCGCAGGTCCGCTCATGGCGCGGCACGCTCACCAGGTAGCGGAGAGTCAAGCGTCCAAAACGCCGGTCCGCCTCCCTCCAGCCGATCGGGCTGCACGTCGCCGCCTCCCCGCAGCAGCCTCCATAGCCGTGCCGCCTGCTCCTCTCGCAGGAGGTCGACCGCGCGCCGATCGTCGCACTGGGGCAGTCGCCGGACCGTCGCCCACAGATACCCGGTGCCCAACGTCAGGCCCGCGAGCACCGGGGGATGCTCGCGAACCGAGCGGTAGGCGACCCGAAGCACGATCCCATGCCACCGATAGCCCATGTATCGGGCGCCACGTCCCTCCTCCCACCGTGCTCGGCGCCAGTGCTGTTTGGAGCCTCGCGGCTTGTAGTGCAGGACGCCGAGTTCGCTGAGCGGCAGCACCCGCCAGCCGCGGCTGCGGGCGGCGTACTCGTCGATGCCGTCCCAACCCATCGATTCGCGCAGGCCCCCGATCTCCTCCAGGCACTGACGGCGGTAGCTCTTGATCGCCCCATGCACGGTGTGACGCCCGACGGCGTCGGGGACCCAGCGATCCCCCTCCGGGACGTAGACGGTGCCGCCCACGATCCCGGCGCGCGGCTCCCGGGCGAAGACGGCGAGGACCCACTCGAAGTAGTGGGCGGGGAGATGGAGGTCCCCGTCGAGCTTGACCACAACGTCGCCCGGGCGCTCCACGTGCGAGAGTCCGTCGTTGAAGGCCCGGACGATCGGAGCGCCGCGTTCGCGCGTTACGCGGCGCGGTCGATGGACGACCGTGATCCAGTCGTGGGCGGCGGCCAGGCGCTCGGCGAGTTCCGGGGTCGCGTCGGTCGAGCCGTCGTCGACGATCACCCAGTGGCGAGGCCTCAGCGTCTGTGCGACCAGCGAGCGGGCGGTGGTGGCCAGGAAGCGGGCCTCGTCGCGAACCGGCGAGACGACGGTGTAGCTCGGAGCGCTCCCGGTGGGGTCGCTCATTGGATGTAGCCATCGGTGTCGGCGAGATCCTCCACCATCCGCTCGGGATGGCCCGCGGTCATCCCCCGACGGTGGGTCCAGCCCTCTCCGGGGTATGTCGGCGCGTCCTCCAGGCGCGCCGCGTGACGCTCTACGTATTCCTGCGTCGTCATGATCTCACGGGCCGGCGCTCCGACCGCGACCATGCCGGGGGCGATGCTGCGGCTGACGACGCTGCCCGCGCCGATGATCGCGTCGTCGCCGATCGTGACTCCGGGCAGGATCACCGCCCTAGCGCCGACGAACACCCGTGTCCCGATCCGCACACGCGCAATGCGCGTGTAGCCGATGTGTCGCTTGGTCGAGGCGTCGTGGGCAAGGACCAAAACCTCGGGACCGAGTGTTGTCCGGTCCCCGATCTCGATCAGATGGCAGTGCGCAGGGTCGAGCACGACGTCGCGTGTGATGTTCACTCCGCGGCCGAGCACGAGGCCGCGCTCGACGAGTTCATCGAGCGGCGGGTATCCACGTACCTTCGTGTAGATCATCCCCCTGAGGCGCCGCATCCAGCGGCGCTGGCGAACCCGAGTCACGCGGTGCGGACACCGCCCTTCGTGCCGGGCATGGGCGGCAGCATACCGGCACCGCGCGCGTCGTGAAACAGCCCAACGAGGATTCGAGCCTGCTCGGAGACGTCGAAGCTCCTCCACACCGCCTCACGGCCGGCGATGGCCAGGCGCTCGCGCAGCGCCGGCTCGCGAACCAGCCGCTCGATCGCCTCGACGAGTTCGTCGGTCCGGGACGGCGTCGTCAACACGCCGGAGACGCCGTCCTCGATGAGCTCGGGAACTCCCGCGATGCGGGAGGCGACGACCGGCACCCCGAGAGCCATCGCCTCCATCGCCACGACCGGGACTCCTTCGGCGAAGCTCGGGAGCACGAAGACCGTCGCGGCGCGCAGGCGAGCGGGCACCTCGTCCTGGCTGAGCGCGCCCGTCAGGGCGACGATGTCCTCAAGCTCGAGCTCGGCGATCCGCCGCTGGAGCACTGGACGCTGAGGCCCCTCGCCGATGATCTCGGCGGTCACCTCCAGGCCGCGGGCGCGGAGCTCGGCGACCGCGTCGATGAGCAGCAGCTGCCCTTTGACCGCGACGAGCCGGCCAACCGTCACCAGCCGTGCCTGTGGCGGCTCGGTCAGGCGCGCGCCGGGACTTCTCCCATAGCTTGCAGGGTCTACGCCGCAGTGGACCACGTGGAGCCGCTCCCAACTCGCTTCGGGCGCAAGGGACATGAGCTGGCTGCGCGCGAAGTCGCTGATACACGCCACGAACCGCGCGCTCTGGACCTTGTCGGACAGGCGATGTTCCCTGACGTTCCAGAACTCGGCCGGGCCGTGCATGGTGAAGCTCCAGCTCCAGGGATCCTCAGGCTGCCGTGCGGCGCCCATCACGGCTGTGAGCAGGGCCACGTCGGACGCGACGTTCGCAAAGTGGGCGTGGACGTGACGGATCGATCGGCGAGCGCATTCGTCGTGGAGCAGGATCGCCTCGGTCAGGTAGAACAACTGCCACAGCGCAGAACGGGCGCCCGGCCGACGCATGCGCCAGGCCTCACGGACGCCGGCGACGAGCGCTGTGCGCCCCGGCCCGGAGGCGACCAGGCGTCCGATCGCCCTCGCGAGTCGCACGGGGGTGGTCGGGAGCAGGTGATGGGTGCGCGCGGCCTCGGTGCGATCGGCGTCGGAGAGAAGATCCGCCGTGGCTGTGCGCCTCACGCTGAAGGTGTGTACGTCGAGCCCGAGGCGACGCAGCGCGACCACCTCGCGCAGGACGAAGACGTGCGAGATCGCGGGATAAGCGGAGCAGATATAGGCGATCGGAGCGCCCGCGACGGTGTCTCCCGTCGATGACAACGCTCTAGCTGGTGAGGGCGTGAGTCTCGTCTCTCACGCTCGCTGGCCCCATGCGCGACGCATGGCGAGATCGTAGCGGTGCTGTGATAGTTCTTGTGCGATGATCGCGCCCCGACATGCCGCGACTGGTGCTGCGCGGGTATCGATGCTCGCCGCCGTGATGGGCGTGATTCTCGTCGGCTGCGGCGGCTCCGGCAATGGTCACCACGGCCGGTCGTCGGCCGTCACGACGACCGGCGGACCGACCCCGACGAGATCGAACTGTGACCTCAAGGTGTCCCCGAAGCGAGTGAAGGATGGCTACCGGGGCCTGATCTTCGAGACCCGATACGGATCGAAGACAGGTGCGCCCGCGATTCGCGGCTGTTGGCAGAAGGTCCAGGTTCCGGTGAGCGCGGGGCGCAAGCAGTACAGTCGCATTCGCCTGGTTCCGGCGCCGGGCAGCCGCGCCGACCGATATCGGCCCTCTGGGTCGGTCATGCGGGTCGAGTTGCGGCCGTTCGATCACGGGGGTCTCCACGGCGACGTCACCCAGACGAGCGGCTACCGCGCAAGTCGAGCCGAGGTCTATGCCAGGTTTGGGAGCTCGGGCACGGCGCCGACCGACTGGCCCGACCCCGTCGGCTCCACGCGGTGGTACTCCTGGGCGATGTATCTCCCGCCGAACTTCGCGGAGAGCCGGGACCCGAGCCACTGGCTCGATCTCACGCAGTGGAAGGGCGAGTACACGGGCTCGCCCGCGGTCGCGCTCGGGGTCGCCGGGCGGCAGCTGGTTCTCGACGGCAAGCACATCAATCATCCGCTCGCGGCTCTGGTCAGAGGCCGCTGGATCGCGCTGCGCGTCGGTATCCACTTCTCCCCGGTCAAAACCATCGGTTGGATCACCGTGGCGATCGACGGACGTGTGGTGCTGCCTGTGACTCACGGCGCGACGATGAACCACTACATGAAGAACGGTCGATACATCGTTGATCCCTCCTATCTCAAGCAGGGGATCTACCGCTCTGACTCCTGGAACCAGACGCAGGTGGCATATTTCGGTCCGGTTAAGATCGGCACCACCGCTGCGTCAGTCGGCTGAGTACACGCCCGGCGTCATCCACATCGCCTTTTAGCATCAGCGCGCGATGAACTTCGTCGACCTCATGGGCACGCGATTCGCGGCCGTGACGGAGGCAGAGGCCGCGGCATGGATCGTCGAGCAGTGGCGGGTCGGGGAGGGTGGCTGGGTGAGCACGCCGAACACGCACCAGCTGAGGCTCCTCTCCCGCGAGCGCGATCTCCGGGCGCTCGTCGCCCGCGCCTCGCTGGTCGTCGCCGACGGCATGCCGCTGATCTGGGCGAGCGCGCTCCAGGCCACCCCTCTGCCAGAGCGGGTCGCCGGATCGAGCCTCGTCTGGAGTCTCGCCCGTGAGGCGGCGCGCGCACGGGCGCCGCTGTTCTTGTTGGGGGGTGATC
Source organism: Solirubrobacteraceae bacterium (assembly GCA_035294545.1). Classification (GTDB taxonomy): domain Bacteria; phylum Actinomycetota; class Thermoleophilia; order Solirubrobacterales; family Solirubrobacteraceae; genus Palsa-465. The sequence goes on along the minus strand of DATGKS010000100.1, from coordinate 50,036 downwards.
CGGGCGTGGCGGAGCGGGCCGCGGCGCGGCTCGAGGCGGAGATCCCAGGGATCATGATCGCCGGAACGCATTGTCCGCCGCTCGGGTTCGAGCGCGACGAGCGCGAGCGGGCCGAGATCATCGACCGCCTGCGGTGCGCTCGGCCGGCGATCGTCTACGTCGGGCTGGGATTTCCGAAGCAGGAGCGGCTGATCATCGATTTGTGCCCGTTCCTTCCGGCCACCTGGTTCCTCGGGATCGGCATCAGCCTGAGCTTCATCTCGGGCGACCAGCGGCGCGCGCCGGCGTGGGTGCAGAAGGCAGGCCTCGAATGGGCGCACCGTCTCTCCCGCGAGCCGGGCCGGCTGTTCCGTCGGTACGTGATCGAGGGGATCCCCTTCACGGTCCGCCTGCTATTCGCCTCCGCCCGCCGACGGCTCGCAGCATCCCCATGAGCGCGCGGAGGTCGCGGGACGACTCTCCGTCGGGAGAGCCGTGCCTCGACGCACGCAATAAGGGTGGTCTCAGCCGACGTACCGAGTGAACTGACTATGGCTGAGCTGTGGACGGCCGCAGTCGTGGATCCAGGGCAGGCCCACCCCGGTCCGCCGCTCGGCGGACCGATCGCACGCCGTGAATCGCACACGCCCTCCAGCAGGCACGTCTACTGCGATGCTACCACTGACCTTGACGGTCGAGCGTCCGACCCGGTTTGGCTTCACTTGTGCGACCCGCTTCTCCGTCCGGACCTTCGCGGTGGCGGCGCCGACATACAGGTACACCGGCTCCGACAGGACGAATCGGTAGTCTGAGGCCGGCACGCGGATGATCAGCGCATAGTGCAGCTGCTGCCGACCGGGGGGCGGGCCCGGGATGCAGAGGCTGCAGCTGAAGCGCGTCACATCGAGGTGCACATAGACCCGAACCGGGCGACTCGCTTGAGTTGCGACCGTGCCTGTGCTGACCTTGTAGGTGGTGGCGATCCCCGGCACCGGCGAGAAGTGGAACCGTCCATCACGGACGCGAGTACGCGCGACCCGCTTGTAGGTCGAGTCACCGAAATGTCGCGCGTAAAGGGTGACCCTCCCGGGGGGAGCGGTCCCGGTCAGGCTGACGTGCTGATCGAAGACGACGAACGTGCTGGCGGCGCGGAGAGTCGGGGCGAAGCCGGTCCGGGAGAGCGCCACCGAAACGACGGCGCCAAGGGCGACCAGCGTCACTGCGACGCCCACGAGTGCGGCACGCGTCCTGCGACGTGACCCGCGGCCGCGAGCCTCGCCCGCGCGTCGGTCCTGCAGTGACCCGATGCCCATCTCACACCCCCGCGATCGCGTTGTGATCTCCAGCCCCGTCAGCTGATGCTAGCCGATCTGCCTAGCCTCCGGGACTGATGCCTCCGTCGGGCCTGACGAGCGGCCGTCGCGTGGTCGCAGCCGGCGCGCCGACGGTCCCAGAGCCTTATCATGATCCCGGATCGGGCGGAGTGGATGCTGGACACCTCGTCGAGTACGCTCCAGCTTCTCCGGCCAAGTCTCTCCACCGGTCGGGAGTACGTCCAGCGCAATCGCGTGCAGCGCCTCGAGCGCGGCGAACTGCGGGGGCCGGGCCCAGAACGGAGCGAGCCACGTGCGCAGATGCCGTTCGATGAGGGAGCATTCCCGGACGGCCCGAAGGTCCCGTGCCCAGATCCGGAGTGGCAGCGGATCCGAGCCGCGCGACATCAGGGCGTCGCTCGCCGCGAGCGTCGTTTTCCAGAGTCGGGACACCCGCCGGCGCCGGGCCAGCTGGGCAAGCGCCTGCCGATCCACGCCGTCCGCGACGAGCGCGATATCGACGAGGTCAAGCGCTCGTCGCAGCGGCAGGGAATGCCAGGAGTGACAGGCGAGGATCAGCGCATGGTCGATCGGATCCGGAAGCCAAATTGCGGGAGCTGGACCCGGCCGGCCGCGTCCGCGCAGCTCACCGAACGACGGAGACGGGCACCAATTCACCCACGGTGCGCGCGAGTGGATCTCGACCTTGAGGGTCTCACGTCCGGGGAGCTCGAGCGGCTCCAAGTGGTGATGACCATCGAAGAAGCCTTCCTCGAAGCCGGCGACTCGCCGAAAGCCCGCGGCGAGGAGCTGGCGCTGCGCACGCACGGGATCGGCCGCGAAGAGATCGAGGTCTCCGAACGGGCGCAGCGCGCGATCTGGATAGTGACCGGCCGCCGCGATGCCCTTCAGCACGATGATGTCCTGGTCGATGATCTCCGAGATCGTTCGCAGGATCTCGTCGGCAACGTGCACCTGCCAGACGGCGAACAATTCCTGCCGCGCGAGCTCGTCGGGGATCTCGCGCGCTCTCGCACGCCAGAGGCGGGCGGCGATGAGGTGGAGACCGTGACTGTGGAGATCCGAGAGCGAGCGGGACCGGTCAACCAGGACGCCGACCGCGTGCCAGACCTCGGGCTCCTCGAGTATGTCAGCGGCCGTCCCGGCGTCGCTCCTGAGCATGAGCGCCGAGCATACCCACACATGTGTCAGCAGTCCCAGCTGTCGGCATAAGAGTTCAGGAGGTTTGGACAGCGCTCAGCATCATTGATTCGACGCGTCTTTCTGCGGGCGCCGGTGCCGATTCCGCGCCAGGCGGTAGACGAGTGCGGTCCTGCGGCCCGCCTCCGACCACGAGTGGGCGTGCGCGGCGCGCAGGGCAGCCTCCGCCTGCTCGGGGCCGCGACGTGAGCGGACGCGCGTAAGCGCGTCGCGGAGATCGTCGTCGCTGCCGTCGAAGAACTCCACCGCGGGGGGAGCGAATAGCTCGCTCACGGTGCCGGAGCGGGGCGCGACGACCGGCACGCCGTGCGAGAGGGCGAGCATCAGGGCCCCGCTGGAGAACACGTCCCGGTAGGCAATGACTGCCGCGTCGGTCGCCGCGTGGATCGACGCGACGAGTTCGTCGGGAACGTGCCCGGGTCTGAGCAGGATGCGGGGGTCCTTCGCGGCGAGTGTGTCCAGACGGGCGGCCTCCTCCGAGTCGACCGCGTTGCCCACGATGAGCAGTCGGGCGTCCTCATCGGGCAGTCGGCCGAATGCCTCTGCGAGATGCGTCAGGCGCTTGTACCTGCGGATCTGCCCGAAACACAGATACACGTATGCGTTGCGGGGAACGCCGAGCCGGTCACGGAAGGCGTCGGGTGACTCCGCGGCGGGTGGATGAGCACCGACGTAGTTCGCGTGCGGGATCACGTGGATCGATCGTCGCCGCGCTCCGCGGAACGTCGTCCTGACCCGCGCGGCAGCGTAGTCGGAATGCACGATCACCTCGTCGCAGAGAAGGTACGTGGCATGAGCGATGAACCGCTGTATGCGCGGACGACTCGCCTCGTGGGGCATGAGGTTGTGGACGGTCCAGATGATGCCGACGCCGCGCGTGCGGAGGACGAGCAGGCTTGCGAGGAGCCGGGTGGTGCGCACGAGCGTGCGGACCCACCCACCGATCGATCCGCCTTCGACGGTGACGATGTACTCGAGCCAATGCAGATGGACGACGTTGGCCTGTCGCTGGCGCAGCGCCCACCTTGTGCGCAGACGCTCGGTGTGCGCGGCATGGATGCCGGCGGCCTCCGTCGCGCGCTCCAGCAAGGCGGGAAAGCTCGCCGGCTGGGAGGGATCGACAGGTGGAAACTGAGCCACCCGGATGACGGATTCGTCCATTGGCGCGTGGCGATCAGAGGAATGGGAGGGCGGCGCGACGACGCTCGGCCGGCGCGAGCATCTCGTGCAGTCGATCGCGTTCCGAGGGTTCGAACAGGCGGACGAGGCGCTCTGCGTTGCGGTTGACGAGCGGCGCCGTGATCCCGGCCTTCCACGGCTCGTCGGCGCTCACTCGGTCGGCCGGGCCGGTGTAGCCGCTGCACATGCGCTCGACGGTCGGCCCGTCGTGTTCGAGCTCGAGCGCTGCGCAGAGCGCCGAGATGACGGCCGCGGGGTCGGACACGAGTCGTTCATAGGACACGAATAGGTGCGCCGGGTCCCCCGCGTGGCTCGCCGAGAGTTCGACGTCGCGGCTCCACCGCGCGGCGCACGCCTCGATGTCGCGCTCGCCGCCCCACTCCCCGGGATAGTCCCGGGTCACCTGGACTAGCGAGGCGACCGTCGGCGCCCCGGCCCGCACCATGTGGACGAACCGTGCGCCCGGAACCAGGCGCGAGATGAGATCCACTCGAGCCAGGTGGGTCGGGGTCTTCTCGACCCACATTCGTGCGCCCGCGGTGCGCGCCGCGCGGTCGAGAGCCCCGGTGAACCAGCGTGCGTAGGCTACCTCGGTCCGAGGCAGGAGGCCCTTTCGCGGGGCCCGGGGGGCGACGCCGAGCGACACCACGGATCGGCATGCCTCGGGCGCACCCTCGGCCGCCAGGCCGAGACGATGACGCCTGCCCTCCAGGTTGAACGCCTTCACGAAGAAGAACGTCTCCGGGAACGAGAAGACGCCCGGATGCGCGAACAACATGCTCTGCAGCAACGTCGTGCCCGATCGGGGACAGCCGACGAGGAACGTCCGGGAGAGGTCGTCTCGCCGGCGATGGCTCCACTCGCGCGGATCAAACACGAACCGACGAATCAGGCGACCGAGTACCCGAGTCTCGATGCGAGCCCGTGAGTGGCGCGGTCCAACATCGTCGCCTCAAGCGGCGACAGCGACCTGCGACCGTCCCCTTGCGACCCTTTGATGCCCTGCTCGAGGACCGAGCGGTCGACCGGCGACCCGAGCAGTCGGTCGAGCTGATCCAGCGCCTCCGAATCCGGCACGAGATCCTCATAGCGAATGAGCGTCGCGCCGAGCGCATCCTCGTAGGCCAGGAAGCTCTCGGCGAGCCGTCGCCACAGTCGGCCGTAGGCATACGGGGTGCGGACCTGCGAGCGCGGCCACCGCTCGAACCAAGTGGGTCGGTCACTGTACGAACGGTACGCGGCATGCGGATCCCGTACGAGGAACAGAAAGCGGGAACGGGGGAACAGCATTTGCAAGTACAAGCCGTACTCCGCGGACAGCCGGACCTCCTTCAGTCCCCATCGGAGGCCGGCGTGCTCCGGCGGTGGGGAGAGCAGCTCGCGCACGAACGCGCGGTGTGCGTCGACGAGCCTGCCGACCGGCGGGTAGAAATTCGCAATCCACTGTGCCGACAGTTCTGTTGGGTCGTCGGCGGACCGGTACAAATACTCCGCGGGAGGCCATCCCGTGCCGAACGGGATGAGTGACTCCGCGAGCCGGCGCACGCTGTCGGTCTGGTGATACGGCTCGCCCCAGATGAAATACCGGTTGGTCGACACGACCAGGCGCTGCAGCAACGTCGAACCGCTGCGCCAGCCGGCGGAGAAGATGAACAACGGCTCGTCGTTCGGCGCCGGCTCGTTACGGCCGATCCGGTTCGCCACCGCCGCCACCGCGGCGGCGATCCCCGGCAGATTGCGCTGCAGTCGCTGGTGCGAGTACACGGTCGAGGGACGCCCAACCACCGTCTCCGCGCGGGTTGCCCGCGCGAGCCGATCGGCCGCATCCTTCATACCGGCGAGATCCTTCACGACGTCAGACTCCTGGTCGGCCTTCCCGTGGCCGGTCTGCAGTCACCCGGGGCTCGCCGACGCCGAGGCGAAGCCCGACGCGAACCGGTAGTAGTCGTTGGAGTCACTGAGCTCCTGCAGGGTCGCAAACGCATCGAGCTTGCCGCCGAGGATCACCATGACGCGATCGCAGATCGACAGCGTCGACATCCGGTGGGCGATGATGAACAGCGTCATCTGATCCTGCAGCGCCTCGAGCGATTGCTGAATGAGCGCCTCCGAACGCGGGTCCAGCGCGCTCGTCGGCTCGTCGAGCACCAGGACGCTTGGGTTGGACACGAGCGCACGCGCCAGACAGATACGCTGCTGCTGGCCTCCGGAGACAGCGTCGGCGCGCGGGCCGACGATCGTGTGGTAGCCGGCGGGCCAAGCCATGATCTCGTCATGGATGCGCGCGAGGCGGCAGGCGCGCTCGACGGCGGCGTCGTCGTAGTCACGATGGAAACGGACGTTCTCCGCGACCGTGGCATGCAGGAGCTTCGGCTGCTGAGGAACGTAGGCGATGCGCTCGTGGAGGTCCGCGAGCTTGATGTCGGTCGCGTCGATCCCGTTTATCACGAAGTGGCCTGAGCGCGGATCGCGAAGGCTGAGCAGGATCTGGACGAGTGTCGACTTCCCCGCCCCGGACGGGCCCACGACGCCGATCGTCTCACCCCGCTCGACCGTGAAGGAGATGTCGCGGAGCACCGGTCGATCCGGCTGGTAGAAGTAGGTCACGTTCTCGAATGCGAGCGACTCGATCGTCTCGAGCGGGACATCGCCGCGCACCGGCGTGCTGTCGGCATATGCGTTGATCGTGTTCTGCAGGCGCTCGACAAACGGGAGCGACTGGCGGAGCGAGACCCAGAACGTCTGAACCTGCTGGCCGTAGCTCCCGGCACGCACGAGCAGCAGCACGACCGCACCGAGTTCGGAGAAATGCGACAGGTGGGAGAGGCTGACCGCGATCAGGCCGCCGACGAGGATCAGGTAGATGAGGCTCTGATAGACGTTGGGCACCCCGCGCGCCAAAAGTTGCACCCGCACGAAGAGCCCGCGAGCGACGGCGATGAAGTGGGCGACCCGATCGCTCTGGGGACCGGCGACACCGAAGACGTTCGTTTCCTCAGTCATTCGGTTGGCCTCGCCGACCGCTCCCGCGTATTCGAGCTGCGCCGCCGAGAGCTGGCGGGCGAGCCGCATCGCACGCGCGTTCGCGGGTCGCATGGCGGCGAACATCGCGGTCGCCGCAGCGAACACGATCCCGGCGGCCAGCGGGTTGAGCGTGAACGCCCCAAACACCAGGATCATGAACGTGCAGATCGCGACAATCAGCTGAGTGGTCTGCAGCGCCCCAGCGCTCGCCTGCTGGATCTGGTTGGACATCATCTCCTGGAAGTGCCCCTCCCGGTCCTGCGACTGCTTCTCCCAGGAGGCGTGGGAGTAGGCGCGCATCAGCCGGATGCGCATCGCCGCCTGGACGTCGCCGGCGATGCGCGCCGGTAGGTAGGAGGTGGGCACCTGCAGCAGGAGTCGCAGCACCGCGAGGCCGAGCCCGATGTAGAGCAGGTGGGGAGTCGAGATGTTGAGGCTGACCGGGCCGAACTTGCCGTGTGGCGGCGCCGACTTATCGACGAGCGCGGTCGCTGCGCGCGCCGCGATCGCTAGGATGCTGGCCTCGCAGACCGCAGCGATCACCGAGGCGAGGGCGAGCAGGAAGATCGCCGCCTTGCGGTCTCCGACCAGCATCGCGATCCGCTCCCATTGGGAGCGCTTCAACGTCGGGTCGGCGGCCGCAACGCGCGAGAGGTGGGTGGAGGATGGCCGGGTGGCGCTGGTCTCCGGCGATGTGACGTGTGTGGCGTGCTCGGCCATCCGATCGTTCTCCGAGTCGTCGTGCATTTCCCCGCCGCAGTGCCCCGAGCGCGGCGCCGCCAATTCCAGCGGCCTGCGCCAGCAAGATAGACGATCCTCCCCGCAAAGCAAGCGAATGAGGCATCTCGTCGGGAGCCCGATCGTTCGAGCGCCGGGATTGATCGGATTCGCAACCGGGCTTTTGATGCCGCGATGCGTGTGCTACAAAGCCAGGCAGCTGGGTCATCGATAGGGAAATCGGGTCGACCGGCTCCGGATGACGGGCAAGCATCGCGGCCGGCGCGAGGAGCCGGTGGTCGCACGGGCAACGGAAAGCAGGGACCAGGTGAACAACAGTCTTGACGCACCAGCGCCGCATGACGGTGAGTTGCCGGGGCCGGCCGACGGCTCGGGTGCAAGCGGTTACGAGGTCAGCCACCTGCGCGAGCTGGAGGCCGAGGCAATCCACATCCTGCGCGAGGTCGCCGCCGAGTTCGAGCGCCCGGTGCTCATGTTCAGCGGCGGCAAGGACTCCGTCGTGCTCCTGCGACTCGCCGAGAAGGCGTTCCGTCCGGCGCGCTTCCCGTTCCCGCTCATGCACGTCGACACCGGCCACAACTTCCCGGAGCTGATCGACTTCCGCGACCGGCGGGTGGCGGAGCTCGGTGAGCGGCTGATCGTCGCAAGCGTCCAGGACTCGATCGACCAGGGACGCGTCCAGGAGGAGACCGGCCCGCGCGCCTCCCGCAACCGGCTGCAGACGGTGACGCTGCTCGACGCGATCCGGGAGAACCGCTTCGACGCCGTGATCGGCGGCGCCCGCCGCGACGAGGAGCGGGCCCGCGCCAAGGAGCGGATCTTCTCCTTCCGCGACGACTTCGGCGGCTGGGACCCGAAGAACCAGCGCCCCGAGGTGTGGGACATCTACAACGGGCAGATCCGCAAGGGCGAGCAGGTGCGGGTGTTCCCGATCTCGAACTGGACCGAGCTCGACGTCTGGCAGTACGTCGCCGAGGAGGAGCTCGAGCTGCCCGTGATCTACTTCGCGCACGCGCGTGAGGTGTTCGAGCGCGACGGCATGCTGTACGCCGCCTCGGACTTCGCGCCCCGCCTGCCTGGCGAGGAGACGTTCGAGGCCGTCGTCCGCTACCGCACCGTCGGCGACATGACGTGCACGGGAGCGGTGCAGTCGCGCGCCTCGACGCTCGAGGAGGTCGTCCGCGAGATCGCCTCCACGCGGATCACCGAGCGCGGCCAGACCCGCGCCGACGACCGGGTCTCGGCCTCAGCGATGGAGGACCGCAAGCGGGAGGGCTACTTCTGATGGCGACGACGACCCTCGAGGAGACGACCGCCGTCAACGGCAGCCTCCTGCGAATTGCGACCGCCGGCTCGGTCGACGACGGCAAGAGCACGCTGATCGGGCGGCTGCTCTACGACTCCAAGCAGATCTTCGAGGACACGATCGAGGCGATCTCGGAGGCGAGCGAGGGCCGGGGCACCGAGCTCGACCTGTCCCTGATCACCGACGGCCTGCGGGCCGAGCGCGAGCAGGGGATCACGATCGACGTCGCCTACCGGCACTTCGCGACCCCGCGCCGCGCGTTCATCCTCGCCGACACGCCCGGCCATATCCGCTACACGCGCAACATGGTCACGGGCGCCTCGACCGCCGACCTCGCGCTCGTGCTCGTCGATGCGCGCAACGGCTTCGTCCAGCAGTCCCGCCGCCACCTGTTCATCGCCTCGCTGCTGCGGATCCCGCACGTCATCGTCTGCATCAACAAGATGGACCTCGTCGACTACGACGAGGCCGTGTTCGACTCGATCTGCGCGGAGATCCGGGCGTTCGCGTCGCGCCTGGAGATCGGCGACCTGTCGTTCATCCCGATCTCGGCGCTCGTCGGCGACAACGTCGTCGAGCCCTCCGAGCACATGCTCTGGTACGGCGGCCCGCCGCTGCTCTACCAGCTCGAGCACGTGCAGGTGACCTCCGATCGCAACCTCATCGACGTGCGCCTCCCCGTCCAGTGGGTGATCCGGCCCGGCCCGGGCGACGTCGAGCATCAGGACTACCGCGGGTACGCGGGCAAGATGGCGAGCGGCGTGCTCCGGGTCGGCGACGAGGTGCGGATCCTCCCCTCCGGGGAAACCTCGCGCGTCAAGGCGATCTCGAACCATACCGAGCAGCTGCAGGAGGCCTATCCGCCATTGTCGGTCGCCGTCGAGCTCACCGACGACCTCGACGTCTCCCGCGGCGACGTCATCTGCCGTCCGCGCAACCACCCGACGGTCTCGCGCGACATCGACGCGATCGTCTGCTGGATGGCCGAGGAGTCGAGCCGTCCGCACGGGCGCTACCTCGTCAAGCACACCGCGAACACGACCCGCGGAGTGATCTCGGAGATCGTCCACCGGATCGACGTCGACACGCTGCGCCACGACGAGTCGGCGGATTCGCTCGCGCTCAACGAGATCGGCCGGATTCGGCTCCGCACCGGCACCCCGCTCGTGTTCGACCCCTACGACCGCAACCGTCGTACCGGGGCGTTCATCCTCATCGACGAGGCGACGCATGCGACCGTCGCGGCGGGCATGATCCTCGGCGTCGCGGACGCACCGGCGTCGACCGGCGAGGGCGCCCACCAGCAGTCGAGCAACGTCGTCTGGCAGCCGAGCCGCATGACCCGCGAGCAGCGCTGGGCGGCGCTCGGCCACGTCGGCGCGACGCTCTGGGTGACCGGGCTGCCCGCGGCCGGTAAGTCGACGATCGGCGACGCGCTTGAGGAGCGCCTCATCAACTCGGGGATCCCGGCGATGCGCCTCGACGGCGACAACCTTCGCCACGGGCTCAACGGCAACCTCGGATTCGACCCGGCCGACCGCGCGGAGAACATCCGCCGGGCGGCCCACGCCGCCAAGCTGCTCGCGGAGGCGGGAACGATCGCGATCGTCACGGTCGTCAGCCCGTACGCCGCGAGCCGCCACGTCGCGCGGGAGATCCACGAGAGCGATGGGATCACGTTTATCGAGGTGTTCGTCGACACGCCGCTCGACGAGTGCGAGCGGCGCGACCCGAAGGGTCTGTACGCGAAGGCCCGGGCCGGCGAGATCGTCGGCATGACCGGCGTCGACGACGCCTACGAGGCGCCCGAGAACGCCGAGGTGACGCTGCGTCCTTCGGACGCGCCGATGGCGGTCGAGGCGCTCCTCACGGAGCTGCGTCGTCGTGGGATCGTGCCGTGAGCTGAGTCGCCGGCACAAAACGAGCGCGACCGGGGGTGAGGATGTCTCGACCGATCAAGCGGGGAGTCGAACGGAGAGTCGCGATGACGCTCCGCCGCAACGTCGTTCGGCCGCTGGAGGCAGGGATTGGAGTCCGAAGGCCCCATGCCCACATGCTCCATATCGGCAAGACCGGCGGCACCGCAATGAAGTACGTGTTCAGCCAACTTGATCCGGCGCTCGGGACCTATGACCTCACCCTGCACAGGCACGTCATGCGGCTGCCACGGATCCAGAAGGGGCACAAGGTCTTCTTCGTCGTGAGAGATCCGGTCGATCGCTTCGTCAGCGGCTTCAATAGTCGGCTGCGGGAGGGCAGGCCGCGCTACTACACGCCGTGGACGCCGGCCGAGCGCCTCGCGTTTCGCCAGTTCCGCTCGCCCGACAGTCTCGGCCGCGCCTTGTCGTCGGAGGAGGTTCGCGAGCGGGCCCACGCCTACACGGCGATGTCCGCCATCCGCCACGTGCGGGACTCGTACTGGGACTGGTTCGTCAACTGGGAGTACATGCAGTCGCGTGTCGACGACATCCTTCTCATCCTGTGGCTTCCCGATCTCACCGCGACGTTCCCGCGTCTGCGTGACCTGCTTGGATTGCCGGAAACCGTCGAGCTTCCGAGTGACGATCTCAACTCGCACCGCAGTCCCGCCGATGTCGACAGGCACCTGAGCGATGTCGCCCGCACCAACCTCGAGCGGTGGTACGGGCGCGACTACGCGTTCATCGACCTCTGTGCAGCGCTCGACTGCTTCGCGGGCCCGTCGCGACAGAGCATCGACGTCTCGGCGCCCGCGACTCAACCGTGGTGAGGTCGGCTCGCTGAGCGGTCGGGCCGGCTCGCGCAGTCGGGCTACAAACCGGCATCCTGAGCGCGTAGCGCATCATGGAGGCGCTCCAGCCGCTCGTCCCACTGGCCGCCGACCTGGGCCATCCAGCCGACGGCGTGGGTGAGCGGCTCCGGGGTCACCCGGTAGCGGACGTCACGCCCCGAGCGCTCGCGCTCAAGCAGCCCCGCCTGCGAGAGTGACGCGAGGTGCTTGACGACCGCCTGGCGGCTGATCGGTAGCTCAGCGGCGAGCTCGGTCGCCGTCGCCGGGGAGGCGGAGAGCTCCGACAGCAGCCGCCGGCGCACCGGGTCGGCGAGCGCCTCGAACACGGGGCCCGCGGGGTCGTTGCCGCTCACGGCCGCCACCGGGGTCTCACGCGGCGACCAGCGCCGGCCCGAACGACTGGCGGCCGGCGCCGCCCGCGTCGCGCAGCGGGACGCCGACGAGATCGAGCACCTCGAGCGGACGGGTCTCGACGATTCGCAGCCGCGTCCCCCGCTCGGTCGGCTCAAGCACGAAGCTCACGCGCGAGGCGGGCTCGCCCTCCTCCTGCCACCAGAACGACAGCCGCCCCGCGCCACCGCCGGCGGGGGCGACGACCTCCTCGACCCAGCCGCTGCGCTCGCGGCCGTCGACGACGAACCGCGCCTCGCCGCCCGGCTCCAGCTCAAGCTCCGCCTCATCGGCGAGCCAGCTTGCAAGCCACGCCGGGTCGGTGAGCGCTCGCCAGACGGCCCTCGGGGCGGCATCGAGATCGCAGACTCGTTCGATTCGGTCGGTCATCGGCAGGCTCCCTATCGGCAAATGTGCAACTGGCAGGTTGCGCGTCTGCTACGGTCGGCAGATCGATGTCCGCAACCGTCCGGTTGCAGGTTACCGCACACCACCCGATCGCACCAGCGGGCCACCCGCACCGCACCGCACTCCAGGAGGACGCCATGACTCTCATTCCGATGGTCGTCGAGCAGACAGCGCGCGGCGAGCGCTCGTTCGACATCTACTCGCGCCTGCTCAACGACCGCGTCGTGTTCCTCGGCGGGGAGGTGACCGAGGAGAGCGCGAACCTGATCGTCGCGCAACTCGTCCACCTCGAGTCCGACGATCCCGACAAGGACATCCATCTCTACATCAACTCGCCGGGGGGCTCGGTGTACGCAGGCCTCGCGATCTACGACGCGATGCAGTTCATCGGCTGCGACGTGCAGACGATCTGCTACGGGATCGCAATGTCGATGGGCTCGATGCTGCTCGCCGCGGGCGCGCCCGGCAAGCGGTTCGCGCTGCCCGACAGCCTGATCCTCATCCATCAGCCGTCCGGGGGCTTCCAGGGCCAGTCCGCCGACATCGAGATCCATGCGCGGGAGATCCTCGCGCTCCGTTCCCGCGTGGATGAGATCTACGCCAAGCACACCGGCCAGCCGACCGAGCGCGTCCATGCCGATATGGACCGGGATCGGTTCTTCACCGCCGAGGAGGCGCTCGCCTACGGGCTCGTCGACCGGGTGATCGACCGCCGTCCTCAGAACGGCTCGCGGCGCGGGTTCTCGGGATAGACCCGGCGACGGCGCCGGCCGGCACGCGGCCGGGCGCTCCGGTCCCGTCGCTACGCTGTGGCGGCGATGCGGCTGGATCAGGTTCTCCCGGGCGCTCGGCGGATCGGCACGCGCCCGGGCGACCGAGTCGGCGAGGTCGAGATCACCGGGCTCGCCTACGACAACCGTCTCGTGACCCCCGGTTCGCTGTTCTTCTGCGTCCCGGGGTTCACGCGCGACGGCCACGAGTTCGCGGCCGACGCCGTCGCCCGCGGCGCGGCCGCTCTCGTCGTCGAGCGCGAGCTCGCGCTCGACGCGCCCCAGTTGCTCGTCGGCGACGTCCGGGCGGCGATGGCGCCCGCCGCGGCCGCCTTCTACGGCGACCCCACGGAGGCGCTCGAGGTCGTCGGCGTGACCGGCACGAACGGCAAGACGACGACCGCGTTTCTCGTGCGGGCGCTGCTTGAGGCCGCCGGACGGCCGACCGGCCTGCTCGGGACCGTCAAGAGCGTCGTCGGGGGCGACGAGCGGGAGGTGACCCGCACAACCCCGGAGGCGCTCGACCTGCAGCGGACGTTCCGGGAGATGGTCGACGGCGGCGACCGGGCGTGCGCGATGGAGGTCTCCTCGCACGCGCTCGCGCTGCACCGCGCCGACGCGATCCACTTCGCGGCCGCGGTGTTCACGAACCTCACGCAGGACCACCTCGACTTTCACCCGACGATGGAGGACTACTTCCAGGCCAAGCGGCTCCTGTTCACGACCGGTGACGGCGGAGTGGCCGAGGCCGGCACCGCACTCATCGTCAACGTCGACGACCCGTACGGCGTCCGCCTCGCGGCCGATCTCGGCGAGCGCGCGACGACGTTCGCGCTGCGGACCGACGCCGACTACCGCGCCGAGGACGTGCGCACCGGCCTCGGCGGCTCCGGCTTCACCGTCCGCACGCCCGACGGCCGGCTCTCATTGCGCTCGCCGCTGCGCGGCGAGTTCAACGTCTCGAACGTCCTGGGCGCGCTCGCGGCCGCCCGGGCACTCGGAGTCGCCGCCGAGACGTGCGCCTCGGCGATCGCGACCGCCGGACAGGTCCCCGGCCGCTTCGAGACCGTCGACGAGGGACAGCCGTTCGCGGTGATCGTCGACTACGCCCACACGCCCGACTCGCTCCAGAACGTGCTCACGGCCGCGCGGCCGCTCGCCCGCGGGCGGCTGCGGGTCGTGTTCGGCTGCGGCGGGGACCGCGACCGGGGCAAGCGACCGCTCATGGGCGAGATCGCTCGGCGTCTCGCCGACGACGTGATCGTCACCTCCGACAATCCCCGTTCCGAGGATCCGGAGGCGATCATCGCCGAGGTCCTCGCGGGCGCGGGCCCGCACGTCGCCCACGACGCCGATCGCGAGGCCGCGATCGCGCGCGCGATCGGCGATGCCGAGCCGGGCGACGTGGTCGTGATCGCCGGCAAGGGCCACGAGCAGGGCCAGGAGTTCGCGGGCGGGCGGAAGATCCCGTTCGATGACGTGTCAGTCGCGCGGGCGATCCTGCGGGGTCGCCTCGAGCGGGATGGGGAGTGGGCTGTGCGGGCCGGCGACGAGGTCGCGCGCGCCGGTGAGCAGGTCAGCGAGCGCCGATGAGCGGGGGGTCGCCCTCGGGGGTCATTCTCATCGCCGGCACCGCGTCGATGGCGATGTGCCTGTTCCTCAGCCCCCGCTTCATCGACATGCTGCGCCGGCGCGAGTTCGGCCAGAACATCCGCGAGGAGGGACCGAAGGGCCACCAGACGAAGGCGGGCACGCCGACGATGGGCGGCATCATCATCTTCGCGGCGATCATCGTTCCCTACCTCGCGCTCTCGCACCGCGACTGGAGCTCGCTCGGAGTGTTCGTCGTCGCGCTCGCCTGCGCTCTGCTCGGCTTCGCCGACGACTACACGAAGATCGTCAAGCGGCGGTCGCTCGGACTGCGCGCACGCTCGAAGCTGATCGTGACCGTGCTCATCTCGATCGCGCTGTGGCTGATCGCGACGCGGCTGGCGAACATCGGCTCCTCGGTGCCCGTCCGCTTCTTCGATGCCTCGATCGACTTCGGGCCGTTCTTCCCGGTGTTCATCTATCTCGTCGTCGCCGGCACGACGACCGCGGTCAACTTCACCGACGGGCTCGACGGCCTGGCGGCGGGATGCACGGCGATCACGCTCGTCGCCTACCTCGGGATCACGTTCATCTCGATCGGCGAGCACGGCCTCGCGCTGCTCGCCTCGTGTCTCGTCGGCTCGTGCATCGGCTTTCTCTGGTTCAACAGCTTCCCCGCCTCGATCTTCATGGGCGACACGGGCTCGCTCGGCCTCGGCGGCGCGATCGCCGGCCTCGCCGTCATGACCCAGACCGAGTTCCTGCTCATCCTGCTCGGCGGCATCTTCGTCGTCGAGGTCGTGTCGGTCGTCATCCAGGTGATCTCGTTCCAGTGGCTGCGCAAGCGCGTCTTCCTGATGGCGCCGATCCACCACCACTTCGAGCTCAAGGCGTGGTCGGAGACGAAGATCATCCTGCGCTTCTGGATCGTCGCCGCGGCGTGCGGCGCGATCGGCTTCGTCGTCTACCAGCAGAGTCTGCGCGGGTGGTGAGCGGGGAAGACGCCGCGGCCGCCGGATCGAACGGGTCCGGCGCGGCCCCGAGGGGCCCGGACCGCCGGCCGGCTCTCCCGCCCGGGCCCTACGTCGTCGTCGGCCTCGCTCGCTCCGGGGTGGCGGCGGCACTCACGCTGGTGTCGCGGGGCGAGACCGTGTGGGCGCTCGATTCCGGTCCCTCCGATTCGCCGGCGCTCCAGGTTGCGTCCGCGCGGCTGCGCGAGGCGGGAGTCATGGTCGCGCTCGGCGAGCGGGCACGGTTCGACGGCGAGCTCGCGCGCCGCGCCCGAGCGATCGTCAAGAGCCCCGGGGTGCCGCGGGAGGCACCCGTCGTGCAGGCCGCGCTGGGTGCGGGCCTCGCCGTCCTCGGCGAGCTCGAGCTCGCGTGGCGCCTGCTCCCGAACCGCTTCATCGCGGTCACCGGCACGAACGGCAAGACGACGACGACCGAGTGGATCGGTCACATCCTGCGCCTCGCCGGGCGTCCGGTCGCGGTCGCCGGGAACGTCGGCACGGCGCTCTCCTCGCTGATCGGCGAGGTGGGGCGGGAGGCGACGATCGTCTGTGAATGCTCCTCCTTCCAGCTCGAGGACACGCTCGCGTTCGCTCCGGAGGTCGCGGTGCTCCTCAACCTCGCCCCGGACCATCTCGACCGCCACGGGACGTTCGAGCGCTACGTCGCGGCGAAGCTCCGCATCTTCGCGAACCAGAGGAACGAGGACGTCGCGGTCGCGCCGCTCGGGCTCGGAGTCGAGGATCTGGGCGGCTGCGCGCGCCGAGTGTGCGTGGGGGACGGGCCGGGCGCCGAGCTCTCCCACCAGTCCGGAGAACTGTGGTGGGACGAGCAGCCGCTCCTTGCGGCCCGCGAGATCTCGCTGCCGGGCGCGCACAACCGCGCGAACGCGATGGCCGCCGCGGCCGCCTGCCTGGCCGCCGGCCTCGAGCGCGACGCCGTCGCCGAGGGCCTGCGCACGTTTCCCGGCGTCGCGCATCGCCTCGAGCGGCTCGGCGAGGTGGCGGGCGTCGCCTACGTCAACGACTCGAAGGCGACGAACGTCGACTCGACGCTCGTCGCGCTCGCGGCGTTCGGCGGCGGCGTGCACCTCATCCTCGGCGGCCGCGGCAAGGCGCAGAACTTCACGCCGCTCGCCGGACCGGTCGCCGAGCGCTGCCGCGCCGTCTACCTGATCGGGGAGGCGGCGGACGAAATCGCCCGGGCGCTCGAGCGGACGGGCGTCGAGCTCGTGTCGGCGGGGACGCTGGAGCGCGCCGTCGAGCGCGCCGCCCGCGCCGCCGTCCCCGGCGAGTCCGTGCTGCTCTCGCCCGCCTGCGCGAGCCACGACCAGTTCAGCGACTTCGAGGCGCGCGGCGACGCGTTCCGGGCGCTGGTCGCTGCGCTATAGCCGACCGCACCGCACGGAAGGAACGCGCCCGGCGGCGTCGAAGAGGTCGGTGCAGATGGCCGCCGCCACATCTGCGCGCTCTCGGCGCGCCCCCGTCCCTGCTCCCCGACGCCTGCGTCGCCGGCCGGCGGCGCGGCGGGTCGCGCCGCCGCTTGAGCACCGGATCCTGATGACCGCGACACTCTGCCTGCTCGCGTTCGGCGCCGTCATGGTCTACTGCGCAAGCTCGCCGGGGAGCGCGCTCACCGCCGGCGGCAGCGGCACGGGCACGTTCGTGCACTACGTCCTCTACGGCAGTCTCGGAGTCGTCGCGATGTACGTGCTCGAGCGGCGCGGCCTGCAGATCGTCGACGAGCGCTTCACGATGCTCCTGCTCCTCGGCGCGTTCGTGCTGCTCGTCGGGGTCAAGCTGGTCGGCGTCGACATCGGCGGGGCCCGGCGCTGGATCTCGATCGGCGGCTTCCAGTTCCAGCCCTCGGAGCTGATGAAGCTCGCGCTCGTGCTCCACGTCGCCCGCTACCTCGCCAACCACCCGCGCCGGGTGAGGGCCGGCTTCGGGGAGGCGCTGAAGCCGATCGGGGTCGTCGTCGTGCCCGCCTGCGCGCTGATCGCGATCGAGCCCGATCTCGGGACGACGCTCGTGGTCGCCGCGAGCGTGCTCGTGCTGCTCCTCGCGGCCGGGCTGCCGGGCCGGCACCTGCTGCTGATCGTCGGCGGCGCGGCGCTGCTCCTGCTCGTGATCGTCATGCAGAGCCGCTACCAGCGCGAGCGGCTCACCTCGTTCCTGCATCCGATGTCCGCGGCATCGATCCAGGGCCCTGGCTACCAGGGCTACCAGGGCCAGGTCGTGCTCGGCTCCGGCGGGCTGCTCGGCGTCGGGCTCGGCAAGTCCGTGCAGAACATCCTCAGCCTGCCCGAGGCCCAGACCGACTTCATCCTCGCGGTCGTCGGCGAGCAGCTCGGGGTCGCCGGGATCTTCGGGCTCGTGTTCCTGTACGGGATGATCGCCTATGCCGGGATGCGCACGGCGCGCCGCGCGGCCACGCGGTATGCGAAGCTCTTGGCGACCGGGCTGACCTCGCTGATCCTGTGCCAGGGCCTTCTCAACATCTTCGTGGTGCTCGGCCTGGCGCCGCTCACCGGGGTGCCGCTGCCGTTCATCTCCTACGCCCCGACGAATCTGTGCGTGATGCTCGCCGCCGTCGGCCTGCTGCTCAACCTCTCCCGCCCGGCGGCGCGTCGACTGAAGGTCGTCGACCCGATCGACGGCGTGACGGTCTCCCGGCGCGCGGACGACGAGCGTGAACGACGCCGGCGCGAACGTGAGCAGCGACGTCGCGAGCGGCCCCGGCGATCGGCCGGCTGAGGTCGCGGCGCAGCGGGAGCCCGCTGAGGTGAGCGCCCCGCTCGTCGTGATCGGCGCCGGCGGGACCGCCGGCCACGTCGTCCCGGCGCTCGCCGTCGCCGACGCGCTGCGTGCGAGCGGCGCCCGGATCTCGTTCGTCGGCGGCGAGCGCGCCGAACGCGAGCTCGTGCCCGCCGCCGGCTACGAGCTGCACCCGCTCCGCGTCGCGCCGCTGCCGCGCGGCCACCCCGCGCGCGCAATCCGGGCGGCGGCCGTCGACGCCGGCGCGCTCCGCGCCGCGTTGCGGCTGCTGGCGCGCCTGCGCCCAGCCGCGGTGCTCGGCGCCGGCGGCTATGTCGCCGGCCCGGTCGGCCTGGCGAGCGCGCTGCGGCGGATCCCGCTCGTGCTCATGGAGGCCGACAGTCACCTCGGGCTCACGAACCGCGCGCTCGCGCCGCTCGCGCGGCGGGTGTGCCTCGGCTTCCCGATCCCCGGGCGCGCGGGCGGGCGCTACGTCCTCACCGGACGCCCGGTGCCGGCGCCCGCCACCGACCGCACGTCGGCGCGGGCCCGCTTCTCGATCGGCGAGGACGAGCAGTGCGTGCTCGTGTTCGGCGGCTCGCAGGGCGCCCGCTCGATCAACCACGCGGCGATCGAGGCGTTCGCCGGAGCGACGTTTCGGGTCATCCACGCCGCCGGGACGCGGGACCTCCCCGATCTCGTCTCGCCGGGCCCGCACTACGACCTGCGCGGCTACATCGACGACTTCGGACAGGCGCTGCTTGCCGCGGACCTCGTCGTCGCACGCTCAGGCGGCTCGGTGTTCGAGATCGCCGCCCACGGCCGCCCGATGGTGCTCATCCCGTATCCGCACGCGACCGCCGACCACCAGACCGCCAACGCCCGCTACTTCGAGCGGGCGGGGGCGGCGATCGTCATTCCCGACGCCGAGCTCACCGGGCCGCGTCTTGCGCTCGAGGTCGGCGGGCTCCTCGCCGACCACAGCCGCCTCGCCGCGATGGCGCACGCCTCGGAGGCGATGGCCCGGCCGGACGCCGCCGAGACGATCGCCCGGGAAGTCCTGGCGGCGGCGCGCGTCGCCTGACTACGCTGCGGCCCCGTGAGCACAGGCGACACTCCCTGGTCGGGGCGGGCGCTGCACTTCGTCGGGATCGGCGGGGCGGGGATGAGCGGGCTCGCGCTCATCGCCCACCGGCTCGGCGCGCGCGTCACCGGATCCGACCGCGTCGCGACCCCGTACATGGCCGAGCTGCGCGCGCTCGGCATCGAGCCCGCGATCGGCCACCGCGCGGAGAACGTGCCGCCCGGCGCCGAGCTCGTCTACTCGAGCGCGGTCGCGTCCGACAACCCCGAGCGGGTCGCCGGCGCGCGGGAGCTCCACCGCGCCGACCTGCTCGGGGAGATCACGCGGCTGCGACGCTGCATCGCGGTCACCGGCACCCACGGCAAGACGACGACCTCGGCGATGATCGTGCACGCGCTCCAGGGTGCCGGGATGGACCCGTCCTACGCGATCGGCGGGGAGCTGCGCGCGACCGGCGCGAACGCCGGCTGGGGGACGGGGGAGTGGCTCGTCGTCGAGGCCGACGAGTCGGATCGCTCGCTGCTCAAACTCTCGGCAGAGATCGCGGTCCTCACGAACGCCGAGCTCGACCACCACGCGACATACGCCTCGCTCGCCGACCTCGAGGCGACGTTCGCCCGATTCATGGCCGACGCCGAGCATCGGGTCGTCTGGGACCGTCCGGAGCTCCGCGCGCTCTGCCCGCCGAACACCGAGACGTTCGACGCGCCGGACCCGGAGCTCGGTCCGGACGGCTCGCGCTTTGCCTGGCGCGGGCTCGAGGTGAACGTCGGCGTTCCGGGCGCCCACAACGCCCGGAACGCCGCGGCCGCGCTCACCGCCGCCTCGCGGGCCGGCGCCGACCCCGCGAAGGCCGCCGCCTCGCTTGCGTCGTTCACCGGAGCCCGCCGGCGGATGGAGCTGCTCGGCCACACGCCGACCGGCGCCGCCGTCTACGACGACTACGCGCACCATCCGACCGAGGTGGCGGCGGTCATCGCGGCCGCCCGCTCGATGCGCCCGCGCCGCGTCGTCGCCGTCTTCCAGCCGCACCTGTTCTCACGTACGCGCGCACTTGCGGACGGCTTCGGCCGAGCGCTCGCCGCGGCTGACGTCGTGGTCGTGCTCGGCATCTATCCCGCCCGCGAGCGCGCCGCCGACTTCCCGGACGTGAGCGGCCGCTTGGTGGCGGCCGCCGCCGCCGACGCCGCGGGCGGCCGGCCCGTCGCCTGGGTGCCGGAGTTCGCCGACGCCGAGCGCTTGCTTCGATCCGCGCTCCGGGAGGGCGACCTCTGCCTCGTGATCGGCGCGGGCGACGTCGACGCGCTCGGCCGACGGCTTGTAGCGATCGCAACGTGAGGCGCATCTCACTTGGCATTGAGCGCAGCCTTAGGTATTCTTCATGAGGCGCTCACACCGCTAACACAGAGAGCCAACACACGGACCGGGGTTCTGTGAGCGGCCGCCGGAGGAGGTTCAGGCGTTGGGGCTATGCCTGCACGGATTCATTGCTCGTACCACAAGTGTCTGACGGTCTACTTCAGAAAGGTGATGAGCGCATCGGTGGGCCGCTTCGGCGGCTACCGGCACTTCAACAGTGACATCGAGGCTTTCGCGCGCGGGCGAGGAGGGCTGTGTGTCGCGTCCGTGAACAACCACGCGCTTGACCTTGACTCGCTCGGCCCCTGCCGGGTGAGCAGGTTCGTCCGCGATCCCCGGGATCTGATCGTCTCCGGCTATTTCTACCACCGCCGTGGCGCCGAGCCCTGGTGCCTGGAGGTCGATCCGAGCGAAGACGAATGGCTCGCGAAGAGGAACCGTCCCCGCCCGAGCGCGATGCGTCCGGGCGAGTCTCTGGCCGCCGCACTGCAGCGCCTCGACCTCGAACAGGGCCTGCTCGCCGAAATCGAGCTTCGTTCCCGCCATCTCGACTCGATGCGGGAATGGCCGGTTGACGACCCACGGGTTAGGGTGTGGCGCTACGAGGAGATCCTCGGCAACGAGGCGCGCGTCATGCACGATCTGGCCGCTCACTATGGCTTGCCGATGTACCTGCGCAGCCTCATCCGCCGCAACGCAGCTCGCTATGACGTGCGACACGCCATGGCGAGCAAGAGCGAGCACGTTCGCAACCCCGCTGCGGGGCAGTGGCGCGACGTCTTCACGGCGCGAGTCGAAGCGGTGTTCATGGAGCGCTGGGGTGATCTGCTCGACCGGTACGGCTATGGAGCCGACGGGATCCTCCAGGGAGGCACTCTGGCGGCCGTCGGCACCTACTGAGCTGGACGCGGGCATCGGGCGCCGCGGGTGGCACGGGTCGCTCCGAGTGTTTCAGCGTGCACGCCGTCCGTCGCGACGGACCTCGCACAGCGGGCGGCCGCTACGCCGACCACAGCGGATCCTGACCGCGGCTGTCGCGAGCCATAGGACGTGAACGTCGCGCTCCCCGTGGGAGCCGATCTTCTCGACCCCGGCGATGCTGACCCAGTCGCCGAACCCGAGTCCGTCCGGCGCTCGGAGGAGCTGGCCGGGCAACTCGGCCGTCACGACGCCGGGCAATGTGATCGAACGTGAGCTGATCAGCACGAGGTGTGCGTGTCGGTGGGGACCGAAGGCCGTGTGGTAGGCCACCCGCCCCGAGGCGACGACGCACCCGCGCAGATTGGACGGACACCGCTCCGGCCTAACGTGCGGCACAGGCCACAGCAGGGCCCAGGCGACAAACCCGGCGACGATGAGCGCCACGGCGAACGCGAGCCGGAACACCAGCTTCGCGAGTCGCCACAGCAGGAACATGACGCGCAACCGTACCGGCCAGCGGGACGGTGGGCAGCGCCCGCGGCCGGGCGCGGCGTCCGGCGGTGAGCCCGGCGGGGCCGCGGGGGGAAAGTTGCGGTGTTTCCAGGTGCGTTGTCAGATGGGGGACCGCCGGGGTGCGGCGCCGTCCGGGCCGCCGCGCCGCGGCGAGCGGCGTGTCGGCAACGGCCACGGCGGATCGGCGCGCCTGCCCGCTTGCGACCGGCGCGCGGGCTGTGTGAGAGTTCACACGACAGCCGTCTGAGAGCCGCTCGGGGTCTGCTACAAGTGGGGAGGCGCGCACGGGCTGATGCTGTTCGGGACGGTGCGCGACGAGGCGGACGCTGGTACGAGGTGCGTCACGCCGATCGGTGAGCGTCATGCTTGCCGTGCTGTGCGCCATGTGCGGTCCGCGTCGAGGCGCCCGGCACGTGGCGATGAGTCGTATCCGACGATCATTTAGCTATCTAAGTCGATAGAGTAAGTCGAAAAGTAGCCCATGAGAGGCGCGCGCCGGGACGGCCGGAGGCGCGACGCCAGGGCCTGGGACGCGTCGACCGCACGGGCGCGCGCGTCCCACTCGAGTCGCCGCGGAGGCCGGGCCAGCCGGCGCCGCGGCGGTGGCGGCGCAAACCACACGATCCAGGTGCAACTGTGACCCACACCACAGAGACGTTTCCCACGGCCGGGAGGCCGCACCTCGTGGCGGCCGACGATCCTCCCATCACCTCAAGCGAGACCACGATGCTGTCGATCGTGATGCCGGTCTACAACGAGGAGCGCACCGTCGCGAGGGCGATCGCGGAGGTGCTGAGCGCCGAGCTGCCGTGCGACTTCGAGCTGATCGTCGTCAACGACGGCAGCACGGACCGCACCTCCGAGATCCTGCGGGCGCTGCGCCATCCCCGCGCCCGCGTGATCGACCATCCCCGGAACCTCGGCAAGGGGGCGGCGCTGCAGACGGGCGGGGCCGTCGCCCGCGGCACGCACATCGTGCCGTTCGACGCGGACCTCGAATACGAGCCGGACGATCTCGGGCGGCTCATCGCCCCAATCATGCAGGGGCGCTGCGAGGTCGTGTACGGCGTGCGGCTGTTCGGCGCGCATACGCGCTACCAGTCCTACCGGCACCGGCTCGGCAACCGGGCGCTCACGCTGGCCGCGAGCCTCATGTATGACGCATCGCTCAGCGACATCCACACGTGCCTGAAGCTCCTGCCGGTCGACCTCTTCCGAGAGCTTGAGCTGAGCGAGGACGGGTTCGGCCTGGACACCGAGATCACCGCGAAGCTGCTCGCGCGCGGGACGCCGCCGTTCGAGGTCCCGGTCACGTACCACAGCCGCTCGGTGCAGAGCGGCAAGAAGATCAACTGGCGCGACGGAGTCCAGTGCCTGCGCGTGCTCGCCCGGGTGCGCTCGCGCGCCCGCCGCCGGCGCGTCGAGCATCCGGCCGACGACCCGCTCGAGGCGCTCGCCGCCTCGACCCTCATCCTCTCCGAGCTTCAGGAGAGCGGTGAGGCGACCCAGGAGGAGATCAGGGCTCGCCGGACCGGAACGTGATGGCGGCGCCGGGTTCGGCTGTGCGGGCGCCGGGTGCGGCTCCGTGGTCGGACGCGGGCGCGGCTCTGCCGCCGGGGGCGACTCCGTGGTCGGACGCGGGCGCGGCTCTGCCGCCGGGCGCGACCCCGTGGCCGGACGCGGGCGCGGCTCTGCCGCCGGGCGCGAGCGCGCCGGCGCCCGGCCCGCCGCCGGGTGGACTTCGACGCTCGAGTTCCCGTCGGCGCCGGACGCGTGACGGTGACCGGCCTCGTCGTGGCCGGTGGGACGGTCGCTGGGGGCGGCGGAGCGCTGGGCGCCGCCGGGGTCGACGTCGTGCCCGGGGGGGTGGCTGCGCCCTGCTGAGCGCCGTTCCCAAGCGCGTACCCGTTCGCTCCGAACGCGGCCTGATAGGCGGCGAGGCTCTGGGTGCCGGGCGCGAGCTGGGTCTGCTGCCCATACTTGTAGAAGTAGGACTGGTAGGCGGTCGGATGGCTCGCGACGAGGCTCGCGATCCCCTGCACGAACGTCGGGTCGTCGCCGAACCCGCCGCCCGCGACGGTGTTGACGCCCCACTCCGGGATGCTGATCGGCTTGCCCTGCGCGGCGGCGAAGCTCACGATCTGGCCGAGGCCGTCACCGGCGTTCATGAGCGTGCTCCAGCGCGCGGTGCCGGTCGTGCCGATGTTGCCGTCGTCGTAGACGTCGACGCCGATGATGTCGACGTCCTGGCTGCCGGGGTAGATCTGCGCGAGCGGCAGGTTGCGGTACATCGCGCTCACGCACCAGTCGAACTCGAAGTGGGCGCCGGGAACGCTGCGCATCGCCTCCACGGTGACATCCCAGAAGCGGTCCCACAGCGCCCACTGGGCGGGCGTGGAGCCGAGCGAGTCGGCGAACCATGTGCCGTTCGCCTCCGGGGCGAGACGGATGATCGCGTTCCCCAGCCCGGCGCTCACGAGGTTCTCGGCGAGCGTCGTCGCGTACTGCGTGTAGGCGCCGGAGGCGCCGGCGTCGAGCCAGTCCTGGCCGACGAGCTCGCTCGGGACGAGATCCTGGGTGATGACGAGCCGGCGCGAGGTGCCGGGCGCGGTCGCCCACGCGCTCCAGTTGTTGTCCGCGA
Source organism: Solirubrobacteraceae bacterium (assembly GCA_035294545.1). Classification (GTDB taxonomy): domain Bacteria; phylum Actinomycetota; class Thermoleophilia; order Solirubrobacterales; family Solirubrobacteraceae; genus Palsa-465. The sequence continues at coordinate 25,066 of DATGKS010000100.1, read as the reverse complement.
TGTGATCGTTGATGAACCACGGGCTCTCCCACTGCTGCCAGGTCGTGACCGCGTCGTTGTAGACCATCGCGCAGCTCATCCGGCGGCCGACCATGGCGCTGAACGCGTCGAGCTCGCTGATCGAGTGGTTCGTGTAGACGCAGGCCGTCTTGGACAGATCGGGCGGGGCCGCCGAGGCGGGCGAGGCCACCGCGACGGCGAGCAGCAGCCCGACGAACGCGGCGGCCGGGGACCGGCGGGCGGTGCGCAGGCCGCGCAGGAGGAGAGGAGGCCGCATGCTCTCTGCATCGGATCGCGGCGGAGCCCGCTTGACCGCACACGTCCTCGCTCGGACATCCGCCGATGATCGGGCTGGCGATCTCCAGCGCGCGCACCGCGGTGCGGCTGCGGCGGCGCGGCATCCGTCCGGAAGGGCTGGTCACGAGCGAGGGGCGGCCGCCGATCGTCCAGGGCGGCGGACGCATCGCGCTCGGACGGGTCGCCTTCCGGGGTCTCGCCGCCCCCGCGGAGATCGGGGCGCTCGCCGGCGGGTCGCTCACGGTCGGCGACCGCGTGTTCGTCAACCAGGGAGCGACGATCGTCGCCACGCTGGCGATCACGATCGGCGACGACTGCCGGATCGGCGACTACGTGGCGATCTCCGACAGCGACTTCCACCCGGTCGAGGAGGGGCGGCCGGTGACCCGCGCGCCCGTCGACATCGGCCGCAACGTGTGGCTCGCGCGGTCGGCGGTCGTGCTGCCCGGAGCGCGGATCGGCGACCATGCGGTGATCGCCGCGGGTGCGGTCGTCCGCGGCGAGATCCCGCCTCGGACACTCGCCGCCGGCTCGCCGGCGCGGGTGATCCGCAGCCTGCAGGCGAGCGACGGCTGGCGGCGGCCGTGAGCCCGGTGAGCGTCTCAGCGACCGGGCGCGGCCAGCTCGCGGACGAAGCCCGCGCCGAGCAGCAGGTGGTCGATGAGCGTGAGCGCCGTCGGGCCCTCGCGGTTGCGGAGCGCCGGGACGGCGAGAAGCCCGAGATACCACGGGGAGAGCAGCGCGAGCGGGAGCCCGAGCACGTAGGCGCCGTAGGCGAACGGGACCGGATCGGACCGCCACGCGACGCGCAGGCGCGAGCGATGCTTGCGGTACAGGCGGGCGCGGGCGCGCCCGTAGGACCAGGCGCGCCTCAGCTGGCGGCGGGGCGAGCCCCAGTCGACGGACACGACCGCCTCGGGAACGGAGCGCAGCCGATGGCCGGCCCGCACGAGCCGCCAGGAGAAGTCGATGTCCGAGCCGTAGGCGAAGCGCTCATCGAACCCGCCGACATCCTCGAACGCGACGCGGGTGAACGCGAGGTTGATCGTCGGGCACTCGGACAGGTACTCGGCCCCGTCGCTCGAGGCGTGCCGGTAGATGTTCGCCCGGCCGCGGCCGGTCGCGCGACCGACGGTCACCGTCTCCTCGCCCGCCAGGATCGGCGCGAGCAGCGCGGCGGCCCACCCGGGCTCTGGCAGGCATCCGCAGTCGGTGAAGGCGACGATCTCGCCGCGGGCGAGGCGCACGCCGAGGTTGCGCTGCTGCGGGATCGAGGTCGCGACCCCCGGCGAGGGCGCGAAGTCGTGCCAGCGCACCGGCGGGTGAGCCTCGCGGATCCCGTCGAGGCGCCCCGCGGACGCGTCGACGACGACGATCTCCGACGCGCACGGCAGGGACGCCTGCTCGCGCTCCAGCGCGCCGAGTGTCGCGTCGAGCGCCGGCTCGTCCTTGGAGATGATCACGAAGGAGACAGGCATGGGTGACCGATCCGTGACCGTGTGCACTGTCGCGGACGCGCCCCACGATACCGTCGGGGTGACGCGACTCGAGCTCGACACCCGATCTCCCGTCGATCGTCACGGTGCGCCGCGCCGCCCCCGCCGCTCTCGCAGCCGGCGTCGCGTGGCAGGTGCGGTGACCGTCGTGTGTGCGCTGCTCCTCGGCGGAACACTGTTCGTCAGTGGACTCGTCGACCCGTTCGTGCACCGTGGCACTCGGGCGTGTGTCGACCCGGGACCGACGCTGTCCGACCTGCGTGCGTATGAGCACACGATGCACCGTCGCGTCACCTGCGTCGAGTTGTTCGACAACACCGCCGCCACATGGTCGCAGTGGGCCGATCCGTGGCTGATCACCGAGCGCAACCCGGACGAGAACTGGACGGCGTACGCGCGCAGCGGTCACCGCATCGTGCTCACCGTCGACATGTTCCCCTCGGCGCTCGACCACGCGAACTGGCGTCCCGCCGGGGCGAACGGCGCGTACACGGGCCACGCCCGCCTCCTCGCCCGAAACCTCGTGCGCGCGGGCATGGGATCCGCGATCATCCGCCTCGGCCACGAGGCGAACGGCACCTGGTACGCCGACAACGTCGGCACGACACCGACGCAGGAGCGCGAGTGGCGGTTGTTCTGGGCGCGCACGGTGCGCGCGATGCGCTCGGTCCGCGGCGCGCACTTCAGCTTCGACTGGTGTGTGGCGGCGGGCGTCCGCCCGATCTCGCTCGCCGCGTATTACCCCGGCGACGACGTCGTCGACTCGATCGGGATCGACGTGTACGACAACGGCGTGCCCGCGGGCGTCCACGATCGCTGGCGCTGGCTGTACGACCGTCCCGCGGGCGTCGGCGCGATCGTGCGCTTCGCCCGGCGCCACCACAAGCCGCTCGCGGTTCCCGAGTGGGGTCTGCAGCCGCGCTCGGTCGCCGGCGGCGGCGGGGCCGACCCGAGCTTCGTGCGCGGGATCGCGCGGCTCATCGCCCGCCAGGACGTGAGCTTCGAGGCCTACTTCTTCCGGCAGGGGGGACGCTCCGCGCTTCTCGCCGACCGCGCCGGCATGCGCATCTACCGCCGGGAGATCCTCGGATGAGCGCCCCGGACGCGACCCCGCCGGCGCTCAGCGTCGTCATCTGCTCGCGCGATGGCGCCGCCGGCGTCGAGCGCTGCCTGGGCTCGCTCGACGCCCAGCGCGCGACCCACCGGCTGCAGGTCATCGTCGTCGACGACGGCTCGAGCGATCACACGAGCGACGTCGCCCGTCGGGCCGGGGCGACGCTCGTGCGCCACGATGTGGGCCGCGGGCTCGCCGCCTCGCGCAACGACGGCATCCGCCGCGCCGAGGCCGAGATCGTCGCCTTCCTCGACGACGACTGCGAGGCCGCGCCCGACTGGGCCGAGCGGCTGCTCGCCGCGTTCGCGCCCGGCGTCGCCGGCGCCGGCGGCGAGGTGCGGCCGGCGGGCGCGACCGGGTACATGCTCGGGTTCCTGTCACGCAACAACCCGCTCGCGCCGCTCGAGGCGGCGCTCGGCCGCTCGGCATCGCTGCCCTACCGGCTCGGGCTCTACCTGCGCGATCAGCTCGCGATCGAGTCGCCGGGCGGGCGCCGGCCGGTGAACGCGCTCGTCGGGGCGAACATGGCGTTTCGCCGCTCGGTGCTGGAGGCGGTCGGGCTCTTCGACGAGCGCTTCACGTTCGGCGCCGAGGAGCTCGACCTCTGCTGGCGCGTGACCGCGCGGTACCCCGAGTTGGAGCTCGTCGTCGACCCGTCAATCGTCGTCACCCACCACTTCCGCCCCGGTCTCCGTGACGGGCTTCGCCGCGCTCGCTCCTACGGCCGTGGCACTGCGCGGCTGTATCGCAAGTGGCCGCGGATGCGACCGACGGTGTATCCGTGGCCGCTCGTCGCGCTCGCGCTCGCGCTCGCCGCGCTCCGCGACCGGCGCTGGGCGCCCGCGGCGGCGGCCTGGCCGCTGCTCGCCTACCCGCGGGCCGTCCGCCACGCCGCCCGTGATCGCGCCGGGGCGCCGCTGCTCGACGCCTACGTCCGCCTCGGCGAGGAACACCTCACGAACATCGGCTTCGCGGCCGGCGCCTGGGAATTCCGCGACCTGCAGCCGGAGGCGCTCTGACGATGGTCGCCGTCGTCATCCCGGTCGGCCCCGGCGAGCGCGAGCTCGCGCGGCTCGACGCGCTGCTCGCCGAGCTCCGCCGCCACGAGCGAGCTGAGGAGACCGCCGTCGTGATCGTCGACGACGGGCCGGTGGCGCGGGCGATCGCGCCCGCCTGGCCGCGAGCCGCCGTGATCCGGACGCGTCTGCGTGAGTCCGGCGCTCCGGACGCGTTCAGCGCCCACGTCGCCGGCACCCTCGAGGCGCTCATCCACGTGCGCGACGCCGGACACGAGTTCGCGCTCAAGCTCGACACCGACGCGGCCGTCATCCGCCCGTTCGCGGCGTCGCTCCGTGCGGCGTTCGCCGACCCCGGGCTCGGCGTCGTCGGCTCCTATGACCGGACCGCGACCGGCGCGACGCGGGACTGGTCGATTTGGCGCGCGCAGATCGACGCCGCCGACCGGCCGCTCGCGCTGCGGCGGAGCGGGCGCCGGGTCCGCGTCGTGCGTCGCCCCCGACGCGAGCGCGAGCACATCCGCGACCAGCGGCGCGCGGCGGCCGCCCGGGCGCCGCTCGGCGCCCATTGCCTCGGTGGCGCGTACGCCGTGTCACGGTCGTTTCTGCGCTCGGCCGAGCTCGACTGGCGGCCGTGGACCGGGACCGGCCTCGGCGAGGACGTCGTCGTCGGCCTGCTCTGCTCCGCCGCGGGCCTGCGGATGCAGAGCCTCACGGCCGCCGGCGAGCCGTTCGCGCTTGCGTGGCGTGGGCTGCCCGCCCCGCCCGCGGACATCGCCGTCCGCGGGCACGCGATCGTGCACTCGGTCAAGGCACGGACCGACGCCGAGGAGCGGTCCCTGAGAGGCGAACTACAATCGGCCGTGACCGCGGTCGACGCGGGCCGGGTGCAGTCCGATTAGGGGTTGCCGGTCCGCTCGCTTCGCCCCTCGTCCGCGGTCACTGTGCCGAGCGGCGGATCGCGTCTGCGCGTGAGCATGTAGGTGATGAACGCCACGAACGACACGACGAAGCTGATCTCACCGAACGTGTCGGTGCGCGGCCAGCTCGAGAGATGGGTGAGGCGCAGTGGCAGCGTCCGCGGCAGGATCAGCGCGACAAGTGCCACATACACCCAGGCGGCGAAGCCGTAGATGGCAATGGCAAGTGCAAGCACATTGACGATTCGCAATCTGTCCACAACACCGATGGTGGCACACGGCTTGCACCGGACCCGTGTGCTGACTGACACCCGGATGGTGTGCGCATGAGCACACATCGATCGACGCTCGCCCGCGTCGCGCGGATCGCGGTCAGCCTGCTCGTGATCGGCGGTGTCATCGCCGCCGCGGCGCTCGCGCGCACGAGCGGCGCCCGGCGCCTCGCCGAGCGCATCGGCATCCGCACCTCGCGCGAGCCCTACACGGCGCTCTCGTTCGTCCACCCGGCGTCGCTCGGCTACCACGGCGTCAGCTACCGCGGCCGCGAGGTGCGCGACCGCGTCCGCTTCCGGATCGCCGACCGCACCCACCGCAGCGAGCGCTATCGCTGGACGATCTCGTTCGCGCCCCAGGGGCGCACGTACCACGGCATCGTGAGCGTCGCCGACGGCGGCGCGGCGACCGTCGGACGGCGCGTGCTCCTCCCGTGCGCCCGGCTCACCGCCCACCGCGCCCGCTCGAAGCCGGCCCCCCGGGTTCAGGTGCGCGTCCACCTCGAGCCGAGCGGCGAGACGATCGACTACTGGCAGGTGTGCGGTGGCTGAGCGACGCCGGCGGATCGCCCTCGTCACCGATGCGGTGGGGCCGTTCCACCGCGGCGGCAAGGAGCTGCGCTACCTGGAGCTGGCGCCCCGCCTCGCGCGCGGGGCCGAGGTCGAGGTGCACACGATGCGGTGGTGGCCGGGCGGGCGCGTGCACCGCGACGGCGAGGTGACCTACCGGGCGATCTGCCCGCTCGTCCCGCTCTACCGCGGCCGGCGGCGCTCGATCCGCCAGGCGGTGACGTTCGCGGTCTGCTGCCTGCGGCTGCTCGGCGCCCGCTTCGACGTGATCGAGGCCGACCACATGCCGTACCTGCAGCTGCTGCCGCTCAAGCTCGTCGCACTCGCGCGCCGCCGCCGGCTCGTCGTCACCTGGCACGAGTGCTGGGGGCCCGAGTACTGGCGCGAGTACCTCGGGCCGGCGGGGCGCATCGGCTGGTGGTGCGAGAGCCTCGCGATGCGCCTGCCCGACGCGATCATCGCCGCCTCCCCGCAGACCGGCGCGCGCCTGCGCCGGCTCGTCGGCGGCCGCGTCCCGGTGATCGACGCGCCGAACGGCATCGACCGCGGGCGAATCGAACGCGCCCGCTCCGGGCTGGAGCCGAGCGACGTCGTCACCGTCGGGCGGCTGCTGCCGCACAAGCGCGTCGACCTGCTGCTCGACGCTCTCGGCACGCTGCGCGACCGCGGCCGCTCCCTCACCGCCCGGATCGTCGGCTCGGGGCCGGAGCGCGAGCGCCTGCGAGAGCGCGCCCACGTCCTCGGACTCGCCGACCGGGTCGAGTTCCGCGACGACATCGACGACGCGGAGACGCTCTACGCGGCCGTGAAGTCGGCGCGGGCGGCCGTCTTCCCCTCCGAACGCGAGGGATTCGGGATCGCCGTCCTCGAGGCGCTCGCCTGCGGGGTGCCGGTGATCGCCACGACCGCGCCGGACAACCTCGCCCGCCACCTCGTCGCGCGCGCCGACGGCCTCGGCACGCTGTGTGAGCCGACTCCCGAGGCGCTCGCGGACGCGATCGAGCGCGCGCTCGACGATGCGCCGCCGGCCGGGCAGGCGCCGGAGTGGCTGTCGGAGTACGACTGGGACGAGGTGGCCGGACGGGTCGCGGAGGTGCTCGCGTGAGGGTGCTTCAGGTCGCGCCGTTCCCGCCCGAGCGCGACGGGATCGCCACCTACACCGAGATGCTCTGCGCCGAGCTGCGGCGGCAGGGCCACGACGTCTCGGTGCTCGCCTCCCACCGGTCCGACCCGCCGCCCTCCGAGGTCGCGGGCGTCCTCGGCGGAGCGCTCGCCTCCCCGGCGGCGCTCGCCGAGCGGGTCCGGGGGCTCGCCCCGGATGTCGCCCATCTCCAGTTCGCGGTCGCGACGTACGGGCCACGGCTCCTGTTCGTCCTGCGGCTGCTCGGGCAGCTGCGTCGGATGGGGATCCCGGTCGTCGTCACGATGCACGAGGTCACGCGCGACGTCGAGACGCTCGGGCCCGTCGGCCGTCGCGCCTACCGCGCGCTCGCGGCACGCGCCGATCGCGTCATCGTCCACACCGAGCCAGCACGCACGGCGTACGTGCGCCACCTCCCGGAGGGGCCATCGGTCGAGGTCGTCGCCCATCCGCGTGCCCGCCTGCCCCCCTCGCCGGTGAGCGTCGAGCAGCTGCGCCGCCGCCATGGCCTCTCGAGCGAGCGGATCGTGCTCTCGTTCGGGTTCATCCACGTCGACAAGGGGCTCGACGACCTGCTCCACGCGACCGCCCGGCTGGAGCGCGAGCGCGCGCTCGACGACGTCCGCGTCGTGCTCGCCGGCGAGGTGCGCCGGCGCGAGGGCGTGCAGCGCCCGTTCGAACTGCGCGACCGCCGCTACCTGCGCCGGCTGAAGGCGATCGTCGCACAGGAGCGGATCGGCCACCGCGTCCACTTCACGGGCTACGTTCCCGCGAGCGAGGTCCGGGCGTGGTTCGAGGCGGCGTCGCTCGCGGTCCTGCCGTACCGCCGGATCGAGCAGAGCGGCGCGGGCAGCCTCGCGAGCGGCGCGGGGACGCCGCTGCTCACGACGACGGTCGGCGAGCTTGCGCAGATGAGCACGCTCCAGCCCGTGCCGCCCGAGGACCCGGACGCGCTCGCCGACGGGCTGCGGCGCGCGCTCGCGGACGGGAACGGCGACGCGGCCCGAAGTGCGCGCGGCGCGACCCGGACGGCGCGCGGCGCGGCCCGCGGCGCCCCGCGGCCCGCGCCCGCCACCGAGCTCCCCGAGGTCGTGCGACGGACGACGCGCGTCTACGAGCGGGTCCTCGAGGAGCGCGCCGCATGAGTGTCGCAACCCGGGCCACCCCGACCCGGCCGGCGGCCGCGCGCGCGACCCGGGGGATCACGCGGACGGTCGGGCCGCTCCGCGCCCACGGTCCCTCGCTGCTCGGCCTGCTGCTCATCGCCGCGCTGCTGCCGCTGCGCTCCAACTGGGGCGCGGCGCTCGCGCTCATCGGCCTCGTGTTCACCATCCCCGGCGTGACCGCGCTGCGCGCGGCGCGCGTTCCCGCGTCTCGACTCTCCGCCTACCCGGTCTACGTCCCGGCGGCGTCGCTCGGCGTGATGCTCGCCGCGGGACTCGCCGCCGACCTGCTCGGCCCGCTCCTCGGGGACCCGCATCCGCTGCACGGCCTCGCGACCGCATACGGCGTGCTCGCGCTCACGTTCGCGCTCTGGCTGGCGGGGCTCGGCTCGCCGTCGAGCGCCCGGCTGCCGTGGCGTCGCGCGCTCGAGGATCCGCTCTGCCTCGTCCCGCTCGCGCTCTGCCCGCTGTCGGCGCTCGGCGCGCTGCTGCTCTCCGCCGGTCACGGACCGGTGGTCGCGCGGATCTCGATCCTCGTCGACCTCGCCGCACTCTGCGGCGGGCTCCTGTTCGCGCAGCGGCTCGGACGGCGGCGCGCGGTGACGCTGCTCTTCTCCGTGGGGCTCGCCGTCGCCTGGTCGTGGTCGCTGCGCAGCCAGGAGATCGTCGGCTTCGACATCTCGACCGAGCTGTACGTCGCCCAGCACACGCAGGCGGCGGGGATCTGGCACACGCTCCACGATCACGACCCCTACGGGGCGATGCTCAGCGTGACGGTGCTGCCGAGCACCCTGGCCGCGCTCTGCGGCTGCTCGCCGCTCATCGCGCTCAAGGTCCTCTATCCGGCGCTCGGCGCGCTTCTGCCGGTCTCGGTCTTCCTGCTCGGGGAGCGCCTGCTCAGCCGGCGGTTCGCGTTCGGCGCGGCCTGCCTGATGCTCTCGCAGGCGTACTTCTTCCAGCAGCTTCCGGAGCTCGCCCGCCAGGAGGTCGCGCTCGTGTTCTTCGCCGCGCTCGCCGCGGTCGTGCTCGAGCGGGGGATGCGTCAGTCGACGCGAGTGCTGCTCGCGGTCGCGATGGCCCTCGGCGTCGTCGCCTGCCACTACTCGAGCACGTACCTGGCGATCCCGCTGTTCGCGGTCGCGCTCGTCCTGCGCACCGCGTTCGCCCGCCGGCGGGGGCTGCCGATCATCGGCTGGTCGCTGCTGGCGGCGACGCTCGCGCTCGCCGGCGGAGCGGCCGTCTGGTACGGAGCGGTGACGCGCTCGGCGAGCAACGTCGGCGCGTTCGTCGCGACGCTCGAGGACCGGGGCCTCAACCTGCTGCCGAGCGACGGCGGCGCGATCAACACGTTCCTGAACGGCAACAACGTCCACAGCGTGCCCCCGGAGGAGCTGCAGGCGCTCGCCGTCCGGGTCGACCATCGCCTCGCGCCCTACCTGCACACGCTGCCGGCCGCGCGCGACCGGCGCTACCGGCTGCACGCGGCGACGGTGCCCTCCCCGCCGGAACGCTCGCGCGCGGCCTGGACGGCCGTCAACACGTACTTTCTGCCGGTCTACAACGAGCTCTTGCTCGTCGCCTTCTCGCTCGGCGCGCTCATCATGCTCCTGCGCCGGCGCGGGCCGCCGTTTGCCGCCGAGCTCGGCGCCCTCGCGTGCGGCGCGCTCGCGTTCCTCGTGTTCATCCGCTTCAGCGCGACGGCGGCCGCCGCCTACAACCAGACGCGCGCGCTCCTGCAGTCGCTGCTCATCGCCGCCGTGCCGGCCGCATGGCTCCTCGAGCGCCTGCTCGCGCGGCTGCGGCCGCTCGCCGTCCGCATTGGCTGGGTCGCGCTCTCGGCCGCCGTGTGCCTCGTGTTCGCCCAGCAGTCGGGCGCGTTCGCGGTCGCGTTCGGCGGCGCGACGTCGCTCAACCTGTCGGCCTCCGGCGAGGACTTCGAGCGCTACTACGAGACGCCGGCCGAGCTGAGCGGGGCGCGCTACGCCGAGCGCGTCGCCGCCCACAGCATCCTCTACGGCGACCGCTACGGGCAGCTGCGGATCTTCGCCACGAGCGGGCGGCCCGTGCTCACGCAGGTCATGCCGCGCACCCTCGACCGGTACGCCTGGATCTACGCGACGCGGACGAACCTCCGCCTGCACCGCGCCCGCGCGCAGATCGGCAACGACTACAGCGTCTACCGCTGGCCGGGCGCGTTCATCGATCGCCACTACAACACGGTGTACGACGATGGCGACAGCCGGGTGTTCCACGGCTGAGCTGCGCATCGTCGCCTTCCCGCGCGACGCGAACCCGTACCAGGAGCTGCTCTACGGGGCGATGCGCGCACTCGGCGACGAGGTGAGCTATGCGGGGGAGCGGACGCGCTCGCGCTCGCTCAACCTCCTGCTCATGCCGCTCGAGCTCGCGCTGTTGCGGCTGCGGGGCGTGCGCGTCTTCCATCTGCACTGGACGTTCGGGTTCTCGTTTGCCGGCCTCGGCCGGCGGCCGGGCGTGCTGCGGCTCGGCCGGCGGTGGTTCGGCGTCGTGCTCGCCGTCGCGCGGGCGCTCGGCATGCGCGTCGTCTGGACCGCGCATAACGTGCTCCCGCACGACCCCGTGTTCGACGACGACCTCGCCGCCCGCCGCATGCTCGTCGCCGCCTGCGATCTCGTGATCGCCCACTCCGAGCGGACGCTCGCCGCGCTCGCCGACCTCGGCGCCCGGCCGCGACGAGCGGCCGTCATCGGGGTCGGCCCGACCGCGCCCGCCGGCACCGAGGCGATCGGCCCGCCCCGCCCGCACGATCCGCGGACGGTCGTGTTCGTCGGGCGCGTCGCCGCCTACAAGGGGGTCGAGGATCTGCTCGAGGCGCTCGCAACGCTCGAGGTCCCGCTCCGCTGCCGGATCGCGGGCGCCTGCGCCGACGACGCGCTGAGCGGTCGCCTGCGCGCCGCGGCGGCGGCGCTCGAGGGCACCGTTTCGCTCGAGCTCGGCTTCGTGCCCGACGAGGCGCTCGTCGCGATGCTCGCCGACGCCGACGCGGTCGTGCTCCCGTTCCGGCGGATCACGACGAGCAGCAGCGTGACGCTCGCGTTCGCCGCCGGGCGTCCCGCGATCGTGCCCGACGTCCCGGAGCTCGACGACGTGCCGCGCGAGGCGACGTTCCGCCATCCGCCGGGCGTCGCCGGCCTCGCCGACGCGCTGCGGCGGGTCGCGCTCTGCGCCGACGAGGAGCTCCGCGCGCGGGCGCAGGCGGCGCGCGAGGTTTCCCGGTCGCTCTCCTGGCCCGCGATCGCGCGCGCCACGCACGAGGCGATGGCCGCGGCGGACGGCGGTGCGTGCGTGAACGCCGGTACCTGCTCCCTCTCTTCAGCCGATCCGATCCGGAGCATCGACCGGCGTCCGCCGCCGCGACGCCGACCTCTCAACGACCCGGAGGCCTTCCGCCTGCTTCCGGACGACCGGGAGGGCGCTCGCTGAGCGGCGCCCGCGCCCGCGAGGGCGCGCTCAGCGCCCGCGGCGGCCGGCGTGCGGCCGCCCGCCGAGCCATGCGCGGTAGGCGGCGAGGCTCCGGGTGCCGGGCGCAAGCTGCGTGCGCTGGCCGTACCTGTAGAAGTAGGACTGGTAGGCGGTCGGGTGATCGCGCACGAGCGCGGCGATGCCGCGCACGAACGCCGGATCGTCGCCGAAGCCGCCGCCCGCGACCGTGTTGACGCCCCACTCGGGGATGCTGATCGGACGATGCTCACGGTGAGCGAGGGTCAGCACGGCGCCGATGCCGTCGGGCGCCGTCATGAGCGTGCGCCAGCGCTCGACGCCGGTCGCGCCGAGCGGGCCGTCGTCGTAGACGTCCATGCCGATGATGTCGACGTAGCGGTCGCCCGGGTAGATCTCGGAGAGCGGCAGGTCGCGGTAGCGGACCGAGATGCACCAGTCGAACCGGAAGCGGGCGCCGGGCACGCCACGCATCGCGGCGACGGTGCGGTCCCAGAAGCGGTCCCAGAGCCTCCACCGCGCGCGCGTCGCGCCGTAGGAGTCCGCGAACCACGTGCCGTTCGCCTCCGGCGCGAGGCGGATGACCGAGTCTCCGAGCCCGGCGGCGACGAGCACGCGGGCGAGCGTGCGGGCGTGGGCCGTGAACGCGCCCGCGGCGCCCCGCCCGAGCCAGTCGCTGTGCGCGAGCGAGCTCGGGAACAGGTCCTCGGTGATGATCAGCCGCCGAAGCCGCGGCGCGGCGGCCACCCACCGGCTCCAGTCGTGGTCGGGCGCGTTCACGTAGTTCACGAACCACGGGTGCTCCCACTGGGCCCAGCTGCTGACCGCGTCGTTGTAGACCATCGCGCAGCGCATCCGATGGCCGACGAGCGCGCTGAACGCGTCGAGCTCGGCGATCGACTCGTCGGAGTAGACGCAGGCCGACTTGGCGTCGTCGATGTGCACCGCGCGCCGTGCGACCGAGCCGCCGGGCGCCGCGGCCCGCGCGCCCGCCCCGGCGGCGAGCGGACCCAGGCAGCTCGCCGCGAGCAGTACCAGGACAAGACGCCGGCAGGCGCACGACAACCACATGCGCGCTGTATCGGCAGCTGCGTCATGCCACTTCAGTGCGGGCCGGCATCAGCCCGTCACGGCGACGTGATCGGCGTGCGCCTCGCGCATGCCCGCATACCTCGCTCGGGCCCCGCCTGCGCTCAGGAGAGGTGGTGGTCGGCGAGCCGCGCGAGCGTCGCCCCGCCATCGCTCTCCCGCTCGGCGATCAGCGCATCGAGCGCGTCGGGGAGCGCGGCGTCCCCGGGGTCGAGCTTGCGCGCGAACAGCTTCGGCGAGGCCGTGATCCGCGGCAGGTCCTCGCGGGTCAGCGTCTCGGCGTGCCAGTCGCGCCAGCGGATGAAGTGCAGGTCGTCCTCGACGATCGTGGGCGCGAGCGGGGAGTTGCCGAGCACCATCTGGAACGCCCACTCGTCGGGCGCCTGGACGCGGCGGAAGTAGCGCCGCAACGCCGGTCGGCGCACGAACGTCTCGATCGCGAGCCGCGCCGCCCGCCGGCTGAGCGTCCACCACTGGGAGCCCTGGAGCAGGTGCATCCCGTCGGGCGGGACGAGCCTGGGCGCCCATGGCACGAACCGGTTCGGGAGGTGCAGCTGGCGATCGCCGAGCTGGAAGTGCCGATAGGTGACGCGGCGCAGGTCGCCGTTCCAGTACCAGCGCTCATTCGTGCTGCGGTCGGGCGGCGGATCGTCGGACGCCGCCGAGCAGAACATGAACGACCGCTCGCCGGCACGTTCCAGGAACCCGTGGATCGTCGGCGGCGGCACGAGCGGGTAGCTGTCGCCGCTCACCAGGCACACGTGGCCGAAGCTCGCCTCCTGGAGCGCCTGCTCGGTCGTCGCGAGCGTCGCGTCGAGCAGCGCGAACCCTCCCCAGCGCGAGCGGAACCGCCGCCGCGCGAGCCGCACATGCGCGCGGACGGGCGTCCGGTCGATCGCTGCGCGGAACGGACCGAGGTCGGCGCGCCGGTCGACGTGGAGGAACAGCCGGTCCTCGGCTCCGCACAGCCGCTCGGCGAGCCGCGCGACCTGTCCGGGCGCCCGATGGGCGAGGACGACGTAGGCGACGCTCACCGCGAGGCCTCGATCGCGCCGCGCTGGCGCTCGAGGATCGCGAGCAGGTCGGCGGCCTTCACCGCCGAGTCGGCGCGGGCGCGATCGAGCGCCTGCGCCGCGATGCGCGCCCCCGTCCGCAGGAGCGCGTCGGCGCGGGGACGGCGCGCGAGCTCCACGAGCCCGGCGAGCCATCCCGGCAGGTGGCGGGTGAACGCGTCGCGGTGCAGCGGCGCCGCCCGTCGCGGGTGCTCGCGTGCGAGGAGCACGAGCGCCGCGCCCTGCCGGCGGGCGTCGCGGGCGAGCCCGGCGAGCGTCCGCTCATAGTGGTGGACGGCGGCGCACGCGGGCTCGAACACGGCCCGGAGCCCCGCCGCCTCGCACTGCAGGCCGAACACCCGGTCGGCGTGGTAGTCGTAGCGCGATCCGGTGGGCCCGGCGGCGATCCGCAGGTACGCCTCGCGGCGCAGCGACAGGTTCCCCGCCCAGAGCGTGCGGATGACCGACTGGGATCCGCTCCGCCAGCGCGCGACGTGCGCCTCGTACGCGCTCGCGTAGTGCCGCACGGCCGCGGAGCGGCTCTCGAGGACCGGCATCGCGCCGACGACGAGCAGGTCGTCCGCGCCCGCGTGGCGGGCGGCATGGGCGCTCACCAGCCGGGGGGCGGGGACCACGTCGTCATCGAGGAGCACGATCAGCTCACCGCGCGCCCGACGTACGCCCTCCAGGCGCGCCTCGGCCTCGCCGCGGTTCTCGATGAGGACCGGAACGAGCGCGGGGGCGCTGCGCGCGCGCTCCCGCAGGAGCTCGATCGAGCCGTCGGCGGAGCCGTCGACGACGACGATCAGCTCGGTCGTCGCCGGGTCGGCGAGGATCGGGTCGATCAGGCCCGGGAGTTGCTCCCGGCGCTCGTACGTCGGCACCACGACCGAGACGGTCGGCAGCCCCGATCCGGCTGGGGATCCCTGCGTCATCGTCCGCCTCATGCTATGCGGGTGCGGCCGCTTGATTCGGGCCGCGCGCGGTTGTGTGCCGCGTCTCGCACTTCGGCGGCGGACGTCACCGCGGCGGCCCGAAGCGGACGTAGCGCTCGAGATAGGGCCCGGTGTCGGCCATGCCGGCGGCGAAGCGCCGCGGCGCAAAGCCGAGCTCCCGGCGCGCCCGCTCGCTGCTGAACGTCGCCTTCGAGAGCGTGAACTCGAGGTCGGGCAGATGGCGGATGCCTCGCCAGCGCTCGCTCGGCTCCTCGAGGAAGTGCGTGAGCCGATGCCGGGCCGCGAGCGGCAGACGCCCGATCGCGTGCTCGAGCGCCCGACGCCCCGGCGAGGTCAGCCACAGCGCGCGGGCGAGGCGCACCGGGTCGCGGGCGAGGCGCCCGAGCCGCGCGGGGAGCCGAGACTCGCGCCGGATCTCCGCCACCGGCCGCAGCTCCGGCCCGGGGATCCCGATGGCGGCGGCGACCGCCTCGTAGAACACCCGCCAGCTCGGGGTGTCGGCGCCGTCGAGGATGAACGTCGCGCCGGCGGCCTCCTTCCGGCGCCCGGCCGCGAGCAGCGCCGCCACGACGTCGTCGACGTGGACGAGGCTGACGCGGCCGTCGCCCGGCTCCGGCAGGACGACCGTCCCGAAGCGGAGCATGTCCGCCGGCCGCTCGGTCCACAACCGTGAGAACGGCCCGTACACGTTCGTCGGTTGCAGGATCGACGCGTCGAGGCCCTGCTCGCGCACCGCGCGCCGGATCTCGGCCTCGAGCGCCCGCTTGACCGCCGGATACCCCTCGCCGCTCGACACGTACGGCGCCTGCTCGGTGCGGGCGCCGGAACCCGAGCGGTCATAGACCATGAAGCTGCTGAGATGGACGAGCCGGGCGCCGCGGCGCGCGCAGGCGTCGATGAGGCGACGCAGCGCGATCTCGTTCCACGCCTCGCTCGAGAAGTCGTAGGCGCAGTGGAAGACGGTTCTGGCCCCCTCGATCGCCGCGTGCACGGCGGACGGGGAGCGCATGTCGACGCGCACCGGCTCGGCGCCCGCCGGCAGGCGACGCTCGCCGCCGTCGCGCACCGGGCAGCGCACCCGCCCGCCGGCGTCGAGCAGCGCGCGCGTGAGCCGACCGCCGATGAACCCGGTCGCGCCGGTGACGACGGTGGCCGGCTCGGCCCGGCGAGCCGCGGCGCGGCGGGGACCGATCGTGGCGCGGATGCGGTCGGCGAGCCGGATCGCGAGCGCCACGATCGCGAGCGTCGGGTTCGCGTGCCCGGCGGTCGGGAACACCGAACTGCCCGCGACGTACAGGTTCTCGATGCCGTGGACCATGCAGTCGGGGTCGACGACCCCGCGGCGCGGGTCGCGCGCCATCCGCGTCGTGCCCGCCGGATGGCAGCCGTCGGTGAAGTGGACCGGCCGCTCGTCGCGGTCGGTCAGCCACGCGGCGAGCGCCGGCCGGCTGAGGCCGAGCCGCGGCAGCGCGGTCGCGATCTCCCGCGCGAGCGCCGCCTGGGAGCGACGCTCCAGCTCGTGCACGCGCCAATCGACCTCGGCGACCGGCAGCCCGAGGCGGTCCCGCTCCCGCCCGAGCCGGACCCGGCTCTCGGGGTCCGGCACCTGCTCGGAGATGAGCTCGAACCCGAGCGCCTCGACCGGCCCCGCGCTCGGCTCGTCCCGTGCCATCGCCCGCAGCGCGCGGAGGGTGGCGATCGGAGCGCCGGCGATCTGCCGCGCGTCGCTTCGCCGGCGTGCGAGGTCGCGGTCGCGCAGTCGCAGGAGGGCGGGGACGGGGTCGCGCGGGGACTCGATGCGCTCGACGATCGCGGCGGCGTTGAGCAACCCCTCGCGCCGCTGCAGTTCCGCGCTCACTGCGAAGCCGAGCCGGAAGCCGTGTCGCTCGCCACCCGCGACCGCGAGTCGATGTGGCCCGAACAGGCCGCGGAAGGCCGCCTCGTCGCCCCGCGCGACGCGGACCGGGATCGTCGGATCGCGCGGATGGTCGATGAGGTGGCGCCCGACGAGGTCGTGGCCGTTGCCGAGCCCGCCCGGAGAGACGCGGTCTGAGCAGAGCAGGATCCGGGCGTTCTCGATGCCGCCTGCGCACAGGATCGCGGCGCGGGCGCGGATCGTGGCGCGGTGGTCGGGCGCGCAGGCGACCTCGACCGATTCGAGCGCCCGAGCGTGAGGGCCGGCGTGCAGCTGCGTGACCGTCGCGTGCAGCAGGACGTGTGCGTCGCCGACGCGGTCGCGAGCGAGCGCGGCGCCGGCGTCGAGCGGGACCGTGTCCTGCCACCAGACGCGCGAGAGCCGCGTGCGATCGACCTCGGGCAGCGGAGCCGGCCAGCCGGGCGGGGGCGGGGGACCGTCGCCGCTCCACAGGCTGGCTCCGAGGCGCTCCGCGGCGCGGACGACGTACGGCTTGAGCTCGTCCGCGGAGAGCGGCCAGCCGGATGAGGGCACCCACGATCGCTCCTCGAGGTCGATCTCGCCGAGCGGGATGCAGCGGCCGAACCAGGTGCGCGAGGTGCCGCCGAGGGCGCGGGTGCGTCCGTTGAACGTCGGCGTGCCGAGATCACGGATCCGGTTCAGCGCGGCGACCTCGGGCTCCTCGTCGAGCCCGCCGCTCTCGAGCATCAGCACCCGCAGACCGCTGCCCGAGAGCTCATCCGCGATCGTCCAGCCGGCGGGGCCGGTGCCCACGATGCAGACGTCCGCCTCCAGGCGCGTGCCGTCGTCGAGCTGTCGAAGATCGTCGATCCGCATGGGCGGCGTTCCGCATTGCCTACCCGCGTTGGTGAGGATTGCGCAGCTTTCGTCGGCGTCCGCCCTCGATAACGTCGGCGGGGTGGTTCGGCTTCGCACGATGCCGTGGCTGGCCGTGCGGCCGGTCGTCGACGCGCTCGATCCCAGCTACGTGATCGCCGCCAGGGCGACTCGTGGCGCGGCGCCCCGTCTGGCGATCGGCGTCGTCTACCGCGCACAGAACGCCGGCACCGTCAGGCGCTTCCTCGACGCCCAGCCCGGCGCGCGCGCCGCCCTGTGGGCGCTCGACCAGGCGCATCCCAGCCTGCGCGCCGAGACGGTCGGGGAGGGCCGCGGGACCCGGTTCGCGCTGCAGAACCGGCTCGCAGAGGTGCTCGCGCCCGGACCCGGCGAGTGGCTCGTCATGGCCGATGACGACGTTCTCATCGAGCGCGGAGATCTCGGGCAGGTCGCGGCCCTCGCCGAGCGCCTCGGCCTCAATCTGTGCCAGCCCGCGCACTCCCATCACAGCTTCGTCAGCTGGCCGACCACCCGGCGGCGGCCGCTCAAGGTCGCGCGAGCGACGCGCTGGGTCGAGATCGGCCCGATCGTCCTGTTCGACGAGGCGGCGCGGGAGCGCGTGCTTCCGTTCCCGGAGCAGGGCATGGGGTGGGGGGTGGAGGCCGAATGGGCCGCCCACGACGACCTGGGGATGGGCGTCATCGACGCGATCCGCATGCGGCACCTCGTCCCGTCCCAGAAGTCGTACGACACAAGTCTCGAGCAGCGCGACCTGGAGGACCGCTACGCGCGGCTCGGCGTGACCGAGGCGGACGTCGCCCGGATGCGGCTCCCGGTGCGCTCCTGGTACTGCTGGTCGCCGCTGCGCGCATAGCGGGGCCGTCGTCCGCGCCGCCGGACCCCGCCGTCGAGCGCCGCCGGTCCGCGGCCCGACCCGCCGAGGCTCCTAGGATGGGTCAGGGTGCTCCGCAGACTCCGTCTCTACGCGCACCTGCCGCTGCTCCTCGCCGTGCGCGCCTGTTCGTTCACCCGAACCGCCACGCGCGATGCGCTGCGAGCGCGTGACCTCCATCCCGCCGAGCGCGGCGTCCGCGTGCGCCCGCGCACGTCCGGCGAGCGTGCGCTGCTGCTGTTGGAGGCGCTCGCGATGCCCGAGGTGCGCTCGGTTCTCTACCACCGGCTCGGGCAGGGCACGATGCGCGATCAGCTCATGTGCATTCTCCTGAAGCGCCTGTATGCAGGGCAGCACGGCGTCGAGATCCGCTGCGCCGACATCGGCCCCGGGTTCGCGCTCGGCCACGGGCAGGGTGCGGTCGTGTGGGCGGAGCGGATCGGGCGCGACTGCACGATCTACCAGCAGGTGACGGTCGGGCTGAGCGACGGCACGCTGCGCTCGCTGCCGGTGCTCGGCGACCGGGTGTGGCTGTGGCCCGGCGCGCGCGTCATCGGCGCGAGCGTCGGCGCGGACGCGACCGTCGGCGCGAACGCGGTCGTGCTCGACGACGTGCCGGTGGGCGCCACCGCCGTCGGAATTCCCGCGAGAGTGCTCGGCGATGGCGGCTCCTGAGCGCCTCGGGGACGCCGAGGAGGCCGAGCTCTCGATCCCGGCCGCCGAGGAGCTCGAGCTCGCGCGACCCGAGGAGACCCGCCGCCGACAGCTGCGGGGGCTGCTGGCGGCGGCACGCGCCGACGCGCTCACGCGCAGCTCGTCGCTGCTCGTCCTCGACTACCTCGTGATCGGGGCGATCGGCGGCATCTGCACCGTGATCATGGCGCGCGCGTGGTCGCCGCACGACGTCGGCGCGGTCGGCGCCATCAGCGGCGTCGTGTCGCTGCTCTCGACGGCGACGAGCACCGGCCTCGCAAGCACGATCACCCGGTTCCTCGGCGAGGAGGAGAACCAGCTCGACTTCATGATCGAGGCGATGGCGTGCACGATCCTCGCGGGGGTCGCGGTGGCCGCCGCCGTCTGCTTCGTCCCGGGTCATTTCGGGGTGCCGCTGCACGACCTGCCGGTCGGCACCGGCGTGGCGTTCGTGCTCATCGGCGGCTACGTCGCCTGCAACAACCTCACCTCGATCACCGACCCCGCGTTCGTCGCGCGGCGCGAGGTCTCCTACGCGGTCGTCAAGGACATCGCCGCCTCGTTCGCGCGGGTCGCCGTGCTCGTCGCGCTCATCGGCACGAACGCCGCCGGCCTGTTCACCGCCTCCGTGCTCTACGTCGCAGTCGCCGCGGCGCTCGACTTCGTGCTCGTCGGCTGGCGCCTGCGTAACCGCGCGCCGCGCGCGCCGCTGCGCCGCCTCTCGCTGCTTCGCGGACGGCTTCGCTTCGCCGGCGGCAGCCACAGCGCGGCGCTCGTCGCGGTCGTTCCCGGCGCGCTGCTCGGCACGATCGTCGCCGCCGTCGACGGCGCGACGACGGCCGCCTACGTGGGAATCCCGCTCGGTGTCGCGGCATACGTGACGATCATCCCCTCGATGACCTCCCAGGCGCTGCTCGCCGAGCTGTCGGACCCTGAGCACGACGCCGCGCAGATCGCCGTGCGTGCGCTGCGCCTGTGCTACGCGGGCACAGTGCCGGCGGCGCTCCTGCTCGGCGGACTCGCCCCCTACGTGCTGCTCATCTTCGGGCAGAAGTACTCGGTCCATGGCACCTGGTACCTGCGCTGGGACGTCGCCTCGACGTTCGTCGCGACGTCGAACTACGTGAGCGACACCGTCCTGCTCGCGCGCGAGAAGGTGCTCGCCTACAACGTCGTCAACGTCCTCGGCACGGTCGCGGTGCTCGCGTGCTTCGCGGCCGCGGCGGTGCTCGGACCGCGCTGGTTCGGCCCGGCGACCGTCGCCGGCCAGCTGCTCTACCTGTGCGCCT
Organism: Solirubrobacteraceae bacterium; assembly: GCA_035294545.1. Taxonomy (GTDB): domain Bacteria; phylum Actinomycetota; class Thermoleophilia; order Solirubrobacterales; family Solirubrobacteraceae; genus Palsa-465. The sequence continues at coordinate 4,877 of DATGKS010000100.1, read as the reverse complement.
CGCTGGCGGCGCTCAGGCTCTACGCCTCCCCGGCGGAGATGCGCGCCGCGGTGCGCGGCCTGCGCTGGCGGCCCTGACGCTCGCCGTCGCGGCCGGCCGCCGCGCCCGGCCGCCGCGGCCGGCCGCCGCGCCCGGCCGTCGCGGCTGGCCGCCGCGCCCCCGGGCCGAGCCCGGTCGCCGGTTGCCCGCCGCGGCGTGACGGTGGCCATTGACAGCGGCGCCGGCCGCCGCTTCCGATTGGCCGCCGCGCCCCGCTCTACGCTCGGGGCGCCATGCCCGCGCCTCCCGACGGCGTCCGCCGCAACCACCCGCTCGCGCGCCTGACGACGATCCGCACCGGCGGGCCGGCCGAGCTGTTCGCCCGTCCCGGCACCGTCGAGGAGCTCCAGGAGCTGCTCGCCTGGGCCGCCGCGGAGGGGATCGAGGTAGGGGTCGTCGGCTCGGGGTCGAATCTGCTCGTGGCGGACGAGGGCGTCCGCGGGTTGGTTCTCAAGCTTGATCGCGATCTGTCCCACATCGAGCAGCACGGCGACCGCCTGGAGTGCGGGGGCGGGGCCCGGCTTCCCGCCGTCTCGGCGCGCGCCTCGCGCCTGGGGCTGTCCGGGATCGAGTTCGGAGTCAACATCCCGGGCACGGTCGGCGGAGCGGTGCGGATGAACGCAAACGCGTACGGCGGCGAGCTCGCCCGCACGCTGGAGTGGGTCGATGTCGTGAGCGCCGCCGGCGTCGCCCGGCGGACGCCCGACGACCTCGGGTTCGCCTACCGGCGCTCGTCGATCGGCCCCGGGGAGATCGTCGCCCGCGCGATGTTCGCGCTCAGCCCGGCGCCCGCCGAGACGGTCAAGGCGACGCTCGCCGAGCTCCGCGACCGGCGCCGCGCCGCACAGCCGGCGGGCATCAAGACGTTCGGCTCGACATTCAAGAATCCCGAGGACCCGCGCGCCGAGGGCCGGAGCGCCGGGATGCTGCTCGATGCCGCCGGCTGCCGCGGGCTGCGGGTCGGCGGCGCGTCGATCTCGGAGAAGCACGCGAACTTCGTCGTCAACGACGGGACCGCGACCACCGCCGACGTCGTCGCCGTCATGGCCGCCGCCCGCGACCGGGTCCGCGACCGCTTCGAGGTCACGCTCGAGCCCGAGGTGCAGACGCTCGGGCCGGTCGGGCTGCCCGAGGAGTGGCGCGCCGCATGAGCACCGCCACCGGCCGCCGGACGACGCTCCGTCTGCGCCTGCCGCGCGCGCGCCTGCCGCGGCTGCGCCGCCGCGATCCTCGCCGCGGGCGCCGGCGGTGGCCGCGGCCGGGTCGACGGACGCTCGTCGGGGTGCTCGTGCTCGCCGGCGTCCTCACCGGAGCCTACTTCTGGGTGCGCCAATCCTCGCTCGTCGCCGTGCAGCAGGTGACGGTCACCGGGGTGAGCGGCCCGGACGCCACCGCGATCCGCCAGACGCTCGCGCAGACCGCCGAGCGGATGACCACGATGGAGATCGATGCTCGCGCGCTGCGGGCGTCGGTCGCCCGCTACCCGTTCGTGCGCTCGCTGCGGGTGAGCGCCCACCTGCCGCACGCGGTGACGATCTCGGTCTTCGAGCAGGTCCCCGTCGCCGTGGTCGACGGCAGGGTGGTCTCCGCGCACGGCACGCTGCTGCCCGGCGTGAGCCCGTCGGGGCATTCGCTGCCGACGATCACCGTTCCCGGCGCGGCCGGCGGCATGGCCACGGGCACGGCGCGCGCCGACGTCTACCTGCTCGCCGCGGCGCCGTACCCGATCGTCTCGCGCCTGGAGACCGTCGGCTGGAAGCCGGGGCGGGGGCTGACCGCGACGCTCCGCAACGGGCCCGTCATCTACTTCGGGGACGACCATCGGCTCGCGGAGAAGTGGCGCTCGGCGATCCTCGTGCTCGCCGATCCAAGCTCCGCCGGCGCCGGCTACATCGACGTCACCGACCCGGGCCGCCCGGCGGCCGGGGTCGGCTCCGACACCCAGGCGACGGAGCCCACGACGGGTGCCGGCGCTTCAGCCTCTGGCGCCGGGGCGTCCGCAGCGGGTGCCGGCGCATCCACCGCGACGGCCGGACAGCTCCCTGCCACGACCGGCCAAACGACGGCGACGACAGGGGGTTGAGGCACGGAGTAAGCCTCAAGTAGAGGTTGAGGTTGCGTTCCGGCGCAGCCTTCGGTCATAATCGAGACTTCGCCGATCTGCAAAGATCGTTGCGCACGCCTGCCTGTCGTTGACACCCCGTGCGCTCAGGGCCTACCGTGCATCACGCCGCGCGCACCCCTGCGCGGCCAGAACACTCAACCCCACGTAGAGGGTCGGTCGAAGAACATGGAAAGCGGAAGCTATTTGGCAGTCATCAAGGTCGTCGGCGTCGGCGGGGGCGGCACGAACGCCGTCAACCGGATGGTCGACGCGGGGCTGCGGGGCGTCGAGTTCGTCGCGTGCAACACCGACGCGCAGGCGCTTGCGATGTGCGACGCGGACATCAAGCTGAACATCGGCCACCAGCTCACCAAGGGTCTCGGCGCGGGCGCCAACCCGGACACCGGACACGGCGCGGCGGCCGAGTCGCGCGATGAGATCAAGGAGGCGCTCAAGGGCGCCGACATGGTGTTCGTCACCGCGGGCGAGGGCGGCGGCACCGGCACCGGCGCGGCGCCCGTGATCGCCGAGATCGCCAAGAACGAGATCGGCGCGCTCACCGTCGGCGTCGTCACGCGCCCGTTCGCGTTCGAGGGGACCCAGCGCTCCCGCCAGGCGCAGGAGGGGATCGACCGCCTGCGCGAGCACGTGGACACGCTCATCGTCATCCCGAACGAGAAGCTCCTGTCGATCGTCGAGCGGCGCACGACGGTGCTGGAGGCGTTCCGCGAGGCCGACAACGTGCTGCGCCAGGGCGTCCAGGGCATCACCGACCTGATCACGATTCCCGGCCTCATCAACCTCGACTTCGCCGACGTACGGACGATCATGCACGAGGCCGGCAGCGCGCTCATGGGGATCGGCAGCGCCTCGGGCGAGAACCGCGCCGCCGAGGCCGCGAAGGTCGCGATCTCCTCGCCGCTGCTCGAGGAGTCGGTCGAGGGCGCGACCGGCATCCTGCTCAACATCACGGGCGGCAACGACCTCGGCCTGTTCGAGGTCAACGAGGCCGCCGAGATCGTCCAGAGCGCGTCGGACTCGAACTCGAACATCATCTTCGGCGCGGTCATCGACGACTCGCTCGGGGACGAGGTCCGCGTCACCGTGATCGCCACCGGCTTCGACAAGTCCTCGGGCACGGGCGGCGCGTTCGCCGAGGAACCGCGGCCCACCGGCCCGACCTCGCCCCGCCGTCGCGACGTGCGCCTCGACGAGCGCCAGCGCTCCTCGCTGGAGATCTCCGACGACGAGATCGACATCCCGTCGTTCCTGAAGGACCGCTGAGGGGCACTGATCTCGGGGCTCGTTCCCAGAGGCGTGGAGACTCGGTCGGAAAAGGCGGGTTGGTGGCGCACCAGCCGGGGGGCGCCGCTCCGGCCCACCGCGCTGAAACAGCGCTACAGCGCTAGAATCGCGCTGTGGCGACGATCCAGATCCGCGACATCCCCGAAGACGCCTACGAGGTCATCCGACGACGGGCACGGGCGGAAAACCGCTCGATCCAGTCCTACATGCTCGAGCACATCCTCGCGTTCACATCGCGCCCGACGAAGGCGGAGATCTTCGCCGAGTGGGACAGGCGAGCGCGTGAGCGCGGCCGTGCGCTCACCCTCGACGCGGGCGACACGCTGCGATACCTCGATGAGGGCCGCAGCCGGCTCGACTGGCTCGTCTCGCCAGACGCCGAGGGCTGATGGTCATCGATGCCTCGGCCGCGGTGCGGACGCTCGACCGCGACCCGGCGGCGCTCCAGCTCCGCGCCCGGATGCAGGCAACGGAGTGCCACGCGCCGCACCTCTACGACGCTGAGATCGGACATGTCGTGCGCGGGCATGAGCGTGCCGGCCGGCTTGAGCCCGATGAGGCGGCGCGGGCGCTCGCGGAGCTCACGGCGCTCATCGATCACCGCTACCCGCACGTCGGCGCTCTCGCCGCACGCGCATGGTCGCTGCGACACAACCTGAGCTTCTACGACGGACTGTACGCGGGGCTCGCCGCGGCGCTCGACGTGCCGCTCCTCACGCACGATGCGCGTGTCCGGCGGGCGCCCGACCTGCCGTGCAGGGTCGAGCTCGTGTGAAAGCCGTGCGCGAGCACGGCCCCGCCGGGGTCTGTGGATCTGCTTAGCTGGCCGCCCGTGACCAAGACAGCGCTCATCACCGGCATCACCGGCCAGGACGGCTCCTACCTCGCCGAGCTCCTGCTCGACGAGGGCTACGAGGTCCACGGCATGGTGCGCCGCTCCTCCACCGAGAAGTTCGACCGCATCGAGCACCTGCGCGACCGGATCACGCTCCATCAGGCGGACCTGCTCGACCACCGCTCGCTCACCGACGCGCTCAAGGCCGCCCGGCCGACCGAGGTCTACAACCTCGCCGCGATGTCGTTCGTGGCGGTCTCCTGGATCCAGCCGACGCTCACCGCCGAGTTCACCGGCGTGGGCGTCACCCGGGTGCTCGAGGCCATGCGCGAGGTCTGTCCCGAGGCGCGCTTCTATCAGGCCTCCTCCAGCGAGATGTTCGGCAAGGTGCAGGAGGTCCCGCAGACCGAGTCCACTCCGTTCTATCCGCGCTCGCCCTACGGGGTGGCCAAGGCCTACGGCCACTTCATCACGGTCAACTATCGCGAGTCCTACGACCTGCACGCGACCAGCGGGATCCTGTTCAACCACGAGTGTTTGTGTCATCTGACGCCGCTCATCGTTCGGCGGGACGGGATCGTGGAAGTCGTCACG
>DATGKS010000099.1:0-33095 GCA_035294545.1 Solirubrobacteraceae bacterium | reverse complement strand
CGTGCGCGTACGTGCTCGCGGGGGAGGGATGGCATCCGGGCGTCGTCGGCATCGTCGCCTCCCGGATCGTCGAGGCCCACCACCGACCGGCGGTGCTGATCGCGCACGGGTGGCCGGGGTCCGAGCCGGGCATCGGCACCGGCTCGGCGCGCTCGATCCCCGGATTCGACCTGCTCGGCGGACTGCGTGCCGCCGCCCTCCACCTCGGGCGCTACGGCGGCCACCGCGTGGCGGCGGGCCTCTCGCTTGAGCTCGAGCGGCTCGGGGACTTCCGCGCCTCGTTCGAGGCCCACGCGGCCGAGATGCTCACCCCCGAGATGCTCGTTTCGTCCGAGCCGGTCGACGCCGTCGTCTCCGGCGGCGAGCTCGGGCTCGCGCTGGCCGAGGAGCTCGAGGCGCTCGAGCCGTGCGGGACCGGCAACCCGGCGCCACGACTGCTCATCCCCGGGGGCCGCCTCGTCGACGTGCGGCCGATGGGCGAGGGCCGTCACGCCCGCTTCAGCGTCGTCTCCGGCGGCGTGCGCGCCAAGGCGGTCGCGTTCGGATGCGACGGGCGGGTTGTCGCCGAGCCGGGCGCGCCGCACGACGTCACGTTCCGGCTCGAGCGCAGCACGTGGAACGGAGCGGTCGAGCCGCGGATCGTGCTTCGCCACGCGACGCCGTGCGTGCCCGCGCCGATCGCTCGCCTGCACGAGGAGCGGGAGTATCTGGCGGCGGTGCTCGCCGAGCTCGAGCGCCCGGCCGACGGCGTGGACGCGGCCGGCGCGGATGGAAGCGTCCCCCGTCCCGCCGGGTCGAGCCAGTCGGGCGCCGGTGCGCTCCCGGGCGCGGAGCGCACCGTGCTCGACCGGCGCGGGCAGAGCCCGCTCGCCGTGCTCGCCGACGCGGTCGCCTCCACCGACGCCGTGCTCGCGGTCTGCGCCGACGTGCCGCGCCGCCTCGACGGCCTCCGATCCCGCACGGGCGGATTCACGCTCGCCTCCTACGCCGAGCTGGCGCGCCGTCCCGCGACGACGGCGGCCTTCGACCAGATCGTCGCGCTCGACCCGCCGACAAGCCGCGCCGAGCGCGCGCTCCTCACCGCGGGCACGGGCGCCCTCCACCTCGTCTGGGGGGTCGCTGAGCTGCGCTTTGCCGAGCAGGTCCACGAGCGTGAGTACAGATTGCGTCCGTCGCTCATCGCCCTCTACCGGGCCCTCCGGGACCGGGGGCGGGCGGTCGGGGAGGAGCTTGAGCACCTGCTCCGAGGGGACGGCGCGCATGGCCGTTCGGTGGCGCTCGCCGCCCGGCTCGTGCGGGTGCTCGTCGAGTTGGAGCTCGCCGGCCTCGACCCGGACCTGCCGGCCCTGGCGGTCCGCGCGCGGCCCGCGCCGACGGCGCTCGAGCGCTCTCCCTCGTTCAGGGTCTACGCTGAGAGATACGAGGACGGCAAGCGATTCCTGAGCAGCGCAAACCACCCGCCAAGCGGCTGAGCCGCGCGATCGGACGGGGTGACTCCACCCCGACGAACGGCCGTGCCCGGGGCCAGGGCGGCGGTCCGGCGGGCGCCGAGCCGGTCCGCGACAGCGGCGCCGCGAACGGGTCCTCGGCCGTCATCGACGAGCACCGGGAGGCGGTCGACGCCGTCCACCCGCGCGTCGGCGCCGACGGGGCGCCGTCCGCCGAGGCCCCGCCGGCCGTCGCTGAGCTCAGTGAGACCCAGCAGCGGCTGCTCGGCGACCTGTTCGCGATCGTCGAGGAGCACGCCGACCACGCCGCCGCCCCGATCGACCGCGCGCGCGTCCAGGAGGCGTTCGTGTTCGCGTGCGTCCACCACGGCGATCAGCGCCGCATGTCGGGCGAGGACTTCATCACCCACCCGGTCGGCGTGGCGAAGATCTGTGCCGGGATGCGGCTCGACACCGAGACGCTCTGCGCAGCGCTCCTGCACGACACCGTCGAGGACACGAGCGCGTCGCTCGATGAGGTGCGGGAGGCATTCGGCGAGGAGATCGCGGGGCTCGTCGACGGGGTGACGAAGCTCACCGGGCTCACCTTCCAGTCGCGCGACGAGGCCCAGGCCGAGAACTACCGCAAGATGATGGTCGCGATGGCCTCCGACATCCGGGTCATCCTGATCAAGCTCGCCGACCGCCTGCACAACATGCGCACGATCTCGGCGATGTCGAAGCAGAAGCAGCTCGAGAAGTCGCGGGAGACGCTCGACATCTACGCCCCGATCGCGCACCGCCTGGGCATCCACGCGATCAAGTGGGAGCTCGAGGACCTCGCGTTCCAGACCCTGCACCCGCGCAAGTACAACGAGATCAAGGGCCTCGTCGCCCAGCAGCGCGAGGAGCGCGAGCGCTACGTGGAGGCGGCGGGTGCGACAGTCGCCTCCGAGCTCGCGCGGCTCGGCATCGAGGCCGACATCTCCGGCCGCGCCAAGCACTTCTACTCGATCTACTCGAAGATGACGAAGAAGGGCCGGGAGTTCAACGAGATCTACGACCTCACGGCGATGCGGGTGATCGTCAACTCGGTGAAGGACACCTACGGGGCTGTCGGCGTCATCCACTCGCTGTGGAAACCGCTGCCGGGGCGCTTCAAGGACTTCATCGCGATGCCGAAGTTCAACATGTATCAGTCGCTGCACACGACCGTGATCGGGCCCGAGGGGCGGCCGCTCGAGATCCAGATCCGCACGCGCGAGATGCACGACCTCGCGGAGTTCGGGATCGCGGCGCACTGGATGTACAAGGAGGGCTCGGCCCGGGCAGGCGCCGGCGGGGACGGGCGCGAGGCGCACGACCCGGAGGGCAAGCTCAAGTGGCTGCGCTCGCTGCTCGACTGGCAGCAGGACCTCGCCGACCCGCGGGAGTTCATGGAGAACCTCAAGGTCGACCTGTTCGAGGACGAGGTGTTCGTGTTCACCCCGAAGGGCGAGGTCAAGTCGCTCGCGGCCGGGGCGACCCCGCTCGACTTCGCCTACGAGATCCACACCGACGTCGGCCACCGCTGCGTGGGCGCGAAGGTCAACGGGAAGATCGTGCCGCTCTCCTACGTCCTGCGCTCAGGCGACATCGTCGAGGTGCTCACCTCCAAGCGGGAGCGCGGGCCCTCGCGCGACTGGCTCGCGCTCGTCAAGACGACCCGCGCGCGCAACAAGATCAAGGCGTGGTTCAAGGCCGAGTCCCGCCGCGACGACGAGCACGCCGGCCGCGAGCTCCTGCAGGAGCACCTCAAGAAGGCCGGCCTGCCCGCCCAGAAGGTCGTCGGCTCGCCGCTGCTCACTGACGTCATCCGCGAGATGGGCTTCCGCAAGGGCGACGACTTCTACATCGCGCTCGGCGGGGCGAAGATCTCGCCGAAGGTCGTCGTCAACAAGGTGATGCAGCGGCTCAAGCAGGGGGAGACCGCCGAGACCGAGCCGACCGCCGCCGACGACCTGCTGCGCACCGGGCGCCGGCGGGCCCGTCCCACGACCTCCTCGAGCAAGTTCGGGATCTCGGTCGACGGCATCGACGAGGTCATGCTCCGGCTGGCGAAGTGCTGCCGGCCGGTCCCCGGCGACAAGATCGTCGGCTACATCTCGCTCGGGCGCGGGATCACGATCCACCGCGAGGACTGCCCGAACGTCGCCGTGCTCAAGAAGGACCCGGAGCGGTTCACGCCCGTCTACTGGGACGGTGATGCGCAGACCGCGTTCAAGGTCGAGATCCAGGTCGACGGCTGGGACCGCCACCGGCTGCTCGAGGACATCATCCGCACGTTCGCCGAGGCGGGGATCAACATCCTCGACGCGCATTGCACGGTCAACCACCCGATGGTGAAGGACCGCTTCGTCGTCGAGGTCGGCGACACCCGCACGCTCGACCACGCGATCAGCCGGCTGCGCAACATCGAATCGGTGTTCGACGTCTACCGGGTGACGCCCGGCGCCGCCTGATCGCGCCCGCGAGCGGCGGAGCGGATACGGCGGACGAGCCCCGCGGCGCGCCCGTGAGGGCCCGCACCAACGCGGACGGCTGCGGCGCCGTCAGCGACGCCTGCGGTGCTGCCACGGACGCCACCCGTCACGGGAGGTTCGACCTGCACGCGCGCCGCGAGCGGCCGCGGGACGCCCGTGAGGAGCACGAGCTGGCCGGTGCGCAGGCGCTTGATCGCGTTCGGGTGCACGACCGGTTCCTCGTGCTGGCGCCGGGTGCCGGAATGCAGCGGGCCGCGCGCGCCGACGAGCGAGCGCAGCGGCGCCGGATTGGGCAGCGTCTCGCGCCACACGAGGCGCGTGCCCGCCATCCGGCTGATCGCGAGCGCCGACTCGTGGACCTCCTGGCGGTGGGCGAGCGTGACCGCGGTGATCCCGAGCACCTGGTCGCGGAAACCGCGCCCGGCACGCTCGAGGTCGGCGAGCTCCTGGGTGGCGAGGAGCACGCCGACGCCCGCCTCGCGCCCCCGGGCGAGCAGCGCGAGCACGTTGTCGGCGCCGAGTGCCGAGAACTCGTCGAGCGCGATCGTCGCCGACGGCCGCCGCGCAGATGCCGACGCCGGGAGGGACGAGTCGGCCAGGCCTGGGCCCCGGCGCGCGGGTGACGCGGCCTCGCCGAGCCGCCGCCCCGCGGCGCTCGTCAGGTCCTGCACGGCGAGCGCACCGAGCTGCGCGCCGAGGGCGCCATAGATGCTCGAGTTGATCGAGAGCAGCACGACCGGGTTCGAATCGACGCCCGGCGGACCGACGGGCGCGGCACCGCTCGACTCGTCGCGCGCGTCCCCCGGCGACCCGCCGAGCGCGGCTCCGAGGTCGATCGTGGGCGCCCCTGAGCCAGGCTGCGGCGGCGCGAGCCAGGGACCGGCGTCGGACTCGCTGAGCACCGCCAGGCGGGTGGCGAGGCCGCGAGCAGCCGACAGCTGATCCGCGGTCAGCCCCTCGAGGTAGCCGTCGGCGCGGGTGGCGAGGCGACCGGGCAGCCGCCGCACGAGTGCCCGCAGCGCCGCCGGATCGAGCGCCGCCACCACCTCCTGCAGGGTCGGCGGGGCTCCCGGGTGCACGGCGCCGAGCAGCTGCAGCGCCGTCTGGAGGAACCTCTCGGCGGCCCGTTGGTAGTGCGGCTCGGAGAAGCGCTCGGTCGCGATCAGCCGATCCTTCAGAGCGGTCGGCCCGCCGTGGGCGAGCGGGTTCCAGTGGCTCGGGCCCTCCGGGGTCCAGACCCGCAACGGACGTCCCGCGTCGTGCGCGGCGGCGGCGAGCGCCGCTGCGAACGAGGGGGAGCCCTTCATGTCGATCGCGACGACCGGGTGGCCGCGTGCGATCCGGTCGGCGAGGATCGTCTGGAGCGTCGTCGACTTGCCGGCGCCGCTCGCGCCGACGACGAGCGCGTGAGCGCCGAGCTGGACGTCGCTGAGGGCGACGACCCGCCCGGCCGCATCGCGCCCGAGCCGCACCGCGCCCGGCTCGACCGGCGGCCGCCGAGCGCCCAGCCGGCGCGCGAGCGGGCGCAGGACGCGGAGGGCGCCGGCCGCTCCGGCGAGCGTCAGCGCGACCCCCGTCGCCCATGGCGTCGGCAGCGCGAGCAGGCCGAGCAGGCAGAGGGCCAAAGCGATCCGGCGCAGCGCGCGTCCGCTCACCGGGTCGCCTCCGCGCCGCGGCCCGCATCGCGACTCGCGCGGGGGGCCGGGCCGTGGCTGAGGTGCGCCTCCCGACCGCGGGCCGGCTCGCCGGGCGCGCGACCGCCCGCCCAGCGAAACCGCTGCACCCGGACCACGTCCGGGGCGCCGACGCGGGCGGCGGAGCGCCTGATCGCCTCGGCCGCGGTACGTGTGGGGACGAGATAGACGACGACGTCGATCCGCCGGTCGGCGGCGTAGGCGGCGAGGATCCGCTCGCGGTGCCGCGGCGACTTCGTCGAGAGCTCCAGCTCGAACGCGACGCGGTGCCCGCTCGCGGTCACGACCGCGAGGTCGGGGTAGTGCCGCCTTCCCGGATCGCCGTCCCCGAGCCTCACGCCATGGAGCGGCGCGTCCGCCGGACGATCCGCCCGCCGGTCCTCGGAGCGCATCGTGCGCTCGCTCACGATCGCCGAGAGCTCGCCGAACGTCCCGCGGTGGGCTGCGGCCGCCAGCCAGCCGACGCCGACGTCGTGGCGGTAGGCGCCGAGGTCGATCGGTCTCGGTGGTCCAAGCGGGCTGTCGCAGGCGCTGAGTCCCGCACGGGTGATCGCCCACGCCTTCGGGGCGTGGTGCAGCGGTCGCTCCGCCCGCACGAGTCCGGCGGCGCGCAGCGCCCCGAGCCGCCGTCCGACCCCCGCCGCCGAGCCTGCGACGACCCGCGCGAGCTGCGCGGCGAGCGCGAAGCGGTGCTCGGCGAGGAACGAGAGCAGCTCGAGATCCCGATCGGTGAGCCGCAGCGGCGCGGCGGGAGGGGGCGGGGGAAAGGCCACGTCCCCTTAGAGTCGGCGGACGGCCGGTTCTCACCCCCCGCGGAGCGCGGGCGGCGCCTGCCGCCGTCAGGAGACGATCATGAGCCCGTCCGGCTCGACCTGGAAGTGCGCCTCGGTCGCCTCGCCGATGTAGTCCCCGTCGACCTGCAGCGGCAGCGGGCGCTCATCGAGCGAGCGGATCGCGATCTCGCCCGCGCCGCGGACGGAGGTCACGCGCCGGTGGCCCGTGACCCGCAGGCCCGAGGCGAATGCCCGCAGGATGATCGTCGGCATGTCGACCAGGCTTGCGCGGCGCAGGATGATCCCCGACAGTTCGCCGCTCGAGAGCGAGGCATCGTCGGCCATGTGGACCTGGCGGTCGCCGAAGTACGTGTAGGGCGCGGCGTTCTGGACGATCGCGGTCACCCCCTCGATTCGCTCGCCGTCGACCTCGGCGGCAAAGCGCGGCGGGCCGATGAGATAGCGCCGGTGGAACGTCTGGATCCCGGTCCAGGTGTAGTACCACTCGCCGAGCCGGCGCTTGAGCCGCGGATGGGCATCGACCCGCTGAACGACGCTCGCGTCGAGGCCGACCCCGGCGGAGAACAGGAACGCCCGATGGTTGACGCGGCCGAGGTCGACGCGCCGCGGCCGCCAGTCGTGGGCCATCGCCAGCAGGTGCTCGGTCGCGTCGACGATGTCGACGGGGATGCCGGTGATCCGGCACCAGACGTTCGCCCGGCCGCCGGGCAGGCAGCAGAGCGGGATGTCGCTGCCCGCGAGTCCGTTCGCGGCCTCGTTGCACGTGCCGTCCCCGCCGAAGGCGACGACCACGTCGTAGCCCTCGCGCGTCGCCTCCCGGCAGATCTCGGTCGCGTGGTCGCGCGCCTCGGTGTCGACCGCGTGGACCCGGTAGCGGCCCCGCAGGGCGTAGACGACGAGGTTGCGCAGCCGGTCGGAGACCGTCGAGGCGTAGGGGTTGACGATGATGAGCATCCGCCGGCTCGGGGTCGGTTCCTCCTCGAGGTTGACGATCGCCTCCAGGCGCTCGAGCGGATCGCTGCTCGTCGTCGACATGCGCGCCCATCCAACACCGGCGACCCGGGGTCGTTACGCGGGCGCCGCGAGCCGTCCGGCCACGGACCGTCCGGCCGCGGACCGGCAGCGCGTCACGACCGGCCGGGCGTCGCCACCCGGACTCGTCCGTCCGCGGACGGTCTCTATACTGCCGCGCACATAGCTGTACGCATCCAGAGGGGTGGAGGGATTTGGCCCTACGAAGCCCCGGCAACCTCCCGCAAGGGAACGGTGCCAATTCCATCAGGCCTACGACAAGCCTGGGAGATGTGGCAAGGCGGTTTCGTTTCACCTCCGACCACTGACCCCGGCGGAGGTTTTTTCACATATGCCGCCAGAGTCTCTTCGCTGCAAGGAATGCCAGACGACCTACCCGCTCGACGCGCGGTACGTCTGCGAGCGCTGCTTCGGCCCGCTCGAGGTCGCCTACGCCGAGCCGGTCGACGGCGATCCGGAGGCGCTGCGGCGCCGGATCGAAGCGGGCCCGTACTCCCTGTGGCGCTACACCGACTTCCTTCCCGTCGACACCGCGCCGCAGGGTGTGCTTCCAGCCGGCTGGACGCCGCTGCTGAAGGCCGACCGCCTCGCGGAGCGGCTGGGCCTGCGCGAGGTGTGGATCAAGAACGACGCCGCCAACCCCACGCACTCGTTCAAGGACCGGGTCGTGTCGATCGCGATGGCCCGGGCGCGCGAGCTCGGCTACGAGACGATCGCCTGCGCCTCGACCGGCAATCTCGCAAATGCCGTCGCCGCGCACGCGGCGGCCGCCGGCCTTGAGTCCTACGTGTTCATCCCCTCCAACCTGGAGGAGCAGAAGGTCCTCGCCACCGGCGTCTACGGCACGAACATCGTCGGGATCCGCGGCAACTACGACGACGTCAACCGCCTGTGCACCGAGATCTCCGGCGAGCACGAGTGGGCGTTCGTCAACATCAACATGCGGCCCTACTATGCCGAGGGCTCCAAGACGCTCGCGTTCGAGACCGCCGAGCAGCTCGGCTTCGAACTGCCCGATCGCGTCGTCGCGCCGATCGCGTCCGGGTCGCTGTTCACGAAGATCGCGCGCGGCTTCCAGGAGTGGATCGACGCCGGCCTCCTCGACGGCTCGCTGCCGACGTTCAACGGCGCTCAGGCCGAGGGCTGCTCGCCGGTCGCGACTGCCTGGGCCGAGGGCCGCGACTTCTGCCAGCCGGTCAAGCCCGACACGATCGCCAAGTCGCTGGCGATCGGCAACCCGGCCGACGGTCCGTACGCGCTTGATCTCGCGCGGACGAGCGGTGGCTCGATCGACGCCGTCTCCGACGACGAGATCCGCGAGGGGATCCGGCTGCTCGCCCAGACGACCGGCATCTTCACCGAGACCGCCGGCGGGGTGACGACCGCGGTGCTCGCCAAGCTCGCGCGGCGCGGAGACATCGATCCCGACGAGCGGGTCGTCGCCTACATCACCGGCGAGGGTCTCAAGACGCTCGACGCGGTGCGTGGCACGTTCGGCGTGCGGGAGATCGACCCGACCCTCGATGCGTTCGACGCGAGCGATGAGCTCGTCGCGGCGTTTGCGTAGGATGCCCGCCATGGCCGTCCGCGTGAAGATCCCCACCCAGCTGCGCTCCGCCACCGAGGGCGAGGCGACCGCCTCGGTCGACGGCACGACCGTCGGCGAGGTCCTCGACGCGCTCTACGCGCGCTTCGGCGAGCTGCGCAGTCGCATCGCCGAGGACGGAGGGCTGCGCCGCTTCGTCAACGTCTATGTCGACGGCGAGGACATCCGCTTCCTCGACGGGCTCGACACCCCCGTGAGCGACGGCGACGAGGTGACGATCCTCCCGGCGGTCGCGGGCGGCTGACCGCCCGCCGCCGCGGAACTCGGACGACGGGCACGCGCAGCCGAGCGGGCCGCCGCCGGCGTCCTCAGGCGGCGGGGGCCGAGCGCGGCGGCAGCGCCTCGACCTGCGCGGGCGCCGCGCCGACACCGAGACCGATCGGGCAGCTCACGCCCGTGCCGGCCAGCCCGCAATAGCCCATCGGGTTCTTGTGGAGGTACTGCTGGTGGTAGTCCTCGGCGTAGTAGAACGGGTGGGCGGCGGCCGATTCGATCTCGGTCGAGATCTCGGGGTAGCCGGCGGCGTGCAGGCGCTCGGCGTAGGCCGCCCGCGAGCTCTCAGCGGCCTCCCGCTGGGCCTCGGTCTCCCAGTAGATCGCGGAGCGGTACTGGGTGCCGACGTCGTTGCCCTGGCGCATCCCCTGGGTGGGGTCGTGGTTCTCCCAGAACAGCCGAAGCATCTCCTCGAGCGACGTGCGGGCGGGGTCGAAGACGACGAGCACGACCTCGGCGTGCCCGGTCGAGCCGCTGCACACCTCCTCGTAGGTCGGGTTCGGCGTGTAGCCGCCGCTGTAGCCCACCGCCGTCGTGTGGACGCCCGGCGCCTGCCAGAAGAGACGCTCGGCGCCCCAGAAGCAGCCCATGCCGACGACCAGACGCTCGTAGCCCTCCGGGAACGGCGGCGTCATCGGCGTCCCGAGCACGGCGTGGCGCTCGGCCACCGGCATCGCCTGCTCCCGCCCGCGCAGCGCGCGCTCCGGGTCGACCATCTTCGTCTTCTCGCGCATTCCGAACATGCGATTCAGGGTACTCACGGTCGCGTTCCGGGAACCGGCGTGACAGCCCCGGGCGTGGATGGGAGAATCGAGGGCACCCGCCCATGCCGCGTGCCGAGCCCACCGACCAGCGCCCAGCGCGCCGCCTGACGTCCTGGCGCGCGCTCTGGGCCGCGTTCGCCGTGCTCGTCCCGCTCGTGCCGGTGCTCGTTGCGCTCTTCCTCCACGGCGGCGCGTCGCGGGCCGCGAGCGTCCGAACGACGCGGAGCGCGGCCTTCAACCCCGTTCCCGGCGCCGGCGCCGCCCATCCGGCGGCGAAGCGCCGGTCCCGGCGCTCCGGTCGCGCGCTGCCCCCGGGGCCCGGGGCGCTCATCGGCTACGTCTCGCGCCCGATGGCGTTGCGCGTGCGCCCAGGCGGGCGTGCGATCGCCGAACTGCGGACCCGGACGGGCTTCGGCTCGCCGACGTACGTGCTCGTGCGCCGAGTCCGAGGCCGGTGGCTCGGGGTCGTCGCCACGGCCGCGGGCAACAACCGCATCGGCTGGGTCCGCGCCGCCGGCGTCGAGCTCGCCCGTGACGCGTGGTCGATCCACGCGCACCTCGCCCGCCACCAGCTCGACATCTACCGCGACGGCAAACTGGTCGAGCATTTCCTGATCGCGACCGGCAAGCCGAGCGCGCCGACGCCGACCGGGCTGTTTGCCGTCACCGACCGGCTCACGACCGGCGATCCGCAGGGGCCGTACGGCTGCTGCATCCTCGCGCTCTCCGCCAAGGCTCCGCACAAGATCTCGGGATGGAACGGCGGAAACCGGATCGCGATCCACTCGACGCCCGAGACGAGCTCGATCGGCTACTCCGTGAGCCACGGGTGCATGCGGCTCACGCTGGCGGACGGTGAGTGGCTGATCCGCCACATCCCACTTGCGACGCCGGTCCGCGTCTCCTCGGCCTGAGCCTGCCCGAGCGGTCACGTCGCGGCCGGCGGCCCGTTCGCTGCGCGGCGGCCGTCCCGTCCGCCGCTCGCCCGCCGTCAGGTCCGTTCTTCGCCCGCCGTCAGGTCCGTTCTTCGCCCGCCGTCCGGTCCGTCGGTTCCGCGCCCGCCGGGGGGTCGAGCTCGCCGCTGATCCGCCGGATCTTCTCGATCGCGGCGCGCAACAGCCGCGACACCTGCATCTGGGAGGTGCCGATCCGCTTCGCGATCTCCGACTGCGTGAGGTCCTCCCCGAAGCGCAGGTGCAGCAGCCGGCGATCGTCGTCGGAGAGCGCCCCGACCCCGCGCGCGATCACGCTCATGTACTCGGCCCGCTCGAGGCCCTCGTCCTCGACGCCGATCGTGCTCGCGGGAGACGGCGAGCCGTCCTCGTCGTCCTCGCCCCCGCGCTCGAGCGGGCTCGCGTGGCGCCCGTGGTAGGCCTCGAGCGCCTCGAGCGTCTGCTCCTGCGTCGCCCCGAGCGCGTCCGCCAGCTCGGCGATCGACGGCGATCGCCCGAGTTGCGCCGACAGCTTGTCCGAGGTGGTCGCGAGCTCCAGCGCGCGCTCCTTGACTCCCCGCGGAACGTGCACGGCCCAGCCGCTGTCGCGGAAGTAGCGCTTGAGCTCACCGAGCATCGTCGGCGTCGCGAAGCTCGTGAACGCAAACCCCCGCTCGGGATCGAAGCGCTGGATCGCCTTGAGCAGCCCGACGTTCGCGACCTGCACGAGATCGTCAAGCGGCTCGCCGCGCGCGTGGTAGCGCCGAGCGACGGAGCGCACGAGGGGCTCGTATCGCAGGACGAGCTCCTCGACCACCGCCGCGTCGCCGGTTGTGCGGTAGCGCGCGAACAGCTCCTCGACGGAGAGACCGCTCAGCGGTGAGTCTCGTCGTGAAGCATCGCCTGGCGGGCCGCCGGTTCGCACCCGGCGAGGAGTCTAAACCCCGGTCGACCTCGCCCGGACACGTCGCCGCGGGCCGGGCAATCGCCGGGTCGATGCCCCTTCGCGTCAGCTCCCACGATGCTCGGCCATCCACGTGCCGACGCCGTGCAGATCGGCGACGAGCTCGTCCATCGCCGCGGCGCGATCCTCGTCCTCGGCTCGCAGGATCGCGGACGGGTGGGTGGTGAGCGTGACGAGCTCCGCGAGATCGCACGGCTGCGGCCGCCCGCGGTCCCGGCCGATGCGGATCTGCGAGCCGAGGATCGCCCGTGCAGCGGTCGCCCCGAGCAGCACGAGCGCCTGCGGCTTGACCACCGCGAGCTCGGCGTCGAGCCACGGCCGGCAGGCGGCGACATGGACGCGCTCCGGCGTCTGGTGGATCCGCCGGCGGCCCCGGAGCGTGAAGCGAAAGTGCTTGACGACGTTGCTCACGTACGCGTCCCGGCGGTCGATCCCGGCCCGCTCCAGCGCCTCGTCGAGCACGCGTCCCGCGGGGCCGACGAACGGATGGCCCTCGCGGTCCTCGCGGTCGCCGGGCTGCTCGCCGACGAGCATCAGCCGCGCCCCCGCGCGTCCCTCGCCCATCACCGGCCGGGTGGCGTGCGCGTAGAGCTCGCACGCGCGACACCCGTCGATCGCCTCCCGCAGGTTTCTGAGACTCGGCCGCTCGGGTACCGGTGGGGGAGGGTGCTCGTCGAGCCTGCTCACTCGCGCGGGGTACCCCGCGCATGACGCGGGTACGCATCGGCTGCTCGGGCTGGAACTACACCGACTGGCGCGGGCGGCTCTATCCGCGAGGGGTGCCGCAGCGCCGGTGGCTCGAGCTCTACGCCGAGCACTTCGACACCGTCGAGGTGAATGCGACGTTCTACCGGTTGCCGGCGCGCGACATGGTGCGCGGATGGTGCGCGCACACGCCGGAGGGCTTCTGCTTCGCGGTCAAGGCGAGCCGCTACCTCACCCACATCCGGCGGCTGACCGAGGTCGAGGATGGGATGCGGCGGCTCGCCGAACGGCTCGAGCCGCTCGCGTCCGGCGGGCGCCTCGGGCCGATCCTCTGGCAGCTGCCGGAGAGCTTTCCGCGCGACGACGGGCGCCTGGCGGGCCTGCTTGCGGCAACCGAGCACTGGCCGGTCCGGCACACGATCGAGTTTCGCCACCCGAGCTGGTTCGCCGCCCCGGTCCTCCGCGCGCTGCGCGAGCACGACGTCGCGCTCACGATCGGCGACCACCCGGACCGCCCGTTCCAGAGCCTTGAGGCGACGGCCGGTTGGCGCTACGTTCGGCTCCACTACGGCGCCGCAGGAGGCGACGGCCGCTACTCGGAGGACGAGCTCGCCACCTGGGCACGACGGATCGCGCAGTGGCGCCGACGCGCGGACGTCCATGTCTACCTCAACAACGACTGGTGCGGCTACGCGCCGGAGAACGCGCGCTCGCTGGCGCGCCGGTTAGCCGTCGGACCGCCGGGTAGGCCCTAGACATGTCCCTTCCCGGAGACCCCGTTCCACCGCCACCGCCCCCTCCGGCCACGCCGGGACCCGCTCCCGGCCCGGTCCCCGATCCGGCGCCGCCCGCGCCCGATCCGGCGCCGCCGGGGCCGGACCCCGGACCGCCGGGCCCGACGATCCCCGATCCGACGCCGCCCGCGCCGCCGCACCCGCCGGCGCCCGATCCCGAGGGCCGGGCGGGGCTCCTGTCGGCGGCGGCTCGCCTGCTGACCTCGGCCGGCTGAGCGCGATCCGGCGCGTTCAGCTCGGCGCGCGCGGGACGACGAGACAGAGCGGCGAGTACGCCCGGCAGGATTTGAACCTGCGACCTTCCGCTCCGGAGGCGGACGCTCTATCCACTGAGCTACGGGCGCGCGCCGGTCGCGAAGACCGGGTCACGCAGCTTACCGCCATGATCGCGATCATCTCCGATACCCACATGCCGAGGGGCGGGCGACGGCTGCCGGACGCCTGCCGGGAGCGCCTGGCGGCGGCGGAGGCGATCGTGCACGCCGGCGATCTCTGCACGCTCGCGGTTCTCGAGGAGCTGCGGACCCTCGGGCCGCCGGTGACCGCCGTGCACGGCAACGTCGACGATGCCGCGGTGCGGGCGGCGCTGCCCGAGGCGGCGATGCTGAGCCTCGGCGAACGGAGGATCGCGGTCCTTCACGACGCGGGGCCGGCGGCCGGTCGCCTGCCCCGGATGCGGCGCAGGTTCCCGGGGGTCGACGCGGTCGTGTTCGGCCACTCGCACCTGCCGCTGGTCGAGACCGCGCCCGACGGCGCGTTTGCGATCGTCAATCCGGGCAGCCCGACCGAGCGCCGGCGCGCGCCCACCCACACGATGGCGCTCGCCGAGCTCGACGCCGCCGGCGGGCTGCGGTTCGAGATCGTCGCGCTCGACTGACGCGGGGATTCCGCGCCGGCTCGTGGCCCCGGGGCGCCCCGATCACCGCGGCTGGCAGACTCGCACGGCGATGAGCAGCCACGGCGTCGATCTCTCCGTCTTCTTCGCGGGCACCGCGGGCTCGGTGCCGACGGCTCGTCGCGGCCTGCCCGCGCTGCTCGTGCGCCGCGGTGCGGAGCGGATCCTCGTCGACTGCGGGGAGGGGACCCAGCGACAGCTCGTCGCCTCGGTCGGCCTCATGGACCTCACCGACGTGCTCCTCACCCATTTCCACACCGATCACTGGCTCGGGCTGCCGGGGCTGCTGAGCACGTTCAACCTGCGCGGCCGCGACCGGCCGCTGACGATCCACGGCCCGGTCGGCGTCGCGCGGCTGATGGAGCTCGTGCGGCGGATGAGCGGCCGGCCAGGGTTCGAGCTCCGGGTCGCGGAGCTCGAGCCCGGCGATGTGCTCGAGCGCGACGGCTTCCGGATCGCCGCCGTCGCCGGCGACCACCGTGGCCCGGAGCTCGGCTACGTCGTGTTCGAGGACGGGCGCCCAGGCGTGTTCGACCCCGAGGCGGCGCGCGCCGCGGGCCTCACGCCGGGCCCTGACTTCGGGCGCGTGCAGCGCGGGGAGACGGTCGACGGCGTCTCGCCCGCCGACGTCATGGGGCCGCCCCGCCCGGGGCGCAAGCTCGTCATCTCCGGCGACACCCGGCCGACCGACACGATGCGGGTCGCCGCCCACGGCGCCGACGTGCTCGTCCACGAGGCGACGTTCGCCCACGAGGAGCTCGACCGCGCCTGGGAGAACGGCCACTCGACCGCTCGCCAGGCCGCCGAGGTCGCCCGCGACGCCGAGGCGCGGATGCTCGCGCTCACCCACTTCTCCACCCGGCACCCGCTCGGCCTGCTGCGCGACGAGGCCCGCGCCGTCTTCCCCGACACCGTTCTCCCGCGCGACTTCGACACGATCGAGATCCCCTACCCCGAGCGCGGCGCCCCCCGCCTCATCCGCTGGGAGGACCGCGAGCGCGAGCCGCTCCCCGAGTGACGCCGGGGCGGCCCGCCGCCGCGAACGCCCGCCGCCGCCGCGAACGCCCGCCGCGAACGCCCGCCGCCGCCGCGAACGCCCGCCGCCGGCGCGGCCCGCCGCCGCGAGCTCCCGCCGCCGCGAGCTCCCGCCGCCGCACGCTCGCGTGAAACCGTCGGGTACGAAAAGGTCGCTGGGGGTGACCTTTTCGTACCCGTCACAAAATCGGGCCGTCCGACCCAGGTGTTATGTTCCGGAGCGCACTTTTAACCGGGTCCAGTGAGGCCAGGAAGGAGCAAGCGATGGACCAGCAGGAGACGGTCGTCCTCGACCGCGATGACATGCGCCGCACGCTCGTGCGGATCGCCCACGAGATCGTCGAGAAGAACCCCGACGGCCGGCTCGCGCTCGTCGGCATCCACCGCCGCGGCGCCCATCTTGCGCGCCGGCTGCACGAGATCGTCTCGGGGCTCGTCGACACCGAGGTGCCGCTCGGCTCGGTCGACATCACGCTCTACCGCGACGACCTGACGACCCGCACGGAGGTCCCGGTCGTCAACGCGACCGAGCTCGACTTTCCGCTCGCGGGCCGCACGCTCGTGATCGTCGACGACGTGCTCTACACCGGGCGCACGGTGCGGGCGGCGATCGACGAGATCTTCGACTACGGCCGGCCGGGCCGCATCCAGCTGGCGGTGATGGTCGACCGCGGGCACCGCGAGCTGCCGTTCCGCGCCGACTACGTCGGCAAGAACATCCCGACCTCGCGCCAGGAGGTGATCTCGGTGCGGATGGACGAGGTCGACGGCCGTGACGAGGTGGCGATCGTGCCCAGCGAGGGCGGCGAGACCGCCGGCGCCGGCGCAGCCACCAGCGCCGGCGGAGCGACCAGCGCCGAGGAAGCCACCAGCGCCGGCAGAGCGACCAGCGCCGAGGAAGCGACCAGCGCCGAGGAGGCGACCAGCGCCGAGGAACCGACCAGCGCCGGCGAAGCCGCTGGCCGCGAGACCGCCGACCGCGGCTCCTCCGCCTCGACGGGAGCCGACCGGTGAGCCGCCATCTGATCTCGATCGACGACCTCGACCGCGCCGGCATCGAGCGGATCCTCGACCGCGCCGAGTCGTTCGCGGAGGTCTCCGGACGGGAGATCAAGAAGGTCCCCGCGCTCCGCGGGCGCACGATCGTCAACCTGTTCTACGAGGCGTCGACCCGCACGAGCTCGAGCTTCGAGCTCGCGGCCAAGCGGCTGTCGGCCGACGTCGTCTCGATTCGCGCGGCCGCGTCGAGCGTCACGAAGGGCGAGTCGCTCAAGGACACCGTGCAGACGCTCTCGGCCTACGACCCGGCCGCGATCGTCATCCGCTCGCCGCACGCCGGCGCGGCGCAGCTTGTCGCGCGCTGGACCGACGCCGCCGTCGTCAACGCCGGCGACGGCAAGCACGAGCATCCCACCCAGGCGCTGCTCGACGTGTTCACGCTGCGCCGCCGGCTCGGCTCGCTCGAGGGGCTGAAGATCTGGATCGTCGGCGATGTCACCCACTCGCGGGTCGCGCGCTCGGACATCCTCGCGTTCCACCGCATGGGCGCCGAGGTGACGGTCGCCGGTCCGCCGACGCTCCTGCCCCGGCAGATCGAGGCGCTCGGCTGCACTGCCGAGCCGACGCTCGCGCGCCTGCAGGAGGCTGACGTCGTCTACGTCCTGCGCATGCAGCATGAGCGGATGACCGACTCGTTCGTCCCCTCGCTGCGCGAGTACGCCGCCCGCTACCAGGTGGGTGACCACCGGCTCCGCCCCGGCCAGCTCGTCATGCATCCCGGCCCGGTCAACCGCGGCGTCGAGCTCTCCGCGGCGGCGGTCGACTCCCCGCAGGCGCTGATCGGCGCCCAGGTGAAGGCCGGGGTCGCGGTGCGCATGGCCGTCCTCTACGAGCTGCTCGTCGGCTCTCCGAGCCTCGTCGCGGCGGCGGTCGCAGCAGTATGACTCACGCCGCCGACTTTCAAACGAGGCTGGATGCCGAGTGGAGGCGATCAGCGTGAGCCCGCCCACGACGACCCCCGACGCGGCCGGATCGACCGGCCGGCTGTATGCGGCCCCGCGGCCACTCGCCGAGATGCTCATCCGCCAGGCGCACGTCGTCGACCCGAGAGCCGGCCTCGACGAGGCCCGGGACGTACTCGTGCGCGACGGCCGGATCGCGGAGCTCGGCGCCCCCGGGGCGCTTCCGGGGCCCGACGGCGCGACCGTGGTCGAGGCTCGCGGCCGCCACCTGCTGCCGGCGTTCGTCGACCCCCACGTCCACCTGCGCACCCCCGGCCAGGAGTACAAGGAGGACATCGCGACCGGGACCGCGGCGGCCGCGGCGGGCGGCTACTGCGCGATCGTCGCGATGCCGAACACGAGCCCGACCGTCGACACCGCCCCGGTGCTGAGCGCCCTCGTCGCCCGGGCGAGCGCGGAGGCGCGCGTGCCGACCGGTTTCCTCGCGGCGATCACCCGCGGCCTCGCCGGCGAGGAGCTCACCGAGATGGCCGAGCTCCGCGACGCCGGGGCGATCGGCTTCACCGACGACGGCAAGCCGGTCGTGTCGGCCGGGATGCTCCGCAAGGCGCTCCGATATCAGCGGCTCGCCGGCGGGATCGTCGCCCTCCACGAGGAGGACCCGGCGCTCTCCGGTGACGGGGTGATGCACGAGGGAGCGATGTCGGCGCGCCTCGGCATGGCCGGCATCCCGTCGGTGTCGGAGTCGACGATGGTCGCGCGCGACGCGGCCCTCGCCCGCTACGAGGACGCCCGCGTCCACTTCCAGCATCTCTCCTGTGCGGAGTCGGTCGAGGCGCTGCAGCACGCGAAAGCACAGGGCGTCCGTGTCTCGGGGGAGGCGAGCCCTCACCACCTGACGCTCACGGACGCGGAGGTGCAGAGCCTCGACAGCCGTTTCAAGATGAACCCACCGCTGCGCTCCGAGGCCGACCGGCGGGCGCTCGTCGAGGCGCTGCGCAGCGGCGTCATCGACTGCGTCGCGACCGATCACGCGCCGCATGCCGTGCACGAGAAGGAGGTGCCGTTCGAGGAGGCGCCGATGGGCACGACGGGACTTGAGACCGCGTTTGCGGCGCTCTACACCGAGCTCGTGCTCCCCGGGATCCTCGGGCTTGACGTGCTCGTCGAGCGGATGACCGCGGGTGGCGGCCTCTACGGCCTGTTCACGCCGCGAATCGCGCCCGGCGAGCCGGCGAACCTCACGCTCGTCGACCTCGATTCGACCTGGGTCGTCGGCGAGGACGGCTACGCGAGCCGCTCGACGAACTGCTGCTTCAACGGCCGGCGGCTCCACGGCCGGGTGCTGCTCACGCTGGCCGGCGGCGCGGTCGTGCACCAGCGGCCGATGCTCGTCGCCGCTCCGGTGCGGGAGCTCGCTCGATGACGATCCCCGCCGACGCCTACGTGCTGCTCGAGGACGGCGCCCGCTTCGACGGACTGGCGGTCGGCGCGGAGGAGCCGGCCGTCGGCGAGGTCGTGTTCACGACCGCGATGGCCGGCTATCAGGAGGCGATGACCGACCCGAGCTACGCCGGGCAGCTGATCGCGTTCAGCTTCCCGCAGATCGGCAACTACGGCGCGCGCGAGGACGCGATGGAGTCCGACCGCGTCCATGCGCGGGCGGCGATCATGCGCGCCGCCGTCGACCGCGCCGACGCGCCGGGCGCGGTCGCGGGCTGGTGCGAGTGGCTCAGGGCCGCCGGCATCCCCGCGATCGACACCGTCGACACACGCGCGCTCGTGCGCCACCTGCGCGACGCCGGGTCGATGCGCGGGGGCGTGTTCCCGGGCTCGGTGCCGGAGGCCGAGGCCCGCGCGATGATCGAGGCCGAACCCGCGATGAGCGGCCGCAACCTCGCGCACGAGGTGACCCCGGCGCGGAGGATCGTGCTCGAGCCGACCGGCGAGCTGGCGGGCGGGGCTCGGACCGAGCCGGTCCGGATCGCGATGATCGACACCGGCGTCAAACGCTCGATCGTCGAGAACCTCCGTGTCCGCGGCGCCGTCGTCGAGCTGCACCCGTGCGGCGAGGACGCTGCGGCGCTCACCGCGTCCGATCCCGACGCCGTGTTCCTCGCCAACGGCCCCGGCGATCCGGCGGCGCTGGACCACGTCGTCGACACCGTCCGCGGCCTGATCGGGACGCTGCCCGTGTACGGGATCTGCCTCGGCCATCAGCTGCTCTGCCGCGCGGTCGGGCTCGAGACCTACAAGCTCCCGTTCGGTCACCACGGCGCCAACCACCCGGTCAAGGACCTCACGACCGGCCGCACCGAGATCACGAGCCAGAACCACGGGTTCGCCGTCCTCGGCCCGGGCGGGGCGCGCACGATCGAGGACGACGAGCCGGTGCGCTGGGAGACCGAGTTCGGCGCCGCCGAGCTCACCCACATCAACCTCTACGACCGCACGGTCGAGGGCCTCAGGCTGCGCGACGTCCAGGGCGCGACCGTCCAATACCACCCGGAGGCCGGCCCCGGCCCGCATGACGCGCGCTACCTGTTCGACCGCTTCGTCGACGAGATCGCCGCCGCGAGCGGCCGCTGAGCCCCGGAGCCCATAAGAGATGCCACGCCGCGACGACATCCACAAGATCCTGCTGCTCGGCTCCGGCCCGATCATCATCGGGCAGGCCGCCGAGTTCGACTACTCCGGCACCCAGGCCTGCCGCGTGCTGCGCCAGGAAGGCTACGAGGTCGTGCTCGTCAACTCGAACCCGGCGACGATCATGACCGATCCCGAGGTCGCGAGCACGACGTACATCGAGCCGCTGCTGCCGGGGCCCGTCACTCAGGTGATCGAGCGCGAGCGCCCGGACGCGCTCCTGCCGACGCTCGGCGGCCAGACCGCGCTCAACCTCGCCAAGACGCTCTCCGAGGACGGCACACTCGAGCGCTTCGGCGTCGAGCTGATCGGCGCCGACTACGAGGCGATCGACCGCGCCGAGGACCGCGAGCGGTTCCGCGACACGATGACCGCGGCCGGGCTGCGCGTGCCGAAGTCGTTCATCGCCACGAGCCTGCAGGACGCGCGCGACGCGCTTGCGGAGCTCGGGCTGCCGTTCATCGTGCGGCCCGCGTTCACGCTCGGGGGCACCGGCGGCGGGGTCGTGCACACCGAACGTGACATCGAGCGGGTTGTCGGCGGCGGCCTTGCCGCCTCGCCGATCGGACAGGTCCTGCTCGAGGAGTCGGTGCTCGGCTGGGGCGAGTTCGAGCTCGAGGTGATGCGCGACAACTCCGACAACGTCGTGATCGTGTGCTCGATCGAGAACCTCGACCCGATGGGCGTCCACACCGGTGACAGCGTCACCGTCGCGCCCCAGCAGACGCTGCCCGACCACCTTTACCAGGAGATCCGCGACCAGGCGATCACGGTCATCCGCGCGGTCGGCGTCGAGACCGGCGGCTCGAACGTGCAGTTCGCCGTCAACCCGGAGACCGAGGAGATCGTCGTCATCGAGATGAACCCGCGCGTCTCCCGCTCGAGCGCGCTCGCCTCGAAGGCGACCGGCTTCCCGATCGCGAAGATCGCCGCCCGGCTCGCGGTCGGCTACACGCTGCAGGAGATCCCGAACGACATCACCCGCGCAACGCCGGCGAGCTTCGAGCCGGCGCTCGACTACTGCGTCGTCAAGTGGCCGCGGTTCGCGTTCGAGAAGTTCCCCGGCGCCGAGGACGAGCTCACCACGCACATGAAGTCGGTGGGGGAGGCGATGGCACTGGGGCGCACGTTCAAGGAGGCGTTCGCCAAGGCGCTGCGCTCGCGCGAGCTCGACACGACGCCGCGCTCCCCCGGGGACGAGACGGAGCTGCTCACGCTCGTCGCGCGGCCGGGCGCGGCCCGCTTCGACCACCTCCTGGAGGCACTCCGCCGCGGCATCACGCCGGCAACCCTCCACGAGCGCACCCGGATCAACCCGTGGTTCCTCGAGGAGCTCGCCGAGCTCGTCCACGAGCCACGCGCCGTCCCCGCCGAGCCGCGCGACGGCGTGCGCACGTACAAGTCGGTCGACACGTGCGCGGCGGAGTTCGCGGCCCGCACCCCCTACTACTACTCCTCCAGGGAGCGCTGCGGCCCGGGCGGCGCGCCCACGCACGAGGTCGAGCGCGGCGAGCGGCCCTCGGTGATCATCCTCGGCTCCGGCCCCAACCGGATCGGCCAGGGGATCGAGTTCGACTACTGCTGCGTCCACGCGGCCGAGACCGTCCGGGAGTCGGGCCGCGACGCGGTCATGATCAACTGCAACCCGGAGACGGTCTCGACCGACTACGACACCTCCGACCGGCTGTACTTCGAGCCGCTCACGCTCGAGGACGTCGTCGCCGTCTGCGAGTTGGAGAGGCCGGAGGGTGTAGTCGTTCAGTTCGGCGGTCAGACGCCGCTCAAGCTCGCCGCCGGTTTGCACGCGGCGGGGATCCCGATCCTCGGCACCTCGATCGACGCGATCGATCTCGCCGAGGACCGCAGCCGCTTCGGCGCGCTGCTCGACTCGCTCGGCTACAGCGCGCCGCCCTACGCGACCGCGGACTGCGCCGAGGACGCGCTCGCCCGCGCGCCCGAGGTCGGCTTCCCGCTGCTCGTGCGTCCGAGCTACGTGCTCGGCGGCCGCGCGATGGAGATCGTCTACGACCTCGACGGCCTCGCCGACTACCTGCGCCGCGCGCACGCCGACGCCGCCCCCGGAAGCTCGACGATCTACCTCGACCGCTTCCTCGAGGACTCGATCGAGGTCGACGTCGACGCCCTGTGCGACGGCGACGAGGTGTGGATCGCGGGCATCATGCAGCACGTCGAGGAGGCCGGCATCCACTCCGGCGACTCGGCGTGCGTGCTGCCGCCGCACACGCTCGGGGAGGAGATGCTCGAGCGGATCCGCTCGCAGACGATCGGGCTCGCCCGCGCGCTCGGGGTGGTCGGGCTCCTCAATGTCCAGTTCGCGATCCACGGCGACGAGCAGCTGTTCGTGATCGAGGCGAACCCGCGCGCGTCTCGCACCGTCCCCTTCGTCTCCAAGGCGATCGGCCTGCCGCTCGCCAAGCTCGCCTGCCGGGTCCTGCTCGGCGAGCCGCTCACGGCCCTCGGCCTGCCGCCGGACGGCGAGGCGGGCGAGCGATCCGGCCACGTGTGCGTCAAGGAGGCGGTGCTTCCGTTCAGCCGTTTCGCGGGCGCCGACTCGCTGCTCGGCCCCGAGATGCGCTCGACCGGCGAGGTGATGGGGATCGCCGAGGACTTCCCGACCGCGTTCGCCAAGGCGCAGGCCGCGGCCGGCGCCCGGCTGCCGCAGTCGGGGACCGCGTTCATCACGGTCGCGGACGGCGACAAGCCGGCTGCGACCGGGATCGCGAGCGCGCTCCAGGAGCTCGGCTTCGAGGTGATCGCGACCCGCGGCACGGCGCAGGCGCTGCGGCGGATGGGGATCCGCGCGACGGCGATCAACAAGATCGGCGAGGGGCCGGACAACGTCGTCGACCGGATCGTGCGCGGCGAGGTCGACCTCGTCATCAACACGCCGACGGGGACGCGCGCTCGCTCCGACGGCTACGAGATCCGCGCCGCCGCGGTCGCCCGCGGGATTCCCTGCGTGACGACGATCAGCGGCGGGATGGCGGCCGCCCGGGCGATCAGCGCCGCGCGCCGTGCGGAGCCCCGGGTCGTCTCGCTCCAGGAGCTCCACGGCACCGCCGTCTGATCGCCGGCCGAGGTTCCGCGCCGACTCGCCGACGGAGCTCTTCCCCGGCCCCGTCGGACGGTCCGAACCGGGTCCCGAGGCGCGCATCGCGCGGGTGCTCGCGCCGTCGGCGGCGCGTCTCGATCACGGCGTGGTGGAGCGTGAGCATCGTTGAGCCTTGCTGCCAAAAAGGGCCTGCAAAAGCTCACTATTGTCACAATCCCGCTCGACCATCCTCAAGCTCAGCTTGAGGTTGAGCCGAATTCGGCCGCGAGCCCTTGATCGCCCGGTCCCACGATGTATAGTCGCCGCCCATGCCGCCGGTCAGTGAATCGTTCCAGAAGCCCGTCGCCGCGCCCGAGCGGTCGCTCGTCCAGCGGATGGAGGCGCTGCAACGCGCGAACGACATCCGCAGCCGTCGGGCTCAGCTCAAGCGCGACCTGAAATCGGGCCGCCAGCCGATCCACGAGTTGCTGCTCGAGCCGCCCGATTATGTGATGACCGCGAAGGTATTCGATCTGCTGCTCGCGGTCCCCAAGTACGGGCGCGTGAAGGTCAACAAGGTCCTGTCCCAGTGCCGGATCTCGCCGAGCAAGACGCTCGGCGGGCTGTCCGAGCGCCAGCGCGGCGAGCTCGTCGCGCTGCTGCGCCGGCGCTAGACGACGGCGGCCGCTCGGCGCTGAGCCCCACCCCGCGCGCGTGCCCGGAGTGATCGTGATCGCTGGCCCGTCCGGCGTCGGGAAGGGCACGCTCATCCGGGGCCTGCTGGAGCGCGTCCCCGACCTCGAACTCGCGATCTCCGCGACGACCCGCACACCGCGCCCCGGGGAGCGGGACGGCGTCGACTACCACTTCCTCGATCCCGACGAATTCGAGCGCCGCGTCCGAGAGGGCGCGTTCGTCGAGCACGCCTCCTACCTCGGCCGCCGCTACGGGACGCTGCGCTCCGAGCTCGAGCGCCGCATCGCCGCCGGCAAGACCGTCCTGCTCGAGATCGAGGTCCAGGGAGCGCGCCAGGTGCGGGAGGCGATGCCCGACGCGCTCCAGGTGCTCATCCTGCCGCCCTCGCTCGAGGCGCTGCGCACCCGGCTCGTCGGGCGCGGCACGGACGCGCCGGAGAAGATCGAGCAGCGCCTGCGCGCCGCCGAGCGGGAGATCGCGGCGCGCGACGAGTTCGCCCACGTCGTCGTCAACGACCGGCTCGAGCAGGCGACGGACGAGCTTGTGGCGATCGTGCGGGGGGCGCTCGACACCGGCTGAGCGGCCCGACGCGCTCGCCCGGTCGGCGCGCCGCAGCGGCCGAGCGCGGCCGGCCCCGCTCGCGCGGTCGGCTACGCTCAACCGGTCGGGATCAGGCATCGCGCCGGCCCGCCCTCCCCCTTCGACTCAAGAGGTTGAACGCCCCGTGATCTCTCCCCGAATCGACAAGCTCCTGGACCACGTCGACTCCGACTACGCCAGCGTGCTCGTTGCCGCCAAGCGCGCGCGCCAGATCAACAGCTACTACCACAACCTCGGGGAGGGGACGTTCGACGAGTTCCCGCCGCCGATGGTCGACACGCGCTCCAAGAACTACCTGACGATCGCCCTGGAGGAGGTCGCCCAGGGCAAGCTCAAGTACCACTACCGGTAAGCCGACAGGCGCTCCGAGACGCCGACTGGTCAGCACGGAGATGGCGCGGCTGCTGATCGGGGTGAGCGGGGGGATCGCCGCGTACAAGGCGATCGAGACCGCGCGCCTCGCCGTCCGCGCCGGCCATGCGGTGCGGGTCATCCAGACCGAGCGCTCGACCGCGTTCGTCGGACCGGCGTCCTTCGAGGCGATCACGGGCGCGCCCGTGCTCACCGACGAGTTCGAGGCCGATCCGCTGCGGGGCGCCTACCCCGGGGAGCCGACGCCGGCGACGACCCGGACGCCGATCTCCCATCTCGCGCTCGTGCAGCGCGCGGACGCGTATCTGATCGCGCCCGCGAGCGCGAACACGATCGCGCGGCTTGCCGCCGGACTCGCCGACTCGCTGCTCACGACGGCGGCGCTCGCCGCGGGCGGCGAGCGGGAGGGCGTGCCGGTGCTCGTCGCGCCCGCGATGAACGACCGCATGTACCGCCACCCCGCCACGCGGGCGAACCTCGCGCTGCTCGCCCGCCGGGGGGTGACGATCGTCGGCCCCGGCGTCGGCGAGCTCGCCTCCCACGGCGAGCACGGTCCCGGTCGCATGTCCGAGCCGGCCGAGCTGCTCGCCGCCGTCGAGGCGGTGCTCGCCCGCGGCGAGAGCGCGTCGGCGCCGGACGGGCGCGGGCCGTCTCGCTGGCTCGGGCGCCGCGTGCTCGTCACCGCCGGCGGCACCCGCGAGCCGATCGACGCGGTGCGTTACATCGGCAACCGCTCAAGCGGGCGGATGGGCTACGCGCTCGCGGCGCGCGTGGCCGCCCGTGGCGCCGAGGTGACGCTCGTCTCCGCGAACGTCGCGCTCGAGCCGCCGCCGGGCGTGCGGGTCGTCGAGGTTCGGACCGCCGCCGAGCTGCAGGCCGCCTGCGAGCGGACGTTCCCCGAGTGCGACGCGCTGCTGATGGCGGCCGCCGTCGCCGACTTCCGACCGGCCGCGCCCGCCGCGCACAAGCTGAAGAAGACCGAGGGCCCGCCGAGCTCGCTGGCGCTTGAGCCGACGCCCGACGTCATCACCGCGCTGGCCGCGCGCCGGCGACCGGGGCAGCTGATCGTCGGCTTCGCCGCCGAGCACGGTCCCGGCGCGCTCGACTACGGGCGCGACAAGCTCGCGCGCAAGGGGCTTGACGCGGTCGTCGTCAACGACGTCTCGCAGGCCGGGATCGGCTTCGATGCGGCCGACAACGAGGTGACGGTCCTCACCGCCGGCGGTCGCGAGACCCGGCTTGGGCGGGCCGGCAAGGATAGGATCGCCGACGGAATCCTCGACCTGCTCGAGGATCTGGCCACAGGAGGGGAAGAGGATGTCCGCGGAGCCGGCACCGATCGCGCCGCACGAGTGTGAGGCGTTCGCCGCCGCGGCGCGTGCGCTCGAGGCGAACGTCACGCGCGCGGTCCAGGTTCCGCCGGACAGCCTGCATCACGTGATCGTCGCCCTCCTCGCGGAGGGCCACGTGCTCGTCGAGGACTATCCGGGGGTCGGCAAGACCGCGCTCGCCCGGGCGCTCGCGCGCTCGATCGACTGCCAGTTCGCGCGCGTGCAGGGCACCTCGGACCTGTTGCCCGCGGACGTCGTCGGCGCGAACATCTACGACCAGCGCGAGCAGGAGTTCCGCTTCCGGCCCGGTCCGGTGTTCGCCAATGTCGTGCTCGTCGATGAGATCAACCGCGCCTCCCCGAAGACACAGTCGGGGCTGCTCGAGTGCATGCAGGAGCGGCGCGTCACGGTCGACGGGCAGACACATGAGCTCGCGCGGCCGTTCCTCGTGCTCGCCACCCAGAACCCGATCGAGTACGAGGGCACCTATCCGCTGCCCGAGGCGCAGGTCGACCGCTTCATGATCCGGATCTCGCTCGGCTACCCGGACCCGATCGCCGAGGCGGGCATGCTCGAGGCCCACCAGAACGGCGACCAGGTGCTCGCGCTCACGCCGGTGGCGACCGCCGCCGAGCTGCTCGCCGCCCAGGACGCGGCGGCGCGCGTCCGTGCCTCCGCGCCGCTGCGGGAGTACATCGTCAAGCTGCTGTGGCGCACGCGCGAGGATCCGCGGGTCGAGCTCGGCGCCAGCCCCCGGGCCGGGCTGATGCTGCTGCGCGCCGCGAAGGCGCACGCGATGATGGGCGGCCGCGACCACGCGCTCCCCGACGACGTTCAGGCGCTCGCCGAGCCGGTGCTCTGCCACCGGCTCGTGCTCACCCCCGAGACCCCGCGCGCCGCGGCGCGCGAGGTGATCCGCGACGCGATCCACGCGGTCCGCGCCCTGTAGCGGAGAGATGCGCGGACACGGGCACTGAGGCAGTCGTGATCGCCGCGCCCGTCGATCAGCGAGCGGCCGGCCGGATCACGCTGCGCTGCCGGCGCGCGGCGATCGTGACGGGTGCCGGGCTCGCGTTCGTGCTGATCGCGTTCCTGTTCGCGGCCGCGCCCCTGCTCGTCGCCGGCGTCGCGCTCTGCGCGCTCGGCGTGCTGTGCCCGCTGTGGGTGCTCGCGGGCGCGCAGGGCGCCCGCGCGCGGCGGATCCTCGCCGTCGACCGGGTGACCGAAGGGACGCGGCTGCACGTGACGATCGAGGTCCACCGCTCGATCACCGCGGGCGGCTGGGGTCGCCTCGAGATCCACGACCCGCTCACCGGCCAGCGGCTCGCCCTCGGCGGCGCCCGATCGCCGCTGCTCGGCGCCCGTGACGTCCACGTGCAGCTCAGCGCGCCGGTGGGCCGCCGCGGCGAGCATGTGATCCCGCCCCCGACGATCACCGCCCGCGATCCGTTCGACCTCGCGCGCGCGGACGCGCCCGGGCGCGACGACCCCCAGGTGCTGCTCGTGCTGCCGCGCACCGAGCCCGTGCGCTGGACGACGAGCGGCCGGATCCGGCGCTCGGACGGGGAGGAGGGCCGGATCGGCGCCGAGGCGATGGCGGCCACCGACCTCGACGGGCTGCGGCCCTACCGCCCGGGCGCGCCCGCGAGTCGCATCCACTGGCCGGCGCTCGCCGGCGGCCGCGGTCTGATCGAGCGCCGGCTGCGCGCCGACGGCGACGAGCGCCCGCTCGTCGTGCTCGACGCCCGCACGCGCACCGCCGCGCACCGGGCGCCGCGCGAGCCGCTCGACGTCGCGGTCCGCGCGACCGCCTCGCTCGTGCTGGAGCTCGCCCGCCGTGGGGGCTGCGCGCTGCTCCTGCCCGGCCAGTCGCGCCCGGCGCTCATCGACCCCGAGCTCTCGGCATGGCCGGGCGTCCACGCCCGCCTCGCGGTGGCCGGCACCGACGCCGACCCGCATCGCTCCCGGGCGCCCGCGCTCGAGCGGATCGCCGGACGCGTGCCGCTCGTGTACGTCACCGCCAGTCCGCACAAGCGGCTCGGGATGATGCTCGGGGCCGGTGGCCGGGGAGCGGTCGTGCTCGTCGTGCCGGAGTCCGAGCTCGTCGAGGGCCGGCCGCGCGGGGTGCTCGGTCCGGCCGCGCCGGTGCTGTCGGTGAGCGGCTGCCGCGGCTTCGCGCTCGGCGCCGCCCGCGAGGACCGTCCCGCCGCCGCGGGCGCCCGCCGGGGGAGGATGGGGTGAGCTCGATTCCCGTCGTCACGCCCGCCGACCTTCCCGCGGCGCGTGCCGCCGGCGAAGCCGCAAGTCGCGGCTGGATCCGGTCGCTTGCGTTTGCCGGCCTCTGCGCCTACGGTGTCGAGCGCTGGAGCCGGCTGATGGTGCATCCCGCGCCGTGGCGGCTCTACGGGCTGGCGGCGCTCGCGGTTGCGTTTGCGGTGCTCGTGCCGTCGGTCCGGCGGCTCGCCGGCGCCCCGCGCGAGCGCCACCGCCTCCGCGGCCGGCTCGCCGGCGCCCCGCGTGAGCGCCTCCGCGGCCGGCTCGCCCGCGCCCCGCGTGGGCGCCACCGCCTCCGCGGCCGGCTCGCCGGCGCCGTCCTTGCCGCGGCCCTGATCCTCGCCGCCTTCCCGGTCGCCGGCCTGCCCCTCGGCTGGGTGACGGGCGTGCGCGTCGCGGTGAGCGTGCGGGAGATCGGGCACGGGCTCGAGGCGCTCGGCGCGGTGCTCGTCCCCTACCTCGGACGCGCGCTGCCGATCCGGCTCGTGATGAACCTGGGGGCGGCGGTGCTCCTGTTCGACGCCGCGGCCGCGCTCGCGTTCGCCGGGCGGGGGGACGGCGGGCTCGGGGATGGCCGGCGGGCGGCGGCGGCGCTGCCGCTGGTCGCGCTCGCGGTCGTTCCATGCACGCTCGTGCCGGTCGCCGCGCCGGCGCTCCAGGGCCTCGTCCTGTTCGGGCTGCTCGCCGCGTTCGTATGGGGCGAGCGGATCGCCACCGGCCGGCGCGGCGCCGCGGTCGGGATGGCGTGCCTCGCCGGACTGCTCGGCATGATCGCGCTGCCGACGCTCTCCGCCTCGCGTCCCTGGATCGACTACGAGGCGTGGGGGGCGGCGAGCGGCGGGCCTGGCCTCGA
This sequence comes from Solirubrobacteraceae bacterium, assembly GCA_035294545.1. Classification (GTDB taxonomy): domain Bacteria; phylum Actinomycetota; class Thermoleophilia; order Solirubrobacterales; family Solirubrobacteraceae; genus Palsa-465. The sequence goes on along the minus strand of DATGKS010000099.1, from coordinate 3,873 downwards.
GAGCTTCAACTGGAACCAGACCTACGGTCCGCTGAGCTGGCCGCAGGACGGCCACGTCATGTTCACCGTCCGCGCCCGCACCGGCGACTACTGGAAGGCCGAGGACCTCAACGCGTTCGACGGCCGCGCCTGGGTGGCCGGTGTGCCGATCGCCCTCTCGCCCCAGGGCGGCCTGCTCACCGAGTCGAGCGCGTCGGGGAGCGCCAGCGCGTCACCCGAGGGGGACGCCCGGACGCTCCCGCCGCCGAGCCCCGCCGCCGTCCGCCGCTACACGCACACCGACCAGGTGACGATCGGGTCGCTGGCCACGACCGACGTGATCGCCGGGTCGGGGATCACCGAGCGCCCGCAGATCGCCGGCGGAGTCGCCGAGGGCTCGGTGCCCGGGACCTGGACCGCGTTTCATCCGCTCGGGCCCGGCGACACGTACTCGGTGACGACGTATTCGCCGACGCCCTCCGCCGAGCAGTTGCAGCAGGCGAGCGAGGGCGTCTACCCGTGGAGCGCGCTCGCGCCCGAGCTCACGCTCGTGATCCCCGCGCGGGGCGGCTCGACGACCGGCGTGCCGTTTCCCGGGTTCCACGAGCCGCTCGGCCGCATCCGGCAGGAGCTCGTCCGCGCCTCGCCCTACGCGCCGGCGGTGCGGCTCGCACAGCGGCTCGCCGGCGACGCCGCGACCCCGTACGACTTCATCCGCGCGGTGCAGCGCTACCTCGACAGCGGACGCTACATCTACGACCAGCGTCCGCAGTCCGCGCGCTACCCGCTTCTCGACTTCCTCTTCCACTCGCGCATCGGCTACTGCCAGCAGTTCTCCGGCGCGATGGCGATGCTGCTGCGGATGGGCGGCCTGCCGGCGCGGGTCGCCGCGGGCTTCACCCCGGGCAGCTTCGACGCGAGGCACCACATCTGGACCGTGAGCGACACCGACGCCCACGCCTGGGTCGAGGTGTGGTTCCCGACCTACGGCTGGGTGCGCTTCGACCCGACGCCCGCCACGGCGCCCGCGCTGCGCAACTCCGCGCTCCGCGACGAGCCCCGGCCGGGCGCGATCAGCCGCGCCTTCGGCGAGGGGCACTTCAGCCCGTTCCATACTCAGCGGCAGACCTCGACCCACGAGCGGTCCCACACCGCCCATGCGGCGGCCGCGCCCGGCGGCGGTGCCCACGGCGGCTCCGGCGGAGGCGGCTGGGGATGGGCGGCGGGCGGGATCGCCGTCACGCTCCTGCTGGGGTCAGCGCTGTGGATGCGCGCCCGACGCGGCCCGCTCGACCGGCTCGGCGAGCTCGAGCGCGCGCTCGCCCGCACGGGCCGCCCGCTCCCCAGCGGCGCGACCCTCGCCTCGCTCGAGCGTCGCTTCCACGGCTCGCCCGACGCCGTGGCCTACATCCGCGCGCTTCGCCTCGAACGCTACGGCCATCCGGCAGGGCCGCCCACGGCGTCGGGGCGGCGCGCCGTCCGGGCCGAGCTGGCGGCCGGGCTGGGGATCGCCGGGCGCCTCCGGGCGCTGTGGGCGCTGCCGCCGCGGCCGTAGCGGCGGACACCGCCGGGCGCCCCGGCGCCGGTCGGGCCGCACGTCCGCCGAGCTGAGCGGCTTCCACTCGCGAGCGACTTACCATTGGGAAGCGTGGCAGCCGACGACGTCTACGACCTCTTCCAGCGCGGCACCGAGCTTCTCAACGGTGGCCACAACCACCAGGCGGTGATTCCGCTCGCGCGGGCGCGCGACCTCGAGCCGGACAAGACGTCGATCCGCGAGGCGCTCGGCCGCGCGCTGTTCGGCGCCCGGCGCTACGAGCAGGCGGCCGCCGAGTTCCAGGCGGTCGTCGACCGGGCGCCGACGAACGACTACGCGCTGTTCTGCCTGGGGCGGAGCCTGCAGCTGCTCGGCCGCCACGCCGAGGCGCGGCGCCCGCTCGCGCTGGCGGCGTGCCTGCAGCCCGGCCGGCGGGACTATCGCGAGTATCGGGACAAGGCGCGCGCCCGCGCCGCCCGCAGCCGTCGCGACTGACGCGGCGGAGCGACCCCGCCCGCGGGCCGGGGCGGTGAACGCGCGCGGGCCCGGGCTGTGAACGCGGGTGCCGAACCGTCCCCGCGAGACCCCTTCCGGTGCTAGGCTGACGGCTACAGCTTTCCCGGCCGGGACCACCCGGCGCAGTACCGAAAGTGGGCGCCCGCCCGCTTTTTTTATTGAGATGACGGAGAAGATCGTGAACGCGCTACAGACCCAGATCGAAGCCCGGCTCGCCGGTGTCGAGCCCGAGGTCGAAGTGCTGCTCGCCGAGGTCGCCGGCCCGACGCTGCGGTTGTTCATCGATCACCCGGACGGCGTCACGCTCGAGCTCTGCGAGCGGGTCTCCGGGCACCTCGGCGACTTCCGCGAGCGCTATGCGCTGGAGGTGTCCTCGCCCGGCGAGAGCCGTCCGCTCACCAAGCCCGAGCACTTCAGCCGCTTCGTCGGCCGTCGCGTCAAGGTGCGGCTGGACGAGCCGACCGTCGTCGCCGCCCGATCGGGGACGATCGCCGAACCGCCGTCCGCCGCCGGTCCCCGCGCGAAGAGCATCGTCGGCGAGCTGGTCGGCGCCACCGACTCTGAGGTCACGCTCGCCGCCGCCGAGGGCGTCCTCACCATCCCCTTTGACCACATCGTTCGCTCGAACCTCGTACCCGGAGACTGAAGCCATGTCCAAGGAGATCGTCGAGGCCGTACGGGGCCTCGCGGCGGAAAAGAACATCTCGGCCGACAAGCTCATGGAGGCGCTCGAGGACGCGCTGCTCTCGGCCTACAAGAAGACGCCCGGCTCGGCGCCCTACGCGAAGGTGGAGATGGACCGCGACAGCGGCGACTTCATCGTGTGGGAGCTGAAGATCCCGCCGGAGCTGGAGGAGCAGCTGCTTGTCGAGGCGACCGAGGACGCCCAGCCGACGGTCGACCCGGAGACGGGCGAGATGCGCGAGGCGCCCGAGCCCGAGATCGACATGGAGAAGCTGCGCGAGTACGAGGATCAGATCGAGACCGAGGACGTCACCCCGTCGGACTTCGGGCGGATCGCGGCCCAGACCGCCAAGCAGGTGATCCTGCAGCGGATCCGCGAGGCCGAGCGCGACATGATGTTCGAGGAGTACCGGGACCGCGTCGGCGAGCTGATCACCGGCATCGTGCAGCAGTCCGACTCGCGCTACACGCTCGTGCAGTTGCGCGAGCGCGTCGAGGCGCTGCTGCCGAAGTCCGAGCAGGTGGAGGGCGAACGCTACGACCACTCCCAGCGGATCAAGGCCGTCATCAAGGACGTCTCGAACTCGACGAAGGGCCCGTCGATCATCGTCTCGCGGCGCGATCCGGAGCTGATCAAGTCGCTGTTCGAGCTCGAGGTGCCGGAGATCGCCGACGGACTGGTCGAGATCACCGGCGTCGCCCGCGAGCCCGGCTACCGCTCCAAGATCGCGGTCGTCTCCCACGTCGACGGCGTCGACCCGGTGGGCGCCTGCGTCGGCCCGCGTGGATCGCGGGTGCGCATGGTCGTCTCCGAGCTGCGCGGCGAGAAGATCGACATCATCCCCTACAACGACGAGCCGGCCCGGTTCGTGGCCAAGGCGCTCTCGCCCGCGCGCGTGCGCGAGGTGCTCGTCGACGACGCGGGCAAGCAGGCGACGGTGATCGTGCCCGACGACCAGCTCTCGCTGGCCATCGGCCGCGAGGGGCAGAACGCCCGCCTGGCGGCGCGCCTCACCGGTTGGCGGATCGACATCCGCTCGGAGACCGAGTTCGCCGCCGAGGAGGCCGAGCACGGCTTCGAGGAGGAGGAGACCTCGGGCCGCTGCGCCGCGATCCTCACGAACGGCCGTCGCTGCCCGAACGCGGCGCTGCCGGGC
>DATGKS010000098.1:0-13007 GCA_035294545.1 Solirubrobacteraceae bacterium | reverse complement strand
TCTCCTCGTTGAGCTGGCCGCCAGCCAGGCGATGCAGGAACAGCTCACCGAGACCGCCGCCGACCTGCAGCGCTCCAACACCGAGCTGGAGCAGTTCGCCTACGTGGCCTCCCACGACCTCCAGGAGCCGCTGCGCAAGGTGCGGACGTTCACCGAGCGGATCACCGAGACCGAGGCCGAGCACCTGTCCGAGCGCGGCGCGGACTACCTGCGCCGCGCGAACGCCGCCGCCGCGCGGATGCAGACGCTGATCGAGGATCTCCTGCGGTTCAGTCGCGTGTCCACCCGCGGTGAGCCGTTCGCGCCCGTCGACCTCGGCGCGGTCGTCGGCGACGTGCTCGACGACCTCTCGGTGCTCATTCAGCGGACCGGCGCGCGGATCGAGGTCGGCGGGCTGCCGACGATCAATGCCGACGCCTCCCAGATGGGGCAGCTGCTGCAGAACCTCATCTCGAACGCGCTCAAGTTCCGCCGCGAGGACACCGAGACGGTCGTGCGCGTCGACGCGTCCGTCGAGGGCGGCTGGCTGACGCTCACGGTCGCCGACAACGGGATCGGCTTCGAGCCACGGTATGCGAGCCGGATCTTCCGGGTGTTCGAGCGCCTGCACGGACGCGGCACCTATCCGGGCACGGGGATCGGGCTCGCCCTCTGCCGCAAGATCGCCGAGCGGCACGGAGGGACGATCGTCGCCGACGGAGCCCCCGGCGCGGGCGCGACGTTCACGGTGACGCTGCAGACCGAGCGCACGAGCGCCGTCACGGACGTTCCCGCCACCCGCGCGGACCCGGCGGCCGTCTCAGACGCTCCGGTCGTCCCCGCGGACCCGGCGGCCGTCTCGGACGCTCCGGTCGTCCCCGCCGGCCCGGACACCCCGCCCGGCCCGGCCCCCGAGGGCGGCGAGCAGGAGCCCTATGTCGCAGTCTGACGCGCCACACCGACCGTTCACGATCCTGCTCGCCGACGATGACGAGGAGGACCGGGAGCTCGCCCGCGAGGCGCTCCAGCGCTCCCGCCTCGCGAACGAGATGAAGTTCGTCACCGACGGCCAGGATCTGCTCGACTACCTGCGGCGCGAGGGGCGCTGGAGTGAGGCGAGCGCGCCGCGTCCCGGGATCATCCTGCTCGATCTCAACATGCCGAGGAAGGACGGACGCGAGGCGCTTCAGGAGATCAAGGCCGACGAGTCGCTGCGCCGCATCCCGATCGTCGTGCTCACGACCTCCAAGGACGAGGCCGACATCCTGTCCACGTACGACCTGGGCGTGAGCTCGTTCATCACGAAGCCCGTCACGTTCGGCGGGCTCGTCGACGTGCTGAGGACCTGGACCCAATATTGGTTTGAGATCGTCGAGGTCCCCGAGAGCGCGGAGCCCGGGGAGGCATGAGCGGAGGCGCGAGGCAGGCCGGCGACGCCATGCTGAGCGCGCGGTCGAGGCCGGCGAGGCGACGGTGAGCGCAGCGGCCGTTCCTTATCATGAGCGCCGTGGACGACTCCGAGGTCGCATACGACGAGCGCGGCCTCGTGCCGTGCGTCCTCCAGGACGCCGCGAGCGGCGAGGTGCTCACCGTCGCCTACATGAACGCGGAGGCGCTGCGCCTCACCCGCGAGACGGGTGAGATACATCTGTTCAGCCGCAGCCGCGGCGAGCTCTGGCATAAGGGGGCGACCTCGGGTCACACGCAGGCGCTGCGGGCGATCCGCTACGACTGCGACGGCGACGCGCTCGTCGCGCTCGTCGATCCGGCGGGGCCGGCGTGCCACACCGGTGAGCGCACGTGCTTTTACCGCGGCGATCTCGAGCCGCCGGCGCCCTACGAGACGCTCCCCGGCCTCGAGCGCACGATCCGCGCGCGCGCCGCCGGGCGGCCTGCGGGCTCGTACACGACGCGGCTCCTCGACGACCTCCCGTTCGCCGGCGAGAAGGTGCGCGAGGAGGCCGAGGAGGTCGCGCGCGCCGCCCGCGAGGAGTCCGACGAGCGGGTCGCCGAGGAGGCGGCCGACGTCATCTACCACCTGCTCGTGCTGCTCCACGGCCGCGGGCTCTCGCTCGCCGACGCCGAGCGCGTGCTCGCCGCGCGCCGCGGCTGAACCCGGCATGACATCCCCCACGCTTGCGGAGGTCCGCGCGCTCGCCGAGGGCCACGACCTCGTGCCGCTCTACGAGACGTTCGTCGACGACACCGAGACCCCGGTGTCGGCGTTCCTCAAGCTCCGCGCCGCGCATCCCGCCGAGCCCGCGTTCCTGCTCGAGTCCGCCGAGCACGGCCGCGTCGGGCGGTTCTCGTTCATCGGCGTGCGCCCGCGCACGGTGCTGCGCTGGTCGCTCGGCGAGAACGGCGATCCATACGCGCTCGCGCAGTCCGAGCTCGCCCGTCGGCGGGCGCCTGTCGACGTGCCGGGCCTCGAGCTCCCGTTCGCGGGAGGCGCGGTCGGCTGCTTCGCCTACGACCTCGTCCGCACGGTCGAGCCGCTCGGGGAGCCGAACCCCGACCCGCTCGGGCTTCCCGACCTCGCGCTCATGTTCACCGACTCGCTCGTCGTCTTCGACCACCTGCGCCATACGGTGACGGTGCTCTGCACCGTCGAGTCCGGCGCGGGCCTCGAGGAGTCCTACGCGACCGCCGCGGGGCGGATCGCCGAGCTCCGGGCGCTGCTCGCCGGGCCGATCCCCCGGAGCGAGCCGGTCGCTGCCCCGCGCGAGCTCGTCCCCCTGCAACCGAACATGAACCGCGAGCGGTTCGAGGCGATCGTCGCCCGGATCATCGAGTACATCCACGCCGGCGACGCCTTCCAGGTCGTGCCCTCCCAGCGCTGGTCGGGCCCGACGCCCGTGGAGGCGTTCTCGATCTACCGGGGCCTGCGGGCCGTCAACCCGAGCCCCTACATGTACTTCCTCGACTTCGGTGACTTCGAGATCGCGGGCGCCAGCCCCGAGCCGCTCATCACGGTCGCCGGGCGTCGCGTCGCCACCCGCCCGGTGGCCGGCACGCGGCCGCGCGGCGGCTCGGTCGAGGAGGACGAGCGGATCGCCGCCGAGCTGCTCGCCGACGAGAAGGAGCGGGCCGAGCACGTGATGCTCGTCGACCTCGGCCGCAACGACCTCGGCCGCGTCTGCGAGTACGGCTCGGTGCAGGTCGAGAGCTTCATGGCGGTTGAGAACTACAGCCACGTGATGCACATCGTCTCGCAGGTCTCCGGGCGACTGCGCGAGGGGGTCGACGCGCTCGACGCGCTCCGCGCCGTGCTGCCCGCCGGCACGCTGTCCGGCGCCCCGAAGGTGCGCGCGATGCAGATCATCGACGAGCTGGAGCCGGTCAAGCGCGGCGGCTACGGCGGCGCGATCGGCTACGCGAGCTACACGGGAGAGCTCGACACCTGCATCCACATCCGCACGGTCGTCGTCAAGGACGGGATCGCGCACGTGCAGGCCGGCGGCGGCACCGTCGCCGACGCGAAGCCCGATTACGAGTACCGCGAGTCGGTCGCCAAGGCCCGTGCCGTCATGCAGGCGATCGAGCTCGCCGCCGCCCAGCCCGGCTGGCCGTAGGCCCCACCGACGCCCACCCCCAGCCCGACTGGCGCGTAGCCTCTCACGACACCGACCCCGCCCGCCCCAGCCACGATGCGGATCCTCGTCCTCGACAACTACGACAGCTTCACCTACAACCTCGTCCAGTACCTCGGCGAGCACCCGCTGCGCCCTGAGCTCGACGTGGTGCGCAACGACCGGGCGTCGATGGAGGAGCTCCTCGCGCGCGACTACGACCGCGTCGTCATCTCGCCGGGTCCGTGCACGCCCGATGACGCCGGGATCACGCTCCAGGCCGCGCGCCGCTTCCCCGAGGCGGGCGTGCCGACGCTCGGGGTGTGCCTCGGCCACCAGGCGCTCGTCCAGGCGTTCGGCGGCCGGGTCGTCACCCACGTCCCGGTGCACGGCAAGACGACGCTCATCCGCCACGACGGACGGACACTCTTCCGGGGGCTGCCCGCCGAGCTCGAGGTCGGGCGCTACCACTCGCTCGTCGCCCGGCCGGAGCTCCCGGACGAGCTGGAGCTGAGCGCCTCGGCCGACGGGGTCGTGATGGCCGTCCGCCACCGGACGCTGCCCGCCGAGGGCGTCCAGTTCCATCCCGAGTCGGTGCTCACGCCGAGCGGGCGGGAGCTTCTGTCGAACTTCCTGCGGGGCGCGGAGTGATGGCGGTCGCCGACCCGTTCATCACCGCCGCGCTCGACGCGCTCGCCTCGGGCGAGGATCTCACCCGTGAGCGGACCGCCGAGGTGATGGCGCGGATCATGGCCGGCGAGGTGTCGGAGGTCCAGATCGCGGGGCTGCTGATCGCGCTGCGGACGAAGGGGGAGACCGTCGATGAGCTCGCCGGGCTGGCGGCGACGATGCGCGCGCTTGCGACCCCGGTGCCCGTCTCGGTCGACCGCTCCGAGCTGCTCGACACGGCTGGAACCGGCGGCGGGCGGCGGACGTTCAACGTGTCGACGACCGCGGCGCTGATCGCGGCCGGCGCGGGGTGCGTCGTCGCCAAGCACGGCAACCGCTCGGCGACGGGCCTGTCCGGATCGGCGGACCTGCTCGAGGCGCTCGGGGCTCGCATCGACCTCGCGCCCGATCAGGTGAGCCGCTGCATCGATGAGGTCGGGTTCGGCTTCATGTTCGCCCCGGCGCACCACCGGGCGACGCGCTACGTCATCCCCGTGCGGCGCGACCTCGCGGTGCGGACGATCTTCAACTTCCTCGGCCCGCTCACGAACCCGGCGGGCGCCGAGCGCCAGCTCATCGGCGTCTCCGACGCCCGCTACCTGGAGACGATGGCGCGAGCGCTCGGCCGGCTCGGGACCCGCCGGGCGCTCGTCGTCTCCAGCGAGGACGGGCTCGATGAGCTGTCGATCTCGGCGCCGAGCACGGTGTGGGAGATCGAGGCTGACGGTGAGGCGCGTCGGCAGGTGATCACCCCGGAGTCGGTCGGGCTGGCCCGCTCGCCCGCCGAGTCGATCCCCGGCGGGGGACCGGCGGACAACGCCGCGATCACGCGGGCGGTGTTCACGGGCGAGCTCGGCGCAGGGGATCCGGCGCGCGATCTCTCCGTGCTCAACGCGGGCGCGGCGATCTACGCGGCCGGCCGCGCGGACACGATCGCCGGTGGGGTTGAGCTCGCGGTGGCGGCGCTCGAGTCGGGTGCCGCGGCGGGCGCCCTCGAGCGCTTCGTCGCCGCGACGGTGCGCCTCGCCGAGGAGCCGGGACGGTGAACGAGCTCGAGCGGATCATCGCCCGGACGCGCGAGGAGGTGGCCGCACGGATGGCCGTGCGGCCACAATCGGAGGTGGAGGAAGCGGCGGCCCTGCGCCTTGAGACGGACGGTCCGCGCCGGTTCGCGGTGGCGCTGCGGGCCCCGGGGCTGTCCATCATCGCCGAGCACAAGCGGCGCTCCCCCTCGGCCGGCGTGATCCGCGAAAACGTGGAGCTGGAGGACGTGGTGGGCGCCTACGAACGCGGCGGCGCCCGGGCGCTGTCGGTCCTCACCGAGCAGGTCGGCTTCGGCGGGACGCTGGAGGACCTTGCGCGTGCCCGGCGGGCCGCGTCGCTGCCGATCCTGCGCAAGGACTTCATGGTGGGCGAATACCAGGTCTTCGAGGCGGCGGCGGGCGGCGCCGACGCCATCCTCCTGATCGTCGCCGCGCTGACGCCCGACGAGCTGGCCGATCTCCACGCGCTGGGCAACAGCCTGGGGCTCGACGTGCTCGTGGAGGTGCACGATGCCTCCGAGCTGCGCGTCGCCGCGCCGCTGCGCCCGCAGATCATCGGCATCAACAATCGCGACCTGACCACTCTGCGCGTGGACCTCGAGCGGACCTTCGAGCTTCTGCCCGGCGTTCCCGAGGGCACGCTGGTCGTCGCCGAATCCGGCCTGCGCACGCGCGCGGACATCGAGCGCGTGAACGCCGCCGGGGTCGACGCGGTGCTGATCGGGGAGTCGCTGATGCGCGCCGAGGACATGGAGGGCGCGCTTCGCGCGCTCGTACAGTGAACCGCGTGCCCGGCGCGCCCCCGAAGATCAAGTTCTGCGGCATCACCCGGCGCGAGGACGCCGACGCGGCCGTCGCCGCGGGCGCCTGGGCGCTCGGGCTGATCCAGTGGCCCGGCTCGCCGCGTCGCTGCCGGCGGGAGGCCGCGGTCGAGATCGCGGCCGCGCACCGCCGCCACGTCCAGATCGTCGGCGTGTTCGTCAACGCGACGCTCGACCATGTCGTGCGCGCCGCCGACGAGATCGGCCTGACGATGCTCCAGTTTCATGGCGACGAGGGGCCGGCGTTCTGCGCCGAGGCGGCGCGGCGCTCCGGCTGCCGGGCGATCAAGGCGGCGCGGGTGCGCAGCGGCGCCGACATCCAGGCGCTCGCCCCGTTTCGCACCGACTTCCACCTGCTCGACTCCTATGCGCCGGGCGTTCCCGGCGGCACCGGTGAGACGTTCGCCTGGGAGCTCGCGGCGAGCCCCGTCCCGTCGGGCCCGAGGGTCGGCGGCCCGGTTCCCGTGATCCTCTCCGGGGGGCTCACGGCCGAGAACGTCGGCGAGGCGATCTCGATCGTCCACCCGTACGCGGTCGACGTCGCGAGCGGCGTCGAGTCCGCGCCCGGGATCAAGGATCATGCGGCGCTCGAGGCGTTCGCAGCGGCGGTGGCGGCGACCGCGGCGGAACGCGAGGGCGAGCGGGTGCCGTGAGCGCCGGGGTCGAGCACCGCTTCGGGCCCTATGGCGGACGGTATGTGCCGGAGACGCTCATGCCGGCGCTCGCCGAGCTGGAGGAGGCGTGGCTCGCGGTCCGCGAGGACCCCGGCTTCAGGGCCGAGCTCGGGGCGCTGCTGCGGGACTACGTGGGCCGCCCCTCGCCGCTCTACCACGCCCGGCGACTGTCGGCCGAGGCCGGTCATCCGGTCTACCTGAAGCGCGAGGACCTCAACCACACGGGCGCGCACAAGATCAACAACGCGCTCGGCCAGGCGCTGCTCGCCCGGCGGATGGGCAAGCGGCGGATCATCGCCGAGACCGGCGCCGGCCAGCACGGGGTCGCCACCGCCACGGCGTGCGCCCTGCTCGACCTCGAATGCGTCGTGTTCATGGGCACCGAGGACATGCGCCGCCAGAGGCCGAACGTCGAGCGCATGGGGTTGCTGGGCGCGAGCGTCGAGCCGGTCGACGCGGGCGCGCGCACGCTCAAGGAGGCCGCCTCGGCGGCGATCCGTGACTGGGTGGCGAACGTCGAGACGACCCACTACATCATCGGCTCGTGCGTCGGCCCGGCGCCCTACCCGGCGCTCGTGCGCGACCTGCAGCGCGTGATCGGCGATGAGGCGCGCGCCCAGGTGCTCGAGGCGGCCGGCCGGCTTCCCGACCGGGTGATCGCGTGCGTCGGCGGGGGCTCGAACTCGATCGGGATGTTCGCCGCGTTCGTCGAGGACACGGCGGTGGCGCTCATCGGCGTCGAGGCCGCCGGCGAGGGGCTCGACACGGGGCGCCACGGCGCGCCGCTCACCGTCGGCGGGCGCGCGGGTGTCCTGCACGGCGCGTACTCGGCGGTCATGCAGGACGAGGACGGCCAGATCCTCGAGGCGCACTCCATCTCCGCCGGCCTCGACTATCCAGGCTCCGGGCCTGAGCACGCATGGCTGCGCGACACGGGGCGGGCGCGGTATCAGGCGATCACCGACGCGCAGGCGCTCGACGCGTTCGCGCGGCTCGCTCGGCTGGAGGGCATCATCCCGGCGCTCGAGAGCGCGCATGCCGTCGCCTGGGTGCTCCAGAACTCCGGCGCGGACAGCTCGGAGCTCGACGTGATCTGCCTGTCGGGCCGGGGCGACAAGGATCTCGCCGAGGCGCTCGCCCGGCTGTCGAACCCGCCGGACCGCTCGTGAGCGCCTCCGGCGTGACGGGCATCTCCGGCGTCTCGGGCGTCGAGCGGATCGCGGAGGCGTTCGCCCGGTCCCGGGCGGACGGGCGCGCCGCCGCGCTCATGCCCTACATGATGGGCGGCTTCCCCGACCTCGAGACCTCGCGGCGGATCGGCGAGGCCTACATCGAGGCCGGCGCCGACCTGATCGAGCTCGGCGTGCCGTTCTCCGACCCGCTCGCCGACGGCCCCGTGATCCACGCCGCCGCGACGACGGCGCTCGCCGCGGGGGTGACGCTGCCCGACGTCATGACGCTCGGCGCCGAGCTCGGCCGGCGGGTGCCGGTGATCCTCATGTGCTACGTCAATCCGATCCTCGCGCGGGGAGTCGAGCGCTTCGCCGACGAGCTCGCCGCCGCCGGCATCTGCGGGCTGATCGTCCCCGACGTCCCGCTCGAGGAGGCCCGCGAGCTGTGGGCGGCCTGCTCGGCGCACGAGCTCGCCTGGGTGCCGCTCGTCGCGCCGACGAGCTCCCCCGAGCGGATGGCGGCGATCGGCGGCGCCGCCCGGGGCTTCCTGTACGTCGTCGGCGTCACCGGCACGACCGGCGAGCGGGACGCTTCGGACGGCGGCGCCTCCGGGCTGCTCGCCCGCGCGCGGGCCGTCACGGACGTGCCGCTCGCGCTCGGATTCGGGATCTCGACGCCCGAGCAGGCGGCCGCCGCGGCCGCCGCCGGGGCCGACGGCGTGATCGTCGGCAGCCGGCTCGTGCGGGCCGCCGGCGCCGCGGACGGAGGTCCCGAGGCGGTCGCCGGTCTCGTGCGTGACCTGTCGGCGGCGCTCACGACGGGCTGAGGAAGTAGGATTCGACGGCGCCATGGGTCTCATCCTCACCGCCACCGCCGGCCTCTGCATCTGGATCGTCGTCTGGGCGCTCAACGTCAGCGGGCTCGACGCCCTCTTCTTCGCGATCGGCATGGTCCTGATCGCGATCGGCGTGCGCAACCTGATCCCGTTCCTGCCCGGCCGGCGCAACTAGTGCAGCCGTCCGGAAATTTGTGCGAGGTGTTGACGAGTGGCTGGGCGTGACTGACGCCGGACGCGGGATGAGTCGATGCGGCAGCATCGGCGATTCCCGCGGGTGGGCTCAGGCGCGTCCAGACGCCGTCAAGACCCGCAGAATGTGCGGATGGGCGCACGAGAGCCGCGCCTGACGCCGGTGTCCGGAGGCCCGCCCGTCGGCGTGCCCGCGGTCGGGCGCTCGCGTGTCCGCGCCGTGCTGTCGGGCGCGCGCGCCGTCGGGCGCTCGCGCTTGCGGATGCGCGCCCTGCTGACGGGTGCGGTGGCGGCCGGCGGTGCGGCGCTCCTCGCCGGCTGCGGGGCGGCGGGGTCCTCCTCCTCCGGCAACGCCGCCGCCACGGTCACGGGCCGGGTGCTCGACATCGTCGCCTCCGAGCCGCCGGGGGACTCGGGCGGCCAGGTCGCCGCCGACGTGCTGAACGCCGAGCGGATGGCGTTCACGCAGCTCGGCGGGCGGGCGGGATCGTTTCGGCTGCGGCTGATCGTCGCCCACGAGCACGAGGTGTCCGCCGACGCGCGCAGGGCGGTCTCCGATACGGCGGCGATCGCCTATCTCGGCGAGATCGCGCCCGGCACCTCCGGGGTTTCGGTGCAGATCACGAACGAGCTCGGGATGCTCCAGGTGAGCCCCACCGACACCGCCGCCTACCTCACCCGCGCGACGCCCGGCGCTCCGCCGCCGGGTCACTGGTACCCGGCGAGCAGCTCCTACGGCCGGACGTTCGCGCGGCTCGCGCCGACGAGCAGCGTCGAGGCTGATGCCCTGGTGGCGCGGATGCGCTCCGAGAAGCTGACGACGCTCGACGTCGAGCACGACGCGACCGCGTACGGGAGCTCGGTCGCCGATGCGGCGAGCGCCGCCGCCCGCAAGGCCGGGATGACGGTCCTGAGCGGCGCCCCGACGCCCGCGGCGAAGGCCGTGCTCTACGCCGGCCTGCCCGGGCCGGCCGCCGCCCACGCGCTCGACGTCGCCGCCTCGAGCGCCTCCAGCGCGAAGCTGTTCGCGCCCTCGGCGCTCTACGACGACGCCTTCGTCAAGAGCCTGTCGAGCGCGGCGCAGCAGGCGCTCACGGTGTCCGCGCCGGGGATCCAGAGCAGCGCGCTTGACGCGCTCGGCCGCGGCTTCGTCGCGGACTTCTCACGCCGCTATGGCCACCGGCCGGCGCCGCAGGCGATCTTCGGCTACGAGGCGATGCGGGCGCTGATCGCGACCCTGCGGCGTGCGGGCGCGCACGCGAACGCCCGCACGACGGTCGTCACCGACTTCCGGAGCCTGTCGCGCACCGCCGCGGACTCCGCGCTCGGCGCGTACCGCCTCCACGACGGGGACACGAGCCTGCGCTCGTTCGTGTTCGCCCATGTGTCGGGGGGCGCGCTCGTCCCGGTGAAGTGACCGACGAACCGCGGTCGCCGGCTCTCGCCGACCCGTAGCTCGGGCGCTGGCTGACGGAGCGGCCGCCGTTCGCGCTCCCCGACGACGTGGAGGCGCTCGGCGCGCCCGCGCCGCACGCGTCCGAGCCGCGCCCGCGCCGCACGCGTCCGCGCGCGGCGGTCGGGACCCGAGAGGGCTCGGGCCGTCGACCTCGAGGCCGACGCCGGACCCGTTCGGCACTGCGTGCCGGACTCAGTGCGGCCGGGGTCACCGCCGCTCGTGTACCTCCACGGCGGCGGTTGGACGATCGGCTCGATCGACACCGACGACCTCCGCGGCCGGCCGCCGGCGCTCGTGATCACCGTGGAGCACGATCCGCTGGGCGACGAGGCCGAGCGGTGCGCCGCCCGGCTCGCCGTCGCCGGCGTACCGACGACGCTCCGCCACGAGCTCGGAGTCGTCCATAACCCCCTGCTGCTCGCGGCGTCTCGCTCGCCTGCGCCGCTGCCCTCGCGCGCGGCCGACGATGTGCGAGCGCCGCTCGCGCGCGACCGAGTGGCCCGCCGGTGGGGTCGCGGTTGACCGGCCCGGGCGCGGCGGCGGTTGACCGGCCCGGGCGCGACGGCGGTCGACCGCCCCTGGTGCGGCGGCGGTTGACCGGTCCCTGGTGCCGCGGCGGTCGACCGGCGCCGATGCGCACGCCGGTGCGGCCCTCCCTTTCCGCACTCGTTTGCTATGCCGGTGGTGCGTGCGGGATCCGCTGCGGTCGACCGCCCCGATCACCCACCCGACACCTCGCGACCTGGTGCGTGCGGAGAAAGGGTCATGCAGGGGTGCGTACGAGAAGCTCGTCCGTCAGCCTCGAGCCCGCGTGTGGGGCATCCCGACGGCGGCGCGTTTCGACGATCCCGATCAACCGAGGCGGTCGCGCGAGGTCGCGGCCACCGAGGTCACCGAGGCCGACGCCTCGTTCATGTCGCGGAGCGCTCCTGAGACCGGGGACGATCCGCGTCCATCCGCCGCGCGGCTACCGGTCGGCCGCAGCCCGCCGCGTCGTCAGGGCCGGCGGGCCGCTCACGCTCGGCCTCCGCCCGCGACGCCTCCGGAGCCCGAACTTGAAGGATGTTCGGGATCCGACGGTCCGCCCGGACGCTCCGACGACACGAACGGCTGCTCGGCCCGCGCCGCGGTCGCGCGACGCTCGTCCTGCTCGCTAAGCGGGGCCCCGACCGCGGGTCGTCGTTGCTCGCGTCACGCTCATCGCTGGATGGTTCCCGCTCCGCATCGGGCTCTCCCACGCCGCCGTCCGCGCTTGCCGAGATTCGTCGGTGATCGTGGCCGACACGGGTCGTCTCGAGCGGACGTCGAGCGGGGCCGGTCGCCGCCCCGGAGATCGCGGCGGCCGGCTGTACCGCGCGCGTCACCGATCGTCGGGTCTGCCGGCGACGACGGGCACGCCCTGCGCGTCGGCGGGTTCGGGCGTCGACGAGACGGGTCACGCGCGTGGCAGAGAACGTACGTCGATCATCCCTCGCGGCGAGCGACGTGCGATCACGGTCGTGAGCTCGACGAGCACCGCCAGGCGGTCGTGCTCAAGGCGGCGCCAGGTGAAGCGCAGCACCTCGATGCCCGCCGCGTGCAAACGGGCGTCGCGGATGCGGTCGCGTTCGAACGCCGCCCGCGTCGAGTGGAAGCGGTAGCCGTCGACCTCGGCGACGAGCGCCGCCTCCGGCCAGTGGAAATCGACCTCATATCCGTGGACTCGCACGTTGACGCGCGGCTCCGGCAGCCCGCCCTCGCGGATCAGCGAGAGGAGCCGCTCCTCCGCTTCGGAGCGCGTCACCGTCGTGGCGCGGTGATCGATCGCGAGGTCGTCCAGGACGCGCCGGCCGTGATGCCCGCCGGCGCGCGCCACCAAATCCGCGAGCTCCCGGTGCGTGGTGAGTCCGAGGACGAGCGCCTGATCGAGCGCGCGCTCCAGGACGCGCGCATCGTGCTCGGCGGCGACGTCGAGCAGCATCCTCGCCGGTGAGCACACCGGCAACCCGAGACGGATGCGACGGTCCGCTGGGCGAAGCGTCCGGCTGCGATGGGTGCGGATGCCCGCGCGCCGCGTGTCGACGCCGGTGGCGACAAGCAGATGGACTACGTCCGGGTCCGCCGAGATGGCGTCGATGCCCCAGATCGGGGCGACGCTCGTATGTGAGACGAGCGCGCATCCACGGGTGGCGAGGAGCGCCGCGGTCTCTCGGCCGAGCGGCACCTCGCCGGGATGTCCGACCGCGTAGACCCCGGCATGCAGTCTGAACAGGCGATCGCTGCGCGCGAGATGGTGAACCTGGCTCGTGCTCAGGCCCGCGGAGAGCAGTTGCCGACGACTCACGCGCCCGCGCTGGTGGCCGGCGATTGTCGCGATGCGCGCATCCCGCGAGCCCGCGACGATGATCTTTCCACGCACGCCGAGCACGCTGACCTCGCGTGCGGAATTCGTGGCGGCCGGTCCCAGGGAACTCGCACGCGCTGCGGGACGGGAGGATGCGTGGGGCATCCGAGGATCGCCGGCGGCCGGGGTGGCGCCGGCGGCTGGGGTGGCGCGGGCGGCTGGGGTGGCGCCGGCGGCTGGGGTGGCGCGGGCGGCTGGGGTGGCGCCGGCGGC
>DATGKS010000097.1:0-121669 GCA_035294545.1 Solirubrobacteraceae bacterium | reverse complement strand
CGCCCGCGCTCTGGGAGGCGGTCGCCGCGCATCGCGAGAGGCATCCGGCGGCGCTGCGCCGCGCCCGTGACCGGACCGGTGAGCTTGCTCGCAACGCGCTGCTCGCCTCGTGGGGGCGCGACGCGCGGGAGATGCAGCTCGTGCTCGCCGACGCCGCCGACCGAGCGCGCACCCGGGATGACGCCCGTCCGGTCGCCGACGGTGAGGCGCTCACGCTGCTCACCCGCCTGCAGCGCGACGTGCGCTCCGACCGCCCACCGCCCGGCGTGCCGCTGCCGGGCAGCGCCGACGAGCGCGCCGAACTCGCCCCCGAGGACGAGAGCGTCGTCGTGCACTCGTGCCACGGCCGGGCGCGTCAGGTCGAGGTGCTGCGCGACGCGATCCTCCACGCGCTCGCCGAGGACGAAACGCTCGAGCCCCGGGACGTGATCGTCATGTGCCCGGACATCGAGACGTTCGCGCCACTCATCCAGGCGACGTTCGGCGCAGCGGTCGAGGCCGGCGCCGCGCGCGGCGAGGAGGTGACCGACCTGCGCGTCCGGCTCGCCGACCGCTCGCTCACCGAGACCAACCAGATTCTCGGCGTCGTCGTCGAGCTGATGGCGCTCGCCGGTGAGCGGCTCACCGCCTCCCAGGTGCTCGACCTCGCCGACCGCGGGCCGCTGCGCCGGCGCTTCGGCCTCGACGACGACGACCTTGCCCGTCTGCAGGACTGGATCGGACAGGCGGGCATTCGCTGGGGCCTCGACGCGGGCCATCGGGCCCCGTACGAGCTGACCGCCGTCAGCGCCGGCACGTGGCGGGAGGGCCTTGACCGCGTGCTGCTCGGGGTGACGATGACCGAGGACGAGGACCGCCTGTTCGAGCAGGTGCTGCCGCTCGACGACGTCGACAGCCGCTCGATCGACCTCGCCGGACGGCTCGCGGAGATGATCGAGCGACTCGCGTCGGTGCTCGGCTCGTTCGCGCACAGCCGACCGCTCGCGGCGTGGGCGCAGGCGATCGCCGACGCGGCCGACGCTCTCACCGCGACCTCCGGCCGCGATCGCTGGCAGCGCGCCGAGCTCGACCGGATCCTCGCCGAGCTGGCGGGCGAGGCCGAGCGCCCCACGCCGGCGCTCTCCCCGGCCGAGGCGCGCGCGCACCTGACGGCGCGGCTGCAGGGCCGCCCGACCCGGGCGAACTTCCGCACCGGCCACCTCACCGTGTGCACGCTGATGCCGATGCGGTCGGTCCCCCACAGGATCGTCTGCCTGCTCGGACTGGACGACGGCGCGTTCCCGCGCAAGGCGCCGCGGGACGGCGACGACCTCATGCTGCACGACCCGCGCGTCGGCGAGCGCGACCCCCGCAGCGAGGACCGCCAACTGCTGCTCGACGCGCTGCTTGCGGCCCGCGAGCGGCTGATCGTCACCTATACGGGCAACGACGAGCGCACGAACTCGCCGCGCCCTCCGGCGGTCCCGGTCGGCGAGCTGCTCGACGCCATCGACGCGACCGTCCGCTGCCCCGAGGAGCCGACCCGACCCGCACGCGAGCACGTGTGCGTCCGCCATCCGCTGCAGCCGTTCGACCCGCGCAACTTCGAGCCCGGCGCGCTCGCGGGCGGGCGGGAGGCGACCTCCTGGAGCTTCGACGAGGTGGCGCTCGGCGGAGCGCGCGCGCTGAGCGGTCCGCGCACGCCGCCCCGCATCGGCGGCGCCGGCTTCCTGCCCAGGCCGCTCGCGCCGCTCCAGGAGCCGGTGATCGACCTCGAGGATCTCGTGAGCTTCGCCGAGCGCCCGATGCGCGCGTTCCTGCGCCGGCGTCTCGGGATCTCGCTCGCCCCCGAGGAGGGAGAGGTCGACGATTCGCTGCCGATCGAGCTCGACGCGCTCAGCAGCTGGGCGGTCGCTGAGCGACTGCTCGAGGCGCTCCTGCGCGGCAGCTCGCTCCGGGCGGCGGCCCGCGCCGAGAAGGCGCGCGGGACGCTGCCGCCCGAGGCGCTCGGCGACCGCGTGATCGACGCCGTCCGCGAACCCGTGATCGCGATTGCGACGCAGGCGGAGAAGATCCGCGCCGGGCAGCCCGACCGTGACCCGATCGACGTGCGGGTGCCGCTCGGGTCCGGACGGCTCCTCAGCGGCACGATCTCCGGGGTGCGGGGGAGCGTGCTCATGCGCACGAGCTACTCGCGGGTCTCGCCCACCCACCGGATCGCCGCCTGGATCCGGCTGCTCGCGCTGACCGCCGCCCATCCCGACGATTCGTTCTCGGCCGCGACGATCGGACGGGCGACGCGCGGATCGGACGTGCGAACGTGCTGGATCCCGGCGCTTGACGACGAGCCCGCAGAGCGCCGGCGGCTCGCGCTCGCCGCGCTCGAGCCGATCGTCGAGCTCTACGACCGCGGGATGCGCGAGCCTCTCCCGATCTTCCCGAGGACGTCCGCCGCCTGGGCGCAGGCGGCCGCCGCCGGACGCGATCCCCGCCCGGAGGCCGGACAGGAGTGGACGTCGGGCTGGCGCTTCCCGCGCGAGGACGCAGACCCGGTGCACCGGCTCGTGCTCGGCGCGACCATGCCGTTCGACGCCCTGCTGCGGGAGGCTCCGCTGCCGCACGAGGCGGGCGTCGGCTGGCGCGAGGAGGAGACGACGCGCCTCGGCCGGCTCGCCCGGCGCCTGTGGGACGGCCTGCTCGCGTACGAGGAGTCGGAGAGCCGATGAAGGCGCCGCGCGAATTCGACGTCTGCGGGCCGCTGCCCACGGGGGTCACCGTGCTCGAGGCGAGCGCCGGGACGGGCAAGACGCACACGATCGCGACACTCGCCGCGCGCTACATCGCCGAGGGGGTCGCCGACCTCGACGAGATGCTGCTCGTCACTTTCACCCGGATGGCGACCGGCGAGCTGCGCGAGCGCGTCCGGCAGCGGCTCGTCGAGGTCCATCGCGGGCTCGCCGCCCACCTCGCCGGCACGCCCGCCGTCGCGGAAGACGTCGTCGCGGATGACGTCATCGCGCTGCTTGCCTCCGGCGACGCCGAGCGGGCATGCGGCAACCTCGCGCGGGCGATCGCGGGATTCGACGCGGCGACGATCCTCACGACCCACGGCTTCTGCCAGGAGGTCCTCTCGAGTCTCGGGATCGCCGGCGACCTCGAGCCCGACGTCACGTTCGCCGAGGACCTCTCGGGCCTCGTCGCCGACGTCGTCAATGACCTCTACATCCGCAAGTACCGCCGCGACGAGCATCCGTCCCTCAGCCTCGAGGAGGCGGCGCGCATCGCCCGCACGGCGATCGAGAGGTTCACCGCGCACATCCACGAGTGGCCGGCCGCCGACCCCGAGGAGCGCGTGCGTCTCGCCCACAAGGCGCGTGAGGAGTTCGAGCTGCGCAAGCGCCGCGCGGCGGTGATGAGCTTCGACGATCTCGTCGCGCGCCTGTGCGCGGCGCTGCGCGGCGCGAGCGGCGAGCGGGCGCGGAGCCTGTTGCGGAGCCGCTTTCGGGTCGTGCTCGTCGACGAGTTCCAGGACACCGACCCCGGGCAGTGGCAGATCCTGCGTGACGCATTCGGCACCGAGCCGGCGCCGGGCTCGGCGCTCGTCCTGATCGCCGACCCCAAGCAGGCGATCTACGCCTTCCGGGGCGCCGACGTGTACGCCTACCTCGAGGCGATCGCCTCCGCCGAGGACCAGGCGACGCTGCCGGTCAACTGGCGCTCGGACCAGGGGCTGATCGGCGCCCACGACGCGCTCTTCGGCGGCGCCCAGCTCGGCCACGCGGACATCGTCTACCGCCGCGTCCGCGCCGCGCCCGGGCATGAGCGCACGCAGCTCACCGGCGCGCCTCACGGCGAGCCGCTGCGGGTCCGCGTCGCGATGCGCGAGGACCTCGAGCTCACGAAGGGGGGCTTTGCGCAGAAGGGCTTCGCGCAGCGCTTCGTCGCCGAGGACCTCGCCGGCGACGCGGCGCGGCTGCTCGCCTCCGGGGCGCGTGTGCGGGACGAGCCGATCGCCCCCGCGCACCTCGCCGTGCTCGTGCGCACGAACGCCCAGGCCGAGCTCGCGCACGACGCGCTGGAGCGCGCCGGCGTGCCCGCGGTCGTGGGCGGAGCGGGGAGCGTGTTCGAGACCGACGCGGCCGTCCAATGGCTCACGCTCCTGCAGGCTCTCGAGCGCCCCTCCTCGGTCGCGCGCGCTCACGCCGCGGCGCTCACCGACTTCGTCGGTTGGTCGGCGGGCCGGCTCGCCGCCGCTCGCGCCGCCGAGGACGGGCTCGACTCCGACCGACTGCACAGGCGCCTGCACGACTGGGCGCGGATCCTCCGCACCCGAGGGGTCGCCTCGCTGCTCGAGGCGATCACCGCCGGCGAGGACATGCCGGGGCGCGTGCTCGCGCAGACCGACGGGGAGCGGCGCCTCACCGACATTCGCCACATCGGCCAGCTGCTCCACGCGGCGGCGAGCGCCGAGCAGCTCGGGCCGACGGCGCTCGCCACCTGGCTGCGCGGCCGCGGCGGTGAGCAGAGCCGCGAGGAGGAGCGCGCCCGCCGGCTCGACTCCGACGCCCAGGCCGTCCAGGTGCTCACGATCCATCGCGCGAAGGGCCTCGAGTTCCCCGTCGTCTACGTCCCCTACCTGTGGGAGGTCCCGGGCAATCCCGACGACGCCGCGCCGGTCGCGTTTCACGATCCCGGGAACCGTGACCGGTGGACGCTCGACGTCTCGCCACACGGTCCCGACCGCGCCGCCCACGTCCGCCAACGGCTGCTCGAGGAGCGCGGCGAACAGCTGCGCCTTGCCTATGTCGCGCTCACCCGGGCCCGCCACCAGGCGATCGTGTGGTGGGCGGGGTCGTGGGACAGCCGCTGCTCGCCGCTCGGGCGGCTTCTGTTCGCGCGCGGCGACGATGGCGTCGTCGCGCCGCAGGCGGCGAGCACGCCCGACGACCTCACCGCGCTGCAGCGGCTCGGGGAGCTCGCGCGCGCCGCCGGCGGGGCGATCGGGGTCGAGCGCGCGCGGCCGGACCCGGACGCGCGCTACGTCCCGTCGACGGCCCCCGTTGACGAGCTCTCCGCCTCGAGCTTCGAGCGCTCGCTCGACGTGCGCTGGCGGCGAACCTCCTACACGGACCTGACCGCCGCGAGCTACGAGGCCCACGTCGGCTCCGAGCCGGAGGAGCCGCTCGTCGAGGACGAGCCCGGTGCCGAGGAGCCGGCCCCGGCGAGCGCGCTCGCCGCCGCGCCGGAGCTCTCGATGCCGGCGCTGCTCGGAGAGATGCCGGTCGGCGCCGAGGTCGGCACGTTCGTGCACCGCGTGATGGAGGCGACCGACTTCGCCGTGCCGGACCTGCGCGAGGAGGTCGCCCGGCGGATCGTGCAGGTGCAAGGCCGCCGCGCGGCCGAGATCGGCGATCCGTCGCTGGTCGCGGACGGCCTCGCGGCGATGATCTCGACGCCCCTCGGTGACGTTGCCGGCGGGATCGCGCTCCGTGACGTGACGCGCGAGGACCGCCTCGACGAGCTCGTCTTCGAGCTGCCGCTCGCGGGCGGCGACCGGCCCGAGGGCTGGGTGACCGTCGACCGGATCGCGGATGTGCTGCGCGAGCTCTGCGCGCCCGGTGACCCGCTCCGCGGCTACGCCGAGCGGCTGGCGGACCCGTTCCTGCGTCGGACCGTGCGGGGCTACCTCACCGGCTCGCTCGACCTCGTCGTCCGGCTGCGGAGCGGCGCGGGCGAGGCGGATCGCTTCGTCGTGCTCGACTACAAGACGAACTGGCTCGGCGAGCCCGACGAGCCGCTCACCGCGTTCCACTACCGCCCACAGGCGCTGCTCGCCGAGATGTATCGCCACCACTACGCACTCCAGGCGCTCCTCTACACGGTCGCCCTGCACCGGTTCCTGCGCTGGCGGGTGCCGGGCTACGAGCCGGACGTCCAACTCGCCGGCGTCGCCTACCTGTTCGTGCGCGGCATGACGGGCGGGAGCGGCCTCGACGGCTCGGTCCCCGGCGTGTTCGCCTGGCGTCCGCCGCCGGGGTTGCCGGAGGCGCTCAGCGACGTGCTCGAGCGGGGGGTCCCGGAACGGTGAGCGCACCGTCGCCGTCGCCGGCCGAGCGCGACCCGTTCGACGCGCGACTCGCGCTCACCGCCGCCGGGCCGCTGCGCGAGTTCAACCGCGCGGGGGTGCTGTCCGCCGCCGACGTCCACGTCGCGCGGCGGCTCGGGTCGCTCGGCGGCGAGACCGACGAGACGGTGCTGCTCGCGGTCGCGCTCGCCGTGCGCGCGCCGCGGATCGGACACGTGCTCGTCGACCTGGAGACGATCGCGCGGACGGCCGCGGTCGACACCGAGGAGCCCGTCGACCTCGGCGCGCTCGAATGGCCCGAGCCGGGGGGCTGGATCGCGGCGGTCGCCCAGTCGCCGCTCGTCGCGCTCGAGGGCGTCGGCGATGAGGAGGTCCGACCGCTGCGCCTGCGCGGCCCCTGGCTCTATCTCGACCGCTATTGGTCCGAGGAGCTCGCGGTCGCGCGGGCGCTCCGCGCGCTGCTCGACCAGCCGGCCGAGGATGTCGACGTCGCGGCGCTCCGCTCCGGGATCGAGCGGCTGTTCGAGGGCGAGGCCGACGAACGGCAGGCGGCTGCGGCCGAGGTGGCGGTGCGTCGTCGCTGCGCTGTGGTCGCCGGCGGCCCCGGCACCGGCAAGACGACGACCGTGGCACGGATCGTCGCGCTCCTGCTTGAGCAGGCGCGCGCGGAAGTCCCCGAGGCAGCGGACGATCCGGCCGGCACGCAGCTCCGGGCACAGCGCTCGCCGCTCGTCGCGCTCGCCGCCCCCACGGGCAAGGCCGCCGCGCGCCTCGAGGAGGCGGTCCACGACGAGGCGCGGTCGCTGCCCGTCGACGAGCCCGTCCGCGAGGCGCTGCTCGGGCTCGGAGCGACAACGATCCACCGGCTGCTCGGCTGGCGCCCGGGGTCGAGCAGCCGCTTCCGGCACGACGCCCACCGGCGGCTGCCGCACGACGTCGTGATCATCGACGAGACCTCGATGGTGTCGCTGTCGCTGATGGCGCGGCTGATCGAGGCGTTGCGCGCCGACGCGCGGCTCGTGCTGGTCGGCGATCCCGGCCAGCTCGCGTCGATCGAGGCGGGGGCGGTGCTCGGCGACATCGTCGGCGGCGAGGCGGAGCCGGGCCCCCTGGCGGCAGGCGGCGGCGAGGCCGCCACGGCGGACGCCGCCGGACCGTCGCGGGCCGGGATCGTCGTGCTCGACCGCGGGCACCGCTTCGGCGGCACGATCGCCACGCTCGCCGCCGCGATCCGGGACGGTGACGCCGACCGGGTGATGGAGCTCCTGCGCGCGGGCGCCGAGGACGTCACGTGGATCGACGTCGACGCGGGACGACCGGAGCCGCCCGCGGCCGTCCGCGACGAGGCGCTCTCCGCGGCCGGCACGGTCGCCGATGCCGCGCTTGCCGGCGCCGGCGCCGACGCGGTCCGTGCGCTTCGGGCCTGCCGGGTCCTGTGCGCGCATCGCCGCGGCCCGTATGGCGTGGCGAGCTGGAACGTGCGCGTCGAGGGCTGGCTCGCGGACGCCGTCTCCGGCTTCTCCACCGCCGAGCGCTGGTACGTCGGCCGCCCGCTGCTCGTCACCGAGAACGACCGTGAGCTCGGGCTCGCCAACGGCGACACCGGCGTCGTCGTCCAGGTCTCCGAGGGGCGGGCGATGGCCGCATTCGAGCGCGGCGGAGAGCTCGTGCTCCACCCCCCGAGCCGCCTCGGCGCCGTCGACACCGTGTACGCGATGACGATCCACAAGAGCCAGGGCTCCCAGTTCGAGGTCGCCGCCGTGCTGCTGCCCGAGCCCGGCTCCCGCATCCTCACCCGCGAACTGCTCTACACCGCCGCCACCCGCGCCCGGCGTCGCCTCATCCTCGTCGGCCCCGAGGAGACGATCCGCGCCGCCGTGCAGCGACGCGTCGCCCGTGCGTCGGGGCTGGCGGCGCGGCTCTGGGGCTGACGCTCAGCGCGGCGCCGGATCGCCGCGGAGCGCGACACCGGCGAGCGGCCCGCGCAGCCAGCGCTCGATCTCGCCGCGGCTGCGCAGGCGCACGACCGGAAGCTCCGGCCGGCGCGTCAGGGTCTCGCCGATCCGGGGCAGCGACAGGTCATGTGTCCGCCACGCCCAGCGGATGATGTGCTCCTCATCGCTGAGGATCGTGCGCAGCGGCGGCTCGCGGTTGCCGTTCCAGAGCTCGGTGCGAAGGAGCGCGCGCCCGACCGTGCGGCGGATGACGCGCCACATGACGAGCGCCCGCGGCAGATCGAGCCAGACGAGCAGGTCCGCGCGCTCGGCGAGCAGCTCCCGGGTCGTGTGGTACTGCCACTCGGTCACCCAGCGCGGCTCCTCCACGCGCGCGCTCACCTCCTCGACGAACCCCGGCCGGGGCGTCCATCCCGGCCCGTGGTAGAGCGCGTCGATCTCGAAGTACGGGAGCCCGAGCGCCTCCGCGAGGCGACGCGCAAGCGTCGTCTTGCCCGAGCCCGACGTCCCGGCGACGAGCACCCGCGACGGCGGCGCCGACAGCTCGTCGTCGGCGCTCAGCCACCCCATGCGCCGTGAGGGTACCGCCGCGCGCGTTCACCACGGCGCCACCGGCGCCGCCGCTTGGGCTGTCGAGAAAATGCTCTCCCGGGGCCAGGGGATCGGCCCTCGCGGCGGCGCCGGCCGGGCGCCCGGTGAGCGGACGCCCGGCCGCCGGGTCAGCTTGCCCCGAGGCGCTTGGCGAGGTTCGTCCCGGACGGTGAGCCGAGGCCCGTGCAGGCGTCCCAGCCGGGGCCCGCTGAGTAGGCGCCGTTCGAGCCCGATGTGATGTCGTGGAACGCCGTCGAGCCGAGCAGCGCGTAGAGGCGCGCCTGGGAGAAGCCGAGCGGGGCGCCAAGCGACTGGTTGAGGAGCGCGACGAGCCCTGCCCACAGCGGCGCGACCGCACTCGTGCCGCCGACCGTCTCCTCAGCGCCGTCGACGCGGATCCTGTAGCCGGTCTGGGGGTTGGCGTCGCCGGCGACGTCCGGGACGCCGCGGCCGGGCCTGCCGGTGTTGGCGTTGGCCGGGACGTTCGCGTTCGCCTGGTAGCTCGGCAGCGCGAACACGTCGCTCACGCCGCCGCCGGTCGCGCCGTTGGAGGCGGTGTCCCACACCGTCTCGGAGCCGATCGTCGTCCCGGAAAGCTCGAGCGTCGTGCCGCCGCAGGCGAGCGCGTGCGGGGCACTTGCGGGGAAGTCGACGTGCGCGCGCCCGTCGCTCGCGCCGTCGCCGGAGCCGTTGTCGCCCGCGGCCACCGTCACCGTGACGCCGAGCCCGCCGGCCTCGGTGAGGATCGTCTCCATCTGATTGCGCGCCTGCGCGGTCCAGCTGTCCTCGGAGCCGCCCCAGCTGATCGACACGACCGACACCTTGTGGGCGGCGTCGTGGACCGCCTCCGAGACGGCGTCGATGAACCCCTGGTCGGTGTTCGGCGCGAAGTAGACGACGATCCGTGCCGCGGGCGCGATCGAGCCGACGATCTCGATGTCGAGCATCACCTCGCCGTCGGCGTTCGTGTCGGCGCCGGGGTCGTTGGCGCCGCCGTCGACCGGGACCGCGGTGACCGCCGGCGGGGCGATCTGCAGCGACTCGAAGTACGCGGTGAGGTCGGCCTCGCGGTAGCCGCCGCCGAGCTCGATGATCCCGACCGTTTCGCCGCCGCCGTCGACGCCGGTCGGGAAGCCGTACGCCTTGGCGACGTCGGGGGGCGTGTAGGCGACCGCGCCCGCCCGCGCAAAGCGAATCTGGGGCCTGGCGATCGGCCGGTCGTCGAGTCCGAACACGCCGGTGACGATGTTCCCGAGATCGGCCGGCACGGTGAGCGGGCCGCTCCGCGCCCGGTAGGCGGGCGCGTCCTTCGCCGGCGCATACATCCCCTCGAAGCGCGCGCCGAACGCCTCGGCGACGGCGCCGACAGACCCCATCAGCTTCACCTGCCGCCGCGCCTCGTCGGTGCGGCCGACGACCAGCCCGCACGCCTCCGCGAACCGGCAGACCGCGTTGACGTGGTGGGCGCGCGCACCGTGCGCCTGGGCCCACTCCTCGCGTGAGATCCGCCTGCGGGCCGTCGGCGGGCGGCGCGCCTCATCGTCGACCCAATCGGGCGCGACCCGGTGCGCGAGATAGACGGTCACCTCGACGTTGCCGGTCATGTCGACGTCGCCGACCCGCACATGCTCGGGGTGGGGCGCACGCTCCGAGCCGGGGACCTGCACACGCTCTGAACCGGGCATCGCTGACCTCTCGATCGCTGGGGGCGGGGCGCCCGACACGCTACTCGTCGGGGGGCTCAGACGCGCACGGGCGCGCTGCGGGCGAGCTCACGGCCCGCGCGATCGAGCGCAACCGCGACGAGCAGCCCCGAGCCGCGGCCGAGGTCGATCGCGGTCTCGAAGCCGGCGCGCGTCGCCTCCGCGAGCGGACGCAGCCCGCTCCCGTCGATCGCGTGCCCCCGGACGCCGTGCCGGCCCGCCGGCCCCGCGAGCACCCGCCAGCGGGCGACCTCGGTGGCGCCGTTCCAGCTCGCGTACAGCCGCACCCCCCCGTCTCGCCGGGTGCGAGCGGCGGCCTTCGGCCTGCCCGCGCCGAGCGCACGCCACGGGAGCCGGTACGCCCGGTAGGAGTGCTGGCCCTCGGGCATGGCGAGCTCCGCGACCACGCGGCCGTCGGGAGCGAACTCGAACGAGTACGGGTCGTTGCCGAAGCCGACGAACAGATGCCCGTCGGGCAGTCGCTGGACGTTGCCCATCGAGGAGGTGAGCAGCCGCGAGGGGCTCTCGTAGGCGCGGACCAGGCGCACCCTGCGACCGGCGAGGTCGACGTCGAGCGCGAGCCCGCGGGAGAACGGATGGCTCTTCACGCGCCCGTCGAAGCCGTCGTCGAAGATCGTCATCCGCCCGCCGCCCAGCCAGCGCGCGTCGTGGGCCCACGCGAACTGCGAGCCGCGGCCCATCGCGAAGTCCGAGCGCTTGCCGCCGAGCCGCCAGACGACCGCGCCAGTGCGGCGATGCAGCTTGTAGGCGGCCCACGTGTTGCGCGCACAGATGAGCAGGTCTCCGTCCGGCAGCACGTCGATCGAGTTGACGTGCAGGTAGTCGAACGGCGCGAACTCCCGCCGGTAGGACTCGCGCAGCGCGATGTGGTCGAGCGAGCGCCACTCCATCAGCAGCCGCCCGCTCGAGACGTCGACCTCCTGGATGATCGACTCGAGCGCGTGGGCGCGGCGCGGGCCACCGAGGTGCCTGAGATCGACGGTCGAGATCTGCGGCGTGCACGTGAAGAGCGCCGTCCCCTCGGGAGTGAGTTGGAACTCGTGCAGGTCCATCGTGCGGCCGTTCGCCGCCCGCACGCGGTGAAGCTCCCGGTAGGAGGTGTCGGCGATCACCGCCTCGCCGACCCCGTAGCCGGCGTCGAGGCGCCCCTGCCACCAGGTGAGCACCGGCCGCCCCCGCCACGTGCGGACCTGGAGGTTCGTCACCCAGTGGCGGTAGGGAACCGGGTGGAACCAGACGAGCTCGCCGCCGTCGAGGATCATCCCGCCGGCGTCGACCGGCCTCGAGCGATCCGGGCCGACGAACATCAGGCCCGGAGCGGCCTGCCGGCTCGCGTCGTAGCGCACGATCGTCGGGTGCAGGCCCGGCGCGGACACGAACCGCTGTGCGGTCCCGTTCGGCGGCAGGCCGTTGCCCGAACGATGGCCGAGGAGCCGGTCGACGCCGAGCCCCGCCCCGGCGAGTACCGCCGCGCCACCGAGCCCCGCCCCGAGCAGCCGGCGGCGGGTGAGCCCGCGATCGGGGGTCGGCGGGGGCGCCGGCCGGTCGGTCTCGGGGTCGCGGGGTGTGAGGAGCTCGGTCACGGCGGTGGAGTCTCAGCCCGGAGAGGTTAGGCAGGCTTTCGAAGCGTTTTCGCAGCGGAGACGATCGGGTGGCTGCGCCGCGATGCAGTGGCTGATACCCGGAATCTTGCACTGGACGGCGGTCACCCCGTCGCCCCACCTCAGCGGACGCGGGGCGCGCTGCGCCTCACCCGCCCGGCGCGAGGAACCGCGCGAGCGCCCGGTGCGTCTCCTCCGGCCGCTCGAGCTGCGGCACGTGCCCGCAGTCGAGCTCAAGATGCTCGGCCGCGGGCAGCGTCCGGCGGACATGGCTCTCGAAGCCGATCGGCACGAGCATGTCCCGCCGGCCCCAGACGAAGAGGCTCGGCGCCTGAAGCGCGGGCAGCCGCGTCCACAGACCGCGCTTCCCGTGCGGCGGCTCGAGGTAGATGCTGCGGGCGGCGGCGTAGAACGCCGCCCGTCCGCGGGGTGTGAGGTAGGAGCGCAGGAACTCGTCGACCCCAGCGGCCGCCCACGGCGAGTTCACTCCGGTGCCGAGCAGCGTCCGGACGGTCGCCTCGACGAGCGACCGCGGCGCCGGCTGCAGCAGCCCGAGCCGCGGCGAGAGGAGCCGCAGTGCGGGCGCCCATGGGCGGCCGCGCAGCCACGCGAGCGAGGGCGCGAGCAGCCCGAGACGCCGCGTGCGCTCGGGGAAGCTCAGCCCGACCTCGAGCGCGACCCGGCCGCCGAGGCTGTTGCCGACGAGGTCGGCGCACTCGATCCCGAGCGCGTCCATGAGCGCGATGACCGTGCCCGCGAAGTACCGGGCGTCATATGGCGCCCGCAGCGGCTTGGTCGAGTCGCCGAAGCCGGGAAGGTCGAGCGCGATCGCCCGCCGCCCCTCCTGCGCGAGCGCTGCGAGCGTCGGCAGCAGCGAGACCTTCGTGGCGCCGAGGCCGTGGATGAGGATCGCCACCGGCCCCGCCCCCGCCTCGTCGATCGAGATCTCGCCGGCCGACGTCCGCACCTGGGCGAAGCGCAGGGCGGCGGCTGGGTCCCCGTCCCCGACGGCGGCCGTCGCGGCGAGGAAGCCAACGCCGAGGTGCAGGTCGCGGCGGATCGCAAGACGGCCCTCGTGGAACGCCCGCAGGCCACCGCGCGCGTCCTCCAGCACGCGCGCCCACGTTTCGCCGTCGGCGGCGATGATCGCGTCGGCTCGGCCGGCGGGCGCGACAAGGAACGCGCGGTCGCCCTCGAACGCGACGTCGTGCTCGGCGGCCTCGTCGACCGTCGCCTCAACGATGCACAGGCGCACGCGCACGCCCGCGCGCGCGGGCCAGAACAGCTCCGGGTCGAACCGGGCGACGAGCTGCGCGAGCGTGTCCGAGCCGGTCGTGACGCTCACGTCTGGCAGGCCGGGCACCAGTACGTCGTCCGCCCGCCGATCGTCGCCTTCTCGAGCCGATGGCCGTCGCGCGGGCAGACCTGCTCTTGGCGGCGCGCGCGCACGAACGCGCCCGTGTGAGCGCCGCCCCGGCGGATCGCCTCGCGCAGCGCCCGGCGCAGCTCGCGCCGCAGGCGATCGAGCTCATCGACCGTCAGCGATCCCGTGTCGCGGCGCGGCGAGAGCCTCGCCTGCCACAGGACCTGGTCGGCGAGCAGGTTGCCGACGCCCGAGATCGCGTGCTGGTTGAGGAGCCGCGCCTTGATCGCCGTATGGCCCCGGCCGATCCGCCTGCGAAACTCCTCGCGGCCGACGTCGGCGGCGTCGACCCCGACGTGGCTGTAGTCGGGGTTGAGCACCGCCCGGCCGAGCCGCCGGCGGTCGCGCAGCGCCATCCGCGACCCGTCCTCGAACTCGATCGCAAAGCGGTCGAAGCGCGAAGGCTCGGCGGCCTCCTCGTCGACGACGATCTTCCCGGCCATCCCCAGGTGCAGCCCGAGCGTCGGCCCCTCGTCGGTCTCCATCCACAGGAACTTCCCACGCCGGCGGGCGGCGACGAACCGCTGGCCGGTGAGCGCCGCCGCGATCTCCCCGGGCTGATGCGGACGGGACACATACGTGTCGTTGTCGTCCACGGCCGCGATCGTCCGGTGCAGCGCGGTCTCGAGCGTCTGGCGGGCGCGCTCGGCCTCGGGCAGCTCGGGCATCGGCCGAGAAGGTTACGCCCGCCCTGCCTGAGATGATGCGAGCGTGGCCGGTTCCGAGGCGACCGAGATCGAGGTGGGCGGCCGCCGCGTCCGGATCACCAACCCTGACCGGGTGTACTTCTCCGCGCGGGGAGAGACGAAGCTCGACCTCGTCCGGTACTACATGGGCGTCGGCGACGGGATCGTGCGCGCGCTGCGCGAGCGCCCGTGCATGCTCCACCGCTTCCCGAAGGGCACCGACGAGTCGAAGGTTCATCAGAAGCGGATCCCGAGCGGCGCCCCCGAGTGGCTGCAGACCGTCCGCGTCACGTTCCCGCGCTACGGCCGCACCGCCGACGAGCTGTGCGTCACCGAGCTCGCGTCGGTCGTCTGGGCGGTGCAGATGTCGACCGTCGAGTTTCACCCGTGGAACTCCCGCCGCGGCCACGTCGAGACACCGGACGAGTGGCGGATCGATCTCGACCCGATGGACGAGTGCCCGCTCGAGCGCGTCAAGCACGTCGCGCACGTCGCCCACGAGGTGCTCGACGAGCTCGGGGCGGTCGGCTGGCCGAAGACCTCCGGCGGCCGCGGCATCCACATCTACGTGCGGATCGCGCCTGAGCATGGGTTCGCCGACGTCCGTCGCGCCGCGCTCGCGTTCGCGCGGGAGGTCGAGCGGCGCGCCCCGGAGGAGGCGACGACGACCTGGTGGCGCAAGGACCGCGACCCGCGCGGCGTGTTCGTCGACTTCAACCAGAACGCGCGGGACCACACGATCGCAAGCGCGTACTCGGTCCGGGGCGTTCCCGAGGCGACAGTCTCGGCGCCGTTCACCTGGGAGGAGCTCGACGACGTCGAGCCGCGCGAGCTCACGATCGCGACGATGGGCGAGCGCTTCGGGCGGCTCGGCGACCTGCACGCCGGGATTGACGACGCGGTGTTCTCGATCGAGCCGCTGCTCGAATGGGCCGATCGCGAGCGGGTCGAGGTCCCGGACGCTGACGTTGGAGGCGAGCGCTGACTCCGGCGTCCCGCACCGCTCCCGACCGGTCCGCGGACGAGTTTGTCCGGACAGGCGGCCCGGGTAGCCAGATCAACGATCCCTGCGAGCACGAGAGGACCGACGATGGCCGAGACGACAGGACCGACGACACGAGCGACACCGCCGACGCCCGAGGCCTCGGCCGCCGGCACGGGGCGGCTGGAGACCGAGCGCGGGACGACGACGATCGCCGAGATCGTCGTCACGAAGGTCGCGGGCATCGCCGCGCGGGAGGTGGCGGGCGTGCACCGGCTCGGCTCCGCCGTCTCGCGCGCGTTCGGCGCGGTCACCCAGCGGCTTCAGGTGAGCGACGGCAGCACCCAGGGCGTGAACGTCGAGGTGACCGAGACCGATGCACGCGTCTCGATGAGCGTCGTCATCGACTACGGCGAGTCGATCCCCGAGGTCGCGCAGGCGATCCGCGACAACGTCGTGCGCCGCATCGAGGCCACGACCGGCCTGCACTGCGCGGCGGTCGACATCGCCGTCACCGACCTGTATTTCCCCGGTGACGACGACGAGCCCGTCGCACCGGCCGCCTGACGGCACGCCCATGGAGCAGCCGGCGCACGGCGCGCCCATCGAGCAGCCGACGCCCGGCGCGCCCATGGAGCAGCCGGCGCACGGCACGCCCATCGAGCAGCCGACGCCCGGCGCGCCCATCGAGCGCCCGGCGCCCGGCGCGCGGATCGCGCTCGCCGCGCTCGCCCGGGACGTCGCGCTCACGGTGAACGGCGTGGCCGGGCTCGACGACGGCCCGGCGGGCCTGTTCGTCACCGCCGGCGGCGGTGAGCGGATCGGCGGCGTGCGCTGCGTGGCGGCGCCGGAGGGCGGCTACGAGGTCTCGCTCCGGCTCGTCTGCGAGCTCGTGCCGCTGCTCGACCTCGCCGATCGCGTCCGCGCGGCGGTGACGGAGGCGGCGCGGGCCGCGGAGTTGCGGTTGGCGAGTGTGACGATCACGATCGCCGACGTCGTCGAGGAGGGCGGGCGCTGATGCTGCTGCTCAAGGCGCTCGCGCGACTCATCGAGCTGCTGCTCATGGCGGCGATCGCGCTCGTCGGGATCGGCGTCGGGCTGTACTGCCTGTCGCTGCGCATCTCGCTCGGGGGCGCGCAGCCGGACCGTCTCCTGCGCCTGCCGGCCGTCCGCGCCCGGGTCGGCCATTTCCTCGCCGGCCTGGCCGCCCCCGGCCCGGTCGCGCTCATCGCCCTGCTCTGCGGGGTGGGCGCGATCCTCGCCGGTGTCGGTCTGCTCTTCGGGCTGCTCGGGTCGCGCCGCGAGCGGCTGCTGATCATCGAGGACGGCGACGCCGGGGCCGGCGGGCTCTACGTGCGACAGCGCACGATCGCGCGCATGGTGCGCGCGGAGACGGTGCTCGCCCCCGGCGTCACCGGGGTGCGGCGCGCGCGCGTGCACCTCGCGCGCAGCGGCCGCCACGGGCGCGTGCGGCTCCTCGCCGTTCGCGGCCCCCACCCGGACGCGGCGACCGTCGACGGCGCCGTCCACGAGCGAGTCGACCCGGTCATCGAGCCGCTTGGACTGCGTGGCGACATCCGCGTGCGGCTCGAGCAGCCGGCGGCAGCACGGGAGGCGCGCTCGTGATCCGCCAGCGCGTGAGCCTCCGCCGACCGACCGGCGCGCTGCTCACGCGGGGACTGGCGGTCGCCTTTGCTCTCGCGCTCGTCTACGGCGGCGCGCTCGACGTGATCCTCGCGCTC
This sequence comes from Solirubrobacteraceae bacterium, assembly GCA_035294545.1. Classification (GTDB taxonomy): domain Bacteria; phylum Actinomycetota; class Thermoleophilia; order Solirubrobacterales; family Solirubrobacteraceae; genus Palsa-465. Next base: position 104,901 of record DATGKS010000097.1, on the reverse strand, counting down.
AAGCTCCACGGCCTCGGGCCGGCCCAGGTCAACCGGATCAGCGGCTACCGGACAGCGTTTCACTGGCTCGCGGGGCTCGATCGCGCCGACTTCACGACCGGCCGCGCGCTGATCGCCGGGTTCGGCGGGCTGCTCGTGTTCCTCGTGTTTGCGGCGCTCGCTCTTCGGACGCTCCCCCGGCCCTATCTCACCCGCACGGAGATCGGCCTGTCGCCCGACGAGCGCGGCGCGACCGTCGTGCGGCCGCGGGCGGTCGAGCGAATCGCCGAGGTCGCGGCCCAGGGCAACGAGCACGTCGTCGGGGTGACCGGCCGGCTCGGCGACGGTGAGCTCCACGTCGACATCGGAATCGACACCGCCCCCGCCGCCGCGTCGACGCTCGCCGACGTCCGCACGCGCGTGCGCGACCAGCTCACGCGCCATGATCTTGAAGTGATGCCGGTCAACGTCACGCTCACCGGCTATGAGCCCTGAACCATGAACCACCGGAAGGGAACGTCATGACCTCTTCACAGTTCGCCGCGCTGCTCGGCTTCCTGTTCGCCGCCGCCTGGATCGCGTTCGGCCTCGGCAACGCCGTCCTGTGCCTGATCGGCGCGCTCGTGTTCATGCTCGCGAACGCGTTCTACCGCGGTGAGCTCGACCTCGCCGCGCTCCAGCAGCGTGCCTCCGTCTACCGTTCGACCCGCCGATGAGCCGCGCGCTCATCATCGTCGACGTCCAGCGGGACTTCCTGCCCGGCGGGCCGCTCGGCGTCCCCGACGGCGACGCGGTGATCGGGCGCATCAACGAGCTTCTCCGGGGCGGCGACTACGACGTTGCGCTCGCCACCCGCGACTGGCACCCGCAGGACCACTCCTCGTTCAGCGAGCAGGGGGGCCCGTGGCCCGCGCACTGCGTCCAGGGCACGCCCGGCGCCGAGCTCTCGCCGGAGCTCGACCACGAGCGGATCGACGCCGTCGTCGACAAGGGCGCCGACCGCGACGGCGAGGGCTACTCCGCGTTCGAGACCGGCGAGCTGGGGAACCTGCTCCGCACCGAGCGCGTCACCGAGCTCACGATCACCGGGCTCGCGACCGACTACTGCGTCGCGGCAACCGCGCGCGACGCGTTGCGCGAGGGGTTCCTCGTGACGATCGACCGCGCGGGGGTGCGCGGGATCGACGCCGAGGGCTCCGAGCGCGCGCTCTCCGAGCTGGAGGGGTCGGGCGCCGTCCTCACCGGCTGACCGCGGCCGCCCAGCCGCTCCAGCGCTCGACATCGACCGCGAGCACGGCCCCGGTGACCCGCTGCTCCGGGTAGCGCCTGCGCAGTCGCGTGATCGCCTCCCGCGCCTCCGCCAGGTCGGGCTCCAGCACCCGGGCTCGGCCGTCGCCCCGCGCCCACCAGAGCGCCGACCAGTCCTCCTCGTAGTGGTCGGCGAGCACGCTCGCCACCGGATGCGCGGCCACATTCGCGAGCCGCGCAAGCGCCCGGCTCCGCTTCGGCTTCGCGTCGACGGCCGAGTAGACGGTGTCGCCGGCGAGCGCGAACACGATCGGGACGAGATGTGGACGGCCGTCCGGGGTGATCGTCGCGAGGCGCGCGACGCGGGCCTCTGCGAATCGGCGGCGAGCCGCGGCGGCGTCCATCCGCGTCCGGTCGCGCCTCGGCGAGCGTCTCAGCTTTCGCCGAGCAGCTCGGCGATCGCCGCCTCCCAGCGCTCGAGCGCGGCCTCGATCGGCCCGCGCCCGGCGGACGGCAACCAGTGCACGACGCGGATGATCCCGAGCCGCTCGCAGCGCTCGAGCACCCCCGGGTCGGCCGGCGCCCCCATCGCCATCACGTCGATCGTCCGCTCGGCGCGGCTGCGCAGCTCGGCGACGCGATCCTCGAGGTCATGCTCGACCTCGCCCCAGTTCGGGAACCAGGCGTCGCCGAAGGCGAGCACGCGGTCGAGCACCGTCGGGCCGCTGCCGCCGACCAGCACGGGCGGATGCGGGCGCTGAAGCGGCTTCGGGTACTGCCAGATCTCCTCGAAGTCGACGAACTCGCCGTGGTAGCTCGCCGTCTCGTGCGTCCAGATCTCCTTCATCGCCTGCACGCGCTCGGCGACGAGCCGCATGCGCGTGCGCGGGTCGGTGCCGTGGTTGCGCATCTCCTCGCGGTTCCAGCCGGCGCCGACGCCGAACTCGAAGCGTCCGCCCGAGATGTCGTCGAGCGAGGCGACGAGCTTCGCGGTCGTGATCGGGTCCCGCTCGCCCACCAGGCAGATCCCGGTCCCGACCCGGAGCCGGGTCGTGACCGTCGCCGCCGCGGTGAGCGCGACGAACGGGTCGTAGGTGTGGTTGTACCTGCGCGGCAGCTCGCCGCCGCCCGGATATGGCGTCGCGCGCGAGGCGGGCGTGTGCGTGTGCTCGGCGACGAACAGCGACTCCTGCCCGTGGTCCTCGATCATCCGGGCGAGCGCGGCCGGGCCCATCGCGTCGTGTGTCGGGAAGTAGCCGATTCCGAAGTTCATGGGGGCGAGTCTAGGTGCGGCCCTTCCTTCGTCATGCGGGTGGTGGGCGAATTGCTTCCTGCGTCGCGCTCGGACGCTCGGTCGGGCTGCGCAGCGCGGGAACGAGCGCTACGCGTCCGGCCAGGTCGCGCCCTCGGCCGACGCGCGCAGCTCGATCTGCTCGAGCGCGACGTCGGTGCGGCGGTCGGCGACCATCGCCTCGAGCGCCTCGGCGACTGACCGCGCCCACACGCGGCGCACGACGGCCGGCTCGAGACCGCCCGGCCGCAGCTCGTACCAGTCGAGCGCGACGGGAGCGCGCACGGGCTCACCGGTTTCCGTGGAGGCCCGGCCCTCGTACAGAGTGAGCTCGGCGCGCCAGCCGTGCGGGCAGAGCTCGCTCATCAACGCCCGCGCACGACGCTCGGCGCCGACCTCCGCACGCACGCGCCGCCAGCGCCGCAGCCGGCCGCGCACGGCGCAGTGTCCGTGCGCCCCGCCCTCACCCCGCGGCATCCGGCGGTCCGGAAGCAGGCCGCAGCTGCGCAGCAGCCGGCTGCCGCGGGTGACGACGGCCCGGACGACGACCCGGACGAGCGGCAGGAGCAGCGCCCCCGCGGCCGCGCAGACCCCGATCAGCACGAGCGGGCCGAGCAGGCCCTCGGCGTGCGGTCGAACCCCGAGCTCGGCGAGCAGTGCGACCACGGTGAGCTCACGGTACCGCTCGCGCGCGACCCCGGAACCCGCCTCCCCCCGCCCGGTCAGGCCGCTGACGGCCACGATCTGTCAGTGTGCGCCCGTGCCACCACGCCGCGCCGCGTCCGAGGTCGCCTCGTGACCCGCCCGACCACTCGACGGTGACCCGTCCAACCACTCGACCATGACCCGTCCGACCGCCAGCGAGCGGGCGCTTGCCGTCGCCCGCGGGGACGCACCCGCCGACACGCTCGTCCGCGGTGGCCGCGTGTTCAGCACGTCGACCCGGGAGTGGATCGACACTGCGCTCGCGATCGCCGACGGCGTGATCGCGGGCTGGGGCGAACGCGACGCCCACGAGACGATCGACGTCGACGGCGCCGCGCTCACGCCCGGGTTCATCGACGCCCACATGCACCTGGAATCGACAAAGCTGTGGATCGACGCGTTCGTCGAAACCGTGCTGCCGCTCGGCACGACGGCTGTCGTCGCCGACCCGCACGAGCTCGCCAACGTGCTCGGCGTTCCCGGGGTGACGGCGCTCATGCGAGCGGTCGCACCGCTGCCGATCACGTTCGCGGTGTACGCGCCGAGCTGCGTCCCCGCCTCGCCGTTCGAGGGCGCGGGCGCCGAGCTTCAGGCGAGCGACATGGTGACGCTGATCGACGAGCATGGCGCGCGCGGGATCGCCGAGGTGATGAACTTCCCGGGCGTCGTCGCCGGCGAGCCCGAGATGCTCGCGCGGATCGCCGCCGCCGGACCGCTCCGGGTCGACGGGCACAGTCCGCAGCTGTCCGGCCCGGGGCTCGACGCGTATCTGGCGGCGGGCGTCGAGTCCGACCACGAGGCGACGACCGCGCACGAGGCGCTCGAGAAGCGGCGCAAGGGCATGTGGGCGTTCCTGCGCGAGGGATCGGCGAGCCGCAACATCCGCGCGCTCGCGCCGACGATCGTCGAGCACGGGACCGACCGCGCGGCGTTCTGCACCGACGACCGGGAGCCGAGCACGCTGCTGTCCGACGGTCACGTCAACGACTGCGTGCGGATCGCGGTCGCGTCCGGGATCGACGAGCGCGACGCGATCGTGATGGCGACCGCCCGCCCCGCCGAGTACCACGGCCTGCACCGGCTGGGGAGTCTCGGACCCGGCCACCAGGCCGACGTGCTCGCGTTCGACGCGCTCGCCTCCTGGGTCCCCACGCAGGTCTGGCAGGCGGGCCGCCGGCTCGTCCGGTACGGCGTCCTGCAACCCGGCGCGGTCCCGGCGGCGCCGCCCGAGCGTCTCCTCTACGGCACCGTCAACATCGGGGGCCTGCCGAGCCCTGACGACCTCGCTCCGCCGATCCCCGCCGGCACGCGCGTGCGGGCGGTCGGCGTCGAGTCGAACAGCCTCACGACGAGGCACGCGATCGTCACGATCGGCTCGGGCGAGGATCTCTGCCGGGCGGCCGTCATCGAGCGCCACCGCGCGAGCGGACGGATCGGCACCGGCTTCGCGACCGGCTTCGGCCTCGCGCGCGGCGCGCTCGCCTCGACCGTCGCGCACGACGCCCACAACATCGTGTGCGTCGGCGCCGACGGGGGCGACATGGCCACCGCCGTCGCGCGGCTCGCGGAGATCGGGGGTGGCCAGGTGGCGGTGCTCGGCGGGCGGGCGCTCGCCGAGGTGCCGCTGCCGCTCGCCGGGCTGATGAGCGACCGGCCGGCCGCGGAGGTCGCCGAGGCGCTGCGGTGGCTCGGCCGGGTCGCCGCCGGCGAGCTCGGCGTCAGCATCGCCGAGCCGTTCATGCAGCTCTCGTTCCTCGCCCTCTCGGTGATCCCGGCGCTCCGACTCACCGACCACGGTCTCGTCGACGTCGACGCGTTCGCACACATCGAGGTGACGGCGAAATAGTTCGAGCGCCCGCAGATCCGGGCACGTCCACCGAGTGACCCGACACCCTCGAGATCGTGGCTCGATCGCCGACGAGCCGGCGTTCGAGCGCCGCGGCATCGACTACATCCCGCTGTCCGAGCGCCGGGGCAAGCCGACCGACCTCGCCTGGATGTGGGCCGGCGCGCTGCTCAACGTCGAGTACGTCGTCTACGGCGCCCTGATCATGTCGTTCGGGCTGCGGTTCTGGCAGGCCGCGGTCGTGATCGTGCTCGGGAACCTCTCCTACATCATCACCGGCCTCGGATCGCTGCAGGGGCCGCGGGCGGGGACCGCCGCGTTCACGATCAACCGCGCCCCGTTCGGGCCGAACGGAGCGAGGATCATCGCCGCCTTCAACTGGATGACCCAGGTCGGCTTCGAGATCGAGGGGCTCGCGCTCGTCGTGCTCGCCGGACTCGCGCTCGCAGACAAGGCAGGGGTCGGCTCCTCGAACGGGCTCAAGGTCGCGCTGATCGTCGCCGCCGCGTGCGTCCAACTGCTCCTGCCGCTGTTCGGTCACCGCGCGATGCTCCGCGTCCTGCGGGCGCTCGTCATCCCGTTCGTGATCCTGTTCGTCGTCTTGACCATCCTGTCGATCGGCAAGGTCCACTTGGGCGCGGGCAGCGACGGCGGCTGGCAGACGATGTTCGTCGCGCTCGCGCTCATCTTCTCGGCCGGCGGCTATGGGTGGCCGATGAACGCCAACGACTTCAGCCGCTATCTGCCGCCCGCTGCGAGCCCCCGACGGATCGTCGCCTCGGTCGCCGTCGGCGGCTACGTCCCCTCGGCGCTCCTTGAGCTGCTCGGCGCCGCACTCTTCACGATCCCGGCCGTCGCCAGGGCGGGCGGCGGCGCCATCTCCGGCCTGCCGTCGGCGTTCGGCGCCTGGTTCATCTGGCCCTACCTCGGGTTCGCGATCGTCCAGCTGTTCGCGATCAACTCGGTCGACCTGTACTCCTCGGGGCTGACGCTGCAGGCGATCATCCCGAGGATCAAGCGCTGGCAATGTGTGCTGCTCGACACGATCGTCGCCGGCGGCCTCACCGCCTTCGCGGTCTTCTCCGCGGGCTTCAACGCGTTCGTCAGCGACTTCGTGCTCATGATCCTCATCTGGCTCGCGCCATGGGTCATGATCTACCTCGTCGACTACCTCCTGCGCCGCGGCCGCTACGACTCCCGGGCGCTGCTCGACCCCCGACCGGGGATCTACTGGCGTCGCGGCGGCCTGCACTGGCCCGGCCTCGTCGCGATGGCGTGTGGAATGGCCGCGGCCGCATCGTTCCTCAACGCCTCTCCGTTCTGGGAGAGCCCGCTCACCACAACCTCGCACGGCGCCGACTTCTCGGTATTCATGGGCGCGCTCGTCGGCGGCGGCCTCTACTGGCTGCTCGGGAGGCGCTCGGTGAGCGCCGAAGCCGAGCGCACCCCCGGCCTCGAGACCGAGGACGCGGCGATCGCCGCGATGGCCCCACCCGCCTGACCGCCGCCCCGGACGGTGCGGCGCCTCCCCCGTGCGAGGTCGTCGCGAACACCTGCTGGGACGGGGGTTGTCCGTCGCCGCGTTTCCGGCACGCACGGGGTTGCCGGCGGTGCGTGCGTGGTTGCCGGGCGGTGCGTGCGTGATCGGGCCCGCCATGCGCACGTGACGACGCGCGGCATCCGCTGCCGGCGGGGCGCGCGCGAGAGATGAGTGCGCCTTGGCCGGGCCCGGCGGCCTGCGCGCGGGGTCTTGGAGCGGATCGTGGTTCGGATCCGACAGCGACGCGCTCCAAGACACCGCCGGGGCAAGCGCTCGGGAATCGGGCTCAGGCCCACCGCCGCCGCGCGGCGCCCACACACCGACGCGACAGACTCTGCTGGGGGATATGCCGTAGATCGGGGTCAGCGTCGACGCAGCGGCGCGTTTGCCAGCGCCACCACCCCGTCGCCGCCGCCGTAGTACTGCCACCAGCGACCGCGATAGAAGTTGATGTCGTTCGTGAACACCGTGTGCGGGGTGAACCCGTAGATCTCGTACGGTGCCTGCGGGGCGAGCGTCGGCCGCCGCAGGACGTGCACCGGCCGCAGCAGGTGGCCGCGCGTGAAGTCGACCTGGCTGATCGCGTAGAACCACCGCCCGTGACCCATCAGCTCCCCGGCGACGAACAGGTCGATGCCGGTCCGCACGGGCCGGCCGGCGATCGTCGGGTAGTCGGTGACGGCGACGCACAGCTCCCAGGGCTTCCAGGAGGCGGGGAATCCGAGGTGCACGCGGCCGACCGTCCGCCAGCTCGTCATGTTCGTCGACTCGGCGAGGAACGCGCCGGTGCCGACCTGGCCGTAGTACATGAGGTAGTGGCCGCCGATCTTCACCGGCGTACCCTCGGGGTCGGCGACCACCGCGGCGTCCTTGTTGTCGTGCAGGACGGGACCGAGCTGCCGCCAGTGGACGGCGTCGGTCGAGACCGCCTCGTTGATCTCGATCTTCGTCCCGTTGTAGCCGGTGAAGAACGAGTAGTACGTCCGGCCCAGGTGGTAGAGCCGTGGATCCTCGACCCCGTGGGTCTCCGAGGGCAGCGAGTGCCTGATGACCGGCGCGGTGAGCGCGTGGAAGTGATGCCCGTCGGTGCTCGTCGCGGCGCCGATCTCCGAGTAGTCCTGATTCGTCGCGCCCCGGTAGAGCATGTGGAAGACCCCGCCCTCGATCACCACGCCGGGGTTGAACAGCGATGGGAACTCCCAGGCTGTCGCCGGGGTCGGATCGGCCGGCGGCGCGAGGATCGGATTGCCCGCGTAGCGGGTGAACGGACCGATCGCCCACGCGGGCAGCGGTCCGGCGGCAGGCGAGCCGCCGGGGGTGTGACCGGCGCCGCGGGCGGGTGCTCGACCCAGTGCGGGTCCGGCCCAGAGCAGCGCGGCGGCGGTGGTGAGGACGGCGGCGATGCGCCGCGTCTGACGGCGTCGATGCATGAGGACCTCCCTCGCTGCGTGGCCGAACCCGACCACTGCGGACAACGTTGTCAACCCGGTTACCCACGGTGCCGCGCCCCGCAAACCCCGGTTGTCCCGCTGCCCACCCGCACCTGATGACCATCCGGCACATGCCGCAGCGCTTCCGGCCTCGGCGTGCCGCATGGATGCGCCGGCGACCCGACGCACGGTCGAAGTCCTGCCCGGTCGCGGCCCGGCCTCGCTCAGACCGGGGCCGGGGACTCCACCGGGGCCGGCTCCTGCAGCGTAGAGGTGCTCGTCCACGGCGGCGACGCTCCCCCGGCGCTCGGCACGCCCTCCGGACGCGTGAGCATGGGGCCGGCGCCCGACGATGCTGCTGGAGAACCCGATGACGGTGTTCGGCCTCATCGTGATCGCCGGGCCGATCCTGTTCTCGTTCATCGGCCCGCTCGTCTATCGCACCAATCGGACCGGGACCTTTCTCCTGGTGAGAACCTGACGCCGTCGGACCGGTTCCCGCTCGGGACCCGACCCGGAGGGCCGCGACGAGCTCGGGCGGCTGATGCTCGGCGGCCAGAGCAGCCTCGAGGCCGGCTTCGGCGTGGCGGTGGTCGCGACGATCCTCGCGTTCGCCGCGCTCGTGCTCGTCGAAATCGCGGTCAACATCGTCGGCGACGGAGTCCGCGACGTTGTCGAGCAGCGTCTGATCCGGCGCTGAACCGGCGGCGCTCAGCGGAGCTCAGCGGAGCTCAGCGGAGCTCAGCGGAGCTCAGCGGAGCTCAGCGGCGCTCAGCGGAGCTCAGCGGAGCTCAGCGGAGCTCAGCGGAGCTCAGCGGCGCTCAGCAGCCGGACGGTCGGTTGCTGGCCGGCGCGGATGCGGAACTCGATCGGCTCGGGCCGCCGACGCGGCGCGCGGATCGTCACGTCGAGCCGGTCGCCGGCGTGGAGCGTCACGCGCTTCAGCGCCGACCAGAGTCGACCGACGCGCCGCACGGACACTGTGTGCGGGTGCAGCCTCGGGCAGCGCGGCCCGGCGCAGGCGGCGCTCACCATGCCGCCGGACGGGAGCGCCCGCGCGCTCACCGAGTGCACCCGGGTGCGCGAGCCGGCGAACGTCCAGCCGACGGCGAGCCGCGCGTCGACCTCGCCGCGGCGGCGCGGCCGCGGTGAGATCACCGGGTTGAACGTCGTGATGGAGCGGCTGAGCACGGTCGCCGTGTCGCCGGCCGCGTCGGACTCGGTCACCGTGAGCCGGTGACGCTCATCCGAGAGGCCCGCGGTCGGGACGGGAATCGTGACCCTGGCCACCGGCGCGCACGGCTGCGCGTGATCGAAGAGGAGCCCGCCGGTCGCCGCGTCGGTGCCGAGCGGCGCGCACTCGCCGCGGTGCGTGTTCGGAACGCCGCTGTAGACGGTCGTCCCGTCGATCTGCACCGTGACCCCGTAGACCCCCGGCCCGAACCCACCGATGGCCATCGGGTCCGACGCGGTGAACACGAGCTCCGCCGCACCGCGCGCCCGACGGGCGAGGAGCGTCCCCCTGAAGTTCGTCGCCGTGGGCGTCGCGTCGACCGACAGCTCGATGAGCGACTGCGTGATCGACACCTGGGCGTCGACCCCGCCGCCGAGCGGGCACGTCGGAGAGCTGAAGTCGACGCACAGCGCGGGCGCGTAGATCGCCGTGCCGCCCGGATGGTCGATCGCGAACGTGCCGCTCCGCGTCCCGTTTGCCCCGCACGGTCCGTTCAACTGGCAGTTCACGATCACGTCCGCGCCGTCGTAACCCGCTTCGGGCGTCCCGATCCACGCCTGACCCTGCGGCGAGGTGAGCGAGGCGGTCACCGATCCCCCGGCGATCGTCTCACCGCCCGGCGCGTTGAAGATCCACTCGGGTCCGGTGTAGCTGGCCGCGGATCCGGCCGCGCTCGAGACCGCCGTGAGCGACCCGCCGGGCGCCGCGCAGCTGTTCGCGTCGCCGCTGCCGGGGGTCGGTCCGCCCGCCCAGTATCCGGTGCTCCAGCCGTCGGTCGGCGCCGGCTGACCGTTCGGCTGGCTGCAGCCGTCGAGCGTCCACGTCCCCGCGCGGGCGCGGCCGACGCCGGCGCAGAGCACCGCCCCGACCGACACGAGGAGCACGAGCGCGGCCCCGACCAGCGCGTGTCCACGAACGCTCAGCATCGCCCCGAGCGTACCCGCCGCGCGTGCTCTCCCTCCCACTCGAGGAGCTGTCCCCGCCTGCGCTGCCTCTCCTCCAATGGAGGGCCTAGACCCAGGCCTCGGGCTCTGAGCCCTCGCGCCAGACCCCGCGATTCATCGCCTCGCTCGTGAACGACAGCGCGACCGCGCCCTGGGCGTCGACGGCGATCATCCCCCCGGTCCCCTCGACGATCCCGACATCCGCGAGCGTCGCCCGCACCGCGGGCCCCAGCTCCTGGCCCCCGGCGACGCGCACCGCGAGCTGGTGGGCGGCGGCCGCGCGGATGAACGCCTCGCCATCGCCGGTGCAGGAGACCGCGACCCGATCGTCGGCCCACGTGCCGGCACCGATCACGGGCGTGTCGCCGACGCGCCCGGGCAGCTGGCCGCGCCGCCCGCCGGTCGAGGTCGCCGCCGCAAGACGTCCGGCGGCGTCGAGGCAGACCGCGCCGACGGTCCCGCGCTCGAAGTCCGAGCCGCGCTCGGCGAGGCGCACCCGCTGGCGCTCGGTGACGTAGTAGTCGGGCGCGCAGGGCTCGACCCCGTGCTCGTGGGCGAAGCGATCGGCCTCCGGCCCCATCATCAGCACGTGGTCGCTCACCTCGAGCACCGCGCGCGCCGCCGCGATCGGCCACCGGCTCCGGGTGACGATCGCGACCGCCCCGGCGGCCCGGTCGTGGCCGCGCATGAGCGCCGCCGAGCATTCTGCGGTCCCGTCCGAGCAGAGCACCGCGCCCCGGCCCGCGTTGAAGAACTCGACCTCATCCTCCATGAAGGCGACCGCCGCCTGCACGGCGTCGAGCGCCTCTCCCCCGTCGGCCAGCGCCGCGCTGCCGCGCCGGAGCGCCGTCCGCAGCGCCTCGCGGGCCTCCTCGCGCAGCTCGGGCGGCGGCGAGGAGCTCGCGGCGCCGGCGTGGATCGCGATCACGGGCTGAGGCACGCGCGGGAATCTAGCCGTGCGCGCCCCTGCGCGGCGGTCTGGTGCCGCGGAGCGCTCGCGCGGCGGCTCAGCGGCAACGGCCCGGGGCGCCGGAGCGAAGCGCGCGCGACCTCAGCGGTGCGCGGCCCTCGTGAACACGTCGCGGCCGAACGGGCGCGTCACCGTCCGGGCGTCGCCGAGCCGCGGCACGCCGAACAGGTCCTCGAACGTCGCGAGCGAGGAGTAGTGGTTGTACGGGGTGCGGGTCCGGGTGCCGGGTGCGATGAACGGGGAGATGAGCACGGCGCCGACACGACCGCCGCCGGGGCCGGCGATCCCCGGCGAGGGCGCCGCCGGTCCTGGGTACTCGCCGCAGCAGGCCGAGGCGTCCGGCGTGAGGCCGTCGGCCTCGTCGAACGTGATCTCGATGAGGCCGCCCGCACGGTACGCCGGTGAGGCCATGATCCTCGGCACCCAGGCGCGGAGGAAGGCGTCGACGTCTGAGAGCGCGGTGGGACCGCCGCGCTCGTTGACACACGGCTGATCGTGGCCGTCGGCGCACAGGTTCGGGGTGATGAACGAGAACGCGGGCGTCGTCCGCGCCGCGCGCAGGTCGCTTGCCAGGCCCGTCTCCCCCGGGAGCGCAGCGGCGGGCATCCTCCCACGCGGCGAGCCGAGCGCGACGATGTGCGCGTCGCAGTAGGCCGCGCGGTCGATCACCGAGTGGAAGTAGATGAACGGATCGTGGCGGGCCGCGTAGCCGTCGCCGGCGACCGCCGCCTGCGTGTGGTCGACGGCGTTCAGCCGGGGGTGGCCGCAGGCGGCCGCCTCGCGGCGCGGGTCGTTGCCCATGTCCTGCTCGTAGGCCTTCCATGAGAGCCCGGCGGCGGTGAGCTCGGTTCCCAGGTTCGGCACGTCGTTCGGGTAGACGCAGCCCATGCCGCTCTCGATCCCATTCGCTTCCAGGCGCCCACCGCGGAAGTCGGCGAACACGTGGCAGTCGCCCTGATTCTCCGGGTTCGGCGGCTGCCCGGAGACGAACGAGACGTAGTTGTCGTTGCTCTCGTGCCCGATCGCGTAGTACCGCTCGAGCAGCGCGCCGCGGCGCGCGAGCGTCCGCGCGAGATACGGATCGGCGCGCGGTTCCCCGAACGTCGAGGCGTAGCTATCGTTCTCCAGCATGATCACCCAGACGTGGCGGATCGGGGGCAGTTGACCGGCCGCGGCCGGTGGGCGCGCGGACCGCGAACGACCGCCGGTGAGCATGAGCACCGCGACGACGGGCGCGGCGATCGCAAACAGCGCCGAGGCCGCGAGCAGAGCACGGAGTGTGACGAGCGGGCGGGCCACGGCCAGCCCAGGTGTACCGCATCCTGTTGCGGACGCAAGCCGCCGTTTGAAACCTGCCGAGAGCGGTGATACACCGCTTTATTGTGTGAAGGAAGCGCAGGTCGGACGCGCTGACGCCCGTTCGAACGAGCGCAGAGGCCCGTCGCGAGACGGGGTCCGCGGACCGAAATGAGGTGAGATGGGACGACGTGCAACCGCAGGCGCGACCGCGTTCGCCTGCATCGCCGCGGCGGGGCTCGCCGCCGGCAACGCCCGGGCGGCCGCCGGCTGGAGCGCGACCGCGACGCACGCGATCTCCGGCTCGGGAATCGCCGACACGGGCGCGCTCGCGCCCTCGACCCCGATGACGATCGAGGTCGCGATGAGCCTCCGCAACACGACCGCGCTCAACCAGGACATCGCCGCCGGGGACACGATGTCGGTCGACGCGTTCAAGTCGCAGTTCGGGCCGACCGCGCTGCAGCTGAGGGCCGTCAAGTCGTACCTGACGAGCTCCGGGCTGACCCCGACAGCGGTGACGCCGAACAACCTGCTCATCACCGCGACCGGTCCGGCCTCCGCGGTCGAGCGCGCGTTCAACACCCGGATCGAGACGGTCACCGCCGGCTCGGCGAGCGGCTACGCGAACGTCACGCCGGCCCAGGTGCCGAGCGGCTTCGCTTCGACGGTTGCGGCGGTTCTCGGGCTGAACGACGTATTCTCGATGTCGCTCGGCTCGCTCCACGCCGCCCAGCCCGCGTCCTCGTGCACGGTCCAGGGCGTCGGCTACCTGTGCGACTACAACCCGCAGGGCTTCCAGCACGCGTATGACGCCACCGGGACCCCGACGGGCGCCAAGACGACCGAGGCGATCTTCGCCGAGGGCGACCTCACCCAGGTGATCAAAGACCTGCGCACCGAGGAGACGGCGAACAAGCTCCCGAAGGTGCCGGTCACGATCGACCACACGGGGATCGCGAGCAGCGACACGAGCGGCGCCGACGAGTGGGATCTCGACACCCAGTACTCGACCGGCATGGCGCAGACCGTCAAGGACCTGCGCATCTACGACGCGACGTCGCTCACCGACTCAGATCTCGCGTTGTCGTTCGCGGACTTCGCCGGCCAGGACAAGGCGAAGGCGGGCAGCGCCTCGTTCGGCGAGTGCGAGGCGCTCGCGTTCCTCGACGGCTCGATGGTCGCCGACGACGAGTCGTTCGCCGAGGCCGCCGTCCAGGGTCAGACCGTGTTCGCGTCCTCCGGGGACACCGGCGGCTTCTGCACTGTCGCGCCGACGAACGGGGTGCCGGCCGGAATCCCTGACGTCGAGTATCCGGCGGCCTCGCCCTACGTCGTCGCGGTCGGCGGCACGACGCTGCTCACGAACGCCGACGGCAGCTACGACGAGGAGCTCGCGTGGCTGGCCGGCGGCGGCGGCCCGAGCTACTTCGAGCTCGCGCCCGGCTGGCAGGCGGGCGACGGGGTCGTCGGCACGATCGGCTCGCTCACCGGGCTGCGCACGCTGCCGGACGTCTCGATGGACGCGGATCCGAACTCCGGCGCCAACGTCTATGTGAACGGCACCCCGGAGACGGTCGGCGGCACGAGCCTCGCCTCGCCCCTGTCGCTCGGCGTGTGGGATCGTCTCGAGTCCGGCCACGGAAACGGGCTCGGGTTCGCCTCGCCGAAGCTGTACGCGCTGAACGGCAGTGCTGCGTTCCACGACGTGACGCTCGGCGACAACGGCCCGTATCCGGCGACGCCGGGGTACGACCTGGCGACCGGCATCGGCAGCTTTGATGTGGCTCAGGCAGAGTCGCTGATCAAGTAGCGCCGCTGGGCTCGCGGCGGCGGCTGCGGTGGGCGTATGCTCCCCGCAGCCGCCGCGTGGGAGCGGCGGGCAACCGGGAGGTGAGAGGCATGGGACGTCGACTTCGATCGGTTAGGGCGGCGCTTGTGGGACTGGGGATCTTCGGAGCGCTCGTCGTACCCGGGAGCGCGTCTGCCCTGACCGCGGCGCTGTCTCACGGAGCCGCCGGCGGCACGGTCGCACCCGGCGCTCCGGGCTCGCTCAGCTACTTCGACCTCGCGCGCAAGGACTGCGTCGGCACCGCCCGGAACACGTCCTCGAAGGTGTGGTTCACGGTCGCCGACGGCGCGCTCTCGGACACGTACTGGCCGACGGTCGACGCGACGAACGTGCACACGCTCCAGTACCTCGTCTCCGACGGCTCGACGTTCACCGACCTGCAGCAGCGCGACATGACCTACCGGGTCGCCTCCGACCCGACGGGCATGGCCTGCACGGTGATCGCGAAGGACACCGCGCACGGCTACACGATCCGCACGACGTACATCGGCGATCCCGATCGGAACGCCGTGCTCATGCGCGTCTCGTTCACCGGGCCGAGCGGCGACCGGCTCTACCTGCGTCTCGACCCGCTCGCCGGCGGCACGGGCGGCGGCGGCAGCGAGAACGCCGGCGGAAACTCAGCGCAGCTCGCGAGCGCCAAGGGCGTCTCCGGGCCGATCCCGGTCGCGTTCAACACGAATACGACGACCGATGCGACGAACCGCTCCTACGCCGTGCCGACCTACGAGGCGCTCGAGGCCTCGACCGGCTTTGACCAGGCGAGCGTCGGCTACGCCGGAACCGCAAGCGACGGCCTGTCGATGCTCGATTCTGCGCACGCGCTCACAACGTACGACTCGGCACCCGACGGCCACGTGGCGTTGACCGCCGAGCTGCCGGTGAGCTCGGGCGCGCCTCCCGTGAACGTCGCGCTCGGCTTCGGCACGACCGAACAGGCAGCGCTGAACACGGCCCGGGCGTCCGTCCGCTCGGACTTCACCGCCGCCGAGCGCCAGTACGAGGCGGGCTGGGACTACTACGACTCCGGGCTGACGCCGCCGCCGGCGTTCCTCGGCGCGGCGGGCGCGCGCGAGTACACGGAGTCGCTCAACGTCGTCAAGGCGAGCGAGGACAAGACGTTCCCGGGCGCGATCGCGGCCGGCCTCGCCTCGCCGTGGGGCCAGTCGGTCCCCGCCGGCAACGACACGAACGGCGCGCCCACGTACTTCGGCTCCTACCGCGAGGTGTTCAGCCGCGACCTCTACGAGGCCGCGAGCGCGCTGCTCGTCGCCGGCGACCCCGCGACGGCGCAGGCCGCGACGAAGTTCCTGTTCGACCGCCAGCAGCTGCCGAGCGGTGCGATGCCGCGCAACTCGCTGCTCAACGGCAAGCCCGCACCGGACACCGGCGGGCTCCAGCTCGACGAGGTCTCCTACCCGATCCTGCTCGACTGGGAGTCGGGCCTTGCCTCGAACCGCGGCCTCTACCTGCACCACGTCGTCCCGGCGGCCGACTTCCTCGTCGCGCACGGCCCGTCCGACGGCTCCGAGCGCTGGGAGGAGCAGTCCGGCTACTCGCCTTCGACGATCGCCGCCGAGATCGCAGGGCTCACCGCCGCCGCGAACATCGCGCGCGTCAACGGCGACCCGGCGCGCGAGGACGTCTACCAGGCGACCGCCGACGACTTCGCCCGCAATGTCGTGAGCTGGACGGTGACGACGAACGGCCCGTACATCAGCTCGTCCGTCCCCGCCTACTTCCTGCGCCTGTCAAAGAACGCGGATCCGAACTCGCCCGATCCGGTCAACCTCGGCAACGGGTCGATCACCGTCGACCAGCGCTCGCTGATCGACGCCGGGTTCCTGGAGCTCGTGCGGCTCGGGATCCTGCCGGCGAGCGATCCGGTCGTGCAGCAGTCGCTCACGGTCGTCGACGCCACGATCGAGCGCCGGACGCCGAGCGGACCGGGCTTCTACCGCTACGGGACGAGCGCGAAGGGCTCGCAGGACGGTTACGGCGACTGCTATCAGCCGAGCTCCTCGAGCTGCTCGGTGATCGGGGCGCCGTGGCCGCCGACCGACACCGGGACCGGCCACCTCTGGCCCGTGCTCGACGGCGAGCGCGGCGAGTACGAGATCGCCGCCGGCGATGCCTCGCGCGCCGGCTCGATGCTCACCGCGATGCGGAGGATGACCTCCGGCGTGGGGCTTGAGCCCGAGCAGGTGTGGGAGGACCCGAACCTGGCCCCATCGCCGTACGGGAGCGACCCGACGACCGCCTCGATCGGCTTCGTCGACGGCAGGCCGGCCGGCTCGGCGAGCCCGCTCACCTGGGCGCAGGCGCAGTACGCGCGGCTCGCGCTCGCGATCGGCTCCGGCCATGACCTCGAGACCCCGCGGATCACGCTACAGCGCTACGTGACGAGCGGGATGCCCGGCTCGCTGCCGGTGACCGTGAGCTCCCCGGCGGCGGGCGCGATCGTCGACAGCTCGTATGTGCGGGTGAGCGGCACGACCACTCCGGGCGCAACCGTGGCCGTCGAGGCGGCGGGACCCGCCGGCGGCACGGTACCTGTGTCGAGCACGGTCGCGGCGGCCGGCTCGGGTGCGTGGTCGGTGCGGCTGCCGGTCGCGATGGGGACCACGACGATCACCGCAACCGCGACGAAGGCCGGCTCGACCGGCTACACGCAGCTCTCGATTGACAACACGAAGGTGCCGGGCACGACCGTGTTCACCGTGACCGACCCCGCCGGCGACGATAACGGGCCGGGCACCTACCAGTATCCGACCGCTGCAGACTTCAAGCCGGGCGCGTTCGACCTCCTCGGCTTCACCGTGAGCGAGACCGCGACGAAGGTCTACCTGCAGACGAAGATCGCGAACCTGGCGGCGACGTTCGGGTCGAACTTCGGCGCCCAGCTCCTCGACATCTACGTTCACGACCCGGCCGCGGGCACAACCTCGACGGCCGCCCCGTACGCCTCGCGCAACTACACGATCGCGCCCGCCGATGCGTGGAGCGAGTACCTGGAGGCGCAGGGGTTCGCGGCGCCGGTGTGGCAGAGCGCCGCCGGCGGATCGCTCGGGACGCCACAGCTGATCGTCGACGGGACCGCCGGGACCGCGACGCTCGTCGTGCCGCGCGCGACGTTCGGCAGCGTCGGGTCCGGCTGGACGTTCACGCTCGCGCTCACCGGCCAGGACGGCTTCAGCCCCGACCAGGCACGGGCGTTCACCGCGACCCCGGGCTCGTACACGTTCGGCGTCTGCGCATCTGGCGACAACGCGCCGATCTGCTCGGTCGATCCCTCGAGCGTGCCCAAGGTGATGGACACGATCACGCCGAGCGGGGTCTCGCAGTCGACCGAGCTGAACCCGCTGAACGGCCCGGTGGCGCTCCAGGGCGTCACCGTCGGGTCCGCGGGCTGAGCGGCGTGACCGGGGGTGGCCGGGGCCGCGGGTCGGACGCGCCTGCGCGACGTGGCCGGGGCCGCGGGCTGAGCGACCGTGCGGGCCGAGGCGCTGCGTGACCTCTGCCTGTCCCTCCCGGGGTCGGAGGAGACGTTCCCATTCAGCCCCGAGACCTCGGTGTTCAAGGTCGCGGGCAAGATGTTCGCGCTCTCCCGCCTGACCGCCGAGCCGCCGCTGACGATCAGCCTCAAGTGCGAGCCGGCGCTCGCCGAGCAGCTGCGCGAGGCCCACGCCGCGATCACCCCGGGTTACCACCTCAACAAGCGCCACTGGAACACGGTGACACTGGACGGCTCGCTCCCCGAGGCGATGATCCACGATCTCGTCGAGGACTCCTACGACCTGGTCGTGAGCGCCCTGCCACAAGCGCGGCGTCGCGCGCTCCGCTGGCGCGGCGAGGCGCGCGCCTGAGACACGAGCCGCGCCGGGCGACGGTGCGCCGGACCCCGCCGGCTTGAGCGCGAGGCCGCGCCCGCCGCGGACACGCCGGGCCCCCGGTTCGCGGGCCCGTCGCGCGCGGACCCTCCGGCCTGCCGTCCACTGCCCGCCCGGACTCGAGATGGGCCCGCCGGCGTCCTCGAGCACCCCGGCCTGATGTCTCGGGCGAACGGGGCTCAAGGTTTCGTCGAATTTCGCCGAAAGTGTGTCTGGGCGCACAGGAACACAACTGACGCGCAGCTAGCATGCAAGCCGTAGCCCACATCCGAAAGCGATCAGCTTCTCCACCGAGACCACGGAGATCACGACATATGAAGCACCTCACCCACACCCTCACCGAGCGCGTCCGCCTGTCGGTCGCGCGCAGCCGCGAGCGTCGGGAGCACGACCGCGCGATGACCGACCCGCGGATCCGCGACGAGCACTACGCCGCGCGTGCCCGCGAGGTCGCCGCCGGCGGCCAGGACTGCCACTTCTGCGTCTGAGCGCGGCCGGCGCCGGAGGCGTCCCCGACCCGGGCGCCTCCGGCCCTCCCCGGCGGGCGTCCGCGAGCGCTCGCCCGCGCGGCGGTCCGGACCCGTTGCTCGCTGCGCTCCGGGAGCCTCAGGCCGCGGAGAGCGGCACGACGTTCCCAGAGTGCGACACGGTCGAGCCGCGGGGCTGCGTCCCGTCGAGGATCGTGGCCTGACGTGCAGCACGACGCTCCCAGGGTGCGACACGGTCGAGCCGGCACCCCGCGTCCAGGAAGCACCCGGCGCCGCGCGGTTCCGTCGGCAGCACGTGTCAGTCCGACAGGGCGCGGACGACGGCGTCGGCGAACAGTCGCCCGTCGCGGGTGAGCCGCACGCGGTCCCCGACGACGACCGCACGTCCGGACGTGACCTGCTCATCGAGCGCCCGCCGGCCCGCCTCCCCCAGAACCCCAAGCTCGAGCCCCTCGCGCGTCCGCAACCTGAGCATCACGGTCTCGAGCGTCCGCTGCTCGGCGGTGAGCTCCTCGCGCCCAGCGGCCGGGGAGGCGCCGCCCGCCAGACGCCGCGCGTAGTCGGCGGGCAGGCGGACGTTCCACCAGCGCACGCCATCGACGTGCGAGTGCGCCCCCGGGCCGATCCCCCACCAGTCGTATGAGCGCCAGTAGCCGAGGTTGTGATGGCAGCGGGCCTCCTCGCTCGCCGCCCAGTTGCTGATCTCGTACCACTCAAGGCCGGAGTCGCGCAGCCGCGCGTCGGCGATCAGGTAGCGGCGCGCCTGCGCGTCGTCGTCGGGTGCCCGGGCCTCGCCCCGGCGGATCGCGGCCGCGAGCGCGGTCCCCGGCTCGACCGTGAGCGCGTATGCCGACACATGATCGGGCTCCGCCGACAGCGCATCCTCCAGGGACGTCTCCCAGTCGGCGTCGGTCTCCCCGGGCGTCCCGTAGATGAGGTCGAGCGAGACATGCTCGAACCCGGCCTCGCGCGCCTCGCGCGCGGCCGCCACCGCCCGCCCGGGCGTGTGCACACGGTCGAGCGCGCGCAGCACGTGCGGCGCCGAGGACTGCATGCCGAGCGAGACACGGGTGAAGCCGCCGCGCCGCAGCGCCCGGAGCATCGCCGGGTCGACCGACTCGGGGTTCGCCTCGGTCGTCACCTCGGCGTCCGCGGCGAGGGCGAACGTGTCCGCGACCCCCTCCAGCAGCCGCAGCAGCGCGGGGGCGCCGAGCAGCGTCGGCGTCCCGCCCCCGAAGAACACCGTGCTCACGGGCCGGTCGGCGCCGAGCTCGGCGCGCGCGAGCCGCAGCTCCTCGAGCGCCGCCTCGACGAACCGCGGCGGCTGTCCGGGATCGGTCGGCACGTACGTGTTGAAGTCGCAGTAGCCGCAGCGGGCCGTGCAGAACGGCACGTGGATGTAGATCCCGAGCGGTGAGCGACACATACCGACACATGATGCTCACCCCACGGCCGGCCGGTCCGCGGGCCGCGCCACGGGGCGACGCGGCCCGCGGCACGGCGCGGACCCACGCGGCCCGGCCGCACGGCCCGGGCGCGTGCGAACCCGCGGCACGGCACGAGGCGACGCGGCCCAGCCGCACACGAGGCGACCGCGCGCCGGAAGCGGGGAAGGTTTGTCGCCCTGAGGAGGACAAAAGCGCTCCGCACCGGGAGGCGCGAGGTTGTCCGACCTGAGCCCGAACAAAGTTCCCCGCGGCGCCCCGGCGACGGCCTCGCGATCATGACCGGCTCGCGCGGCGACTCGGGCCGGCGGCCGTCCGGCTCACCTCAGATACCTGACTACGCTGATGGGGTTCGTCGGCAACCCGCCGGCGCCCGACATCGACAAGGAGCCGCGATGAAGATCGTCCTGTTCGGACCCACCGGCATGATCGGCAGCCGCATCGCCACCGAGCTCACGAGCCGTGGGCACGAGGTCGTCGGCGCGAGCCGCTCGACCGGGACAGACATCACCGACCCCGCCCAGGTCGCCGCCGCCGTCGAGGGCGCCGACGCAGTCGTGTGCGCGGTGTCCGCCCGCACCGGCGACTTCACGCTCTCCGACGTCGCGCGCTCGCTGCTCGACGGCCTGCGTCGTGCGGGCGTGCGCCGGCTGCTCATCGTCGGCGGTGCCGCCAGCCTGCAGGTCGCCGGCGGCGGCCGGCTCCTCGACACGCCGGAGTTCCCGGACGAGTGGAAGCCCGAAGCGACCCAGGGCGTCGAGGCGCTCGAGGTGTACCGCGCGGTCGACGACCTCGACTGGACGTACGTGAGCCCGGCGGCGTTCATCCACCCCGGGGAGCGCACGGGCGGCTACCGGCTCGGAGGCGAGCAGCTCCTCACCGGCGAGTCCGGCAACAGCGAGATCTCGGCCGAGGACTACGCGATCGCGATCGCCGACCTCATCGAGAGCGGCGAGCACGCCCGTGAGCGCGTCGGGGTCGCCTGGTAGGCCGCGGCGCCGGGTCGTCCCGGACGGGCGACGGCTCGGGCGCCGGGGACCCGAGCTTGCCCGCCACGAGCGCGCGTCAGCGCCGCCGACGCGCCGTGAGGATCGCGACGTCGTGCGCGGTGGCCGAGACCTGCGAGACCCGCACGACGTGCACGACCGGCCGCGTCAGCGGTCCGCCGGTCGTCCCGCGGCCGACGTCCCCCTCGGTGTCGCCACCCCATGACCACAGCCGGTCGTGCTGATCGATCGCATACTCGGTCTGCCCGCCCGAGCTGACCGCGACGAAGCGCACGCCGCGCGGCTCGGAGAGCCGGAACGGACGCAGCCGATCGCCAATGGCGCCATCGCCGAGCTGACCGACCTTGCCGGCGCCCCACTCCCACAGCGCGCCGCCCGCCAGGAGCGCCATCGTCTGGCCGTTGTTCGCCAGGCTCCCGCCCATCGACACCGAACGCACGCGACCGGGGAGTGGGACCCTCACCGGCGTGTCGCGCTCGACCGTCGCGCCGTCCCCGAGCTGGCCGTCGGCGTTCAGGCCCCAGTCGTAGTAGGCGCCGTCTGCCATCAGCGCCCCGGTATCGCCGTAGGCAGCGGTGAGCGCGACCACCCGACCACGCGGCAGCCCGTGGACCGCCACCGGCCTCGCCGTCTGCGAGCTCATCCCGGTCGTGCCGTTGCCGAGCTGGCCGAACTCGCCAAGGCCGCAACTCACGATCCGCCCGCCCGCGTCGTAGGTCGCGTGGCGTGCGGCGCCGACCGCGAGCGTCACGTGCGGGAGCGGGACCCGCACCGGGGCGTCGAGCAGCGCGGGACGGCGCAGGCAGAACTCATTGTTCATGTCGTTCCCCCACGCCCACACACGCCCGCGGGTGTCGATCGCCATGCCGCCGTCGAACGGCATCGGATCGGGTAGCGACGCGATCCGCACCCCTGGCGGGAAGCGCACGCGGACCGCGGTCAGCGACAGGGTGAGCGGCGCCCCGTCGCCGAGCTCGCCCTGTCCGCCGGCGCCCCACGCATACACGGCGCCCGCCCGGGTGAGCGCGTAGCCGTCGGAGTTCGAGGTCGAGATCTGCCGGACCGCGCCGTGGATGCCGGGCACGATCGTCGGGCGGGTCCGCACCGGGCCGACACCCGCGCCCATCCCGGTGCCCTTCGGCATGACCCGCACTCGGCTGCGGCCCCCACCTCCGCCGAAGCGGCCCCACGCCTCGACCGCGCCCGCGACGTGCGCGGCGCGCCGCAGCGACGGGGCGCTCGGCCGGCGCGCCGCGCCGCAGCCGGCAAGCGCCGGCGCAAGGACACCCGCGAGCAGAACCGGCACGGCCCGCCTCACGGACATCGGGCTCCTCTCCGGGCGGACATCTCCGGCACGGTAGTGAACCGCGTTGTTGCGTCGCGCCGCCCCGCGGAGGATGCTGTGCGCATGACGAACGTCACGCCCTCCCCGGCCGGCGCGCCGGCGGCGACCCTCCCGGACGCGCTCCGCCTCGGCCCGGTCCATCTCACGGTCTCCGACCTCGAGCGCGCGATCACCTGGTACGAGCACGCGCTCGGCCTGCGAGGGCGCTCGACCGAGGGGCGCACCGCCGAGCTCGGCGACTTTGACGCGACGGTGGTCGTGCTCCACGAGGACCCGGAGGCCGGCCCGGCCGGACGGCACGCCGGGCTCTACCACTATGCGCTGCTCTACCCGAGCCGCGAGGCCCTCGGCCACGCCGCGCTGCGGCTCGCCGCGACGGGCACGCCGATCGAGGGCGCCTCCGACCACCGCACGCACGAGGCGATCTACCTGCCCGACGCCGACGGCAACGGGATCGAGCTCGCGTGGGATCGGCCGCGCAGCGCCTGGCCACCTGACCTCGGCTACGCCGGAGGACCGGAGCCGCTCGACTTCGCCTCGCTGATGGGGACGGTCGCCGAGCAGGCTCCCGAGCCACATGTCGATGACGGGCTGCGGGTCGGGCACCTGCACCTGCACGTCGGCGACATCGCGCAGGCGCTCGCGTTCTACCGCGACCTCGTCGGCTTCGAGACGCAGATCGACCTCGGCAGCGCGGCGTTCGTCTCCGCCGGCGGCTACCACCACCATCTCGGGCTCAACGTCTGGCGCGGCCGCGGCGTCGGCCCGCCGCCCGCCCATACGGTCGGCCTGCGCCACTGGACGGTGACGCTTCCGCACCGCGACGACGTGAGCACGGTCCGCGCGCGGCTGCGACGCGCCGGGGTGGCGACGGGTGACGCTCCGGGCGGTTTCGAGGTGGCGGACCCCTGGCAGACCCGGCTGCGGATCGAGACGGCCTCGTGAGTCCCGGCCCTCAGGGCAGCGTCGTCCCCGCGCACGCCGCCGAGCGCCCGATCGACCCCCACGTGCGGATCGGGCACGTCCATCTCCGCACAGCCGACATCGAGCGCGTCCGCGCGTTCTACGTCGACATCCTCGGCTTCGACGTCGTGTTCGAGGCGCGCGACGTGCCGGGCTGGGGCACGACCGGCGACGTCCTGTTCGTGTCGGCCGGCGGCTACCACCACCACCTCGCCTTCAACACGTGGAAGTCGCGCGGCGGCCGGCCGCAGCCCGACGGCGTCACCGGCCTGCATCACGTCGCGCTCAACTTCTCCTCGCGCGCCGAGCTCGCCACGAGCGTGTCGCGGCTCCTCGACGCGGGGGTCCCGCTGCGCCAGCTGACCGACCACGGGACCCATCTCGCCGTCTACCTCTCCGACCCCGACGGCAACGATCTCGAGCTCGCGTGGGATCGCCCGGTCGAGGAGTGGCCCCGCTCCGATGACGGGCCGGCGTTTCGCGACGCCCCGCTTGAGCTCGATGACCTCCTCGCGACCGCGAGCGCCGCGGAAGGCTGATCGACGAGCGCGAAGCGGCCGGCGAGCACCCTGTCGACCATCGAGGGCCGCGGGTCGGGGCTCGGGGCGAGCTCGCCCGCCGGGTCGGTCGCAGAGCGCCATCCCGGGCCGTCGGAGAGGAGCCGCGCGAGCGCGTTCGCCACCCGGACGGGGGCGCCGGCGCGTGCCCGTCGTCGCTCAGGCCGCTGTGAGCGTCTCGCAGAGCCGCGCGACCATCGTCTCGGCCGCGACCAGCTGGTCGAGCGCGAGCGACTCGTTAGCCCGGTGGGCGTCGCGCATCGAGCCGGGTCCGCAGACGAGCACCGGGATCCCGAGCGCGCGTGCGTAGAGCCCCGCCTCGGTGCCGAAGTCGACCGCGGCCGGGCCGCCCCCGGCGTCCTCCTCGAGCGCCGCGCTCACCGCCGCCGCGCAGCGCCCGACGCCGCCGTCGTCCGCCGGCGCGAGGCCCGGATAGCTCGAGAGCGGCTCGACGCTCACGCCACAGCCGTCGTGCTCGGCGCGCATCGCCGCTGCGACGTCGTCCGCGAGCGCCCGTACGCGCTCCATGAGCTCGAGCGGGTCGACCGCCGGGACCGTCCGCAGCTCGACGTCGAGCGTGCACCGGTCGGGGACGATGTTGACCGCGACGCCGCCGCGCACGGGCCCGATCCCGACCGTCGAGAACGGCGCCCGGAACGCCCGGTCGAGCGGCCCGGCGCGGAGCTCCTCGGCGAGCTCCAGCAGCCGCGCGATGAACACGCCCGCGTGCGCGACCGCGTTGACGCCATCGGCGGGCACGCTCGAGTGGGCGGCGAGCCCGCGCAGCTCGATCCGGGCGGCCGCCTTGCCCTTGTGGCGATCGACGATCCGCAGCTCGGTCGGCTCTCCGACGAGCGCCCACGCGGGCCGCACCGGCAGCTCGGCGAGCGCGTCGAGCAATGGCCCGACGCCCCGGCACCCGAGCTCCTCGTCGCTGGAGAGCGCGATATGAACCGGCCGCCGCAGTCGCCGCGCCAGGCCGTCGCGCTCGAGCGCGGCGAGCGCCGCCGCGAGGAAGCCCTTCATATCAGCCGACCCGCGCCCGTACGCGCGGCCGTCCCTCACGCTGAGCGCGAACGGGTCGTGCGTCCACGGCTGCCCCTCGACATCGACGACGTCGCTGTGGGCCGCGAGCAGGATCCCTCCTGGTGCATCGGCCGGCCCGAGCACCGCGTGCAGGTTGCGCGCGTCCTCGCGCACCGACTCGACGACGCGCACGGCGGCCCCGAGGCCCGACAGCCGCTCGGCGAGCGCGTCGATCAGCGCGAGGTTCGAGCGCCCGGCGACCGTCGGCTCGGCGACGAGATCGGACAGGATCTCCAGCGCGCTCACGCTCACCATCCCCGCGCGCTCACGCTCACCATCCCCGCAGGCTCACGCTCACCGCCCGTCAACGAGCGCCGCCACCTCGCCGGCGGCGACAGCGCGCCGGCAGTGCTCGCAGAACGCCTGCACGAGTCGCGGCTGGCGCATCGCGCGCAGCGTGACGAGCCCGATGATCATCGGCCGGACCGGCCCCTCGATCGGCACCGAGCGCAGCCCGTGCCCGTCGAGCGCCCGCTCGTTGGCCGCCGGCAGGTTGAGGATCGTGAACCCGAAGCCGTTCGCGACGAGCGAGCGGATCACCTCGAGGTGCGGCGAGCGACGGACGACGTTCGCCTCGAGGCCCGCGGCGACGAACAGCTCCCGGAAGTACTCGCGGCTGAGCGGCAGGTCGAGCAGCACGAGCGGCTCGGCGGCGAGCTCGGCGAGCGTGACGCCCGGACGCTCGGCGAGCGGATGCCCGGCGGGGAACAGCGCGTAGGGCGGCACCTCCCGCAGCGGGTCGAAGGCGAGATCGGGCGCAAGCTCGAGGTCGTAGCTGAGCGCGACCGACAGCCGCCCGGTGCGCAGACGCTCGACGATCTCCGATTGCCCGGCCTCGGTCATCTCGATCCGCGCCTCGGGGTGCTCGCGCAGGAACGGCCGGCAGATCTGGGGCATGACGAGCGGTGCGACAGTCACCAGGCAGCCGAGGTCGAGCGTTCCCGAGAGCCCCTCGGTGAGCTCGTCGGCGAACCGCTCGAGCTGCTCGACATCGCGCAGGAGCGCGCGGGCGCGGACGAGGAACTCACGGCCGGCGGGCGTCATCGACACGCCCTGGGCGTGGTGGCGGATGAGCAGCTGCACGCCGAGCGCCCGCTCGAGCTGGGCGACCGCGGCCGACACCGAGGATTGGGCGACCGGGATCGTGAGCGCGGCCTCGGTGACCGAGCCCGCCTCGCAGGTCGCGATGAAGTACTCGAGCTGGCGCAGCGTGAAGCGCATCCGCCCCATTGCAGCAGCCCGGGCGCGCGCCGGGGCGACACGGTCGGGCGCCGGCACGCTCGCGATCCTCGCTACTCGTCGCCGGGCACGCCGAACGCCGGCGCGGCGTCGGGCGAGAGCGCGCGGGTGACGTAGTCATCGCGCAGCGGGGCGTAGAGCGCGTGCAGGCGCTCGAGCCCCCCGACAGGATCGTCGGCGTCGTCGACCCGCAGGTCGACGACGGGCCAGTCGACCGCGGCGCTCACGAGCATCCCCGCCGAGCGCAGCGGTCCGGCTTCGCCGCCCGCCTCCGCGCCGGCCCGGAGCGCGGCGAGCAGCCGCTCGGCGAGCGGGCGCCCGTCCGCGGCGCTGAACCCGGCGAGCAGCGCGTCGAGGACGCGCTCGTCGGCGAGCAGGTTCCCGGCGGCGACGCAGCCCGGCTCGACCCGCTCTCCGTGGATGCCGAGCGCGCCGGCGCCCGACCACGCCGCCCCGGCGCCGCGCGCGTCGAGCACGGAGAGCTGGCGGTACTCGATGTGGGATGCGTCGGCACGGACCTGACGCACGGCGTTGTCCGGTGCACGTCCGGCGGCGAGCAGATCGAGGAGCGCCGGGCCGAGGCGCGGATCGGTGACGTTCTGGCTGGCGGCGACCCCGACCCGCGGCCGGATGTGGGCGCAGCGCGCGGCGACCGCGGGACTCGAGGAGGCGATGACGATCCCGAGCTCCCCGGCGGCCGGATCGGCGGCGATGAGCGACAGCGTCATGTGCGGCCTCCGGTGTGGGTGTCGGTCACGGGATGACCGCGGTCGCGTCGATCTCGACGAGCCACTCGGGCCGCGCGAGCGCGGAGACGACGAGCCCGGTCGAGACCGGGTGAACGCCCTTCAGCCAGCGGCCCATCACCCGGTACACGGGCTCGCGGTAGCGGGGATCGACGATGTAGACGACGACCTTGACGATGTGCGAGAGCTCCGAGCCGGCCTCGCGCAGCAGCATGTCGATGTTCGCCATCGCCCGCTCGGTCTGGGCCGCGACGTCGCCGACGGCGACCGACTCGTTCGTGTCGAGGTCCTCTCCGATCTGTCCCCGCAGGTACACCGTGTTGCCCGCGACGACCGCCTGGCAGAGGTCGTTGTCGAGATCCTGCTCGGGATAGGTGTCGCGCGTGTTGAACGGGCGGATCCGCCGGTGGGTCATCGCATCGCTCTCCGGGAGGTTGGGACGGTCGTCACCGGAGTCTCGACGGGCGGCGCATCGGCCGCAATGCGAAGAGCCGCCACGCTGGATCGGCTGGGCCGATCCAACGCGCGAGCCGATCGCCGGAATCGTTGGTTCGGGCACTCCGATGCGCCAGAGCGTGAGAATCGATTGACGGGATGCATCCCCCCGTCCAGACTCGGAGAGCCCGTCGCCCGGCGGCGGTGACCAGTGCCGCGATCCGGAGGAGAGAGAAGGGACCCCACGATGGCTGAAGACCTCGCTGCAGTCGAGACCCCCGCCGAAATCGAGCAGCGCACGATCGCCCAGGTGCCGGACTCGGAGCGCAAGGGCCGGGTCCGCAACCTGTTCACGATCTGGTTCGCCTCGAACATCATGCTCCTCACGGTCGTCACGGGGGCGCTCGCGACGACGGTCTACGGCCTGTCGCTCGGCTGTGCGGCGCTCGGCCTCGTCATCGGCAACCTGTTCGGCGGCGTGTTCATGGCGCTGCACTCCGCCCAGGGGCCGAAGCTCGGGGTGCCGCAGATGATCCAGAGCCGCGGCCAGTTCGGCGCCTATGGGGCGCTCGTCGTCGTCGCCGTCGTGATCATCATGTACCTCGGCTTCATCGCCTCGAACGTCGTGCTCGGCGGACAGGCGCTCAACAACCTCACCTCGGGGATCTCGGTCGACCTCGGGATCGTCATCACGTCGCTCGTCGGCCTCGCGATCTGCGTGTTCGGCCACGACATGATCCATCTCGTCAACCGGGTGCTCACGCCGCTGTGCCTGGCGGTGCTCGTGCTCGCGGTCGTCGCCCTGTTCGTCAAGGGCGCGCCCCACGGCACGCTCAGCCGCGGCACGATCACGTTCACCGGCTTCGTGGCGACGATCGCGGTCGCGGTGCTGTGGCAGATCGCCTACGCCCCCTACGTGTCGGACTACTCGCGCTACCTCCCGGAGAAGACCCCGGCGTCACAGACGTTCTGGGCCTCCTACTGGGGCTGCGTGCTCGGCTCGGCCGGCCCGATGATCTTCGGCGCGCTGCTCGGCGCCGCCTCGCCCGCGGCGAGCACGATCTCCGAGATGCACACCTCCGCGGGCGCGGTCGGCTGGCTCGTCGTGCTCGTGATCGGCTTCGGCATGGTGAACACGATCTCGATCAACATCTACGGCGGCGTGCTCGGCGTCGTCACCTCGGTCCAGACGTTCCGTGCCTCGTGGGTGCCGCGCGGCTCGGTGCGCCTCGCGCTGTCGGTCGCGATCACGATCGTCGCGGCGGTGATGGCACTTGCCGGCAAGAACAACTTCGTCACGAACTACACGAACTTCATCTTCCTGCTGCTCTACCTGCTCATCCCGTGGACCGGGATCAACCTCGTCGACTTCTACCTCGTCAAGCACGGCCACTACGACGTCGGCTCGTTCTTCCAGGACGACGGCGGGATCTACGGGCGCTTCAACCTGCCGGCCTGCGTCGTCTACGTGATCGGCGTCGCGGTCGAGGTGCCGTTCATCGCGACGACGCTCTACACCGGCCCGGTCGGCTCCTCGCTGCACGGCGCGGACATCTCCTGGCTCGTCGGCCTGGCGGTCGTGTGCCCGCTCTACTACTGGGCGGCCAAGCGCTTCCTCTCGCGCCAGCAGATCGACGTCGACGGGCATCAGGCCGAGGTCCCGGTCGTCGAGGCCGGCATCTGAGGTGCCGGTCGTTCAGGTGAGGGGTGACCTCCGTGCCTGACGGCTCGCCGGGACCGCTCCGCATCGGCCTCGCGCAGTGGTGCGCGATCCCCGGCGACGGGGCGCGAAACCTCGCCGACGCCTGTGAGCTGATCGCGCGCGCAGGCGCCGCGGGCTGCCGGCTCGTCGTCCTGCCGGAGCTGTGGGCGAGCGGCTACGACGCGCGGACGCTCGCGGCCGATCTGCGCGCCTGCGCCGAACCGCTCGACGGCCCGCGCGGCGCGCGGCTGGCGGCGCTCGCGCGCGAGCATTCACTGTGGCTGGCCGCCGGCAGCGTGCCTGAGCTCGACGCCGACGGGCGCATCTACAACACGCTCGCGCTGTACGACCCCGACGGCCGGCTCGTCGCCTCCCATCGCAAGTTCCATCGCTACCTGCCGGGTGGCGAGGACCGCGCGTTCAGCGCCGGCGAGGGACCGACCGTCTGCGACTGCGGCCCGGAGCTCGGCGTCGTCGGGCTGTCGATCTGCTACGACGGCGACTTCCCGGAGACGGGACGGGCGCTGCGCGAGGCGGGCGCGCGGCTCGTGCTGCAGCCCGCCGCCTATGAGCACGGGGCGGAGAGCTGGTGGGACCGCCTGTATCCGGCGGCCGCGCTCGCGAACGGCCAGTGGTGGATCCTCGTCAACCAGAGCGGCGCGGCCGGCTTCGGCGCGAGCCGGGTGATCTCGCCGCTCGGGGAGATCCTCGCCGAGGCGGCCGGCCGCGGCCCGGCGGTGGGCGAGACGCCCGCACCGGAGCTGCTCGTCGCCGACATCGACCTCGCCGGCGAGATCGCTCGCGCCGACGCGGAGGCGGGGTCGCTGTTCGGCGAGCGGCTGCCCGGTGCGCCCGTGCGGAGGCTGATCGCGCCCGGGCGCAGGCTGAGCGCGACCGCGGCCGTCCCGTGAGCGACGCGTGCACCCGGGTGGCGTGAGCCGCACCTACGACGTCCTCGTCGTCGGCGGCGGGACGGCCGGCGCGGTGATCGCGGCACGGCTGTCCGAGGACCCGCGCCGGAGCGTCGGGCTCGTCGAATGGGGGCCCGACGACCGCTCCGAGCCGCGGGCGCTGCAGATCCGGCGGTGGTTCGAGATGCTCGAGGGCCAGTACGACCTCGACTACCGCAGCGTGCCCCAGCCGCGCGGCAACTCACACATCCGCCAGGCCCGGGCGCGGATCCTCGGCGGCTGCTCCTCGCACAACACGATGATCGCGCTGCGCCCGCCCGACGCCGACTTCGACGACTGGGCGGCCCGCGGCGCCGCGAACTGGGATGCGGCATCGATGCGGCCGCTGTTCGACCGGCTTCAGACGCGCATCGAGCCGGTTGCGCCCGCGCACCGCAACCCATACCTCGCCGACGTGATCGACTCCGCCTCGGCGGCGCTCGGGATCCCGGTGCGCGATGACTGGAACGCGCGTGGCGACGGCGTCGGCGGCCCGACCGGCGGCGGCCACCCGGACGGCGTCGGCTGGCTTCCGATCGGCTACACGCCGCAGACCGGCGTGCGCTCGAGCTCGTCGGTCGCCTACCTGCACCCGGTCATGGACGAGCGGCCGAACCTTCAGGTGATCACGAACGCGCGGGCGCTCCGGGTGACCGTGTCGGACGGGGCCGCGACGGGCGTGCTCGTCCGCCGCGACGACCGCACGCTCGAGGAGCTCGGCGCACGCGCGGAGGTCGTCGTGTGCTGCGGGGCGATCGACACGCCGCGGCTGCTGCTCCTGTCGGGGATCGGGCCCGCCGAGCAGCTGCGCGCGCACGGGCTCAAGATCGTCGCGGAGGTGCCCGGCGTCGGCGAGAACCTCAGCGACCACCCGGAGGGACTCCTCGTCTGGGAGGCGGCACGGCCGATTCCGCCCGTGTCGGCGACCGACTGGGACGTGACGATCATGGCGCGGCTGCTCGACCCGAATGCGGCCGTGCCCGACGTGCTCTCGCATGTGCCGCTCATGACCTACGCGGTGCATGCCGAGATGTTCGGGCTCACGCTGCCCGAGCACTCGCTGTCGCTCACCCCGAACGTGACCCGGCCGCGCAGCCGCGGCCGGGTGTGGCTTCAGAGCGCCGACCCGGACGCGCCGCCGCTCATCGACTACCGCGCATTCACCGATCCCGAGGGCTACGACGAGCGCGCGCTGCTGGCGGGGATGCGGATGGCGCGACGCGTGGCCGCGCGGGCGCCGATGTCGGACTGGGTCGGCCGGGAGCTCTTCCCGGGGGCCGACGTGGAGGACGACGAGCAGCTCTCGGAGCTGATGCGCGCCACCCACCACACGGTCTACCACGTCTCCTGCACGTGCCGCATGGGCGCCGCCGACGACCCGCTCGCCGTGCTCGACCCGGCGCTCCGAGTGCGCGGAGTGCGACGCCTGAGCGTCGCCGACGCCTCCGCGTTCCCGTCGCTGACGACGGTCAACCCGGTCGTCGCGGTGCTGATGCTCGCCGAGCGCGCCGCCGAGCTGATCGCCCGCCGGACCGCCGGCTGAGGGTTCGCTCCGAGGCCGCTACTCCGCCGCCTGGGTGAGGATCTCGAACTGGATCGCGCGATCCTCGGTGATCGTCGCGTCGAGCACCTTGTCCTGCAGGAACGGCGAGGCCGACTCCTCGACGAACACCTGGGCGCCCGCGGTCTCGATCACCTCGTCACTCGCCTCCGGCGCGTCGACGACGCTCATCTGCAGCTGTCCGCTGCCGCCGTCATCGGAGCTCGGGGCGATGCGGATTCCGGTGGCGGTCTCGGACTGCTGGAGGATGCCTTCGATCGCCTGGCTGGCGTCTGCGGTCAGGGCAAGCATGTGCTCTCCTTCGGATTGCGGACGAAACCTGCGCCTACCCGTCGACCCCGTGGTCAAACGTCTCGCGTGTGCGACGTCACACGGAGCGGTGCCTGATGTGCAGTCCGACATCGCCGTGGCGTGGGTGCGCGAACGCGGGCGGAACCGTGCCGATGACCTCGAAGTCGAGCGAGCGCCAGAGCGCGCCGGCCAGATCTCGGGCCAGCCGGCGGCCGTGGCGTCGCGGATGCGCACGGCGCTCGATCATGGACGGCCTCGCGGGCGGCCGGCCTCGCGGTGGCCCGCGAAGTTGAATGCGTCGCCATCCCGGCTCGCAGCGCCGTCAGCGCGACACACCCGCCGCCGCCGGCATCCCTCCCGCGAACGCGACGCGCGATGGTCGACCGCCGGTGGCGCCGCTGTCGATCTGCACCGGGTACCCCGCCCGCAGCACCGCAACGGTGGACGGTGGGGTCAGCAGCTCAGCCGCGCCCCGGCGCGGACGGCGCCGCCGCTCGCCGTAGCCGTCCACCGACCACGCGGCCACCTCCCGTCCCACAACGAGCGCGGGGGCGCCGTCCACGAGCACGAACGCACCGTCGGGCAGCGCGTCCCAGCGAGCCGGATGCGTCCGACGCCGGCGCGTACCCGCGACCAACCGCTCACCGTGCAGCGTGCGGTCGATCTCGTCGTGCAGCGGCGCCGGCCCCGCGTCGGCCCAGGCGGCGCGGAACGCGGCGTAGGCGCCGTGGCGGCAGGAGGCGCACGGCCGGTGGCCGGCGGCGAGCGCGACCGCCTCGTCGTGAAAGAAGAGCCACGTGAGCCGGCGGGGGGCCCACTGCTCGCGGCGGACGCCCTTCCACTCGAGCCTGCAGATCAGCCAGTGCGGGCTCGCCCAGGGGCGCACGATCTCGGTCCCGCGGTGGAGGTTGCCGCGATTGCCGGTCCAGGCGCCGCGCAGCGGGATCGCCACGATCTCCCCCGTCGGCGTGACGCGGTTGCGGCGCGGGGCGGGCACCGCCCGGGTGTATCACCCGCGCGCGACAGGGTCACCCCATGAGCGCGGGAGATTCACCCCCGCGGCGGAGTACGAAAAGCGGCCCACCAGGCATCAAAACGTACTCCCCGCTGCCCGGCACTGAGCGGTCAGTCGCCCGGATCGCTGAGGCGCCGCCCGCCGCGCGGGTCGAAGACGTGCAGCCGCCGCGGCTCGAAGCGGAGCGTGAGCGGGGCGCCCTCGCGCACCTGGCTGTCGAGCGGCAGGCGGGCGACGAGCTGGTTGCCGCCGCGGCGCGCGACGGGATCGAGGCCCGCGTCCGCGAGGCTCGCGGCGTCGGCACGGTCGAGGTCGGCGACCTCCCCCACCTCGCCCGCCTCGGGCAGGTCGAAGTACGCGTAGTACTCGGCGCCCATCGCCTCGAGCACCGCCACCTCGCCGGTGTACGTCACCGCATCACCGCCGCCGTTGCCGCCCCCGAGGCCCGCGTCGAGCAGGTGCTCGGGACGCAGGCCGACGACGACCATCCTGTCCCCCTCAGCCCGCCCGAGCGCGTCGCGCAGCCGCCCGTCGAGCGGCACGTCGCCGATCGGGGTGCGCAGCGCCTCGTCCTCGACGCTGGCGGGGAGCAGGTTGATCGCGGGGGACCCCATGAAGCCCGCGACGAACAGGTTCGCGGGGTGGGCGTAGAGCTCCTGGGGCGAGCCGACCTGCTGGAGCACGCCGCCCCTCATCACCGCGACCCGATCGCCGAGCGTCATCGCCTCGATCTGGTCGTGGGTGACGTAGACGGTCGTCGTGCCGAGGTCCCGCTGGATGCGGGCGAGCTCGGTGCGCATCTGGGTGCGCAGCTTCGCGTCGAGATTGGAGAGCGGCTCGTCCATCAAAAACGCCTTCGGGGCGCGGACGATCGCGCGCCCCATGGCCACCCGCTGGCGCTGGCCACCGGACAGCTGGGCGGGTTTGCGGTCGAGATGCTCGGTGAGATCGAGCGTCTCGGCGGCTTCGGCGACCTTGCGCGCAATCTCCGCCTTGTCGAGCTTCGCCTGCTCCAGGCCGAAGCTCATGTTCTGGCGCACGGTCATGTGCGGATAGAGCGCGTAGTTCTGGAAGACCATCGCCATGTCGCGCGCCTTCGGCGGCAGCTCGTTGACCATCTGCCCGTCGAGCCAGAGCTCGCCCTCGGTGATCTCCTCGAGACCGGCGATCATGCGCAGCGCGGTCGTCTTGCCG
This sequence comes from Solirubrobacteraceae bacterium, assembly GCA_035294545.1. Classification (GTDB taxonomy): domain Bacteria; phylum Actinomycetota; class Thermoleophilia; order Solirubrobacterales; family Solirubrobacteraceae; genus Palsa-465. Next base: position 70,652 of record DATGKS010000097.1, on the reverse strand, counting down.
CAACCGGAGGGTCCGACGAGGATCATCAGCTCGCCGTCGGAGATCTCGAGGTCGAGGTCGTCGACGGCGAGCGTCCCGTCGTCATAGCGCTTCGTGATCCCCTTCATTGTCAGCTCGGACATCCTGGATATTCCTCTCTCCTCATTTCAACCCGGTGCCGGCCACACCCTCGACGATCTGCCGTTGGCCGAACAGGAACACGACGACGAGCGGCAGCGCGCCGAGCACCGCCGAGGCCATGACGAGCGCGTTCGTGATCCCCGAGCCGGGAATGACCGTGCCCAGGCCGGCCGGGATCGTCATCATCGGCGTGTTCGTCGACGCGAGGAACGGCCACAGGAAGTTGTTCCACGTCCACACGAACGTGAAGATCGACACCGCCGCCACCGCCGAGCGAGCGAGCGGAAGCGCGATTCGCCGGTAGCACGTCCACCAGCTCGCACCGTCCATCCTTGCCGCCTGGTCGAGCTCGCCGGGCTGTCCGTCGAAGAACTTCTTGAAGATGAACACAGCGACCGGCGAGGGCACCTGCGGCAGGATGAGCGCCCAGTACGTGTTCAGTCCGTGGACCGCCTGGAACTCCCGGAACAGTGGCACCATCAGCGCCTGCGGCGGAATCATGATCCCCGCGAGGATCGCGGCGTACAGGAGGTTCTTGCCCCGGAACTTCTGGCGCGAGAGCGCATAGCCGGCCATCGACGCGGTGATCACGGTGAACACAGTGACGAGCACGGAGACGATCGCGGAGTTGATATACCAGCGGCCGATGTCGCTGGCCGAGAAGTCGTTGCCGTAGGCGGCGAACGTGAGGTGCGGGATGTCCCATGTCGCCGGCACCTTGATCGTCGCCGGCTCGGGCTTGATCGAGGTGTCGATCGCCCACAGGACGGGCGCGAGCCACAGCAACCCGAGGGCGATCATGACGCCCGTGACCAGGCGGCCGAAGAGCCGCGCTCTCAGGTCGGTCCTCATACGCCCTTCTCCTGTCGCCGGACGAGCGCAAGCCACGCGAAGCCGATCACCGCGATGATCACGAACAGCACAAGCGACGCCGCCGACGCATACCCGACGCGCCCGCTCGTGAAGCCGTAGTCGTACACGTACTCCAGCGCGACCCGGGTGGAGAAGTTCGGGCCGCCCTGCGTCATCAGGTACACCTGGTCGAAGATCTTCAGCGACGCGATGATCTGCAGGACGGTGACGAGTGTCATCGTGCGCCCGAGCATCGGCAGCGTGATCCGGCGGATCTGGGTCCACTGCGAGGCGCCGTCCATCGCCGCCGCCTCGTACATCTCGCCCGGGATCTCCTGCAGCCCGGCCATGAACAGGATGTAGTTGAAGCCGATTGTCCACCACAGGGTGACGAGGATGATCGAGTAGAGAGCGACCGACGGCGAGGACAGCCACGGCACCGGTCCGAGGCCGACCGCCTGCAGCGCTCCGTCGAACAGCCCGTAGCCCGGCTCGAAGATCCACACCCAGATGAGCGCGATCACCGCCGAGGGCAGGATGTACGGCATGAAGAACGCCAGCCGGAAGAACCACTGCCCGTGACGGCGGCGGTATGTCGCGAGCGCGAATGCGAGCGCGACGACGACCAGCAGCGGCGTCGAGACGATCGTGAACAGCACCGTGTGCCACAGCGCCGACCAGAAGTAGGAGTCGGAGAACAGCTCGCCGTAGTTGTGCAGCCCGACCCAGCGGCCGAGACCCGGCAGCACGAGGCTCGTGTTGAACAGGCTGAAGATGATCACGAGCACGAGCGGCAGGATCAAAAACAGCACGTAGAAGACGAGGAACGGCGTGACGAAGCCAAGGCCGGTGACGCGGCCGGCGCGCGCCTGGCGCGACTGCGGCCGTCCGGCACGGACCGCGGGGGTGGAGAGTGCGCTCGTGCTCATACCGGGCTTGCCTGCTTGGAGAGGGCCACGAGCGAGGAGTGCATCTGGTCATATGCGGCCGTCGGCGTGCTCGTGCCGGTCATCACCCCCGCGATCGCCCCGCCCGCGAACACCTCGAGGTTCGAGCCCGAGCCGCTGTACCACGCCGGCGGGTCGTACACGACGTGGTTCGCGACCGACGCGTAGTTCGACTGCGGCTTGAGCTTGTGGTAGGCCGCCGAGTGACGCACCGGCAGCCATGCCGGGATGTGACCGCCGCTCGCCCAGGTGAGGCTCTGGCCGAGCAGCGAGCGGATGAACGTGAGCGCCATCGCCGTGCGCTCGGGATCGTGGGTCGGCTGCACCGGCATGACGAACGTGTGGGAGTCGGCCTGCGTGAGGTTGCGACCGAACACGGTCGGGAACGGCTGCATGCTGAACGGAAGCTTGGCCGCGAGGAAGACGTCGACGTTCCACTCCCCCTCCCAGTAGAGCGCCGAGCTCCCCTGCGAGAACGCGGCCACCCCGCCGTTCGCGTCGACGTTCGCGTTCATCAATCCCTCGCGGGCGAGCTGCGCGATGAACGACAGCACGCGCAGCGACAGCGGCCGGTCGAGCACGACCCTCTTTCCGTTGTCGGCGAGCACCTTGCCGCCCGCCTGGGAGTAGAACGTGTAGAAGAGCCGCCACGGGGTCGCCGGATCGTTGAGCGTGTCGCAGACCACCGGCGTCACCCCCTTCAGCGACCTCAACTTACGCAGCACGGTGAGGAGTGCCTGCTGGCCGACGATCGGCTTGAGCATCCCGGAGGAGTCGAGCAGTCCCGCCTTCCTGCAGATCTTCGTGTTGAAGTACTGGACGAACGGGTGGGTGTCGAGCGGGATCGCGTACAGGCGGCCGCCGACGTGCGCCTTGCGGAACGCGAGCGGGGTGAAATCGGAGGGCCGCATCCCGTGCGCCGCGAGCTCGCCCATGTCGAACGGCTGGAGCAGCTTCGCGGGCACGAACTCAGGCAGCCTCGTGAGGTGCATGATCGCGATGTCCGGCGGGCTGCCGGCGCGGATCGCCATCGCGAGCTTCGTGTAGTACGGGTTGCCCCACTGCAGGACGGTGGCGTCGAGCGCGTCGTGGGGATGAGACCTGCGGTAGGCCTGCTCCATCTCCTGCATGTGCTGGCCGTCACCGCCGCTCAGCAGGTTCCAGTAGATGAGCGTCGTGCGGTTGCGGCCCGAGGCGGGGCTCACGAACCCGCCGGCGACGTCGTAGGTGGCGCCGCAGCCGGCGGTGGCGAGCATCGTCGCGCCGGCGCCGGCAAGCGTGAGGAACCGCCGCCGGGTGAGTTGCTCAGTCATCGTGCACCTCCGGACTGAGTCGTGATCACGGTGTGCGAGCAGGCCGGGAACCGGACGGTCGCGCCGTCCCCGAGGGTTCCGGACTCGACCTCCACCCCCACCCGGTCGGGCTGCTCGAAGGAGTTCGTCGCCTGCGGCTCGGGGCCGAGCACGCGCTCGATCCGCGCGGCCCGGGACTCGAACGCGTCGGCGAAGCGGATCTCGGCGTCGAGCGCATCGCTCGGGGAGCGATTGACGACGCTGAGCGTGAGCCCGTCGCCATCGGCGTCGCGCATCGCGGTCACGTCGAGCAGCGGGAACGGGCCAAGATCGGCGACCCGGTGCGGCCAGCTGCCGGGGCTCTCGACGTCGATGTGCTCGTGGGTGGCGCAATCGACGTGAACGTCGAGCGCGACCGGGCGCAGGTGGTCGGCGAACAGCCGCAGCGGGTGGAAGATCGTCTGCAGGAAGAGGCCGTCGGGCGAGGTGACGATCGGCGCGATCACGTTGACGAGCTGCGCGAGGTTCGCCATCCGGACGACCCGGCAGTGGCGCACGAACGCGTGGAGGTAGGTGGCGACGGCGAGCGCGTCGGCGAGCGTGTAGCGCTCCTCGAGGCCCGCCTCGCGCTCGCGGAACCAGACGTTCCACTCGTCATAGGCCACGTGGATCGGATGGGCGATCCGCCTGCGGTACCGGGCGTCGGCGATGAGCGCCTCGACGCGCCGGAGCGCCCGCTCGGCCTGGTGGGGGCTGAGCACGTCGGTCCAGTAGTCGTCGGATCCGGTGTAGATGTGGATGCTGTGCCAGCGCACCATGTCGGCGAGCCCCTCGACGACGATGCGGTCCCAGTCGGAGAGGCCGTTCTCACCGCAGGCGACGAGCTCGATCTCCGGGTCGGTCCAGCTCATCACCTTCGCGAACTCGCGGGCCCGCTTGACGTAGTCCTCGGCCGACAGCGCGCCGATCTGCCACGGTCCGTACATCTCGTTGCCGAGGCCCCAGTAGCGGACCCCGTACGGCGCCTCGCGGCCGTTGTCCCGGCGGCGCTGCACCCACTCGGTGTCGCCGCTTCCGTTGCAGTACTCCACCCAGGCCTGCGCCTCGTCCATCGACCCGGATCCCATGTTCACGCACAGGTACGGCTCGGTCTCGACGAGCTCGCAGAAGCGCAGGAACTCGTCGGTGCCGAAGCGGTTGGATTCCTCGGAGTGCCAGGCGAGCTCGAGGCGCCGCGGCCGGGCGTCCTGCGGCCCGATCCCGTCGGTCCAGTGGTAGCCGGAGACGAAGTTGCCGCCCGGCCAGCGCAGGACCGGCGGGCGGAGCGCCTTCACCGCCTCGATCACGTCGGTGCGGAACCCGTCGGAGTCGGACAGCGGCGAGCCCTCGTCGTAGATGCCGCCGTAGATGCAGCGGCCAAGATGCTCGGCGAACCCTGAGAGGATCCGCCGGTCGACGCTGCCGAGGCGGCGGTCGAGGTCGAGCTTGATCGTCGCGGTCATCGTGCGTCCCCTGTCTCGCTTGCACAGCCACACGACTCACGCGCGACGAACGCGACCGGCAGCAGGGTCGAGCGTGTCGGGGCGGGCGCGCCGTCGATGAGCGCGACGAGCTGGGCCATCGCGATCCGTCCCGTCTCCTCGAACGGCACCCGCACGGTGCTGAGCGCGGGCACCGTGTAGCGGGCGGGCGGCGCGTCGTCGCAGCCGACGACCGCGACGTCGCCGGGCACACGGCGGCCGCACTCGTGCAGCGCGCGTATCGCGCCGAGCGCCATGTAGTCGTTGTGCGCGAACAGCGCTGTCAAGTCGGGGGCGCGCTCGAGCAGCCGGAGCGTCGCCGCGTAGCCGCCGGCGATCGTCCAGTCGCCCTCCTGGGTCCGCTCGCCGCCGTCGTCGTCGAGCCCGGCGTCGCGCAGCGCTCGCTCGCAGCCCGCCATCCGCAGGACGGTCACCTGGCGCCCGGACGTGCCGCTGATCACGCCGATCGCGCGGTGGCCGTGCTCGATCAGGTGCGCGACGGCGAGCGCGCCGGTCTGGACGTGGTCTGAGCCGACGAGCGGCACCCGGAGCCCCTCGATGTGGTGCAGGCTCACGACCGGCAGCCGGTCGCGCAGGCGGGCGCCGAGCTCTGCGTCGGCCTCCGCCTGCGGCGCGGCCATGAGGATCCCGTCGACGCGGCGCTCTGAGAGCACGTCGACGCAGCCGGCGACGTCCGACCCCGCGGCGTCGACGTTCGCCACGACCGTCGCCCAGCCGAGGCGCCGCGCCTCGTTCTGGGCGGCGACGATGAAGCGGCCGAGCACGTGGTCGCTCGGATCGGCGGCGATCACCCCGAGCGTCTTCGTACCCCGGGTCACGAGCCCTCGCGCGAGCGCGTTCGGCACGTAGCCGACCTCGTCCGCCGCGCGCTGGATCCGCTCGAGCGTCGCCGGCGCCACCGAACCCCCGCCGTTGAGCACCTTGCTCACCGTCTGGTAGCTGACACCCGCCCGGCTTGCGACGTCCTTGATCGACGCGTACCGGCGTCCCGCGTCGGCGCTGCCCGGACCCGGCTCTGTGGGTGCCATCACCATCGACCTCTCCCGAAGATCCTCGGTGCCTTAGCTGCTCAGTCCCTGCCGAGAGGTGGCGCCGGCGCGGCGGCCTCCCGCCATCATCTAGGCGAACGTTCGCCCTACTGGATTCCTATCGGGTCCGCCCCGCCCGTGTCAAGCGCGGCCGAAGCATTTGTTCGATTCCCAACCGCGGCGGCGCAGGGTCGCTGACAAGGCGAGCTCAAGCTCGAGCTCGTCGTGGATCGCGATCCCGTACTCGCCGACCTCCGGGATGCCCGGCTTGAGCTCGCGCGCGCGGTCGACCGCGCCGCGATGGACGGCGACGAGCCGCAGCCCGCGCCGCTGATAGAAGCGGACCGCGTCGAGGTTGTCGTTGGAGGTGATGAGCCATAGCCGCCGGCAGCCGCGGGCGCGCGCCCAGTCGGCGGCCGCGGACAGCAGCGCGGAGCCGACGCCCCGCCGGCGCGGGAAGGCGTCGAGCGTGACGAGCTCGCACTCGCCGTTCTCAAGCGACAGCGTCGCCAGCCCGAGCGGATCCCCGCCCTCGGCGGCGAACGACAGCAGCGCGGGCAGCCGCGACGCGTCGTGCACCCTGCCCCGGCTGACGACCGTCGTCGCGCCCCATGACCCGCGGAGCAGCCGCTCGATGCAGGCGCGGTCGGCGTCCGTCGCCACGCGAATGCGGATCGCATCGGCGGTCGGGCTCACCGGTGCCCGGTCGTCGGAGTCGGCCGCGCTGTCCATACGAGCTCGCATGGATAGCGCAAGCAGCTCGGGGCGGGCCGTGAGATGCTTGCGGGCGTGTCGGTCCGGGTGGCTTCCCCGCAGTTCGTCGGCCGCGCCGCCGACGGGGCGAGCGGCCTCGGCGACCGACGGCCCCAGGCTCGGCCACCCGCCGGAGCGGAGCAGCGCCACGAGGCGCCGGAGCAACCGGGGTGAGCGGTGGGCGCCCGCCGTACGATGAAGCGCCGATGGCGGGCGCTTTCACGATCGACCTCAACAGCGACCTCGGCGAGGGCTACGGCATCTGGAAGCTCGCCGACGATTCCGCGCTGCTCAGGATCATCACGAGCGCGAACATCGCCTGCGGCTTCCACGCCGGAGACCCGACGACGATGCGGACCGCCGTCACCGCCGCCGTCGCCGGCGGCATCGCGATCGGCGCTCATGTCTCGTTCCCCGATCGCCGCGGCTTCGGCCGCCGCGACATGGCGATCCCGCCCGCCGAGGTACGCGACGACGTCGTCTTCCAGGCGGGGGCGCTCGACGCGATCGCCCGCGCGCATGGCTCACGCGTGAGCTTCGTCAAGCCGCACGGCGCGCTCTACAACCGGATCGCGATCGATCGCGAGCTCGCCGACGCGGTCGTCGCGGCGGTCGGCTCACTCGACGGCCCGCCGGCGCTCGTCACGCTGCCGGGCTCGGCGGCGGAGACCGCCGCGCGCGCCACGGGACTCACGGTCATCGCGGAGGCGTTCGCCGATCGCGCCTACGCGCGCGACGGCCGCCTCGTCGCGCGCGACCGGGCCGGCGCGGTCATCTCCGATCCGGACGCGGTCGCCGCGCGCGCCGTGCGGATCGCATCCGAGCAGGCAGTCGAGACGATCGACGGCGAGACGATCGAGCTGCGGGCGCAGACGCTCTGCGTCCACGGCGACAGTCCAGGCTCGGTCGCGCTCGCCGGCGCGATCCGCGCCGCTCTGGAGCGAGCCGGGTTCACGCTCGCGCCGGCAGTCTGAGGACTCAGCCGCGGCTACCGGCGCGAGCCTGGGACGAGAACGCCGACCCGTTCACGAACGCGGTGCGGATCACGGTGTCGGGACTGCGCAAGCGGCTCGGAGAGCCGTGGGTCATCGCCACCGTGCCGGGGGTCGGATACCGGATCGACGTGGGGACTGACGCCGCGCGGACACCGGACGCGCATGCGTAGGCCGCTCCGTCGGCCGGCGCCGACCATGCGCCTGCGACTCACGCTGCTCTACAGCGGACTCTTCCTCGCTTCCGGTCTCGCGCTGCTCGCGACGACCTACCTCCTGTTCCGCGGCAGCACCGGGGTCGACCTGATCGTGCCCACCGGGACCGGTGGCGGCTCGGGCTTGACAGGCGCCCACGGCGGGGCCCTGATGCACGCGGAATTGCAGCGCGTCACCGCGATGTTCGACGCCGCGGTCCGGCGCAACTCCCACCGGTTGCACGAGGGGCTCATCCAGTCCGGGATTGCGCTCGCGTCATGACCGCCGTTTCCGTGGTGCTCGGCCGGGTGGTCGCGGGTCGCGTCCTGCGCCCGCTCCGCACGATGACGACGCGGACGCGACGGATCTCGGAGCGCAACCTCGGCGAGCCCCTCGCTCTGTCAGGACCGCGCGACGAGCTGAAGGACCTCGCGGACACCGTCGACGGCCTGCTCGATCGACTCGAGGCGCACGTCGCCGAGCAGCGCCGCTTCGCGGCCAACGCCTCCCATCAACTCCGCACCCCGCTGGCGATCAGCCGGACGCTGCTTGAGGTCGCCCGCAGCGAGTTGCCGGGGGACTCCGGCGGCGCTCCTGCTGCAGCTGTCGACGAACCTCCTCCACAACGCGATCGTCCACAACCTGCCCGAGCGAGGCGCCGTGTGGATGAGAACGAGCGCAGACGCCGCGGATGTGGTGCTCACGGTCGAGAGCACGGGCGAGCCGCTCGCCCCGGCGCTCGTCGCCACGCTCACCGAGCCGTTTCAGCGCGGGAGCGCCCGCGCCCGCGGCGAGAACGCGGGGATCGGCGCGCCCGTGGACCACGTCGGGGTCGGCCTCGGCCTCGCGATCGCCAGAAGCGTGGCCGAGGCCCACGACGGGACGCTCACCCTGACGCCGAGAGCCGAGGGCGGACTCCGCGCCGTCGTGCGGCTTCCGGCGGCGCCGGTCAGCCGCTCTGCTCGGCCACCTGCTCGATCGTCCGTCCCGTCTTGACCGACTCGGGCTGGGTGCTCTGCGGGTTGCGCCGCGCGTCCGCGCCCTCGTCTCGGCGCTTGATGAGCAGCCACTGTGGCTTCTCGCCGGCGCGCGTGCGCTGCAGCGTCCAGCCCCCGGTGAGCCTCTCCCCCTGAAGCCAGAAGCGGGCATGCCCGTCCGCGATCGCGTCGGCCATCGTGCGCTCCTCGTCGAGGCTGCGGTACGTGCCCCGATCCCAGACGAGCACGGTCCCCTTGCCGTAGCCCTCCTCGATGACCCCCTCGAAGTCGCCGTAGCTCAGCCGGTGATCCTCGACCTCGACCGCGAGCCGCTTGTCGCGCGGATCGGTCGACGGTCCCTTGGGGACCGCCCACGACTTCAGTACGCCGTCGACCTCGAGCCGGAAGTCGTAGTGCAACGAGGACGCGTCGTGCTTGTGGATGACGAACCGCGGGTCGGCGCTCACAGGCCGTCGGCTACCCGCAAGCGCGCGCCGAGACGCCTCTCCATCACCCCGCACGCCTCGGGGTTGGAGTCGACCAGCACGTAGCGGCGACCCTCCTGCGCGGCAACCGCACCAAGCGTCCCGCTGCCGGCGAAGAAGTCAAGACACCAGTCGCCGGGGCGGCTCGAGGCAAGCACCATGCGGCGCACGACCCCCTCGGGCTTCTGCGTCGGGTAGCCGGTCTTCTCGCGGCTGTTCGTGGGCACGATCGTGTGCCACCAGACGTCGGTCGGCAGCTTGCCGCGCGCGGCCTTCTCGGCGGTGACGAGCCCCGGCGCCATGTACGGCTCGCGGTCGACCGCCTCCGAGTCGAAGTGGTACGCCTCGGCGTCCTTGACGTAGACCAGGATCGTGTCGTGCTTCGCGGGCCAGCGCCCCCTGGCCCGTGCCCCGAAGTCGTAGGCCCAGATGATCTCGTTGAGGAAGCGCTCGCGCCCGAAGATCTCGTCGAGCAGCAGCTTGCAGTAGTGAGCCTCGCGATAGTCGATGTGGAAGTAGAGCGTTCCCGTGCGGTGCAGGAGGCGGCGCGCCTGCTCGAGCCGGGGCGCGAGGAACTCGAGGTAGGAGTCGAACGCGTCCCGGTAGGAGGACTCGGCAAGGAGCCGCGTCGCGTACCGCCGGCCCTGGAACCCGGTCCGATCGCCGTCGGGATCGGGCGCCATCGCGAGCGTCCTGCGCCGCCGCTCGCGGCCGGTGTTGAACGGCGGATCGATGTAGATGAGCTGGAAGCTCGCGTCCGCGAAGCGCGGCAGCACGTCGAGGTTGTCGCCGAGGATGATCTCATCGCGCGTCGGCTGCTCCGGCACGCCGGCGAATCTAACCCTCGGCGCGGCGGCGCGGTCGCGGGCCGTCGGGCGCGGCGGCGCGGTCACGGGCCGGCCGAGCGCGGCGGCGGGGCGCGCCGAGACGCCCGCCGCGCCCGGATGCGAGCGTCCGCCGGGGGCCATACGCGGCATGCGCTCAGGTAACGTCCGCGCGGATGGTGCCGATCCGGAGCGTGCTGGCGTTCGCGGGTGTGGCCGCAATCCTGGTCGCGATCCCCGGCCCGAGCGTGTTGTTCACGGTGAGCCGCGCGCTCACCGCTGGGCGACGCACCGCACTGTGGAACGTCGTCGGCAACGAGCTCGGGCTGCTCGTGCAGGTGATCGCGGTCGCGTTCGGGCTTGGCGCACTGATCGAGCGCTCCGCGGAGGTGTTCGCCGCTGTGAAGCTGGCCGGCGCCGCCTACCTCGTCTACCTCGGAGTCCAGGCGATCCGCCATCGCCGGTCGCTCACCGACGCGATCGCTCGCGGCGTCGGTCCCATGCCGGCGCGCCGTGCCGTCCGCGACGGGGCGATCGTCGGCGCCACCAACCCCAAGACGATCGCGATCTTCCTCGTCGTGCTCCCCCAGTTCACCGATCCCGCCGTCGGCCGGCTCACGCTCCAGCTGCTCGTGCTCGGCCTCGTCTTCCCGGTGATTGCGCTCGTCCTCGACGGGATCTGGGCGATCGCAGCCGGGACGCTCAGTGAGTGGCTGTCCCGCTCGCCACGACGGCTGGCCGCGATCGGCGGCGCCGGGGGCCTCGTGATGATCGGGCTCGGCGTGAGCGTGGCGGCGACCGGCCGCAAGGACTGACGCAGCCGTCCCAGTGTGCGAATCGGTGCACTCGCCGCCGTCGCTGACGAGGCTTCGAACCTGCCCTCGCAGGCAGGAGCGTCACCCGCCGCTGGGAACGGCCGGGAAGGAGGGATGATCGCGTCGCGCGTCGGCTATGGCGGCACGTGCGGAACCTGCTGGACGCGCCTGCGGGCTGAACCGTCTTCCGGGCGCGGAATCTCCCGGACTCCCCCGCGGCTCGAAACCGGTCTGCGGAGCGCTGGGCATCTTTGGTCGCGCGGGCTACCGCAGATGCCCAGCGGCATGTGAGCTGTCACAACTCCGCAACAGATCTGCACCAATTGGGTGACAAACGTTGAGATGCTCCGGGCTCGTGCCTACGGTCGCGTCGTGGCGAAGTTGCTCGACCAGCGCGGGGCGATCAGACTCCTGACGAGGGACGGCTGGACGCAGACCCGCGGCGGCAAGCACGTCGTCAAGATGATCAAGCCCGGCAGGCGTCCGATCACGTTGCCCCACCATCACGGTCAGCCCTACGGCAAGGGGTTGTCGGCGGCGATCGTCAGGCAGGCCGGTCTGGACACGACGAAGGACGGCAGATGCGTCTCGAGATCCTCATCCATCAGGACGGCCAGGAGTACTGGAGCGAGGTCGCCGAGCTCCCGGGATGCTTCGCGTCAGGCCGAACGCTGAGTGAGCTGCGCGATGCGCTCGCCGAGGCGGTCGGGCTCTACCTGTGGGATCTGCCGGCCGAGCTCGACCCCGTGGAGCTGACGACCGAGACCTCGGTGATCGACGTGCGACCGGCCGCGACGGCGACGGGTTAGGACCCGGCGCTGCGGGGAGCGCCGCGCTGGGGCCGCGATGCAGCCTGTCCGACGACACAACGCGGTTGGCCTCGGCGCGGGTCCGCTATGGTCAATGGTGGCCAGGCGTCCGCCTGGCGGTTATCCGCAGTGCCCGCGTTTCGCCAGTTCGCTTCTCAGCGCCCCTCGTGTCACGCTCGCACGTGAACGAAGGAGGGCGCAGATGCCCACAGGAACGGTGAAGTGGTTCAGCGACGACAAGGGCTTCGGGTTCATCACGCCCGATGAGCCGGGCAAGGACCTGTTCGTCCATCATTCCTCGATCCAGGGCGACGGCTACCGGTCGCTCACCGAGGGGGCGAGGGTCAGCTACGAGAGTGAGCAGGGCCCGAAGGGTCCGGCGGCCTCGAACGTCGTCGCGGTGTGAAGACCACCCGCGAGCGGGCCGAGGAGAGGCGCCAGGCGCGCCTCGCCGAGGTCCGCGAGCAGGTCGCGAGCGGCTCGCTGGTGATCCGGAAGATGACCGAGGAGGAGCGGCGACGCTATCCCGCGCGTCCTCGGCCGGCCGGACGGACCCGCCGGACCTGATCCGCGGCGCCTAGCTCGCCGCCGCGGGCCGCCACGCAACGGGCGGCCCGCGACGGTCGGTCCCCCGATCCTCGGCGGCGCAGCGCGGCCGCTCGCCGGAGCCCGCCGCTCAGCGCACGAGGACCGGACGGGTCGACGCGCTCCGCGCCCCCGCGGCGTTGCGCGCGGTCACCCGGCAGCGCACGTGCCGCCCTTTGAGCGCGCGACGCTCGATCAGCATGCGGCGCGAGCCGATGCTCCGCCGGCGGCCGCTCGCGTACCAGCGGTAGGAGAGCCTGCTCGGCGAGTGCGACCAGCGGCCGGCGTGGCAGACGAGGACGTGCCCGCGGCGCGTGACCCAGGGCGCGTGCACGACGGCGGGAGCGACGGGCATGGGCTGTGTCACCGGCGGAGTTCCGGTCCCCGTCCCCGTTCCGGTCCCGCTGCCGGCGGCGGCGCTGACGGTCCCCTCGAGCTGACCGCTCGCGACGCTCGAGAAGTCCGAGTCGACGTAGCCGCAGAGCAGGTAGGGGCCCGGACCCGAGAACGTGTACTTGAACGGCACGCTGTAGGTCCCGGAGCTGCCGACGTAGAAGCCGCTCGAGGGGCTCACCCAGGACTCGTTGCCGTTCGAGCCCATCGCGGCCGCCTCCTCGGTCGCGAGGTCCGCGGCGCACGTCGGGTCGAGGCTGGGATCCTTGGCGAACACGTAGATGCTGAAACCGAACATCGTGTCGGCAGGGTTGAGGGCGCCGCTGGCCGTGAAGTTGACCGCCTGATCGGCGACCGCGGTCGGATCGTCCTGGACGATCGAGATCGACTCTCCGTCGGCCCTCGCCTGCGTGGCGCAGACGGCGAGCGCGGCGGGCGCAACCAGCCCGGCGACGAGCGGCCGCCGGAGAGTGCGAAGACGGTGGTGAAGGCGAGCTGATGTCATGCGGCGCATGGTTCGCCGCGCCGCTCAACGATCGCTCAACAGGTACTCTCCGCGTGGGATCGTCGGGACGTGGGGACGCTGGAACTGCTCATCCTCGGGCCGCTGGAGGCGCGAATCGACGGGGAGCCGGTCGCGCTCGGACCCCCGCGGCAGCGGCTGCTGCTCGCCGCCCTGCTGCTGGCGGCGCCCACGCCGCTGCGCCGCGACCAGCTGATCGACGAGCTGTGGGGCGCCGCGCCGCCCGCGTCCGCCACCCACGCGATCGAGGTCTACGTGAGCCGGCTGCGCGCCGCCCTCGGCGCCGGCGCGATCACCGGCGGTCCGGACGGCAGCTACGGGACCGTGGCGGCGGCCGACGCGCGTCGCTTCGAGGAGCTCGCCGCCGCCCGGCCCGAGCGGCCGGAGCGGCTCACCGAGGCGCTCGAGCTGTGGCGCGGTGACGTGCTCACCGACCTCACCTACGAGGGGTCGCTCCGGACCGAGATCTCCCGCCTCGAGGAGCTGCGGCTCGCCGTTCGCGAGCGGCTCGGCGACCTGCGCCTGCAGGCGGGCGACCATGCGGCGGCGCTCGCGGACCTGCGGCCGCTCGTCGCCGCCGAGCCGCTGCGCGAACGGGCCCGCGGGCTGCTCATGCTCGCGCTCTATCGCGCCGGCCGTCAGGCCGAGGCGCTCGAGGTCTTCCACGCCGGGCGCACGCGCCTCGTCGAGGAGCTCGGGATCGAGCCGGGCCCGCAGCTGCGGGAGCTGCACGAGGCGATCCTCCGTCACGACCCCGGGCTCTCCGAGCCCGCGCGGCGCCGGGGGTCGCGTCTGCCCACTCCCCCCACCCCGCTCGTCGGGCGCGAGCGCGAGATCGAGGAGGTCACGACGCTCCTGCGCGGCCCGGCGCGCCTGGTGACGCTCACCGGGCCCGGCGGGACCGGCAAGACGCGGCTCGCGCTCGGGGCGGCGGAGGCGCTCCTCGACGACCTCCCCGACGGCGCGCACTTCGTCGACCTCTCGGCGCTGCGCGAGCCCGCCGCGGTGCGGCCCGCGATCGCCCGCGCGCTCGAGCTCGACGCGGACCTGGAGCTCGCACCGCAGTTGCGCGACGAGCGCGCGCTGCTCGTGCTCGACAACTTCGAGCAGGTGCTCGACGCCGCGCCCGAGGTCGGCGCTCTCCTGCGCGCCGCCCCTCACCTCCGGGTGCTCGCGACGAGCCGCATCCGGCTCGACCTCTACGGCGAGCACGAGTTCGCCGTCGAGCCCCTCGCGCAGGACGTCGGCGTCGAACTGTTCTGTGCCCGCGCGCGGGCGCGCGATCGCCGCTTCATCCCCACCGCCGCCGTCAGCGACATCGTCGCCCGGGTCGAGCGCCTGCCGCTCGCGATCGAGCTCGTCGCCTCGCGCGTCAACCGCATGAGCGTCGAGGAGATGGCCGCGGGCCTGCCCGTGCTCGAACTCGCCGGCGACGGTGCGCGCGACGCTCCGGAGCGCCACCGGGCACTGCGCGCGACGATCGACTGGAGCCTCGAGCTGCTCGACCCCGCCGACCGCGAGCGATTCGTCGCGCTCGGCGTGTTCGCCGGCGGCCTCGACGCGGCCGCCGCAGCCGCGGTGCTCGACTGCACCCCCGCCGACCTCGACGCGCTCGTGGACCAGAGCCTGCTGAGGCGCCTTCCCACGCGGTGGGTGATGCTGGAGGTCCTGCGCGAGCGGGCGCTGGAGCTCCTCGGTCCCGGAACTCCGGTCCGCGCGCGCCACGCCGCGCACTACCTGGAGCTCGCGGAGCGTTCCGAGCCGGAGCTCAAGGGGCCTGACCAGGCCGTCTGGCGCGAGCGGCTTCAGCGCGACCACGACAACCTGCGCGCGGCGCTCACGTACGCCGGTCCGATCACGGCATTGCGGATCGCGGCCGCCCTCGGCTTCTTCTGGTACACGCATGGAGACACTGCGGAGGGGATGGTCCACCTCGAGCGCAGTCTCGCGGCGGCGGCCGGGGCGCCGGCGCTGCTGCGCGGACGGGCGCTCCATGCCCTCGGCATCATGCGCGCCCAGCGCGGTGACGAGCGGGCCGAGGCGACGTTTCGCGAGGAGTTGGAGATGTTCCGCGTCGCCGGCGACCGGACGCGGATCGCGATGGCTCTCAACTCACTCGGGATCGTCGCCCGTGAGCGCGGCGACTCCGCCGGCGCTCGCGCGGCCTTCGAGGAGGCGATCGGCCTGCACCGCTCGCTCGGTGATCTGCGCCGGGTGGCGGACGCGCTCTCGAACCTGGGGGTCGTGGCGGTTGACGAGGGGCGGCTCGACGAAGCCGAGGCGCTGTTCGAGGAGAGCAGCACGCTCGACCGCCGGTTCGACAACCAGTGGGGCATGGCCCAGACCATCTGCGGACAGGCTGCGCTCGCGCTCGCCCGCGGTCGCGCGGATGAGTCCGCGGCGCTGCTCTCCGATGCGGTCGAGGTGTTCGACCGGCTCGACGATCGCCCGTCCCTGATCGGAACGATCGAGCAGTTCGCCGCCACCGCCTCCGTCCGAGGGGAGCATCTGCTGGCGGCGCGGTTGTGGGGCGCGGCGACGGCGCGGCGCGCAGACATCGGGCAGCCGTGCTCGATCGGCGAGACGGCGGCGATCGAGCGGTACGTCGGCGCCTCGCGCACCGCTCTCGGCTCGACGGCGTTCGCCGCGGCCGAGGCCGCGGGGGCCGCGCTCGAGCTCGAGACCGCGCTCGCCGAGGCTCGGACCCTGACCGGCGCCCAGGACTCAGCGCGCGGCCGCCGATGACCGACCACCGGTGCCCAGCAGCCCCCGGAGCGCGGTGTCGAACGCGGTCAGCTGCTCCGCGATCCACGGCAGCCGGACGGGATCGGGGTCCGCGAGCGCGCGCAGCCGCCGCGCGTCATCCTCCCCGTACAGGCCGCTGGTCGCCAGGCGCAGCGACAGCACCTCCTCGGGCTCGCCGAACGCGCTCGCCGGCAGGGTCGCGACGCCGTGGCGGTCGAGCAGCTCGGCCGCGAGCCGCGGACCGGTGTCCGCCCCCATGGCCGCGAGCCGCTCGCGGTGGGCCTCGAAGCTCGGGTACAGGTAGAAGGCGGCCGCCGGCGCACGCAGCGCGGCTCCGTGGCGGACGAGCGCATCCGCGACCGCCCGCGCGAGCACGGCGTGCAGCATCCGGCTCGCGGCGATCCGCGCGACGACCGGCTCGGGCTCGCCGAACGCCCACGCGGCGGCGCGCTGAATCGGAGCGGCCGGCGCCGACCAGATCTCGCTCGCGATGCCGAGCACGGCGCGGTGGAGCTCCCGGCCCCGCGGCCCGGCGGGGAAGCGCGCGGCCCCGATTCGCCAGCCGCCGAGGGCGAGGTTCTTGCTGAGCCCGGTGGTGAGGATCGTGCGCTCGGGGACGAGCTCCGCCGGGCTCACGACCGGTCGCTCGGCGTCGTGAACGAGGTCGCGGTAGATCTCGTCGCAGATCACGAGCAGGTCGTGGCGCTCGGCGACCTCGCAGACCGCGCGCACGGTGTCCGCGTCCGCGAGGGTGCCGGTCGGGTTGTCGGGCAGCGTGAGGATCGCCGCGCGCAGCGGAGCGCCTTCGGCCCGGGCGCGGCGCGCCGTGTCCTCCAGCCGGTCGGGCGCGGGCACGCCGCCCGCGTCGCCCGCGACCGGCACGGGCACGGCCCGGGCGCCGGCGAGCGCCGCCTGCGCCGCGTAGCTGACCCATGAGGGGCGCGGCAACGCGATCGGCCCGCCGATCGCGTGGACCGCCGCGTACAGCAGCGGCTTGCTCCCGGGCGCCGCGATCACCCGGTCGGGGGCGGCGTCGATCGACCGCCGCCGCCAGTAGCCGGCGATCGCCTCGCGCAGCTCCGGGATGCCCGCGACCGGACCGTACTCGGCGCGTGGCGCCGCCCCGGCGAGGCGCTCGACAAGCTCGGGCAGCACCGGGATCCCGGCCTCGCCGAACCCGAGCGCAACGACCGGCGCCCCCGCGGCGCGGCGGCGCGCCGTCTCCTCGTTGATCCACAGCGTCGGCGACAGCGCCGGGCTCACTGCGCTGGGCGTCTGCGGTCGTCCCACGCGACCGGAGATGCCCAGCGCCGCGGGTGCGTCCGGGCCGCTCACGCGGCGCGCTCGGCGACTTCGAACCACACCGTCGTCGTGGGGCCGGGGGCGACCCCCCAGCGGACCGCCTCGCGCTCGACGAGGTAGAGCCCGAAGCCGCCCGCGACGCGGTCGGGATCCCGCGGGCGGGGCGTGAACCGCGGCCCGTCGTCACGGACCTCGACCCGCACGGCGCCGTCCGCCGGCCACGCGCGAAGCGTGATCGTCGCATTCCGGTCGACGTCCGGGTGGACGACCGCGTTGGTCACGACCTCGGAGACGAGCAGCTGCAGGGTGGCGACCGTACCCGGCGCGACGCCGTGGGCGGCGCAGAAGTCCTCGATCGCCGCGCGGGCCTGGGCGGGCGCGCCCGCGTCGCGCGTGAGCTCGATCGTCAGGCCACGACCGGGACTCTCGGTCGGCGCGGGCGTCATGTCGCCGGTCCGTCCTCGAACGGCAGCGCCCGGTCGGCGCCGGTCGCCCGCAAGACGAGCGCCGCGGCCTCCGCGCGCGGCGGCGTCAGGCGCAGCCTCCAGCCCTCGCTCCGCGCCCGGTCGGACAGCTCGATGAGCAGCCGCAGGCCGGAGGAGTCCATGAAGGACAGCTCGCGCAGGTCGAGCCGGAGTTCGCTGACGCCGTCGGTCAGCCGTGCGCCGACGCGCTCCGAGAGCTCGCCGATCGTTCCCATGTCGAGCTCGCCGCGCACCGCGAGGATTACCGATGGCGGATCGCCGTGCTCGACGATCTCGAACTCCGGACGGCGCGCCATCACGTGCTCCGGAGCGCGGCCGGGCGCGCGTCGCGATGGCGGCGTTCGGCGGCGCCGTCGGAGTCCCCGCGACGCCGTACGGCAAGCACCGTCGTATCGTCGGCGTGCTCGCCGACCGAGAAGGCCCGGATCGCTCCCGTCACCGTGCGGATGAGATCGGCCGGCGGCAGCTCGCCGCACCCCGCGAGCGTGTCGCGGAGCCGGGCGAGACCGTAGCGCTCCCCGTGCTCACCGAGCGCATCGGTGACGCCGTCGGTGAAGAACACGAGCGTGCTCCCGGGAGCCAGCTCGAGCCGCGTCTCGGCCCAGCCGACGTCCTCGAACGCGCCGAGGAGCGGCCCGAACTCCCCGGCCGGCTGCGCGTCGCCGGCGTCGAGCAGGATCGGCAGCGGGTGCCCCCCGACCGCGAGCGTGACGCCGTCGGGTTCGACCCGGGCGCAGATCGCCGTGCAGATCGACTGGCGTCGCTGCTTCTTGAGGATGTGATCGAGCCGGATGAGGAGCTCCGCGGGGCTCGAGACGAACTCCGAGGTCGCGCGGAGCGTGTGACGGACAAGCGAGGTGAGCGCGGCCGCCTCGACTCCCTTGCCGGTGACGTCGCCGACGACGAGCATCCAGTGCCCGCGCGCCTGCCACACGTCGTAGAAGTCGCCGCCCACCTCGCTGTGCGCGAACGCCGGGATGTAGGCGCTCGCCAGCTCGTAGCCGGGGACCTCCGGCAGCTCATCGGGCAGCAGGCTCTGCTGAAGCGTGTGCGCGATCCGCGAGCGCTCGCTGTAGATCCGCGAATTCTCGATCGCGACCGCGGCCCGCAGCCCGACCTGCTCGGCGAGTTCGAGATCGGAGCGCTCGAGCCTGCGCCGCGACTCGGCGGTGACGAGCGTCATTGCGCCGAGCACCCGCGTACCGAGCCGGATCGGGACGATCGCGACGGAGCGGAACCCGACCGCGCGCAGCAGCTGGAGATGCCGAGCGTCCGTCGCTGCCTCGGCGAGCATCTCGTCGCTGACCTCCGGATAGAGCAGCGACTCGCCGGTGGCGAACACGCGCCCGAGCCCGCGCTCGGGGTCGGGCCGCTCCGGCTCGTGCGCCCGCAGCTCATCCGCGAGGACGAGCTTTGCGGGATCGACGTGGGCGACCGACACCGGGATCCGTTCCCCGTCGGTGTCGAGCAGGTCGACCGCGCACCAGTCGGCGATCTGCGGCACCGCCAGCTCGGCGACGCTGCGGAGCGTCGCCTCGTAGTCGAGCGAGGCCGTGAGCGCGCGGCCCGCCTCCGCCAGGAACACCGCGCGCAGCTCGGCCTGCTTCTGCGCGGTCACATCCTCGATGACGAGCACGGTCGACTCGATGCTTCCCGCCGCGTCGAGCAGCGGCGCGGCCTTCAGGACGTTCCAGCGCGAGCTTCCGCCGCGGCGGTGGATCGTCTGGATGAGCAATGGCTCCGGCGTCTCGCCGCGCAGCAGCCGCACCGACGGGATCGCGTCCATCGTCACCTCGCTCCCGTCCTCCGCGAGCACGATGTAGTCGGCCATGATCGCGCAGGGCGGCGTGCTGCGGAGCTCGTCCAGCGTGCGGAAGCCGAGGTGGTCGAGCGCGGCGCGGTTGGCGTAGACGATGCGGTCGCGGCGGTCGCGGATCGTCACCGGATCGCTGAGCGACCCGACGATCGCCTCGAAGCGCCGCTCGCTGCCGGCGAGCGCCTGACGCAGCTCGTCGACGAGCCGCTCCCGCTCGCGCTCGGCCTCCCGGCGCTCGGAGATGTCCTGCAGGAACGTCGTGAACGTCCAGGCTTCGCCCTCCCGGATCGCCGAGATCGTCATCTCGACCGGGATCTCCGCCCCGTCGGCTCTGAGTGCCGACACCTCGATGCGGCGGCCGAGCAGCGGCCCGGTGCCGTCCAGGAGGAAGCGTCGCAGCCCGGAGCGGTGCGCCTCGCGGAAGCGCTCCGGGATGATGAGCTCGGCGACCTCGCGCCGGAGCGCCTGCTCGCGAGGGATGCCGAACACGCTCTCGGCGCTCGGATTCCAATACGTGACCCGACCGCGCTCGTCCATCGAGATCACCGCGTTGTGGGCTTTGTCGAGCACGAGCTCTGTGCGGGTGAAGCCGATCACCCGCGGGATTATCGCCGTCACGCCGAGTGGCGCGGTGAGCGGCAGAGCCGCGAGCCCGCGACGGCGAGCGCCTGCGCGCAGCTCACGAGATCGTCGATCGGCACGTACTCGCCGACCGTGTGCGCCCAGTCGATGTGCCGCGGGCCGTACATGAGCGCGGGCGAGCCGGTCTCCAGCGCGAACGTCGCCCCGTCGTACCAGGACCCGAGCCCACCGAGCGTGAGCGGCAGGCCGAGCGCCCCGTTCGCACCGAGCAGCGCCTGGACGCTGTCGGCCTGCACCGGTGTCTCGGACGGGTTGGTCTCGACGTACCAGCTGAACGTCGGCGGGTGCTCGCAGAGCCAGTCGTCGGTGTCGCACCAGCGCCGCAGGTATCCCTCGACCTCCTGCCGCACGCTGCTCGTCCAGCCGTCCGCGTCGGCCTGCGACGGCTGCAGCAGCACGGCGAGCGTGAGCTCGGCCCGGCCCGGGATCGTCACGTCCCACCCGGCGTCCGCCGACAGCCGGACGGGCACGATGTCCGGCGGGTCGAGCAGCGGATGACGGAAGGCGGCGCGGCTGCGCCAGTCGGCGCGGAGGCGGTCGACGCCGGCGAGCAGGTGGCGCGCCTTCTCGATCGCGTTGACGGCGCCGCCCTCGCGCCAGTGCGGGTGCTCCTGCTCGGCGTGCCCGGCGCGCCCCGCCACCGCGATCGCGGCATAGACGCTGCCGCGGCAGGCGGGCCACACCTCGAGGCCGGTCGGCTCGGTGACGATCGTGAAGTCGGCGCTCACCCCATGGCGCGCGCACGCGAGCGCGCCCGCGCCGCCGGACTCCTCCTCGGTGTTCGTGCACACGACGAGATCGCCCGAGAGGGCGCCGTCCTCCGCGAGCGTCTCAGCGGCGATCACCATCGCGGCGATCCCGCCCTTCATGTCGCAGGCGCCGCGCCCGGTGATCCGTCCGTCCCGGACCTGCGGGTCGAACGGGTCGTGGTCCCACCCGTCCTCCAGGGCCGCCGGGACGACGTCGATGTGCCCGTTGAACATGAGCGATCGCGTCTCGCGCCCCGCGGCGCCGCGGAACCGCGCCGCGAGCTGCGGGCGCCCGTCGAACGCGAATCTCCGCCCGCGGGTCAGAGGATGATCGGCGACGTCCTCGGGGACGGGCTCCCAGACGTCGACCTCGGCGCCGGCCGCCCGCAGTCGCTCGGCGAGCCGCTCCTGGAGCGCCGCCTCCTCCCGCGCGGGCATCTCCGGGCTCGTGCGGCTCGTCGTGTCGAACGAGATGAGCTCGCAGGCGAGCGCGACCAGCTCGTCCCGGCGGGCGGCGACCTGCTCGACGAGCGCCTGCTCCTCGGGAGCGAGGGTGGCGGCGCTCAGCGCTTCGGTCATCGGGGTATCGGTCATCCGCGTGTGTGCCTCCGGGCCTCCGTCGTCGGATTCTCAGCCGATGGTCGCGGGCGCGGCCGGTTCGCCGACGTCCTCGGCGGGCACCGGCTCGGTCTCGTTCATCCACGCGTTCACCCGGCGGCGCAGCCGCTCGAACTCGAACGCGATCCCGCGTGGGAAGAAGATCACGATCGCCAGCAGCACCGCGCCGAGCACCGTGAACTCGGTCCCCGGGTGGTCGATCAACAGCTGCTCGATGAGCGTCACGATCGCCGTACCGATGAGCGGGCCGGTCATGGTGCCCATGCCGCCGATGACGAGCATCGTCACGTAGATCGACATCGGCGTGAGCCCCATGACCGTCGGGGAGATCGAGCCGTTGTAGATCGTGTAGAGCGCGCCCGCCAGGCCGGCGACGAACCCCGAGAGCGCGAACGCCGTCACCCGGAAGCGGAGCGGCGCGATCCCGCGCGCCGACCCGTAGGGCAGCGAGTCGCGCAGCGTCCGCAGGCCGAGCCCGAACGTCGTGCGCGTGAGGAGCGCGGTCCCGGCCACGGCGAGGATGAGGATCCCCAGGCACGTCCAGTACCAGGCGCGCTCGTTCCACAGCGGCGAGAGCGATCCGAACAGCCCGCGGACCATCGGCAGCCCGAAGTTCCCGCCGGTCGTGCCGGTCGTGTCGTTCTCGATCACGAGCTGGACGACCTCGGCGGCGGCGAACGTGAGCAGCGATGTGTAGATGCCGTACAGGCGGAGCGTCGGCACCGAGATGATGACCGCGAGCGCGGTGCCGGTGAGGCCGCCGCCGATGATCGCGATCGCCGGCGGGATCGGCGTGTGCAGGATGATGAGTCCGGCGCCGTAGCCGCCGACCGCGTAGATCGCGAGCTGACCGAAGTTCCAGACGCTCGCCACGCCGAGGATGAAGTTCCAGCTCACGTTGAGAAGCATCACGATCAGCATCGTGACGAACACGTCCATGCCGTACTGGCTGTGGTCGATGAACGGCACGAGCACCGCGAGGACCGCGACCGCCGAGTTGATCGCGAGCTTCTCCGGCGTGAACGTCGCCCGCAGCGGTGTGCGCCGCCCGCTCGCGGCGTGCGCGACCGGGGCGCGCTCGACGCTCGCAGCCGGACCTCCCTCGACGGTCACAGCCGGACCTCCAGCTTGCGTCCGGCGAGGCCCTGCGGCCGGATCACGAGCACGACGAGGATGACCGCGTAGAGGATCGGCAGCGACCATGTCGTGCTGATCCACACCGAGACCGCCGACTGGATGAGGGCGATCGCAAACGCCGCGTAGATCGTGCCCGGGAGCGAGCCGAGGCCGCCGAACACGACGACGATCAGCGCGATCAGGAGCGGCTGCTCGCCGGCGACCGGCGAGGCGAAGTACTGGGCGGCGAGGAACACTCCGGCGATCCCCGCCAGCGCGGAGGCGAAGCCCATCACGATCGGGAACAGGCGCCGGATCGGCACGCCCATGAGCCGGGCGGCCTCGATGTCCTGGGCGACGGCGCGGATCGCGATCCCGTAGCGCGAACGGGTGAGAAACACGCCGAACGCGAGGATGATCGCGACCGAGATGCCGGTCATGAGCACCGACTGCCAGGGGACGGACACGCTGCGATAGAGGTGGAGGTTGCCGGCCACGATGTTCGGCACCGCGTGCTGCTGGGCGCCGAAGATCTGCAGCGCGAGGTTCTCCAGCACCATCGCCACCGCGAACGTCGTGATGAACGTGACCATCTCGAAGTCGACGCCGCGGCGCCCGATGAGCGGTTGCACGGACAACAGCTGGGTGAGCACGCCGAGCACGAACGCGGCGCCGAATGCGGCGAGGATCGCGATCACCGGCGAGAGCCCGGCGTTCGTGAGGATCGCCCAGCCGATGAAGCCACCGACCATCACCATCGACCCCTGCGACATGTCGAGCACGCGCAGGATTCCGTAGATCAGCGTCATGCCGATCGCCACCAGCCCGTAGATCGAGCCAAGGACGATCGTGCTCGCGAGGATGCTGATGATGTTCGTCACCCGGCGGCTCCGAGGTAGGACTGCATGACGGTCTCGTCGGCCATCAGCTCGCTGGCCGGGCCGGTGCGGACGATTCGACCCATCTCGAGCATGCACACCCGGTCGGCGAGCTCCTCGATGTGGGTGAAGTTCTCCTCGACGAGCAGCACTGACGTTTCCCCGCCGGCGATCTCCGCGATCGTGTCGTAGACGGTCTCGATGATCACCGGCGCGAGGCCGAGCGACGGCTCGTCGACGATCAACAGCCGCGGCCGGCGCATGAGCCCGCGGCCGATCGCCACCTGGCGGCGCTCACCGCCCGAGAGGCTCGAGGCGCGCTGGGTGCGGCGCTCGCGGAGGGTCGGGAAGCGCTCGAACACGCGGTCGACGGCCTGCCGCCGCTCACGCCAGGAGGCGCGCGGGAAGGCACCCATCATCAGGTTCTCCTCGACGGTCAGCTCCGGGAACAGGTGGTCGCCCTGGGGCACGTGCACGAGTCCGAGCTCGGTGAGCGCCTCGGCGCGCCGCCCGTCGATCCGCTCGCCGCCGAACGAGATCGTGCCCGTGCTCACCGGCAACAGGCCCGTGATCGCGCGCATCAGCGTCGTCTTGCCATGTCCGTTGGGGCCGACGATCACGAGCGTCTCCCCGCCGCGCACCTCGAGCGTGACGTCGCGGACGATCGTCGTCTCGCCGTAGCCGGCGCTCACGTCGCGCAACTCGAGCGCCGGCCCGCCGCCGGTCCGCTCGAGCGCCGCGCCGCCACCCGTGTCACTCGCGGGCACGCCGCGCCGCCTTCTCGCCGAGGTAGATCTCGATCACCCGCCGGTCCTGGAACATCTCCTGCGGGGTCCCTTCGAAGAACACCCGTCCGTGGTGCATGACGAGCACGCGGCCGGCGATCTGCACGAGCGCCCGCATCACGTGCTCGATGCAGACGACGGTCACGCCGAACGCGGCCACGCTCCGGATGAGCTCGACGGTGCGCGCGATCTCGTTCGGGTTCAGACCGCCGAACGGCTCGTCGAGCAGCAGCACGGACGGGCCCATCACGAGCGCCGTGGCGATCATCAGCCGCTTCTTGTCGAACACGCCGAGCAGCTCGGCGGGCTCGTCGCCGACGTGCTCGATCCCCGAGAACGCGAGCACCCGCTCGGCGTCGTCGCGCGCGCTCTCGCCCAGGCCGCACCAGCGGTCGGCGGCGCGGCTGTAGCGCGCGGCGACGAGGATGTTCTCGTAGGCGGACAGCGACCCGGCGACCGTCGGCTGCTGGAACGTGCGGGCCATGCCCGCGTGGCAGCGGTCGTGCACGCTCATCCCCGACAGCGACTCGCCGCCGAGCAGCACGTCGCCGCCGCTCGCGGGGGCCAGGCCGGTGATGACGTCGAACAGCGTCGTCTTGCCGGCGCCGTTCGGCCCGGCGACACCGAGCACCTCGCCAGGCGCAACGGTCGCCGAGACCCCGTCGACCGCTCGCAGGCCGCCGTAGTCCTTGGCGACGGCGCGGAGCTCGAGCGCCGCGGGCGCGCGCAGCGTGAGCTCGGGGTGGCGGATGGCGGTGCTCAGGTCAGCCACGGCTGCGTCTCATAGCTCCCGGTCGTGTACGGCTCGGGGTTGATGAGCACCTGCTTGCCGTTCTGGATCTGGAAGGTGAGCAGCGGCGTGCCGAGCGACGGGTCCTTCGTGTACGCCGGGTAGGGCATGCAGGTCTGCGTCGTCGGCCCCATCTTGTAGGTGCCGTTGACGCCGCGGAAGATCATGTACCGGACGTTGTCGCCGACCCGGTCGTAGTCGTAGGGGTCGGGCGCGAGCGCCGCCGCCTGCGCCCACAGGCGCACGAGGTCATACTGGTTGCCGGCGTTCGCGAGCCCCGGCGGCTGGTGATAGGCGGCCTCATAGGCCTTCGCGTAGCGCTTGCCGACGTCGTCGGAGAGGATCGAGCCGGTCGTCGTCGCCCACAGCACGCCGTTCGACGCCGTCCCGGAGAGCTGCCGGTACTCGGGGATCGACGGGGCGTACTGCTGGTAGACGAGTGACCTCGTCGGTGCCTGCGCGAACTGCTTGATGAACGACGCCTCGTCGCCGGCGAAGTAGTCGCTCTGGAAGACGAGGTCGGGGTTGTGGTTGCGGATCCGGGTGAGGACGCCGCCCCAGTCGGCCTGCGGGACCGTGTACGTGTCGTACTGGACGACCTTCCAGCCGAGCTTGCCAAGATCGGCGCGCAGGGTCTGGGCGATGCTCGAGCTGTACGCGTCGTTCGAGGTGACGATCGACACGGTCTTGTTGCGCGGCGTGAACTTGCCGGCCTTGATGAGGCCCTCGAGCACCGCACTGAACCCGTGCGCGTACCAGATCTCGCTCGGGCAGCCCTCGAAGATGTTGCGGAAGTGGTGTCTGACCGCGAAATCGACGTTGCCCTGGAACGTGTTGACGTGGAACGTCGGGATCTTCGCCGGCCCGATCACCGCGAGGTCGACGTTCGTGTAGGTGAGGAACGGCGAGAACACCGCCGCGACGCCGTCGGCGGCGAACTTGCGCATCGCCGCGACCATGACGTCCGGCGGCTGGTCCTTGGCGTCGAGCAACTCGATCGTCACCGGGCGCCCCGCGACCCCGCCGTTCGAGTTGATCTCGTTGACGCCGAGCTTCAGCCCCCGGAGCATCTCCTGGCCGTCGCCGGCGCTGGCGCCGGTGATCGGAATGAGAGCGCCGATCGTGATCGGCTGGCCCTTCGAGGTGGCCGCCGACGCGTTCGTCGAGGAGCGCCCGCCGAAGAACCCGGCCGCGCCCCCGGCGAGCACGCCGCCGAACGTGGCCGCGCCCATCCCCTGGACCAGCTCCTTGCGGGTGACGCGCATCGGCCGCCGTGGCTGCTCATCGGTCATCGCTGTCTTCTCCTCCTCTCTCGGCGTCAGCCTACGGCGCGGGGTGTGGGTCGCCCATCCGTCAACCGACCGGTGCCGCGGCTCCCGCGCGACATCTGTGCCAGGACGCGCGCTCGTCGCACGGCCCGCCGCGCCGGACGCTCAGGTCGCCCTTGGCCACGTCGAGCCCGACGGTCGCGAGCGTCGCCCATCGGTCGGCGAGCGGCGCGTCATCGGCGGCGTGGCAGCACACCGACCCCGGGCCCGCGGAGTGGTCGGCGAGCCTGTGCACGAGCTCGTCGAGGTCGGCGGCCGGCCGGTCGTGGAGCGCCCGCCGGAGCACGTCGAGGCGCAGGTAGCTGTCGGGTCCGAGCCGCGGCGCGCGGTCGTGCGCGGCGAGGTGCGGATCGAGGAAGTGGTTCGTGTGCAGGTAGAGCCCGCCGGCGTCCGGGAGGACGTAGCGCGGCCCGTCGGGCGAGAGCTCGGCACCGGCGACGGCGCTGCCGCCCTCCGAGGCGCCGATGATCGTGAGCACCGTCGAGGCCGACGTCTCGGCCTGGCCGAGCAGCGCGAGCGCGGCACCGGGATCGTCGGCACCCTCCAGCACGGCACGGGCGAGGATGTGGACGGGCGCCCCGATCGGGCCGCCGTCGCGGGCGTGCTGGAGGATGTTCATGTGCACCCCGACGCCGCGGGAGCTCACGCCGATCTTGGCGAGGATCCCGTACTCGGTGACGGTGTGGACGACCCGCCCGTCCGGATAGTCGATCGTCCACGCAAACCAGCCATCGGCGAGCGTGTCGTGCCAGTCCCAGGTCTGGATCGTGAGCGGCGAGCGCCTGCCGCGGAGGTCGACGACCGTCGAGCATTCCCCCCGCGCGGGCGCGCCGAGCCGCGCGAGGATCTCCGTGCGGGCGTTGAGCGCCGCGAGCTGCCAGGGCTCGAGGCCGGCGCCGCCCGCGATCCCGCGGATCTCGCTCTCGGCCGCCGCTGAGTAGGCGGCGATCGCGGCGAGCGCCTCCTCGCCGAGCGGGCGCAACTCGACCGGGCGGCCGGCGGCCGAGCGGCCGGCGACGGCGTCGAACAGCTCGGCGTAGCGCTCGTACGTGGCGCCGACATCGGAGGCGTTGGCCGCGCCGAACGCCTCGCCGCGGTCGTGCGGCGAGGCGCTCGGCGAGCAGAACGTGCGAACACGATCCATGGGGGCGCTTCACGCTACGGCGGCGCGCGCGTTTCGGCCATCGGTGAATCGACCGATGCCGCGTCGGGTCGGTGAGGCGACGGATTGCCGCGCGCGTCCGCCGGACCTACGGTGCGGCCATGGCTTGCGGCGGACTGGTCGGCATCGACGTCGGCGGCACGTTCACGGACGCCGTCCGCGCGGACGGCGGACGGCTGCGGGTCGCCAAGGTGCGCAGCACCCCGAGCGACATCACCGCCGGGTTCCTCGCCGGCCTCGATGAGCTCGGCGCCGCCGGAGGCGGCCTCGCCCCCGAGTATCTCGTCCACGGCACGACGGTGGCCACGAACGCGATCGTCCAGCGGCGGCTCGCGCGCACGGGCCTCGTCACGAACCGCGGCTTCGGGGACATCCTCGAGATCGGCACCCAGATGCGGCCGCGCGTCTACGACCTGTGGACGCCGTTGCCGGCGCCGCTCGTACCCCGCGAGCGCTGCTTCGAAGTCGGCGGGCGGATCGCGCCCGACGGCGCCGAGGTCGAGCCGCTGTCGCCCGAGGACGTCGCGCTTGCCACGGAGGGGCTGCGGGCGGCCGGGGTCGAGTCGGTCGCGGTCGTGCTCCTGTTCTCGTTCGTCGACGACCGGCACGAGCGGGCCGTCCGGGCTGCGCTCCGGGCCACGCTTCCCGACATACCGGTCGCCCTCTCGTGCGAGGTCGCGCCCGAGTTCCGGGAGTACCTGCGCGCGAGCACGACCGTCCTGAACGCGGCGCTGCTGCCTCTGGTGGGCGGCTACGTCCGGTCGCTGTCCCGGAAGCTGCGCGGCCGCGGCGTCGACGCCACGCTCCACCTCATGCAGTCAAACGGCGGCGTTGCGACCGCCGGCACGGCGGCGGATCTGCCCGCGGGACTCGCCTCCTCGGGCCCGGCGGCGGGCGTGATCGGCGCGGCCCGGCTGGCCGAGCGCGCCGGTGAGCGCGACCTCTTGACGTTCGACATGGGCGGGACGACCGCCGACGTCGCGCTCGTCCTCGACGGCCTCCCCCAGCTGCGCTTCCGCGGCGAGCCCGGAGGTCACCCCGTCAACCTGCCGCAGGTCGACGTGCTCTCCGTCGGGGCCGGCGGCGGCTCGATCGCGAGCGTCGACGCGTTCGGGTCGCTCACCGTCGGGCCGGACAGCGCGGGCGCCGTGCCGGGCCCCGCCTGCTACGGCATGGGCGGCGAGCGGCCGACTGTCACCGACGCCCACCTCGTGCTCGGGGTGCTCGACGCGGAGCGTCCACTCGCCGGGCGGGTCGCGCTGGACCCGAGCCTGTCTCGGGACGCGATCGCGCGCGGGGTCGCCGAGCCGCTCGGCATGTCCGTCGAGCAGGCGGCCGAGGCCGTGCTCCGCGTCGCCGACGCGAACATGGCGGCCGCCCTGCGGGTCGTCTCCGCCTCGCGCGGGCACGACCCGCGCGACCTCACGCTCGTCGCGTTCGGCGGCGCGGGCCCGATGCACGCGTGCGCGATCGCGCAGGAGCTCGGGACGGTCCGGATCCTCGTGCCCCGCCACCCCGGCGTCACCGCGGCGCTCGGGCTGCTGCTCTCCGACGTCCGCCACGATCTGCGCGTGAGCCGGGTCGCGCCCACGGCCGACGCGCTCGCCGACCCGAGTGGGCTCGACGGCGCGCTCGCGTCGCTTGAGCGGGAGGCGCGGGCGCTGCTCGAGCGCTCCGGGAACGGCGAGACCGGCTCGGTCGCGTTCGAGCTCGACATGCGCTACCGCGGGCAGGCGTACAACCTCACGGTCGGGATCGCGGCCCGGCCGGTGACGGCGGACACCGTGGCCGCCGCAGAGCGCGCGTTCGTCGAGGCGCACCGCCGCGCCTACGACTACACCCCGTCGCTCGAGGAGACCGAGATCGTCACGATCCGGGCCCGCGCGACGGCGCCGGGGGCGCGGTTCGACTGGTGCGCCGACGCAGGCTCACGCGACGGTGCGCGCCGCGCGCGACGGGCGTGGATCGACGGCGGATGGCGGGAGTGCGCGGTCCTCGAGCGCGGTTCGCTCGCGCCCGGTGAGGCGGTTGCCGGCCCGGCGATCCTCGAGGAGGAGGACGCGACTGTGCTCGTGCGGCCCGGGTGGAGCGCCCGGGCGGGCGCCGACGCGGCGCTGCTCATCGAGCGGAGCGACGGATGAGCGCGCCGGGCGCGGGCGCTATGGGCATGGACGCTGTCGGCGTGGGGGGTGTGGGCATGGACGCTGCCGTCGGTCCGCGCACGGATGCGCCGGCGGGCGCCGCCGATCCGGTCACCGCCGAGATCCTCGCGAGCGCGTTCTCCGCGATCGCCGAGGAGATGGCGGTCGTCGAGTACCGCTCGTCGTTCTCGCCGATCATCCGCGAGATGCTCGACTTCAACTGCGGGCTGTTCGACGCAACCGGGCGCATGATCGCCCACTCCGAGCAGATCCCCGCGCAGCTCGGGCTCATGCAGTTCGCGCTCCAGGCGGCGCTCGAGAAGCACGGCGCGCTGGCGCCGGGCGACGCCGTGCTCACGAACCACCCGTACATGGGCGGCACTCACACGCCCGACCTGCAGGTGTTCGCCCCGATCCACCACGGCGGCCGGCTCGTCGGCTACGGCGGCTCGATTGCGCACCACATCGACATCGGGGGGCGCGTGCCCGGGACCGAGAGCGCCCAGAGCACCGAGCTCTTCCATGAGGGGCTGATCTTCCCGGCGGTCAAGCTGACGGAGGACGGCCGCCGCAACCGCGCGCTCTACGAGCTGATCGCCGCGAACGTCCGTGACCCGAACGCGACGCTCGGCGACCTCGACGCCCAGCTCGCCGCGTGCCGCCGCGGCGCCGAGCGACTGTCGGCGCTGTGCTCGCGGTACGGGGCCGGCGTGGTCACGGGCGCGATGGCCGATCTGCTCGACCGCACGGCGGCGCGCGCGGCGGCCGCGTTCGCGCGGTGGCCGGCACGCGCGGTGAGCGCCGAGGGGTTCCTCGACGACGGAGGCTTCCCGGACACGCCGCCGGTCGGGATCAGGCTCACCGCAGAGGTGCGCGACGGCGCGCTCGAGGTCGACCTCACCGGCACCGACGACCAGGTCCCCTCGGGCGTCAACGTGCCGCTCGCGAGCACCCACGCGGGCGTGTTCTTCGCCGTGCGCTCCTTCATCGGCGTGCCCCAGAACGCGGGGCTCACGCGGCAGATCCGGCTGCGGACGCGGCCGGGCTCGCTGCTCGACCCCGTCTTCCCCACCGCGCTGAGCGCCCGGCACCTCGCCGTCCAGCGCCTCGCCGATCTCATGGTGCAGGCGCTCGGCGACCTCTTGCCCGAGCGGGCGGTCGCCTCCAGCCACGTCTCCTTCCCGGCGTTCGTCTTCCAGGCGGTCGACCCGCGCGTCGGCCGGATGACGCTGCTGGCCGACATCCTCGGGGGCGGCGGGGGCGCGCGCCGCGACGCTCCCGGCGACGATGCGATCGACCCGTACACGTCGAACTGCGCTTTGCTGCCGGCCGAGATCGCGGAGATGGAGTACCCGTGGCGGGTGCTGCGCTCGGAGCTCGTCGATGGCTCCGGCGGAGCGGGCGCGCAGCGGGGCGGGCTTGGGCTGCGACGCGACTACGAGCTGCTCGCCGACCACGCCGAGGGCATGTACTACGTCGAGCAGCGCGACCCGCGGTTCGCGGCGCGGGGTCGGGACGGCGGCGGCCCGGGCGCGGGCGGGCGGGCGCTCCTGCGTCGCGCCGGAGCCCGGGAGTTCGAGGAGCTGCCCGGCAAGGGCTACATTCACCTGTCGCGCGGGGACATCGTGTCGTTCGTGGGAGCGGGCGGTGGCGGGTTCGGGACGCCCGGTCAGCCGACGTCCGATGCCGACGGCTCCCCCGGGGAGCGCGCGTCCGGTCCTGCCGGTTCCCCCGGGGAGCGCGCGTCCGGTCCTGCCGGTTCCCTTGGTCAGCCCGCGTCCGGTCCTGCCGGTGCCCCCGGTCAGCCCGCGTCCGGCGCCGTCGAGAACCAGGGCGGCAGCCGGAACGTCGACTCGGCGTAGGGCGCCGGGTGCAGGATCCGCTGCGCGCCGTCCTGGATCTGGAAGACGAGGTGCGCCTGGGCGACAGACGGGTCGGGCGTCTCGTCCGGATATGACACGGTGCACTGGCGGTCGTCGTCGAGCGCGTACGTGCCGTTGACGCCGCGATAGGTCAGCCGCCGCAGCTCATCTCCGACCCGAGCGAACGCGCGCGGGTTGCCGACGCCCGCCCAGGCGCCGGCGAGCAGCCCGACCTGGTCGTACGAGGCGCCGACGAGCGAGTGGCCGGGCGCCGCGTCGAACGTCCGCGTGTAGCGCTCGGCGAACCGCCGTCCGATCCGGTCGCCGTAGCGCCCGGTGACGGTCGACCACACGACGCCCTCGGCCGCCTGGCCGGCGAGCTCGCGGTACTCGGGCACCGACGGCGCGTAGATCCCGTAGACGAGCGTGTTCGTCGGCCGAGCATGGAACGCCCGCTGGAAGGCGGCGAGCTCGGACGGGACGAACTGCGCGAGCACGAGCACCGCGGGCTCGGTCCGCAGGACCTGCTCGACGATCCGCTCGGGGTCGGCGCCGCGCGTCGGGACATGCAGGAGCGAGTCGATCTCCCAGCCGGCCCGCTCGACGGCCTCCGCGGTCGCCGCGTCGACGATCCGTCCGCCGACCATCCCGGTTTCGACGAACATGATCCGCCGGCTGGGCGGCGTCCACGCCCCAGAGCCGGTGAGCGTCTCGACGAAGCGCACCGCACCGCTGCCGTAGTGGATCTCGGTGGGTCCGACCTGGAACACCTGGGCGAGGTGGTCGTGGTCGGCGCGCACCCAGTCGCTGAGCTCCTCGGAGGTCATGGAGGACAGCACCGGGCACCCGTAGGCGCCGACCTCGGCGAGGTCCTCGGGCCCCAGCGTGTACGCGTAGCCGAGCGTGATCGCGTCGACCTCGGCCTCGATCAGCCGCTGCAGCGATCGCTGGACGCCGGCCGACGTGGTGATGTCGGTGTCGACGACGAGCTGCTCGATCGGACGCCCGGCGATCCCGCCCCGCTCGTTGATCTCGCTCACCGCCAGGCGCGAGCCGTTCCAGAGCTCCCGCCCCTCGGCCGCCGCCGGCCCGGTGAGCGGGAGCGCCGAGCCGATGATGTACGGCCGCGGCCGGGTGGCGGGGCGGGGACGGGTCGCGGACCGGTGCGGGGGGCTCGGGCCGGTGGCCCCGCGGCGCCGCGCGGCGTCGAGCTCCGCGATCGCGAGCCCGCCCAGGCGGTGCGGGCCGCCGGGGATCGGCAGACGCAGCAGGCCGCGCTCGACGGACATTGCGGCCGCTCCGGCACGCGAGGGCTGCCCGAGCTTGCGCAGGACCCGCTCGACGTGCGTCATCACGGTGCGGACGCTCACGCCGACCTGAGCGGCGATCTCCGGGTTGCTGAGGCCGCCGCCGATGAGCGTGAGCACGTCGAGTTCCCGCGCCGTGAGGCCGTACGGCGGCGTCCCGGAGACGATCTCGACCTTCGCCGCGGCCTCCCGCTCCACGGGCCGCGGCATCCGCTGGATCCGCACCGCGTTCCAGCTCCCGCCAACCTCATCGATCCAGATGAACGCGGCGCTCCCCAGCTCGCAGCCGAGCAGCGCGCGAACATAGTCGGCGAGCTCCGGGCTCGCCTCGAGGATCCGCCGCCCCCGGCCGTCGTTCAGCTCGGTGACCTCGCCGCGCGCGTCGACGAGCGCCGACGGGACGACGGCGGGCTCACGAACGTCACGGGACTGGCTCGGCATGCTTCTCCTCCCCGGGGCGGCGCGCGGATCGTACTGCCCGCGACGATCGCCAGGCGTCAGCGCGGCGGTGCTCATCTTCAAACTGAGGCTCGCTCGAAACGCGCGCGCGTCGTTCGCGGGGCCGCGCCGGCTCGCCCGCCACCACGATGAGCCCGACGCCGTGGGCATCCCTGGTCGCGCAGCGCCACCGCAGGTGCCCGGCGTGCACCGCCCGCGCCCGCTCGGAGCGGGCCGTCTCATATGGACAACAAAGCGGTCCAAGTGCCTGTCCCGCTCCGCCGCGACGACCACTTGGAGCGCTCGACTGTCCGGTGGCGACACAAGAGCCCTCCAAGTGCGCCGACGGCTCAGGGCGCGGCGGCGTCTCGGCTGCGTCGCGCGGTGCCACGGGAACGGTGCGACGTCCGCTTCGCGCGCGGGACGCTCGTGAGCGCAATCGGACCAGCTCGCCCATCCTCGGCCGTCAGGTGATCGTCGCGCCCCCGTCCACCGGCAGGTCGGCGCCCGTGATGTAGGCGGCGGCGTCCGACAGCAGGAAGGCGATCGCCTCCGCGACGTCGCCGGCGGCGCCGAGCCGCCCGAGCGGGACACGCGCATCGAGGTACTCCCGCGCCGCGGCCGGATCGTCGGTGAGGCGGAGCATCGGGGTGTCGATGACGCCCGGACTCACCGCGTTGACGCGCGTCGCCGGGCCCCACTCGACCGCCATCTGGCGCACGAGGCCGAGCAGCCCCGCCTTGGCGGCGGCGTAGTGGGCGGCCGGCTCGTGCCGGTCGGCGCTGCGGGCCGCCATCGAGGCGACGAACACGAGACTCGCCGGCTGCCCGCTCCCCGGGCCGCACTCGGGGTGCCCGCCCTCCGCGACGGCCGCGTGCACCGCGCGGCCGACGAGCATCGCCGCGCGCAGGTCGACGGCGAGCGTGCGATCCGAGGCGGCCGGCTCGAGCGCGTCGAGCGCCGCGATCTCGTAGATGCCCGCACAGTGGGCGAGCAGCGTCGGCGGGCCCGCGAGGTCGGCGGTCGCTCGGTCGATCGCGCCGGCCGCCTGGTCGGGGTCCGCGAGGTCGGCCTCGATCGGAATCGCGTCGAGCCGGGCTGCTTCGGCGCGGGCCCGGTCGCCGTCGAGGTCGACGATCGCGACCGATGCGCCCGCTCCCGCGAGCAGCTCGGCGGTCGCCAGGCCGATGCCGGAGGCGCCGCCGGTGACGAGCGCGCGGGCGCCTTCGAACCGCCGCCGGGTGACGCTCGCGCTCGCTTGCCCCGCCACGGTGGCGCCCGCCTCCTCCGTCACGCGGGAGCCCGCCCCGTGACGCTCGCCGCGATCTCGGCGCAGGTCGTGATCCGGACGTCGCCGTGCGAGGCGACGAAGCTCAAGAACGCGTCGAGAAACGCGAGGCGGCTCGGTCGCCCGATGATCTGCGGATGCATCGTGAAGATGCAGACGCCGCCGAGGCGGCGGATGCCGAGGAACTCCTCCTCCCAGATCTGCCGGACCTCGCCCGTCGTCGAGATCTTCTTCTCCCAGGTGTCGTTGGCGAACCAGAAATGCGGCGCGTCGTCGAGGATCCACTGGATCGGCAGCTCGACGAGATCGGAGCCCTCGTGAGCGTAGGGGCGGATGTCGTCCATGAAGTTCGACGAGTAGCGCAGGCCCTGGTCGGCGAGCAGCTCGACAGTGTGGGGGCTGAACTCCCAGGAGGGCGAGCGGTAACCGTGAAGCGTCGCCCCCAGCTCCTCCAGCACCCCGCGGGCCTTGGCGAGCTCCTCGCGCTCCTCCTCGGGGCTGAGCGCCTGCGGCGAGCGGTGCGTGTAGCCGTGCAGGCCGACCTCGTGACCCGCCGCGATGATCTCCCGCACGCGCGCTGGA
Source organism: Solirubrobacteraceae bacterium (assembly GCA_035294545.1). Taxonomy (GTDB): domain Bacteria; phylum Actinomycetota; class Thermoleophilia; order Solirubrobacterales; family Solirubrobacteraceae; genus Palsa-465. The sequence goes on along the minus strand of DATGKS010000097.1, from coordinate 35,487 downwards.
TGGCGCTCACCCACCCGCCCGGGCACGAAGAACGTCGCCTTGACGCCGTGCCGGTCCAGCAGCTCGAGGATCAGCGGGACCGCGACCTTCGCCCCGTACGTGCCCTGCGAGAGCACCCCGGGCCGGTCCGCGTTCGCGGGATCTTCGCCGATCCACACCTCCTCGGCGTCGAAGTCGAACGTGAACGCGGCGTCCATGGCGGGCCGACGCTACCGGCCGCGCCCGCCCCTGCCCATCGGTGAACTCACGGACCGCTGGCATCTGCGATCGCCCCACGCGACCACAGACGCCCAGCGCCTGGACAGCTCCGGGTGCGGCGCCGGCGGGCGCTTCAGGCGGTCCGCGACGGGGGCGATGCGCGCCAAGCTCAAGCGCTGGTTCTGGTGCGCCTGCCTCACCGGCGAGTACGAGAGCTCCTCGGCGACGCTCGCCGAGCGCGACGCCCCTGTGCTCCGTGCCCGGCTGGCGGATGGCCCCGAGCTCCCGGCGTCCGTGAATTCGACTGGTCGAAGGAGCGCTGGCGAACCGTCACAACTCGGCGGCGGGGGCTGTACAGCGCGACCATCGCGCTCACGCTGTCCGGGCGCCCACGGGACTTCCACACCGGCGCACCGCTCACCGCCGAGGCGATCGATGCGCACCACGTCGAGGACCACCACGTGTTCCCGCGTGGCTTCCTGAAGGACATCGGGCGCGGCAACGAGGTCCGACTCGGCGCTCAACCGCGCTCCGGGGTGCGATGGATGTGCACCACCAGGACCAAAATGTCGACAGCGGGGCGTGAAGCGCGGCCGCCGTGGGGGCAGGTCGGGGTCGCTACCGGCCGGTCACGAGCGGCCACATCGGCTTGACCTGGGCGGCGTCGCTCGTGGCGCCGAGCCTCGGCAGGCCGAAGCCCTCCTCGATCGTGAGCAGCATCGAGTAGTGGTTGGAGGGCGTCGCGTCGCGCGCGTGGCGGGGACCGCTCCGACTGATGACGATCATCGGCGCGGAGCCGCCGCCGTAGAGGCCGCCGGGCCACGAGGGGCTGATCTCAGGGTCGCCCTTGGGCAGGTAGGGCGAGTCGCAGCAGCCGGCGGTCGAGAGGTAGTCGCCGTTGTCGGGCTTCGACCCATCGAAGTCGGTCTCGTCGGCGGTGAGGAAGATGACGCTGTGCGCGGTCCACGCCCGGCTCGTCATGATCGTGTGGACGGCCCGCTTGACGAACCGGTCGGCGTCGGCCTTGAGCGCCTCGTCGTTCGCGTCGCCGGCCTTGTTCGAGTACGGGCACGGGGTGTCGGGGAAGCCCCTGATGTGCTTGCTCACCCCGCCGTGCATGTCGTCGCACAGGTCGGGGCTGATCCAGACGTAGCGCGGCGGGTTGGGACCGTTGAGGTCGGCCGCCATGTCCGGATAGGGCTTGATGTGCGCGCGGCGCCGCGCGCTGCGCCGGATGTCGTTGTAGAGGATGAAGGGGTTGTGCTTGCTCTCGTACAGCGGGCTTGAGCCGGGCGTCGTCGGCCACGCATCGGGCAGGTAGCCGGCGGTCGGCATGCCCTGCATGTAGGCGTCCCAGGAGATGTGCCGGGCGATGAGCTCGTCGACGATGTTCGTGTGCGGGTAGTGGTTGCCCGCGATCGCCGGGTTCGGGTAGTGGTTGCCCGTGTACCAGCCGTCGTCGTCGTTCGTGTTCCAGGTCGAGCCGCTCGTGGCGGCGATGTAGTTCGGCTCGCTCGAGTGGGTGACCCCGTAGTACTTCGTCGCCACGCCGTAGCTGCGGGCGAGCGCCGTGATGAACGGGGCCTTCGGGTCGCCGATCACATGGTCGGCGGCGTGATTCTCGAGCATGATGATGAACACGTGACCGAGCCGCCCGCCGCCGGAATGGCCGTGGCCGGCGCCGGCCGAGGCGAGCGCCGGCGCGGGACCGCGGGACGACCGGCCGACCAGCGCCACGCTCCAGGCCGCAGCCGCGGCGAGCGCGGCCACCCCCACGAGCCGTGCGCAGTTCCGGATGATCGTTCGCAGCCGCGTCGGTTTCCTCCCGCTCTGACGTTCCCCTGCCCGCCGAACCTAATGCCGACCCCGGCCGGCGTCAAGGACGTGCGCGGGCATGCCGAGGGCCCACCGGCATGCGGACGGAGTCGCCGGGCAGGTGTCGCAGTGCGCCGACCGGGCTGGTAGCTTGCCCCCACACAAGGGGAAGGTGAGCAGAGAGGAGTCGGCGTGAGGGAGTTTCGTCGCAGGCGACCCGGGGGGCGGGTCGGATCAAGAGCAGGACGGTTCGGATGGCGCGGCCGGGTGCCGGCGTCCGCGGCGACGCTGGCGGTCGTCGTGGCCCTGGCGCCGACGCTCGCGGCGTGCGGAAGCAGCAAGCAGGGCGGATCGGGAAGCTCGGGCAGCAAGGGCGCGAGCTCGACGGCCTCGAGCGGGGGGTCGTCGTCGGGCTCCTCCGGCGGCGGGAGCTTCAGCGTCGGCCTCGTCACCGACATCGGCGGGCTCAACGATCACGGCTTCAACCACCTGTCGTACATGGGCGTGCAGCAGGCCGCGTCGCAGCTCGGCGTCAAGTACAAGGTCCTGCAGTCGAGCTCCGGCGCGGATTACATCCCGAACCTCACCAAGCTCGCGCAGGGCGGCTACAAGCTCGTGATCGCGGTCGGCTTCCTCATGGCCGGCGACCTCCAGAAGGTCGCCACGCAGTTCCCGAAGACGCACTTCGCGATCGTCGACAACCCGGGCGGCACGCCGCCGGACACCGCGAAGAACATCGAGGGGATCGACTTCGCCGAGCAGCAGGCGGGCTATCCGGCGGGATACCTCGCCGGCCTCTACCTGAAGGCCCACCACTACACGACGGCCTCGACCGTCGGCGGCCAGAGCATCCCGCCCGTCGACCTCTACATCGCGGGCTTCCAGGCGGGTGTCAAGGCGGCGGACCCCTCGGCGAAGCTCATGAACGCCTACTCGCAGAACTTCACCGACGAGTCGGCCTGCAAGGAGCTCGCGCTCAACCAGATCAACGCGGGCTCGAAGGTCGTCTTCCAGGTCGCCGGCGCCTGCGGGCTCGGCGTGATCTCGGCCGGGGTGCAGACGCACACGCAGGTGATCGGCGTCGACGCCGACCAGAGCTACCTGTCGCCGCAGTACGTGCTCACCTCGGCGATGAAGAAGGTGAACACGGGCGTGTTCACCGCGATCAAGAACCTCAAGGCGGGCAAGTTCTCGGCGAACCTGCAGGAGAACATCAACAACGGCGGCGTCGGGATCGGCAAGATCGACGCGGCCGGCGCGCCGTTCAAGGCGAAGGTCGAGCACGTCATCGCCGAGATGAAGGCCGGCAAGATCAAGCCGCCCACCAAGATCCTGGTCACGAAGTAGTCAGGGCGGGGCGGTGGCGCACGAAGGCCCCCCGGTCCTCGCCCTCAAGGGGGTCACGAAGAAGTTCGGCCCGGTCGTCGCCAACGACCGGGTCGACTTCGACCTGTACGCCGGCGAGGTCCACGCGCTGCTCGGCGAGAACGGCGCCGGCAAGTCGACGCTCATGTCGGTGCTCTACGGCCTGTACAGCCCCGACGCGGGCGAGATCCTCGTCGACGGCACGCCCGTGCAGATCGGCTCCCCCTCGGACGCGATCCGCCTTGGGATCGGCATGGTCCACCAGCACTTCATGCTGATCGACGTGATGACGGTCGCCGAGAACATCGTCCTCGGCCAGGAGCCGAGCCGCGGGGGCGTGCTCGACCTCAGGGCCGCGCGCGCCCGAGTCCGTGAGCTGTCCGAGCGCTTCGGCCTTGCGGTCGACCCCGATGCCCGGATCGAGGACATCACGGTCGGCGCCCAGCAGCGGGTCGAGATCCTCAAGGCGCTCTATCGCGAGGCGCGGGTGCTCGTGCTCGACGAGCCGACAGCAGTGCTCACCGCGCAGGAGGCGCGGGCACTCACCGGGGTGCTCGGCCGCCTCAAGGCGGACGGGCGGGCGATCGTCTTCATCTCGCACAAGCTCGGGGAGGTGCTCGAGGTCGCCGACCGGATCACGGTGCTCCGGCGCGGTCAGAAGGTCGACACGGTGCCGCGCGACGGCGCGACCGAACGGAGCCTCGCGCGTCTCGTCGTCGGCCGCGACGTGATGCTGTCGATCGAGAAGACGCCCGCCAACCCCGAGCGCCCGCTGCTTGAGGTGCGCGACCTGCACGTGCGCGACGACCGCGACCTCGAGCAGGTCGCCGGCGTCTCGCTCACGGTCAACGGCGGGGAGATCGTCGCGGTGGCGGGCGTCGACGGCAACGGCCAGCAGGAGCTCGTCGACGCGATCGCAGGGCTGCGGGCGCCGCAGGCGGGCTCAATCGTCGTCGACGGCCGCGAGATCGCCGGCAAGGGCGTGCGCGCGGCGACCGACGCCGGCGTCGCCCACATCGCCCAGGACCGCCAGCAGCGCGGGCTCGTGCTTCCGTTCACGCTCGCCGAGAACCTCGCGCTGCGCGAGTACCGCTCGGCCGCGTTCAGCCGCCGGGGGTGGCTCCGCACCGGGCACATGAAGGCCCGCGCCGAGAAGCTGCTGCGCGAGTACGACGTCCGCGGCGGCGGCGTCGAGGCGTACGCCGCGGCCCTGTCGGGCGGCAACCAGCAGAAGGTATGCGTCGCGCGCGAGATCGCGTCCGACCCGAAGCTGCTCATCGCCCACCAGCCGACCCGCGGTCTCGACGTCGGCGCGATCGAGTTCGTCCACCGCCGGCTGCTCGCCGAGCGCGACCGCGGCCGGGCGGTGCTGCTCGTGTCGCTCGAGTACGAGGAGATCCGGGCGCTCGCGGACCGGATCCTCGTCATCTACGAGGGCCGGATCGTCGGCGAGTTCCCGCCCGACGCGAGCGAGGAGGAGCTTGGCTTCGCGATGACCGGCGGCCGCTCGCGGCGGCCGGAGGAGGTGAGCGGGTGAGCACGCTCAAGGAGGAGCTCGTCGCGGAGTCCGAGGAGACCGGGGGCGCCGCGGCGCGCACGCCGGCGACGCTCACCGCGTTCCGGCGAGGGCTGAGCGGCGTCGCGGTGCCGATCCTCACCGCCGTCATCGCATTCGTCGCCGGCGGCCTGATCGTGCTCGCGACCGGGCACAACCCGCTCACCACGTACTCGTCGATCTTCGACGGGACCGGACTCAACTGGCTGTTCCCGTGGGTGAGCGGATCCGCGCGCGCGACCGCGGCCGGAAACCTTCAGCAGACGCTGCTGCAGGCGACGCCGCTCCTGCTGGTCGGCCTCGCGGTCGCGTTCGCATTCCGCGCGGGCCTCTTCAACATCGGCGGCCAGGGGCAGTACACCGTCGGCGGGATCGTCGCCGTGTGGGTCGGCTCCTCCTTCCGGAGCATGGACCCGGTGCTCCACATCGCGTTCGCGATCGTCGCCGCCGGCCTTGCCGGCGCCGCGTGGGGCGGCATCGCCGGATTCCTCAAGGCGACCACGGGCGCGAACGAGGTGATCTCGACGATCATGCTCAACTGGGTCGCGATCTGGTTCGGGGTCTACTGCTTCCAGCTCGGCGGACCGCTGCACAGCCCGGCGAGGGCAAACCTGACGACGCCCGTCTCCTCGAGCGTGGTCGCGGGGGCGAAGCTTCCGGTCTTCTGGGGAAGCGCCTCCCTGCAGGGCCTCGACGTCGGGATCTTCGTCGCGGTCGGGCTCGCGGTCGTGTACGCGATCATCATCAAGCGCACCCGCCTCGGGTTCGAGGCGCGGGCCGTCGGCTTCAATCCGGCCGCCGCCGAGTCGGCCGGGATGAGCGCCGGGCGCACCTGGGTCCGCGTGATGCTCATCTGCGGCGCGTTCGCCGGGATCGCGGCGTCGCTCGACATCCTCGGCTGGAAGTTCAACCTGTTCACGAACGACGTCCAGACCTCGCAGGTCGGGGCCTACGGGATCGCGGTCGCGCTGCTCGGGCGCAACACGGCGAGCGGGACGGCGGTCGCCGCGCTGCTCTGGGGGGCGCTCCTCACCGGCACGTCGAACCGCAACATCAACCTGAGCATCGACCCGACGCTCGTGCAGTACCTCACGTTCATGATCGAGGGGCTGATCGTGCTGCTCGTCTCGACCGACGTGATCACGCTGCGGCTGCTGCGGGGCGGCCGGCGGATCGGCGTGGCGCTCCGGCGCCGGCCGGTCGTCGCCTCGGCGGACAGCGCTGCGGGGCCGGACCGGGACGGCGGCGGCTCGTGAGCGCCCCCGCGACCTCGAGGCGGCACCCGTGAGCGGCCACGCGAACCGGGACGGCGGTGCATGAGCGTCCGGGCGAGCGCGGCGCTCCCGTCGGCCGGGGTCACCCGCCGGCAGATCGGAATCGCGGGCTGCGTCCTCGGCGCGATCGCCTGGGTGATCACGATCCCCCCGATCGAGGTCCGCACGCTCGTGCCCTCGATCGTGCTCGCCGCGCTCGCCGTGTGCGCGGGGGCCTGGTCGGCGGCGGGCGGTGAGCGCAAGCTCGGGATCGAGGCGATCGTCGTCGCGCTGCTCGCGGTCGCGGGCGCGGAGGCCTCGGTGCACTCGGCGCTCGGCACGCTCGAGTCGGTGTTCACGTGGTCCGCGCTCGTCGCGGCGACGCTCCGCTACATGACGCCGCTGCTGTTCGCCGCCCTCGGCGGCGTCGTCTCGGAGTCGAGCGGGGTCATCAACATCGGCCTTGAGGGCATGATGCTGATGGGCTGCTTCTGGGGGATCTACGGCGCCGACCTGCTGCACTCCTGGGTGTGGGGCCTGCTCGTCGCGATGCTCTCCGGCGCGGTGCTCGGCGCGATTCACGCGTTCTTCTCGATCCACCTGCGCGCCGATCAGATCGTCTCGGGCTTCGGGATCATCTTCCTCGCACTCGGGATCACCGGCTACTTCCTCGAGTACCACTACGGGCCGAACGGCACCCCGCTCAACATCTCGATGATCCCGAACGTGAAGCTCCCAATCCAGCACGTCGGGTTCTTCGGGACGGCGATCGGGGACGCGAACCTGATGACGTGGATCGGGCTCGCGCTCGTGCCCGCGCTCACCTTCTTCCTGTTCCGCACCCGCTGGGGACTCAGGCTCCGCTCGGTCGGCGAGAAGCCGCGCGCCGCGGACACGCTCGGGCTGCCGGTGCTGCGCATCCGCTACGCCGCGGTCATCGCCTCCGGCGTCCTCGCCGCGCTCGGCGGCGCCTACCTGTCGGTCGGCTTCGTGGGATCGTTCAGCAACGACATGACGAACGGACGTGGTTTCATCGCGCTCGCGGCAATGATCTTCGGGAAGTGGAAGCCATGGGGCGCGCTGTGGGCGACCCTCCTGTTCGGGTTCGGCAGCGCGATGGCCGATCGGGTCTCGAGCGTCAACTCGACGCTCGGCACCCTGTTCGAGGCGCTGCCCTACGTCGTGACGCTGATCGCGGTCGCCGGCCTCGTCGGACGCTCGCGGGCCCCGGCGGCGGACGGAATTCCGTACGTGAGGGAGTAGCCGTGGACGCGTCCGGACGGGCAAACTAGGGCGATGGCGATCGCACGACTGGCGCTGGCCAGCCTCAATGAGGCTGACACCCGCCTCAGCGACGAGGTCGAGCTCTACCAGCGCACGTACAACACGCTGCTGCGCTCCAGCGGGGAGACGCACCTGCGGGTGCTCGAGTCCTCGCACCGGGCGATGGGCTCAAGCCTGCACCCGCTCGCCGCGAGCGATGAGCTCGACCTCGGCGCGTTCATCTACGCGATCCGCCGCCTCCCCGACGGGATCCTCGACGCGAACCTCGTCGCGATGGGCCAGGACACCGAGTCGCTCGCGGCATTCGGCATGGACGTCGAGGACTGGGCCGAGACCGAGGCGCCGGCACGGCGCCGCCGCTGGTACGACGACGGCGCGGGCACGCTCGCCGTGCTCCTGGCAAGCGCCTCCGACGTCGACGACCTGATGCCGACGCTCGTCGCCTTCCAGATCGAGCACAACAAGATCCGCGTGCGCCAGCTCGCCGCCGGCTGGCGTCAGACGATCGGCGACGAGGAGCCCGAGCCGGAGCGGTGCGCCGCGCTGCTGGGCGGCGGCGCCGAGGACTGGGCGCGCCTGAAGGAGGCATGGGGCGAGCGCTTCGGCGAGCGCCTGCGCGGAATCGCGGAGCGCCGCAAGTCTCTGCGGGTGCGGATGCTCGGCGGCACGAACACCGGCTACGCGCGGATGACGCGGCGCTGGTGGGCGCCCGTGCGGGCCGAGCTGGCCGACGAGGGCCTCACCGAGCGGCCCGTCTACTTCGTGAGCTCGAACACGCACAGCCTCGTCAACATCGTCACCTCGGTCGCGGAGGAGCGCGAGGCGGAGCTCATCCGCTTCGTCGAGACGATGGACCCCGAGGACATCCTGCGCCGGGAGCTGCAGGCGTTCCGCGAGGGGCGCACCGAGGGCTCATGGGAGAACTTCCTGTACTTCGTCGCCCGCCTGTACTTCTCCGCGCGGGGCGAGGCCGGCACGGCCGAGCGTCGCAGCGCCGAGCAGGCCCGGGGCGTCACCCACCTGCCGAGCCGCACGGCGCTCCGCGTTCCCGCCCAGATCATCCCGCTCGCGGCGCTCCGCGCCGACGCGCTCGACCCGCGCGTCGGCGCCGTCGACGCGAACGCGCTCGCGGCCAGCGACGCGGTGATCGTCAACATCGACTATCCACTCGGTGTCGCCGCCTACAACATCCTGCGCGAGGTGGCCGTCGACCGAGCCGCGCTGCGCGGGGTCTACGTGCTCGGCAAGGCCGCGACGCTCAACGCCGACGTCGGCGACGTCATGATTTCGAGCGTCGTCCACGACGAGCACTCGGGCTCGACGTACTGGCTCGACAACGCGTTCACGGTCGACGACCTCGCGGCCGACCTGCGCTTCGGCTCGGGCCTCGACAACCAGCGAGCGGTGACCGTCAAGAGCACGTTCCTGCAGAACCGCTCGTATCTCGACTTCTACTACCGCGAGGCGTTCACGGTCGTCGAGATGGAGGCGGGCCCGTTCTGCAACGCGGTCTACGAGATCGCCGACCCCGACCGCCATCCCGTCGGGGAGGCGGTGAGCTTCTCCAAGCTCCCGATCGACCTCGGCATCATCCACTACGCCTCCGACACGCCGTACACGCAGGCGCGCACGCTCGGCGCCCGCGGCCTGTCCTACTACGGGATGGACTCGACGTACGCCTCGTCGCTCGCGATCCTGCGGCGGATCCTGTCGCTGGAGGGAGTGCTTGGCGAGACCGCCGCCGACGGTCGGCGCGCGGGCGTCGCTCACGCGGGGCGCGCGGGCGCCGCCGGACGATGAAGCGGGTCCTCGTCTTCTGCGGCTCCAGCCCCGGCGCCCGGCCGGACTACACGGCGGCCGGGGTGAAGCTCGGGCGGCTGCTCGCCGAGCGCGGGCTCGGCCTCGTCTACGGGGGCGCGAGCGTCGGCGTGATGGCGGCCGTCGCCGACGGCGCGCTGCAGGGCGGCGGCGAGGTCATCGGGGTGATCCCGCGGATGCTGCTCGAGCGCGAGATCGCCCACGCCGGCCTGTCGGATCTGCGCATCGTCGAGACGATGCACGAGCGCAAGGAGCTGATGGCGCGGCTCTCCGACGCCGTGATCGCGCTCCCGGGCGGGACCGGGACGATGGACGAGCTGTTCGAGATGTTCACCTGGAGCCAGCTCGGCCTCCACGGCAAGCCGATCGGCCTCCTGAACGTCGCGGACTACTGGGACGGCCTGTTGTCGTTCCTGCAGCACATGGTCGACGAGCGCTTCCTGTGGGCCGAGCACCGCGACAGCCTGCTCGTCGAGCACGACCCGGCGGTGCTGCTCGACCGCTGCGAGAATCACCGGCCGCGTCCGCGCGACAAGTGGGTCGACGTCGACGCGGGCGCCTGATGGCGGTCAACCTCGAGCTGAAGGCGAGCGACCCCGACCCCGCGGCGACCGCCGCCCGGGCGGCGGCGCTCGGGGCGGCCGACCGGGGCGTGCTCCGTCAGCGCGACACGTACTTCGCCTCCCGCCACGGGCGGTTGAAGCTCCGGCAGCCCGAGGGCGGCGACGCCGAGCTGATCGCCTACCGGCGCGGGGATGCGCTGCAGGCGGCGGAGAGCTCGTACGTGCGCGTGCCCGTGTCCGACCCGGGGGCTTTGTCCGCGGCTTTGGAGCAGACGCTCGGGACGCGGGTGGTGGTGTCGAAGCGCCGGCGCCTGTTGTCATGGGAGAACGCTCGCATCCACCTCGACGAGGTCGAAGACCTGGGGACGTTCATCGAGATCGAGATCGTCGAGCCGGACGAGCGCGCGCCGGCGCAGATGGCGCGCCTGCGCGAGGCGCTCGGAATCGATGACGCAGCGCTCGTCGCGGGCGGGTACGCGGACCTCCTGATCGACGGCGCGCAGTCGCTGCTGCGCGCCGCCGATGCCGCGATGCGCAACGCCTACGCCCCGTACTCCTCGTTCAAGGTCGGCGCCGCCGTGCGGGCGCGGAGCGGCGCGATCTACGCGGGCGCGAACGTGGAGAACGTCGCGTTCCCGCAGGGCGCGTGCGCGGAGGCCTCCGCGCTCGGGGCGCTCGTCACCGCGGGCGAAACCGCGATCACCGCGGTCGCCGTGGTCGCCGAGAAGCTCGAGCACTGCCCCCCATGCGGCGGCTGCCGCCAGCGCCTGGCGGAGTTCGGCGATCCGGCGACGCCGGTGCATCTCGGGCGGCCGGGGCACGAGCCGTCGACCGTCACCCTGGGGGAGCTGCTGCCGGGGGCGTTCTCCCGCGGGGATCTGGAGGCGTGAGCGGCGGGCGGCCCGAGAGCGCCGCGGAGGTCGCCGAGGCCGCGGCGGTGCTCGCGACGCGCACGCCCGGGGCCCCGCCACGGGTCGGCCTCGTCCTCGGCTCGGGGCTGGGCGCGGTCGCCGACGCCGTCGCCGAGCCGGTCGTCGTGCGGTACGAGGAGCTGCCCGGCTTCCCCCGGCCGACCATCGAAGGGCACGCCGGCCGTGTCGTGATGGGCGCGGTGGGCGGCGTTCCGGTCGCGGTGCTGCAGGGCCGCGCTCACGTCTACGAGGGCGGGAACCTCGACGCGATCCGGGTGCCCGTGCGAGCGCTGCGCGCGGCGGGCGTCGAGATCCTCGTGCTCACGAACGCCGCCGGATCGCTGCGACCCGAGCTCGGACCCGGCAGCCTGCTGGCGATCTCCGACCACATCAACCTGAGCGGGGTCAACGTGCTCGTGGGACCGAACGACCCCTCGATCGGCCCACGCTTCCCGGCGATGCGCGACGCCTATGACGCGTCGCTGCGTACGACGGCGCACGCGGTCGCCGCCGAGCTCGGGATCGCGCTCGCCGAGGGCGTGTACCTCGCGGTGAGCGGCCCGAGCTTCGAGACCGCCGCCGAGATCCGCGCGTTTCGCACGCTCGGCGCCGACGCCGTCGGCATGTCGACCGTCCATGAGACGGTGCTCGCGCGTCACTGCGGCCTGCGGGTGCTCGCGATCTCGGCGATCACGAACCTCGCCGAGGGGCTCAGCGACATCGAGCTCAGCCACGAGCAGACGCTGCGCGACGCCGCGCGGGCGAGCGCCGATCTGACCCGGCTGCTGCTCGGGGTGATCGGGCGACTGGGCAGCGACGGGCCACGCTGATAGACCTTTCTCCCGAGATGCGTTCGTTGCCCAAGGCCGAGCTTCACGTCCACCTCGAGGGCACCGCGCCGCCGGAGCTCGTGCGGCGCCTGGCGGAGCGCAACGGCCTCCCCCTCCCCGAGCGGATGCTCGGCGAGGACGGGCGCTTCCGCTACACGGACTTCCTCGACTTCCTCGCGACCTACGACCTCGCGGCGAGCGTCATCCGCACCGCCGAGGACTACCGCGACATCACGTACGAGTACCTGAGCGGCTGCGCCCACGAGGGCGTCATCTACGTCGAGCTCACGGCCTCGCCGGATCACGCGGCGCTCGTCGGCCTCAGCGAGGAGGACCATCTGGCGGGGATCGCGCGCGGGATCGACGACGCCCGCGCGGAGCACGGGATCGAGGGGCGGATCCTGATCTCGGCGGTCAAGAACTTCGGGCTCGAGCGCGCAGTGCGCGTCGCGCGCCACGCCGCCGAGCGCCCCCACCCCTACGTCGTCGGGTTCTCGATGGCCGGCGACGAGGCGGGCTTCCCCAATCAGGACTTCGCGGAGCCATACGAGATCGCGGCCGCCGCCGGGATCGGCTGCACCGTGCATGCCGGCGAGTGGGCCGGCGCGGAGAGCGTGCGCGCGGCGCTCGAGCTGCCGGTCACGCGGATCGACCACGGCGTCCGCGCGATCGAGGACCCGGCGCTCGTGTCGGAGATCGCCGAGCGCGGGATCGTGCTCAACACGTGCCCGACGAGCAACGTCGTGCTCGGCGTGTTCGGAAGCTACGACGAGCATCCCCTCCCCCGCCTGCGCGACGCGGGCGTGCGCTTCACGCTCGGGTCCGACGACCCGCCGTACTTCGGCGCGAGCGTCGCGGGCGAGTACCGGGTGTGCGCCCAGCGGATGGGGTTCACCGAGGACGATCTGCTGCAGGTGACGGCGACCGCCATCGACGCCGCGTTCTGCGACGACGAGCTCAAGGCGTCGCTGCGCCAGCGGCTGGCGGAGCCGGTCGCGTGAGCCCGCTCGGTGGCGTCAGGAAGCCTGGTTGCCTGAGGACGCCCGGTCGCGTGAGGAGGCCCGTCGCATGAGGGTCCTCGTCACCGGCAGCTCCGGCCACCTCGGCGAGGCGCTCGTCCGCGTGCTGCGCGAGCGCGGCGACGAGGTCGTCGGGCTCGACGTGCTCCCCTCGGAGCACACATCGGTCGTCGGCTCGGTCGCCGACCGCCGGCTCGTGCGGGGCGCGGTCGCGCGCGCGGACGCGGTCGTGCACGCCGCCACGCTGCACAAGCCGCACGTCGGCTCGCATTCGCGCGCGGAGTTCGTCGAAACGAACATCGCGGGCACGCTCACCCTGCTCGAGGCGGCGGTCGACGCCGGCGTTTCGCGGTTCGTGTACACGAGCACGACGAGCGCGTTCGGCCGCGCGCTCACCCCGGGGCCCGAGGCGCCGGCCGCGTGGATCACCGAGGAGGCGGTCCCGCTGCCGCGCAACATCTACGGGGTGACCAAGCGGGCCGCCGAGGACCTGTGCGAGCTGGCCTCGCGCGACCACCGCCTCCCGTGCGTGATCCTGCGAACGTCGCGGTTCTTCCCCGAGGACGACGACACCGAGTCGGTGCGCACCGCCTACGACAGCCTCAACCTCAAGGTCAACGAGCTGCTCTACCGCCGCGTCGACCTCGAGGACGTGGTGAGCGCCCACCTGCTCGCGCTGGAGCGCGGCGGCGAGCTCGGCTTCGCCCGCTACATCATCAGCGCGACCACCCCGTTCCGCCGCGACCAGGTCGAGCGGCTGCGCGCCGACCTGCCGAGCGTGGTCGCCGAGCTCTTCCCCGACTACGAGGAGATCTACCGCGCGCGCGGGTGGTCGATGTTCCCCGGCGTGGACCGCGTCTACGACAACGGCCTGGCCGTCCGCGAGCTCGGCTTCTCCCCCCGGTACGACTTCCGGTACGCGCTGGACCGGCTCGCCGCCGGCGAGGACCCGCGCAGCCCGCTGGCCCGGAAGGTCGGCGCGAAGGGCTACCACGCGGAGCCGACCGGCGTCTACACGACCCGGTAGTGGAGCTGTCCGGACCGTGGGGACGCCGGAACGAGTGGCGGTGCGGATCGCGGTCATCGGGGACCTGATGCTCGACGTGCTGGTCGAGCCGCTCGCCACGGTGCAGCCGGGCGACGACACGCCGGGACGGGTCCGCATGGAGTGCGGCGGCCAGGCGGCGAACGTCGCCGCGTGGGTGGTGGCACTCGGCGCCGAGGCCCGATTGGTGTGTGCGTGCGCGAGCGACGACAGCCAGGAGCGCGCGGCCGCACGGCTGAGCGAACGCGGCGTCGAGATCGTCGGCCCCGTGCTCCGCGGTCGCGTCGGCGTCGTCGTCTCGATCATCGGGGTGTCCGGGGAGCGCACGCTCGTCTCCGACCCGGGATGCGCGCGCTCGCTGCGGCCCGAGCACCTGGAGCGCAAGTGGTTCGCGGGCTGCGCCTGGCTGCACGTCTCCGGCTACCACCTGTTCGACGACGAGGCCGCGGGGTCGGCCCTGCGCGCCGCCGAGCTGGCGCGCGAGCACGGCGCGCGGGTCAGCCTCGACCTGTCGTGCGCGGCGCGCCTGCGCGAGCTCGGGGAGCGGGAGGCGCGTCGGCGCGTGGGCGGGCTCGGCCCGGACCTCGTCTTCCAGACCGCTCTCGAAGCCGACGCGCTCGGAGACGCGTCGATCGTGCCCGTGTCCGTCGTCAAGCAGGGCGCGAACGGCTGCACGGTCCTCTCCGGCGGCAACCGGTGGGCGCTGCCGGCCGACGACGCCGAGGTGGTCGACACCACGGGCGCGGGCGACGCGTTCGCCGCGGGCTTCCTCGTGGCCCTGGGGGCGGGCGTGGATGGTCCGGATGAGCTGCTGAGCGCCGCCCAGAGCGGCCTGTCCGCCGCGGCGCGCTGCGTCGCCCGCGTGGGCGCGATGCCGGACGTGCCCCCGACGGCGCCGGTCAGGACGGGGTCGCGATGAGCGCGGTCCGGGTGAGCTCCGAGGTGGCGCAGGCGCTGCGCGAGCGCCGGCCGGTCGTTGCGCTGGAGACGACGATCGTCGCCCACGGCTTTCCGTCCGGTGAAGGAGTCGAGGTCGGACGTGCGTGCGAGGCCGCCGTCCGGGAGGGCGGGGCGGTGCCCGCGACCGTGGGGATGATCGACGGCTCACTGAGAGTCGGACTGGAGGAGGCCGAGCTTGGGCGCTTCACGCCGGCGGCGCGCAAGGTCGGGCCGCGTGAGCTCGGGATCTGCAGCGCGCGGCGCCAGCTCGGCGCGACGACGGTCGGCGCCACGCTCGCCGCCTGCCGGATCGCCGGGGTGCGCTTCATGGCCACCGGCGGCCTCGGCGGCGTCCACCGCGGGCTGGCGACCCACCCGGACATCTCCGCCGACCTGGTGGAGCTCGCGCGCACCCCGGCGCTCGTCGTCTGCTCCGGCGTCAAGTCGCTGCTCGACGTCGAGGCCACGGCGGAGCTGCTGGAGACGGCGAGCGTGCCCGTGCTCGGCTTCCGGACGGACGAGCTGCCGCTCTTCTACCAGGCGCGTGGCGGCCCGGGGTGCGAGCGGGTCGAGGAGGCGGCCGAGGCCGCTCACGTCGCCGCCGCGCACTGGTCGCTCGGCGCCGCATCGGCGGTCGTGCTCGCTCAGCCGCCCGCCAGCGAGGTGGAGGACATGGACGAGCTGATCGCCGCCGCGCTCGCCGATGCCGAGCGCGACGGGGTCACCGGGCAGGGGGTCACGCCGCGGGTGCTTGCCTCGCTGCACGAACGCAGCGGTGGCCGGACGCAGGCCGTCAACCGGCAGCTGGCGATCGACAACGCGCGGCTCGCCGGGCAGGTCGCGGCCGCGTTCGCCGCGCTGGAGCACTGACCGCTCAGGGCAGGGCGCCCACCGCGGCGAGCACGAGGTCCCAGAACCGCTCGACATCGAGATCGACGCCGACCCGGTGGCGGCCGGTCTGCGGCGCCGCGGCGAAGTCGACGACGGTCATGCCCCTCGTCAGCGCCCCCGCCGTCTCGATCTCGACGCGGGCGTCCCGCGTCGTCACCAGCGAGGGGTCGATGACCGACGCGACCGCAACCGCGTCGTGGACCGGCGGCGCGCCCACGCGACCGGCCGTGCGGTACGTCGCGGCGAAGAACGTCATCAACTCGTCCATCCACCGCGCCGCCCGGGTGTCGACCTCGTCCAGGCGCTCCGCCACCTCGTCCGCGTAGAGCGCGAGGTGCGTCACGTCCAGGCCGATCATCGTCACGTCCCAGTCGGCGGCGAACACCGCCGCGGCCGCCTCGGGGTCGACGAAGATGTTGAACTCGGCCGCCGGGGTCGTGTTGCCGCGCGTGTAGCTGCCGCCCATGAGCACGACCCGCTCGACCGCCTCGGCGATCTCCGGGTACATCCGCAACGCGAGCGCGACGTTCGTGAGCGGCCCGGTGGGCACGAGCGTCACCCGGCCGGGATCGGCGAGCACCGTCTCGGCGATGAAGCGGGCCCCGTGGCCCGGGGTCACCTCGATGGCCGGCTCGATCGGCGGCGGGCCGTCGAGGCCCGACTCGCCGTGGATCTCGGGAGCGGTCCGCAGCGGCCGGACGAGCGGGCAGCCGGCGCCGGCCACGATCGGCACATCCGTGAGGCCCGCCACGGACGCCACCACCAGGGCGTTCCGGGTCACCAAGTCGAGCGTCTGGTTGCCGGCCACCGTCGCGATACCGAGCAGCTCCACCCGCGGGTCGCCGGCCGCGACGAGCAGCGCGACCGCGTCGTCATGGCCGGGGTCGCAGTCGATCACGACCCGATGGGGCGTGGCGGATGGATCAGCGGACATGGCGCGGGGTCTCCGGCGACGCTCCGGCCTCTCCCGAGCCGGCGCCGCCGCGGGCACCTTACCGCTCGGAGCCTGGGCCCACGCCGCCGAGCAGGAGGCGCTCGAGCGCGCCGCCCAGCCACCGCTCGTACTTGGCGGGCGTCCAGCCCTGATGCCCGGTGAGCAGCAGGAACAGCTCGGGGTTGGCCAGCGCGGAGTAGGTGTCGGCGGCCGCGGCGCTGGTGAGGCCGCTGCGGAACGCGCCGTCCCGGCGCAGGAGCGCGATCAGGTTGCGCTGGAACTCGAGCCGCAGCGCGACCTGGCGGGTCACGTATTCCTGGAGCGAGTCATCGACGCGCGCCGCGTCCCGCAGCAGGTCGTAGACGGGTGAGACCCGCTCGAGCATCCCACGGGAGAGGCGGGCCGCGAGCCTGACCCGCGCCCGCGGGTCGTCCTCGGCGGCGAGCCCGGCGAGCTCCGGACGCTCCGCGAGCGGGACGGCTCCGGTCTCGGTCACCGCCTGCTCCACCACCGCGACAAGCAGCGCCCGCTTGTTGCGAAACCGCGCATACACGGTCTCCACCGCGACATCGGCCCGGTCGGCGATCGCCTCGATCGTCGTGGGGACGTACCCGCGCTCCAGGAACAGATCCCGCGCGGCGTCGGTGATCCGCTGAGCGGTCGCCGCGCCACGGTCCCTGCGTCGCGTGCGCGTCTGCGGAGGCTTGACAGGCGGAGTCACCTCTGAGATCGTAGCTTCACCACATCAATACAGTATCACTGTATCTCTACGGTGGTACTTCAGCAGGAGGGACCGCATCATGTCCGTGACCACCACGCCGGCGGCGATCGGCGCCGGCGAAGGCACTGTCGAGCTCTCGTTCGGTCGACCGATGTTCAAGATCGGCGCTCCCCAGGGCGCCACCTGGCTCGGCCTGATCGACGCCACCGTTCCGCCGGGCGGAGGCTTCCGCGTCCCCCACTGGCACGACGACATCGAGGAAGCGTTCTACGTGCTCGCGGGCAAGGTCGAATACCTGCTCGGGGACACCTGGATCACGGCCCGGACCGGCGGCACCGTGTTCATCCCGGCCGGCTGCATCCACGCCTTCCGCAATGACACGAGCCACACCGCCCGGATGCTGGTGATCGGAAGCTCGCCCGAGATGCTCGAGCTGATCCGCGAGCTCGGCACGAGCCCGCGCGAGCGCTGGGAGGACGTGTGCGCCCGTTACCGGACGCACCTCGCCTCCGACTCCCCGCACTTCCCCGCGACGGCGGCGGGCTGAGCGGGCCGGGCGCTCGACGTCCTCGCGCACGCGGCCGGGCGACCAGTCACACCACCTCAGGGCTGCGAGCGTGTCGCTCCGGGCCGCCGCGGACGGCGCCGTGGACGCAGCGCTTGTTCGACCTCGTCGAGCCATTCGGCATGCGATGCGCGACTGCGGATAACGAGGCGCTCCAGCCGCTTGGGCTCGGCGTACCACCGGCTGTCGGCGAACTCACCGTAGATGCGGCCCTGGCACGCCATGCGCACGAGACTGAAGGGCGAGCTGCGCCTCCACGTCGGCGACGAGGAGCTTCGGCTGACCGCCGGCCACAGCGCGGTCACGCCCCAGGGCTCGCCGCACACCTACCGGGTCGAATCGGAGACGGCACACTGGTTGGCGATCAAATAGTCCTCCGCCATGACGCGGAGCACGATCACCCGTAGGCTGGGCAGTGCCGATGCCCGCAGAGCGCAAACGTCATGCCGTGGACCTGTTCAGCGGCCTTGCCGCCGGCTACGACCGCGTCGGGGCGGTGATGAGCTTCGGCCAGGACCCTCGGTGGCGGCGCGCACTGGTCGACGCCATCGATCCCCGGCCCGGGATGCGGATCCTGGACGTCGCCACCGGCACCGGCATGGTCGCCTTCGCGCTCGCGGCCCGGGGCGCGGACGTGGTCGGCCTCGATCAGAGCGAGGCGATGCTCGGAGCGGCGCGTGAGCGTCTGCAGCGCACGCTGGCACTCGCTCCCCGCCTGAGCTTCCTCGTCGGGGAGGCGGAGTCGCTGCCGTTCTCCGACGGGGAGTTCGACGCCCTGTCGTTCACCTACCTGCTGCGCTACGTGGATGATCGCGCCGCGACGATGCGTGAGCTCGCGCGCGTGGTGAAGCCGGGCGGGAGGATCGGGATGGTCGAGTTCGGAGTGCCGCGCGACCCGGTGCTCCGCGCGCTGTGGCGGGTCCACACCCGCGTCGGGCTGCCGCTGCTCGGCCGCGCCGTGTCCCGCCCCTGGTACGACGTCGGGCGGTTCCTCGGTCCCAGCATCGAGCAGCTGCACGACTCCGAGCCGGATCTGCCGGCGCTCTGGCGCAAGGCGGGGATCACGGACGCGGCCCAGCGGGACATGAGCTTCGGCGCGGGGATCGTCGTGGCGGGGGTGCGAGACGGCGCTTCGAACCGATAGGCCGGAGGTCCCGCGCCCGGCGTTCTACGCGCTCTCGCCCGGCGGGTGGCGGGACGTGGTGACGCTCCTGCACCCGCCCTACACGGCCTGGCATCTCAGCTACGTCGCGATCGGCGCCGCGCTCGCGCCGACGTTCATGCTCTGGCGGCTGGGGGCGGCCATCGGCGCGTTCTTCCTGGCGCTCGGGATCGGCTGCCACGCGCTCGACGAGCTGGCCGGGCGGCCGCTCGGCACCCGCCTCCCCTCGGCGGCGCTGATCGGGCTGGCGGCACTCGGGCTGGCGGGCGCTGTGGCGATCGGAGCCGTCGGCGCGATCGTGGTGTCGGTGTGGCTGATCCCGTTCATGGTGGCGGGCGTGGTGCTGGCCCTCGGCTACAACCTCGAGTTGTTCGGCGGGCGCCTGCACACCGATCTGTGGTTCGCGCTCGCCTGGGGCGGATTTCCGGCGCTCACCGGCTGGTTCGTCGAGGCGCTGCGCATCCGCCCCGAGGGTCTGCTCGTGGCGCTCGCCTGCTGCCTGCTCTCGCTCGCCCAGCGCCGGCTGTCGACCCCTGCCCGGGAGCTCCGGCGGCGCACCACGTCCGTCGAGGGCCGCCAGACCCTGCGTGACGGCCGGATCATCGAGCTCGACACCGCCCGGCTGGCCGCGCCGCTGGAGGGGGCGCTGTCGGTGCTCTGGATGGCGATGGTCGTGCTCGCCGTGGCACTCGTGCTCGCGCGGCTGCGATAGGCACCCGCTCGCATCATCACGGGCCGGCGGGACCGATCGTCCAGATCCCGGGCTCGCCGACCGCCAGCCGTTCCGCGATCCCGGCATCATCGAAGGCGGCGGCAAGCTCGGCGGCGCCCTCGCTGTAGTGCGACCAGCCGCGGTAGTGCGCGGGCACGACCGTTGGCGCGCCGAGCAGCACCGCGGCGTCGGCGGCGCGGGGCGCCGTCAGGGTGAGCGGCCGGCCACGCTCCTTGCCGGGGACACGAGCACCGCCGGCGAACAGGATCGCGACATCGATGGCGCCGCCATGCGCAGCGATCTCGGCGACGGCCGCGATGCTCGCGTTGTCCCCGCTGACGTAGACGACCGGCAATCCGTCGCCCGTGAGCAGGAATCCCGTGACCTCGCAGTTGACGTTGCCGTCGGCGTCGCGCTCGCCGTCGAGCGGACCGTGCACCGCGGGCAGCGCGGTGATCGTGATCGTCGCGCCGTCGGGCCGGGGCACCTCCGTCGTCTGCCATCGCTCCAGGCCAACGGCCGGAGGCCCGAGCCGCGCGGCGGCGCCCGGTCCGGTGATGATCCGCTCCGCCTCCAGCGCGTACGCCCGTCCGGCCGGGTCGAGGTTGTCGCCATGCTCGTCGTGGCTCAGGAGCACGGCATCCGCGCGGCCGAGCGCGGCGCCGTCGAGGGCCGGGCCCTCCAGCTTCGCGTACGGCCTGCCAGGCGCCGGAGCGGGTGGGTCGAGCGTCGGATCGGTGACCAGACGCACCCCGCCGTAGTCGATCACGATCGTCGGGCCGCCGATCGGACCGACGGCGAAGCCCTGTTTCTCACGGGATATCTGCTGATTTACCATGAGGCGTCATGCTAGGAGGTCCTCACGGTATCTGTCAACTGGTACCGTGAGTGAGATGTTCGGCCCCGACGACGTGCTCGCATTCGCCAACACGCGGCTGGACCGGCCCGGCGGCCTGGTCGACCGTTTGCGCGAGCGCGAGGACGCCGCGCGCTGGCTGGCCGAGCACCTTCACTTCGCCCCGGCGCGAGGGCTGACCGCCGACCAGCACCGGGAGCTGCTCCGGTTCCGCGACGCCGCCCGGCGCCTGATCCAGGCCCGCAGCGCGGGCACCGCGCCGCCGCGACGAGAGCGGGCGGAGGTCAACCGCGCAAGCGCCGGCGCCCTCCGGGCCGAGCAGCTCGGCGCCGACTGGCAGGCGAGCGTCCGGTTCGGCTCCACCGGATCCGAGCGCTCCCGGGATCTCGCCGAGCTGCTGGCGGGACTCGCGCACGCCACCATCGCGCTCGTCGCCGACCCCACCGCCGATCTCGCCGAGTGCGCCGCCGACGACTGCGTCGTCCTGTTCCTGCGCACGGACCCGCGCCGACGCTGGCACAGCACCCGGTGTGGCAACCGGGTGCGCGCGGCTCGCAGCTACGCCCGCCACCGTCCGGCGGCCGCGCCCGGCACGTCGCCGCCATGACCCGGATCGGTGGCACCGAGACGCGGGACGGGACCGCGCACCCGCTCATCGCCGTGACCGGCGCTCGGATCACGTTCTACTCCGGCCGGCCGGCCGGCGTCCTTGGGCTCAGGAGGTCCGTGACGACAGGCGCCTGACGCCCCGCTTACGCCGCCGCTCGAAATCGGTCGTAGCGAATCTCGAGCCGGGCGGGGTCCGGACGATCCTCCGTGCGGCGGGGCTTGAGGATGGCGGCGCCGTGGAACCCCTGCAACCCCGAGCGGAGCATCGGTCCGTCCACCTCGTCCAGGAGACGCCTGGCGATGTGCACGACGCCGTCAGGATCGATGCCCATCAGGTTCCGGTCGTAGGCGAGATGATGAATCGCGCACAGAGCGATCCCGTTGACGACCGCCGCGGCGCCGCCGGGTTCGCGGTCATCGATGATGTGCGACGCCTGCAGGAGCGACGCCTCGCGGAGCCGGCACACGGCACACCGCGTCGAGTACGCCTGCAGGACCGCAGCACGGAATCGCTGCTGGTGCAGGCGGAAGAGCGCTTCGCGCGTCGCATAGCGGCGGAGGTCGGCATCGGAGCGGAGGCCCGCAGGTGTCATGTCGGCGGTCGGCATTCCGGCTTCCATCCACACGACCCGTGCACCGCGATCTATGGCGACGATGAACGCGGGCGCCACGGCACAGTACTGCCCAGGCGCGATCCCTCGGAAGTACACGATTGGTGCCGCGAGCTCGAACGCCGCGAGCATCGCCCGATTGTCCGCCTCGGCTTGCCGGAGCGCCGCGGTTGACGTCGACTGCGGATCGCGAAATCGATAGGTGAATCGCCCTGTCGCCTCATCGAATTCGTCCTCGTATGGCGCGGCCCGTCCCACCTTCGGGGGTGTTGTGACCAGGCAGACGGCGCCGGGGTCACGGCATTCCTTCGGCCGGAAGATCCCGCTGTAGAACGAGCCGAAGCTCACTCGTCGCCCGCGCGCGGTAAAGCCCTCGCGCAGCGCGCTGATAGGGATCACATCGGTGTACGCATGCTGCAGATCCCGCGCGCGCTCCACGGCGGCGCGGCGCAGCTCGATGTCGATCCCGCCTGCCATGGGCGGCGGGATTCTACGTCTTGATCAGGGCGCGAGCCCTCGGCGCCCGTCCCCACGACGAGAGCGCCGCCGCGGACCGATTGGCTAGTCGGGCCAGTCGATCTGCTCTGCGAGCTCGGCGGCGCCAAGCTCGATCAGCCGGCTCCGCGCCCGCTGCCTGTACGCGCCGCGCTCCGGGCCCATCCAGCTGACCTGCTTCTCGAGCGGGTCCACGATCAGCAGCTCCTCGACCTCGCGGGCGGCGTAGCAGTCGCGCTTGCTCCAGGTCTCGTCGTCCCGGGAGAGGATCTCGATCACCAGCGCGGCCGTGTCGTACCAGACCTGTCCTGGCCGAGCCGCCGGCGCCGCTCGAGCAGCGCCTCGAACTCGGCCGGCTGTGGGTCGCGCACAAGCGTCGGCATCTGCTCAAGGGTACCGCCGCCTTGGCCCCCCCCGCCGGGGCGGAGCCACCGACAGCGCCCGCGCCGATCAGCAGAACTCGGCGATCACCTCATCGAGCATCTCGAGCGACGGGCGCCACTCCACGCGGGCGCGAGCGGCCGCCATCTCCTCGGGATCGAGCAGGCCCCGGTCGCGCGCGTTCGCGAACAACCCGCGGAGCTCGTCGATGTACACCTCCTCCGCCATGTCGATGAGCGTCCGGGAGACGGAGGTGACGGGGATCCCGTCGATCACGGTCAGGTCATCGGGATGCAGCTCGTGACCGAAGTGAACGATGACCCCCTCGGGGAGATCGCGGGTGACACGCGGATCGGTGCAATCGGCGGGGACGTAGACGTGAATCGGTTCGAAGTCATCCATGTCCGAGATCGTCCTCCGCCTCCCTGTGACGAATCAAGACAGACATGTCACACTTCGTCACAAGAGGTGACGGCGTGGGTCCACTGGCGAGCCCCGGCGGCGGCCTGCGTGTGGACGGGACCGCCGCGGGGCCCCACGGCCGAGACCCAGCGACGGTCCGCTCGTGGACGGCACCGCTCGCCCGAGGACGCCGCTCGGTCAGGGCGCCTGCGGGAGCTTCTTCTTCGTGCCGCGCCGGGCCGGGTTCGACGGCGGTGGCACCACCGGCCCGATGTCGCCGTCGGGCGCCTCGTCGAGATCGACGATGACCGGAGCGTGGTCGCTCGGACCCGAGCCCTTGCGCGCCTGGCGGTCGACCCACGCCGCCTTCACGCGTGCGGCGACGGGAACGGACGCGAGCACCAGGTCGATCCGCATCCCCAGGTCCTGGTGGAACATGCCGGCGCGGTAGTCCCAGTAGGTGAACACACGCTGCTCGGGCCAGCGGTCGCGGACGACGTCGCGCAGGCCCACCGACTGCAACTCGCGCAGCGCCGCGCGCTCGGGCTCGGTGACGTGGGTGTGCCCGACGTAGGCCTCGGGGTCGAATACGTCCTCGTCGGCGGGCGCGATGTTCATGTCGCCGGCGACGATCGTCTCCTCCGGCCCGGCGGCGACCATCTCCTTGAGGGCCTCCAACCACGCGAGCTTGTACCGGTAATGCTCGGACCCCGGCTCGCGGCCGTTCGGCACGTACACCGACACGACGCGGATCCCGTCGCAGGTCGCCGCGACCGCCCGCGCCTCCGGGTGCGGAAACCCGGGACCGTCGGGGATCCCGCGGCTGACGTCGGCGAGACCGACGCGCGACAGGATCGCAACGCCGTTCCAGGCGGCCTCCCCATGCGCCGCCGCCTCGTACCCCCGCCGCTCGAGCTCCGCGCCCAGGAGCTCGGTGAAGCCGGCGTCGGCCAGCTTGGTCTCCTGCAGGCAGACCACGTCCGGGCGGCGCTCGTCCAGCCACGGCAGCAGCCGCGGCAGCCGCTGCTTGACCGAGTTGACGTTCCACGTGGCGACGCGCATCAGCGGTCACCGTAGCGCCAAGCGTGTCTCCCCACAGCGCTTCGCGCTTGCCGCGGTCAACGCGCTGCAGGGCATCCCCGCCCTCGAGGGTCTTTACTGACCGCTGATAGGGTAAAGGACATGAGCATCGTGTCGAGGAAGAACCAGATCACGATCCCGGCAGAGGTGATGCGCGAGGCGGGCCTGCAGTCCGGGGACGACGTGCGAGTACGAAGCGCGGGCCCAGGCCGCATCGAGCTCATCAAGGGCGAGGAGCTGCTCAAGGAGTTCGCCGGGCGACTTGACTCGAACACGTATCCGACTGGCTACCTCGACGACGTCCGCTCCGGATGGGCGTAGTCGTCTTTGACAGCGACGTCCTCATCGGATTCCTCAACCGCGACGACGCCCATCACGCCGACGCCGTCGAGAGGGTCAGGACCGCCATCGCGCCGGGGACACGGCGCCTCATCTGCGCGGTGAACTATGCCGAGATCATGGTCGGCCCGGTGCGTGCGGACACCCACGAACTTGTCTGGCAGATGCTCGTCCAGCTCAACATCGAGACGATCACGGCGGACAGGGTTCTCGCCGACCGAGCCGCCGCCATCCGCGCCCGCACCAACCTGAAGCTGCCCGATGCCTTCGCGCTCGCCACCGCCATCCACGCGGAGCACCGCGGCTGGCCGGACGTTGAGCTGGCCAGCTTCGACGAGGCGGTCCTGAAGGCCCACGCCGAGCTCCACCACGTCTGAAACTCGTCGAAGAAGACGACCACCTGCTGGCCGTCGGCCCGCGCGATCCGCCCGGGAAGGGTGAGCGCGTAGTCGAGATAGCGATCCGGGTCGCGAGCCGCCAACCCCGGGCTGAATGCGATCTCGAGCTCCTCGCCGAGCTGCGCCTCGGACTTCACGATCGCCGAGGTCTGCGGCGCGTCGGCGACCAGCCGGCCCGCCCTGCGCGGCGACGTCCACCGGGTCCTCGTCAACGAGCCCGGTGCACCTCGTCATCTGCCGGTCCGAGCGACCGGAGGCCAGCATGGGATACGACGGTGTCGTCGAGGAACGAGCACACGTTCATGCAAACTGGGTGCGCGACACCCAAGCCGCTACGATTTCGGTCATGAAGACGCTGCAAATTCGCAACGTCCCCGATGCTGTCCACGCGACCCTACGGGCCCGGGCGGCGGGGGCCGGTGTCTCGTTGTCGGACTACGCCCTTGCTGAGCTTGAGCGCGTCGCATCACGTCCCGCCGTCAGCGATGTGCTGCGGCGCGCGGGCTCGCGCGCCGGTGGCACCTCGACGCCCGAGATCGTCGCCGCGGTCCGCGCCGGCCGGGACCGCGACTGACCGGTGCTCGTCGTTGACACCTCGGCCGTGCTGGCCGCACTGGCCGACGCGGCGCCCGACCCGGCGCTCGTCGCCCGGCTCGCCGACGACTCAGACCTCCACGCACCGCACCTGATCGACGTCGAGATCCTCCACGCCCTCCGCGCCCTCGTGCGCTCCGGACAACTGTCTGCCGATCGCGCCCAGGACGTCCGGACGGATTTCGACGAGCTCGCGATCACGAGATACGGGCACCAGCCGCTCGCAGACCGCATCTGGAAGCTGCGCGACAACCTCAGCGCCTGCGATGCCGCGTTCGTCGCGCTGGCCGAAGCACTCGGCGTCGCGCTGATCACCTGCGACTCTCGGCTGGTGCGGGCCCCCGGCATCGAGGCCGAGCTCTATCCACGGCCATGAGCTCGCTACGGCAGGCCTGCGTGCGGAACCTCGACGGTGCTCGTCAGCAGCACGGCCTCGCGAACTGCCGCGCGGTTGGCCTCGGCGAAGTCCGGCGCGGCGCAGATGAGCAACGTCCTGCCGTCCTCGCCGCCGAGCATGCACGCGAAGAAGTCCAGGCCCTCGGGCGCGGGGATCTCCTCGACGATCGCGCCGCCCGGCGCAATCCGCACACAGCGGGCGCCCACCTCATCAGCGCACCAGATGTGGTTCTCGGCGTCCAGTCCACAGCCGTCCGGACCGAACTGAAGGTTCCCGAGCGTCTCAGCGAGCGTCGTCACCTCGGGTGTCGGGGCGAGCTGCGCCCAAACGCGGCGATCGACGAGCGAGCCATCGTCGGCGATCGTGAAGCTCGTGTAGCGGGCGCCGGCGGTCTCCCCCACGATCAGCGTGCGGCCGTCCGGCGTGATCACCGAGCCGTTTGGGAACAGCAACCCCTCGGCCGCCACCGACGCGCTCCCGTCCGGGTCGACGCGGACGAGATTGGCCAAAGCGGGGTCGGCGCCGCCCATCAGGTCGAACCCGAAGTTGCCGGCGTACGCGCGGCCGTGCATGTCGACGACCATGTCGTTCAGGTGCCCGCCGCAGAATCCGCTCACGTCCGCGTGCTCGCTCACCCCCTCCTCCTCGGACCACCGGAGGATCCGGTGATCGCGCATCGACACGACGAGCATCGACCCGTCGGGCATCCAACCGAGGCCTGACGGCTGCCCCTCGACCTCCAGCACCTCCCGTGGCTCCCCGTCGGTCCCGACCGACAGCACCAGGTGGCGGTAGAAGTCCGACACCCACCACCGCCCTTCGTGCCAGCGCGGGCTCTCGAAGAACGCGCCTCCCTCGAGCAGCGTGTGGAGTTGGAAGCCCGCCATCTGCCCGCTGTTCTACACAGCGCGGCGGCACGATTGCAAGCCCTCGGGGTCAATCGGCGGGCCGGGTCAGCCGCCTGCCGGCCGATTGAGCGATCGGGAGGTTCCGATCCGGCCCGAAAAGCGGTCGGGAGTCGGGGTGGCGAGCCGGGCTCAGCCGTCGTCCTCGGGGTCCTCGCCGCTCTCGGGGGTGAGGCCTCGAGCCTTCAGCCAGAGTTCGAACATCGGATCGGTCAGGCGGACTCGGGCACCGTCGCGAATGATGTCGGCCTTGTTCGTGAGGCTCTCCAGCGCCTTTCCGATGCTCGCGCGATTGATGCCCACCGCGGCCGCCGTCTCCTCGCTGTAGAGGGGTGTCGTGGTCAGCGCGATGGCTCGCGCCATGCGCCTTTCGTTCGGGGTGAGGACCCGCCAGACCGCGCGCATCAGCGGCGCCGAGTCGGCACTTGCCTGATCAAGCGCCGAGATCCAGGCCGACTCGTCCGCTTCGCCTCCGCGCGGCGTGCGCTGCCACAGGTAGTGGGCGAGCATCATGCTCCGCTGGGGGTGGCCCCGCGTGAACTCGAGCAGCGGCGTGAGCGCGGTGCCGGCGTCGCGGCCGGTCCTCTCGAACCGGCCGGCGACGTACGCGGCGACTTCGTCGAGCGGGAGGGGCGCGAGACTCTTCGGAACCGCCTGGTCGAGCAGCGGACGCTTCGGATCGGCGAACAACTGCTGCATGTAGCCGGGCGCCGAGCCGGCGAACGCGTACGTCGCTGCCTCGGTCTGGTGCTGGATCACGCTCCGGATCTTGCCGTCAGCGCCGGGCACGGCGAGCACATCCTGGATCTCGTCGAACGCGATCAGGCTGCTGGTTCCGTCGCGCTCGAACAGGACGGCAGGCAGCTCGAGAAGCCGCAGCAGGACGGACTCCGCGTCGACGTGTGGATTGCGCTGGAGGGTCGCCGTGAACCCGCCGCCACCGAGCGCGAGCCCGATGTTCCAGCTCCGGAACAACGCGTCGATGCGCCGGCGAATCGGGCCCTTCAGCCGGTCGTATCCACGCTCGATCCGGACCACGATCTCGGCGATCGAGAGCACATCCTGCAGGTCGACGAGCACCGTGGCCATCTCCTCCCGCTCGGCCGCCTCGAGCACACGCCGCAGCAGGGTCGTCTTGCCATACCGCCGCGGCCCCACGAGGCGGAACGAGTGGCGTCCCTCGGCGAGGGCGAGCAGCTCCTCGGCCTCGGGCTCCCGGTCGATCATGTCCTCCGACGCGAGGGGGCCCGAGAAGCGGAAGGGGTTGAGATCTCGCACGGTCGGCACGATCGGACACGGTACCAGCGCTTGCATACCTTTGGTCTTCAAATTCGCATACTAAAACTCTGCAAGCTAGCGTGCTGTCAGCATCCCTCGGGTGCAAGATCGATGACGACGACCTGCTTCGCGGCCTCGAAGAAGAGCCTGATGCAGTCGACGCCGTACTCGACGCGGTCCGGCTGGGTCAGGTCGTGGTCGCGGAGGAGGTCGCGCATCCGCCGCTCCGCCTCGATCTTCTGAGCGATCTGGATCATGCCCACAGGATCAACGGTGGGCATGTCACGGATCCAGACACGGATGTGCCGAGTCAGTGTCGATTCCGTGCCCAATCAGCCTCGGTTGCGCAGGCGGGTCTCGGCTGCTCGTGGCAAGCGTCGCCGACGACACCCGCCTCGGCCGCCGGGGCGGCGTAGGCGGTGGCAAGCGTGGCAACCGTCTCGTGGGCGTTGAGTCCGCTCGGATTGGGGACCACCCACAGGGCCGCGCCCGACCAGCGAGCGGCGGCAGCGGCCGCCGGCTGGCGCCCGAGCGTCGCGCCCCGCTCCCCGAACGCGTGGCGGTAGGCGGTGATGCCGGCGACCGCGACCACCCGCGGCCGTCGCTCGGCGACGAGATCGAGCAGCCGCTCTCCGCCCTCGCGCAACTCGGTCGCGGTGAGCTCGGACGCGCGCGCCGTCGCCCGCCGCACGAGGTTCGTGATCCCGATGCCGCGGGCGATGAGGTGGGCCCGGTCGTCGTCCGACATCCCCGCTGCCGGATCGATCGCGCGCTCGATGATCCCAGCGCGCAGCAGCGCCGGATAGAAGCGGTTCCCGGGGTGAGCGAAGTGGGTGCCCACCGCCGCCGTCCACAACCCCGGGTTGATTCCGACGAACAGCAGGCGCGGCCCCGGCCCGAGAACATCGGCGACCTCGTGGCCGCGGAACGCCTCAAGCTCCGCGCGGGTGAACCGCATCGCCTTCATCTTCCCGGACGCGGCCGACGGGCGAGCGTCGTCTTGCCCGCTCCCGGAGACCCTCGACGGCCCAGCCAGCCGGTCGTGCTCATTGACGCCAGCATCCTGATCTACGCCGTCGACCGACGCGCCGAGCGCCACGAACCGGCCGCAGCGTGGCTGTCCGAGCAGCTCAACGGGGCCGCGACGGGTCGGCTTCCCGTGGCAGACCCTCAGCGCGTTCCTGCGGATCGTGACCCATCCGCGAGCGGCCAGGCGACCTCTCGACGGTCAGACCGCGTGGCGCCAGGCGGTCGATGCCGGTCCGGTTCGGAGCGATGTCAGAGTACGAGGCGGCGTGCGATTTCCCGGGCTCCCAGGCTGTCCAGTGACTCTTGTACGCAGCGGGCAAGAAGCCATAGCCTGACCCGCTCTGGGTCGTGGCCGAGCAGCTCCGCCATCCGCCGCGCGAGCCCGAACGGGTCGCTCCTCAGCCGGTGCTCGCAGTTGAGCATGTGCTGGATCGGGTCGAACGCCGGGTCGCCGACCATTGGTTTGGGGTCGATGAGCAGCCACGGCTCTCGCTGCGAGGAGAGGACGTTCTCCGCGTGCAGGTCGGTGGACAGGAGAACCCGGGTTGGCGCGGTCGCGGGGAGGGTGCGGAGGATCTCGACGCCCTGGCGAGCCGGCCCCGGGTCGAGCCCGTGGCGGTCCTGTGCGTAGGCGAGCTCGAACGCGTCCGCCCACGCCTGGCACGTGTCCTCGAGTGAGCGGAACGGGTGGTCGGGCGGGAGCTCGCGCGCGTGCAAGCGGCGCAACAGGCCGACGATGATCTCGTCCTGCTCGGGCTCTGGGAGCGAGCTCCCGAGCGCCTGTCCGGGGACACATCGCTCGAGCAGCAGGGCATCCGTGCCGTCGAGATGGGCTGCTGCGAGACAGCGGACGGTACCGTCGCCGGCCCAGTGCAGCAGGCCCTCGGCTTCGTGCTCGGCCTCGCGATGGCGCCAGCTGAGCTTGAGGACCAGCTCGTCTCCGGCCCGGGTTCGGGCCGGCGCGACCCACGCGCACTGTCCACCCGGCAGGTACGGGTCGCCGAGCTCGAGCTCCCACTCCGACACGATCGCGCTCACCTGCGCGGGAAGGCCCGCAAGCCAGACTGGCCGGTCCGGGTGCTCGCGGCCATCCTCGACGACAGCGTTCGCAAGCCGCGGCGGGATCCTGATCGCGCCGCCTCGCCCGTCGGTCATCCGACCTCGCCGACCGCCACTCCGCGGGAGCGGAGCAGCTCGACGACCGCGTCGCTGGGCTGCTTCGGTCCGCCGTCGCCGACCGCGAGCTCGTCGGTCGGTGCACCGGCGTCGAGCAGCAGCGCCGCACTCCTCACCCAGTCAGGGGCCACGGCGCTCTCCGGGGCCTCGCCGCTGCCGACCAGCGCCCAGTCCAGCGGCTGGCTGGCCCAGCGGGTATCGCGGGAGGTCACCTCGGCGCCGTGGTCGAGCAGCAGGGCGACGGTGTCGGCGGCTCCGGCGTAGGCGGCGGCGTGGAGCGCCGTCGCGCCATCGTCGTCGGTCGCCTGGCGGCGAGCATCGATCGGGAACCCGAGCTCGAGCATCAACCTGACCGACGCGATGTTGCCGCGCTCCGCCGCTTCGACCAGGGCCTCGTGGTCGGACGGCTCGAGCCGATCCACGAGGCCGGGGACGGCTCCGGCCAGGCTCCGGGCCGCATCCGCATCTCCCGTGGCGATCGCCTCGAGCAATCGGTCGACCGGATCGTCGCCGGCGCGTCCGAGCAGTTCGACGGTCGCCGTCACGCCCATGGTCAGCGCCTGGCGACGGGCCGAACGGTCGTCCGCGCCGGCCGCGTCCGGGTCCGCGCCGGCGGCCAGAAGGATCGCCACCGCATCAGCGTCACCCTGCCTGACCGCTTCGACCAGCGCATCGGTGAACAGCTGCGGAGGGCCCGCCGCGTGCTCGCAGAGCAGCTCCAGGCACCAGGTGCCGCCGGCCGCATAGAGCGACGCGATCAGCGTCTCGGACCTGACCGGCGCGCCCCGATCCAGCAGCAGGCGGATGATCGGCTCGTTGTTGGCGCTCGAGTTGGCGCTGGTGACCGCGCACTCCAGCGGCCGCCAGCACCGTCGCCCGGTGCTCTTGGCGTCAATGTCGGCGCCGGCGTCGAGCAGCATCCGGGTGACCTCGGCGAGGCCCGGCGCCCGGGAGGGATCGAGATGGAACCGCGACGCGCACGCCAGGTGCAGCGCGCTCCACCCGCTGCCGAGATCGACGCGCGTCGCGACGCCTCGATCGCGGCGCAACTCCGCCCGCACCCGGGCGGCGTCGCCGAGCACGACCGCCGCGGGAAACCCGGAGGCGGCGAGCGACGGGTCCTCGTGCAGCATCCGTGCCGCCTGGCCGATCTGCAGGTTGACGCTTGAGCGCAGGAACCGCATCACCGGCTCGGGAATCGACGCCGTCCGCGCCTCGATCTCCCGGATCAGAGCCGGCCAGCTCGGCTGACCCAGCTCGCGCGCGAGCGCCAGCTGCGCCCCGGCCAACGTCAGCGGCGCCGACACAGCGTCCAGGCGAGCGAGCGCCTCCCGATCGCCGGCGCGCGCCGCGCGCAGCAATTCCTTCGCCCGACGGCGGGCCTGATCGAGGTGGGGGTGTCCAGGAAGCTCGGACATCACGCGCTCACCTTCGTCGCGCGCTTCGCGCCCTGCTCCCCCAGCCACCTCACCAACGGCTCGCGTCCGGTGCCGATTACATCCTCGCCCAGTTCCAGCATCCCCAGCGCGGCGACGTGCCCCAGCTTCTCAACCCTCGCGCCGCGCAAGACGACCAGCCGGGCGACCTGCCGGCAGCCGCAGCCGACGGCGTCATCGAGCGGCGAGCCGAGGGCGATCGACGCCCCCGGCGCCTGGACATCGAAGCCGCCATCGATCAGTGCGCGGGCCACCTCCACGTCATCGCCGCTTGCGGCCCAGTCCGGGGGCATCTCCGCGTGCTCCACGTCGCGGGTGTGGACCGCGTCGGCCAGCACATCCGCCAACGCGCCGCCGCTGGGCAACCGCACAGCTCCAGGCAGATCAGACATGACATCTCCTCGGCGGCCCGGTGGTCCGCGTACCAAGCCCGGAGATCGTCACGACGGCAAGCTCGATCGAGAGGTGAACTCGGTTCTGCCCGCGGACCCGGAGGCGCCCTCACACGCCCGCGACCAACCTACCACGCCTCTGAAGATCGGCGCCGAACATCAGCGCGTGGATGATCCACGCGACGTTGCTCGGGGGCTCGTTGTTTCGCCAGCCCGACGAGAGCACCCGACGAACGTGTCCGAACTGATCGAATGCTGGTCCGCCACTCATCGCGCCCAGCGATCCGCAGTCGATCTCGAT
Organism: Solirubrobacteraceae bacterium; assembly: GCA_035294545.1. GTDB lineage: Bacteria > Actinomycetota > Thermoleophilia > Solirubrobacterales > Solirubrobacteraceae > Palsa-465. The sequence goes on along the minus strand of DATGKS010000097.1, from coordinate 3,228 downwards.
CGTTGGGAACGGCGCCATCACCCGGTCTCGATCCTCGTAGACGGGCACCACCTCCCCGGCTGAGGCGTAGAGATCACCCTTCGCCGCCACGGGAATGCCATCGATGCGCTCCGGCTCCCCGTCCTGGCGCTGGTGGTGGGAGCCGAAGCCAAGAATCGTGAGCTTCTCTCCGAGCTGCGGCTCGCGGGTGCTGAGCGGCAGGCAGAGATGTACTCGTCTTCGGTGATCTCCCAGGTCGGCTCGACGCCGAGGAACGTGATGTCGCTCTCGTCCTCGGGATACCGCAGCGTCTTGAGCGCCCACAGGTCCGTGCGGCCGCGAGATCGGACCCCGAGACAATACTGGCTGCGGGTTTCGGCGTCGAGCGAGTCGTATTGATCGCGCACGACGTGGGTGGCGGTCAGGGACGAGGTCGGGCGCGACCATGACGCCCGACCCGCAGATGTCGAGCTTCTTGCCGTCCGGAAGGCGATGGAGAAGCGCGCGAGTATCTTGATGCGATAGGGACTGCATCATGATGCTAGAGTCGCCGAATGCGAACCACACTGACGCTTGCCGAGGACGTCGCGGCCGCGATCGAACAACTCCGCCGCGAGCGGTCGATCGGGATGAGCGAAGCGGTCAACGAGCTCGTCCGGGCAGGCCTCGCCTCACAATGCAAGGCTCGCGAGCCCTTTCGCCAGAAGTCCTACGACCTGGGCGTCCACATCAACGTCGACAACATCGGCGAGGCGCTCGAGGTGCTGGACGGTCCCGCGGCGCCATAGTGCTGCTCGATGCCAACCTCCTCATCTACGCCGTCGACCGACGCGCCGAGCATCATCAGCGAGCGGCAACCTGGCTGACAGAGCAACTCAACGGCCCACGTCGGGTCGGGCTTCCGTGGCAGACGCTGCAGGCGTTCCTGCGCATCGTCACCCATCCCCGGGCGTCTGACCGTCCGCTTGACGCTCGCACGGCGTGGCGCCAGGTTGCGGCGTGGCTCGAGACCCCCGTCGCCTGGATTCCGAACCCAGGCCCGGACTACCCGCGGATCCTGGGCGATCTGATCACAACGCACGACCTTCGCGGCAATCTCGTTCCCGACGCAGCGCTTGCGGCGTTGGCGATCGAACACGGCGTTCCAGTCTTCTCCGCCGACACCGACTTCGCCCGCTTCAAGGAGCTCCGCTGGCACAACCCACTGCAGTGAACGCCGCGGCGGGCCCGGCAGTCCGCGGAAGCAGGACGGACGCCGGCCCCCGCCGCCCTCGCGGCCGCGCCAAGCGCAGCGATGAGGATGGCGGGCCAACGGAGTCCGGCATGGAGCACCAGCCGAGCAAGGTGAGGAGTCCAAGGTGAGCGAGACACGAGTAGTCGCCGGCGGCTTCGCTTTCCAGAGTCGACGCGGTGGCGCGATGCACGCGTTTGGCTGAGCAACTGGGGCGCCGCTCGGTGAGCGCCACGGCGGCGGCGATCGTGGCATGACCGCAAAAATGGGGCACTCCTGACGTTTCCGTGGGTCTGGTGAGCGGCTGAGAAAGGGGCGCACGCCCCGTCGCTTCTAGGGTTTCCGGCTTCTTCACGGTCGGAACTTCTGCAGGCGATAGGAACGTGCGCGGTATCAGGGTATGGGCGCGGCTGCTCGGGCTGCACCGAACGGTGGTTGAGGATGTCGTGACGGGCAGCGAGGGAGAGGTGATCGTCGCGGTCCGTCCGACATGGCGTGAGCGGGATCGCTGCGGGATCTGCCGCCGTCGCTGCGGCCGCTATGACCTTGGCGAAGGTCGCCGTCGCTGGCGGGCGCTGGATTTGGCGAGCACGTTGTGCTGGCTTGAGGCGGACGCGCCGCGGGTCAGCTGCCGCCGGCATGGGGTGGTGGTCGCTGCGGGTGCCGTGGGCCAGGCACGGCAGCCGGTTCACGAGATCGTTTGAGGATCAGCTGGCGTGGCTGGCGTGCAACTGCTCCAAGACCGCGGTCGCCGAGCTGATGCGGATCGCGTGGCGAACGGTCGGCCGGATCCTTGAGCGCGTCAGCGAGGAGCAGCAGGCGAAGGTCGATCTGCTCCAGGGGCTCAGACGCATCGGGATCGATGAGATCTCGCACAAGAAGGGTCAGAGATACGTCACCGTCGTGGTCGATCATCACAGCGGCCGGCTGGTCTGGGCCGCCGCGGGCCGGGACCGTCAGACGGTGCTCGCGTTCTTCGATGCGCTGGGAGAAGAACGCTGCAAACAGATCGAGTTGCTGTCCTGTGACATGGCCTCCTGGATTGCCGGACCGGTCGCTGAGCGATGCCCCAACGCCGAGCGCTGCGTCGACCCGTTCCACCTGATCCAGTTAGCGACCGACGCGCTCGACATTGTTCGTCGCGAGGTCTGGAATGAGGCACGCCGGCAGGGGAACATGGAGCTCGCGCGCGACCTGAAGGGCGCCCGCTTCGCGGTCTGGAAGAACCCGGAGAACCTCACCGATCGCCAGCGCGCGACGCTGAACACGATCCAGAAGACCAACACCAAGCTCTACCGCGCCTACCTGCTCAAAGAACAACTCCGCCAGATCTACCGGGTTCCTGCCAACCAAGCCGAGCAGCTCCTGGACGACTGGCTCGCCTGGGCTCGGCGCTGCCGGCTACCGGCGCTCGTCAAGCTCGCCCGCACCATCCGCGACCAGCGCGCAGGGATCCTCGCCGCGATCCAGCACGGGCTCTCCAACGCCCGGATCGAGCAGAACAACACCCAGATCCAGCTGATCACCCGCCGCGCACTCGGATTCCACTCACCCGCCGCACTGATCGACATGGCGATCCTCAAGCTCGCCGGGCTGTGCCCGCCACTGCCGCGGTGAAATAACCCACGGGAACGTCAGGAGACCCGACAAAAGGTGACCCTCCTCGGTGTAGCAAATAAGGAAAGGCCAGGATTTCCGGGCCTTTCCTGAGTAGCGGGGGCGGGATTCGAACCCGCGACCTTCGGGTTATGAGCAGTACGCACACGTGATCCCCGGCATGCAGGCGGCGGCCGCTGCGGCCGTTGCCGATCTCATCCGGGCGGAAGCAGACACGGCTCGCGACGCGGCGTGACCCAGCCGGGACGTCGGCGCCTACGCGGGAGTGTCCGAGGATCTGTGTAGGCATGAACGAAGGAAGCGCTCATGCCCTCAACCACAGAGAAGAAGATCGATGGATGGTTGGATAAAGAAGCTCGGGATGGCGCCGGCGAGGCGCCAGCCGAGCCGGCGCCCCCGCC
>DATGKS010000096.1:0-19533 GCA_035294545.1 Solirubrobacteraceae bacterium | reverse complement strand
TGAACAGGGTCAGGCCGTAGAGGCTCATGACCACGCCCGCCACCATCGGGACGATGTGGACGAGCAGCTCGAACAGGACGGCGGGGGCGATCAGCAGGTAGGGGATCACGCCCTCCCGCTGCCACCACGGCGCGCGGCGCGCCGCGGCGGCGGCGGAGACGCGCTCCTCCGCCGCCCGCAGCGGCCGGCTCGGCTTCAGCACCGACATCGACCCGACCGGTTACCCGTCTACTTCCCGCTTGATGCGTTGAGCTGGCTCTGCGCCGATGACAGCGCGGACTGGATCTGGCTCGTCGACAGCGAGGCACCCGTCGCCGCCTGGGAGATGAGGTGGGTGATCGCGCCTCCCAGGTCGGTCTCCATCGTGCTCTCGGAGGCGACCTGCGGCAGCGGCGCCGCGTGGTTGTTGTACTCGGCCTCGAGCGTCTTGTAGACCGGCGTGGAGAACGTCGGCGTGTGCTGCGCGGCGAGCACCGGCGGGAACGTCCCGTAGTGGTGGTTGATCGCCACCTGCACGGGCGTGCTGGTGAGGAACTTCACGAGCGCGAGCGCCGCCGCCTTGTGCTTCGTCGAGGCGGGGATCGCGAGGTTGATGCCGGCCGGGAACGTCTGCAGGTCGGCGGTGCCCGTCGCGCCCGGCGTGAACGACGGGAGCGGCGCGCTGCCGTACTCGGAGGGCTTCATTCCGAGCTGCGCGAGCGTCGACATCGGGTTCTGCCAGACGAGCATCGCCGCTTTGTTGTTCGCGAAGTCCGACTCCGCGACGTTCGAGTTGTTCTGCGCATCCGACGGGTTGGCGATGTGCTCGGACCCGACCATGTTCACGTACGTGGAGATCGCCTTGGCCTCCCTGGCGGTGGCGAAGTTCCACTTGCCGTTCGCGTACAGGGGATTGCCGGCCTGCATGCCGAGCAGGAACGCCCAGTGCGCCGCCTCGCTCGTGCTGCCGCCCTCGATCGCGATGCCGTAGCGACCGCCGGTCGTGAGCTTCTTGCCGTCGGCGATCAGCTGCGCCCAGGTCGCCGGCGGCTTGGAGATGCCGGCCGCCTTGAAGTCCGCCTTGTTGTAGAAGAGGGCGTACGCCTCGGAGTAGACCGGAACCGAGACGGGCGCCTGGCCCGGCAGGCCCGACACCTTGAGCGAGGAGGCGGCGAACTTCGAGGCGCCGCCGATCGCGTTCATGTTCGCGGTGTCGAACGGCAGGAAGCCATGGCTCGCCGACAGGGAGGGCGCCCAGGTGTTGCCGATCTCCATCACGTCGGGACCGGTCCCGGAGGTGACCGAGGTGAGGATCTTCTGCAGCAGGTCCGACCACGGGATCACCTGCATGTTCACCTTCACGCCGGTTTGCGCGGTGAACTTCTTGAACTCTTTGGTGAGCGTCTTGGTCGTGTCCGACGGGCCGGCTCCCTCGACGCTCGCCCAGTAGTTGATCGTCTGGCCCTTGAGCGAGCCGGAGCCGGCGGATGAGCCGCCCGAGCCCGCCGAGGCACTCGCCGAGTGGTGGGATGAGCTCCCGCATGCGGCGAGAGTGGTTGCGCAGAGCGCAACCGCAAGGCAGGCGGAGAGACGACGCCGTCTCGCCCTCGCCGAAACCTGCGTGGGGACCATGCTTACTCCTCCTCCTCCGAGGGTGGGTGTGAACATCTACGATCGGGTGAACGTGTGGACGTCGTAGGGACCGAGCTGGTGGTTGCGCCGCCCTGCGCCGTCCTCGACGACGGCGTCGATGACCTCGGCGCTCAGGTTGGTGACGTTCGCGAGCGCGACCCCGTCGCCGGATGCGACGGTGCAACTCACGCGCGGGTCGGCGCAGCGCAAGGCCCGCTCGACTCCCGCGATGTCGGCGAGCGCGTCGTACAGCCGCCATGTCGGCTCGGGGTTGACGCGAGGCGTGCGCGCCGCCATGTACTCGAGCGGAAAGGTGCAGAGCACCGCGGTCCCGGCACCTGAGCCTCGCGTGAGCAGCGCGGGCCGCTCGTGATGGTCGACCGCGACGACCTCGGCGCCGGCGGGCTCCACGGGCAGGTAGCTGCGCCCGTGGGCGGTGCCGGCGACCGCGAACGGGAGCTCCTCGCCCGCCGCGATCCCGCCGAACGGCCGCACGAAGCGCACGAGGAGCTCGTCGGCCTCGATCGGGTCGGTGAGCCCGTAGTGGAGCGCGTGCCGGACGCCGAACGTCTCCTGCAGGCCGTACAGCCACGGCCCGCGCTGGGTGGCGGTGCTGCCCGCGAAGTAGGAGAGGTAGACCGTGGCGCCGGCGGCCAGGCGCTCCCGGAGCGCGGTCATGCCGGGGGCGGTGAGGAGCCGCGTGGATGGCAGCAGGTACAGGCGCGTCGCGGCGTCGAAACCGTGGCGCTCCCGCGCGATCCCGAGACGCAGATCCGCCTCGCGGCCGACCGCGTAGGACTGGAGCATGACGTCTCGGATGTCCTCGCGGTCGGCCTCGGAGGCGAACGGGAGAGCGCGTTCGAAGTGTTCGGGGACGACGATCGCCGCCTGGCGGGGGGCGGCGCAGGCGGCGAGCGCCGCCCGGGGGAGGTCGGCGACGAGCGCCGAGAAGCGCGACAGCTCCCCGAGCGCCGGCTTCGGCGCTCCCGTGCGGTCGGTGAGGCCGAAGTGCAGCTCGAACGGGTGGTGCCGGTAGGGGTCCTGGGTCGCGAGCTCGTCGAAGTCGCAGTTGTTCCAGGCGATCCAGCCCTCGGCGCCCGCGAAGAGCGTCGAATGCAGGACCTGGCGGTAGTAGTGCGCGGCGTTCTCGTCGGAGACGAAGTCCGAGGAGACGCCGAACTCCTCAAGCACGACCGGCCGCTGGTAGTCGCCGGCGAGCAGGCAGGCGAACGCCGCGGTGCTGTGGTGACGGACCGGATCGTCCGACATCGGGTAGACGTGCGGCCCGAGAAAGTCGACAAGCGGGGCGAGCTCCCGCAGCGAGAACCCGTTGTCGACACCGGTCACCTCGATCCCCCAGGCGCCGTCGCCGACCGAGGCCGGCTGCTCGGCGCCGGCGGCGCGGAGCGCGTGCATGAGCAGGCGCGCCCACGCGGTGACGTCCCGGCTCGGTGCCGGGCCGCCGTAGATCGGCATCTCGTTCGTGAGCAACCAGCCGCTCACCGCGGGGTCGGCCCCGAACCGGCGGGCGACCCGCTCGACAAACCATGCCTGCTGGCTGACGAGCCACGTGTCACGGTACAGGTCACGCTCGCCCCGCCACGCCGGGTCCCAGTTCTCACCCGACATGTGACCGACGATGAACGTGGGGATCGTCGTCATCTCCCGCTCGCGGTGCGCCGCCAGGAAGTCGGCGAAGCGCTCGAGCGCCACGGGGTCGAGCCGCTCGGGCGCGGGCATGAAGTCCGGCCAGTAGCAGAACGAGCGCGTGACGTTGCAGCCGCGGGCGGCGAGCACGTCGAGCTCCGCGCGCACGACCTCCGGCGAGTAGCGCTCGGTCCACATGCGCGGCCCGCCGGCCCGCGACCAGAAGTTGACACCCACCCACGGGCGCGCCGGCAACGGCCGCGGTCCGCCGGGGCCGCTGTCGCACCGGGACCGCACGGCGTCGGGAACGGGCGACCGACCCCCGCCGGCACTGTCAGTCCCCCTCATCCCGGCTGCTCCACGAGCGCATCGCCATCCGAGCGCCAGCGGTCGAGCGCCTGCAGCGCGTTCGGCGCGCAGCCGCAGCTCGCCCGCACGACCAGGCGCGTCGGGAGCACGATGTCGCGGGCGCAGGCGACGCCGTTGATTTTCGCGAGCAGCGCCTCCACGGCGACCCGCCCGAGGCGCTGGATCGGCTGGTTGATGGTCGTCAGCGCGGGCGCGATGTGCCGTGCGAGCGGGATGTCGTCGAAGCCGGTGACCGCGACGTCGGCCGGAACCTGGATCCCCTCGGCCGAGAGCGCGTGCTGCACGCCGATCGCGGTCGAGTCGCTCGCGCAGGCGATCGCGTCCGGCAGCGTCCCGCCCCGGCGCAAGCGCCGCCGCACGGTCTCGACCGCGCCCGCCGAGGACCAGTCGCCGACCCACCACTCGTCGGGCTCAACGGACGCCCCGAGCGCCTCCGCGGTTTCGCGGAAGGCGGACGCGCGCGCCTCGCTGTCGGGGCTGTCCGGCGCTCCGGAGAGGAACGCGAGCCTCCGCTTGCCGTGCACGAGCACGAGATGCTCGGCCATCTCGCCCATGCTCGTGCGGTTGTCCACGCGCACGGTCACGGCCGTGCGCGAGCGGCCGGAGCCCGCGAGGAGCACGACCGGGACGCGGCGGGCGATCGGGGCCACGCGCCGCTCGGAGAGGACCTGGTCGGCGAGGATCAGCCCGTCGGTGGCGCTCGTGAGCGAGGCGATGGCCGAGGCCGCGGTTGCGCGTCTCGTGCCATGGAGGAGCAGCGAGTAGCCGTTGCTCTGTGCCGCGTACTCGGCGCCGCGGATGACGGAGTCGGTGAAGAGCAGGGTCTCCTCCTCGAGCTCGAGGAGGTCGTCTTCGGTGGGCAGTCGGGCGAACACGAGCCCGATCACCTTCTTCGAGCCGCTCGAGAGTCCGCGCGCGGCGCTGTTGGGCACGAAGCCGAGCTCGCGGATCGCCCGCAGCACGCGCTCCTGGGTGTCCGGCCGGATCGAGCGGTGTCCGTTGACGACGCGCGACACCGTCGCGATCGACACACCCGCGCGTTCCGCCACGTCATAGATCGTTACCGGCGCTGAGTCGCCTCGTGAGTCCACTCTCTCTCTCCACGGTCCTACGGACGGATGTCTCCAGAGCCGTCCGGACCAGCCGCATGTAAGCGGTTACGGAACTCAGCATACGCACGCTCGGGTCCCGAGGTCAAGTGGACGACGTCAATTCTTGAAAGCGCTTACTGGACGCAGTAGGGTTCACGCCAATCCGGAGCCGCGCGCACGGCGCGCCTCACCACGCACAGGAGGTCACCGAGCTCGTGTCCATCACCGCCGTCGCGTCCGCGTTCCCCCAGGGCTTCGTCTGGGGCGTGTCGACCGCCGCCTACCAGATCGAGGGCGCAGTCGACGCCGACGGTCGTGGCCGGTCGATCTGGGACACGTTCAGCCACACGCCCGGCCGGGTCTACAACGGCGACACCGGCGACATCGCGTGCGACCACTATCACCGTCTCGACGAGGATCTCGACCTCGTCGCCGCGCTCGGGGCCGGCTCCTACCGCTTCTCGCTGGCGTGGCCGCGCATCCAGCCGGACGGCCGCGGGCCCGCGAACCGCGCGGGCCTCGACTTCTACCGCCGGCTCGTCGACGGCCTGCGGGCCCGGAACCTCACCGCGACCGCGACCGTCTACCACTGGGATCTGCCCCAGGCGCTCGAGGACTCGGGCGGCTGGCTCTCCCGGGAGACGGCGGAGCGCTTCGGCGAGTTTGCGGCGATCGTCGCCGAGGCGCTCGGCGACGGCGTCGAGCGCTGGATCACGATCAACGAGCCGTGGTGCGCGGCCTGGCATGGGTACGGCAACGGGCTGCACGCTCCCGGGCAGACCGACCCCGGCGCCGCCGCGGCCGCCACACATCACCTGCTGCTCGGCCACGCCCGCGCCGCCGCGGCGCTCCGCGCCGCCTCCTCGGGCACCGTCGGAATCACGCTCAACCTCGCGCCGGTGCGTCCGGGCAGCGACGATCCGGCCGACGTCGCCGCCGCGCAGCGCCTCGACGGCAACACCAACCGCCTGTTCCTCGATCCGGTCTTCGAGGGGCGCTATCCGGATGACATGCTCGAGCACTACGCGGGCGCCCGGCCCGGCTTCTCGGTCGTCCGCGACGGGGACCTCCAGGCGATCAGCGCCCCGCTCGACTTCCTCGGCATCAACTACTACTCGCCGGCGCTCGTCGTCGATCCGCGGAACGTCGAGCGTGCGCGCTCGCACGGGCTGGTGCCCCAGCGCGCGGAGCGCGAGCCGGCGACCGAGGAGCTCGGCGTCGTCCGCGTCGCCCACGCCGGAAGCGAGCGCACCGCGATGGGCTGGGAGATCGAGCCCGAGGCCCTCGCCGAGCTGCTCTGCCGCGTGGACCGCGACCACGCGATCCCGCCGATCTACATCACCGAGAACGGCGCGGCGTTCTCCGACTACGTCGATCCCGAGGGGCGCGTGATCGACGAGGAGCGGATCGCCTACCTCGAGGGCCATCTCGCCGCCGTCGCCCGCGCGATCGAGGCGGGCGTCGACGTGCGCGGCTACTTCTGCTGGAGCCTGATGGACAACTTCGAGTGGGGGCGCGGCTACAGCAGGCGCTTCGGGCTCGTGTACGTCGACTATCCGACGGGCCGGCGCATCCCCAAGAAGAGCTACGCCTGGTTCCGCGACCTGGTGGCGGCCGGCCGCTCCGTGCCGGTGGCGTGAGCTCGCCTCACACCGGCGACAGCCGCCAGCGCGTCGCACCGCCGGGTGAGGCGGTCGCGACGCCGAGAGCGGTCGTCGGCGTGAACGCGTGGAGGTGCCAGGGCGGCGGTGGGGCGCTCGGCGCCCAGAAGGGCGCCGTCACCATGTCGCCATCGACCTCGAGCGGCCAGCCGCGCTCGGCGTAGCGCGCCGCGATGCGCGTGAGCGTCGCCCGGTCCGCCACGCGGGCCGCCGTACCGTCGAGGACGAGATCGAGGTCGGCCAGCGAGATCGCGAAGCTGCACCGCGGCGCGGCGCGGAGGTTGCGCGCCTTGCGGGTGCTCGGGCCGCTGACGAAGTAGAGCGTCTGATCGACCCAGTTGCCGACCACGCCGGTGACGTGCGGGCGTCCATCGGGGTTCATGGTCGAGAGCCAGCAGGTCGGTCCGCGGCTGCCGCCCGCCGGCCTGAGCTCGTCGAGCTGGGCGCTCGCGCGCGACCACGGGATCGGATCGCTCGCGTCATCGTCGAGGTTGATCGATTCGATCATCGCTCCTCCTGCGGGTCGGGCGGCTCATCGCCCGCCCATTCTCGCGCGCGCGGCGGCCGGCGAGCCCGACCCGGCACTCAACCCCGCCGAGCGCGAGGAAGGCTTCCCGGCTCGGCAGCCGGCGCGCCGAGGTCGAGCTCGTAGATCTGGCCGGTGAGCGAAACGCCGAAGCTGTGGTGCTCCTCCTCGGCGACGAGCTCGAACCCGGCGTCGAGGTAGATGCGCCGCGCGGCAGCGAGCGGATGGTTGGTCCACAGGCGCACGCGCTCGTAGCCGGCGTCGCGAGCGAACTGCAGTGCCGTCGCAACCAGGCGCTGCCCGAGCCGCTGCCCGCGGGCGACCGGGTCGACGAGCAGGATCCGCAGCCTGGCGACCGCCGGCTCATCGTCCGCGACGCAGAAGACACAGCCGACGCGGCGCCGGCCGAGCTCCGCGATCCAGGCCGCGCGCGGTCCGCGTGAATCGCCCCGGGCGAACTCGGCGACGATCTGCAGCACGAGCGCCTCGAACTCCGTGCTCCACCCGAATTCCTCGGCGTAGATCTCCCCGTGGGCCATGACCACCCAGCCGAGGTCCCCCGGTTCGCCGAGCTCTCGGATGTGTGCCTCGTCGCGTGCCATGCTTCACCTCCGCGTATGACTGAAACGAGTGTTTCAGTACGCTGACGGTATGTCAACCCATCCGCGGCCGGCGCGCCGCGAGCAGCTGCTCGAGTCCGCGTACGGATACGTGCTCCAGCACGGCCTGACCGACCTGTCGCTGCGCCCCCTCGCCAAGGCGATCGGCTCGAGCCCCAGGGTGCTGCTCTACCTGTTCGACAGCAAGGACGGCCTCGTCCACGCACTGCTGGCGCGGGCCCGCCAGGACGAGCGCCGGCTCCTCGACGAGCTCGGCGCCGCGCGGCCGCTCGACCTGTGCACGGTCGCGCGGAGCATCTGGGAGTGGCTCGCGGCGCGGGAGCGCCGCGGCCTGCTCGTGCTCTGGGCCGAGAGCTACGCCCGCTCGCTCAGCGATCCGCGCGGCCCCTGGGGCGGGTTCGCCCGCGCGACGGTCGACGACTGGCTCGCGCTGCTCGCTCGCGCCCAGCCGCCCGAGGTCCGGGACACGCCCGACGGGCAGGCGGAGCGCACGCTCGTGCTCGCGGTGCTCCGCGGGGCGCTGCTCGACCTGCTCGCCACGGGCGATCGGCCGAGAGCAGACGCCGCGGTCGGGTGCGCGTTGCGGGCGGTGGCGGCGACCGGATGAGATCGGCGAGGCCGGGCGCCGCTCACGGCGCGCCCGGACAGGCTCCCTCGGGCACCGGCGCCCGGCGTCCGTGGCTCAGCCGCAGGCCCCCGCCGAGCGTCGCCTCATTCGCGAGCTGACGCAACTCGGCCGGCCGCCGCTCCAGAAACGCCTCGAGGAACGCGACGACGACCCGCGCGACGCCGCTCCGCACGGGCCCGGGCGCCTGGTAGGGGGGCAGATGCTCGGCGCCGACCATGTCGAGGTAGTACTTCGGCTGCGGCGCCTCGTCGTAGATCTGCGCGCTGCAGGCCGGCGCGTTGATCGTGTCCGCGGTGCCCTGGGTGACGAGCAGGGGCACATGGCCGGCCGCGAAGTAGCGCCCGCCGAACGCGCTCAGCTCGGCGCCGGAGAGGATCACCGCCGCGCGCACCGCCCGGTCCCGGCAGCAGCTGTTCTCCGCGACCGCGAGGCTCACATCGCCGCCGTCGGACTGGCCGACGACCGCCACCTCCCCGGTGTCGATGCGGTGGTGGAGCGGACTTGAGCGGTCTGCGGCCGCGTGGACGAGCGCGCGGATGACGAACCGCAGGTCGGCGGGATGGTTGACGATGTCGCTCTCGTCCAGACCGCCGGGAGCGTCGGGATCGGTGCGCGGGTACGTCGGGTCGGCGACGACGAAGCCCGCCGCCGCCCAGGCGTGGAGCAGGCCCGCGTACGCTTCGGCCGGCTCGGCGAATCCCTGCGAGAAGACGATCAGGGGGAGCGGGTCGTGGGGACGCGCGGCGTGGACGACCGGATACCGGACGACCGTGGGGAGCGGCCGCGGCCCGGCGGCGGGGTCGGAGCTCGCCGAGGCCGGCTCGACGAGCGAGAGGCTCATGCGAATCACGCGGAATGGCCCGCGCGGGATCGATCGTCGCCTCCGCGGACCCGCGCTCGTGCGCGACGTCCCCGTGCGCGCCGCCGGCGCCCGACTCGTCGTGTCCCTCGTCGACGCAACGCGCGTGGCGGAGCCATCACGATGACGGTGCGCCGGTCCGCTGAGCGCCACACCGAGCACGACTGCGACCACGACCGCGCCCGTCGCCACCAGTCCGCCGATCGCAGCGAGCCGCCGCCGACGGATCGCGGCCGCGCGTCGTCGCGAGGCGGATGCGGGTGGTCGCCGGCGCGGAGCGGGGGGTTCGGTGTCGCCTCCAGGACGCACCCGCCCATTCTGGGGGATGACCAAGTCGCCGCCCGGCGGGTGAGGAAGGTTTCACCCGCGGTTGAGGGAGCTTTGACGCGCGCCGGGGATGATCGGATCGGTGTCTCAGAGCTCTCCTCGCCCGGGACGCCTGCGCGCGGGCGCGTCGGCCTCCTCCCCGCGCCGCGTCACGTCCTGGCGTCGTCATCTGACGATCGCGCAGCGGATCGCGGTCGCGCTCGAGCGGCGCCTGTGGAACCGACGGGCGGCGCGCTGGGATGAGGAGGGGTCGAGAGGCCTCGCGCCGGTCGTCGAGGCGGTGCTCACCGCCTGCGAGCCGGCGGACGGCGACATCGCGGTCGACCTCGGGTGCGGATCCGGCCAGGTGACCATTCCGCTCGCCGCGCGCTGCGAGCGGGTGCTCGGCGTCGACGTCAGCCCGCTCCTGCTCGACCGGCTGCGGGCGAGGTCGGCCTCGGCCGGGATCACGAACATCGAGACCCTCGCCCTGCCGATCGAGGCGCTCGAGCTGGAGCCGGCGAGCATCGACCTGCTCGTCTCCAACTACGCGCTGCACCACCTCCGCGACGTCGAGAAGGCGCGGTTGCTCGCTCGCGCGATCACCTGGCTGCGTCCGGGCGGCCGGCTCGTCGTGGGCGACATGATGTTCGGACGCGGCGCCGCCCCGGAGGACCGTCGAATCGTCGCCGGCAAGATCGGGAGCCTCGTCCGGCGTGGCCCCGCCGGATGGTGGCGGATCGTCAAGAACCTGTGGCGGTTCGGGCTGCGACTGCGCGAGAAGCCGCTGTCCCGTGCGCGCTGGGAGGCACTCGCCCGCACGGCCGGCTTCATCGATGTGCGCACCGTGCCCGTGCGCGCCGAAGCGGCGCTGCTGCTCGGCACCCGGGCGCCCGCGGCGGCGGAAGCACGTGCGCACGCCGGAGCAGGCAGGGAGACGTGAGCCGGCGTCGGTCGCTGATCGGAGCGATCGGCGTCACCGGCCTCGTCATCGCCGCGCTGAGCGGGTGCGGAGCGGCACGGCGACCGACCGCCGCATCCGCGACGACGCGCACCACCGCACGGACCGGGCCGAGCACCTCGGCATCGACCGGCGCCGCCTCGGCCACGTCGTCTTCAGGGCAGACCACGACGACCAGGACGACCCAGACCGCGCGCCGACCGCGCGACCCGTCCCACCCGGTCGTCTCGCACCTCGGCACGCCCGGCCGCCGCTGGCGGGCGGTGGTGACGGTGCGGGGTCGGACGGCCGCGTGGGTGGCCGAGCGCGACGGCGTGACGATGCTCCGCTTCAACCAGCGCGTCGCCCGGCTCGTGCTCCATGCGGGATCGGTGGACCCCGGCGGCGGCGGGTGGCGCTACGGCGACGCGATCGTGGGCGCCGAGCGTCGCCGGCTGATCGCGGCGTTCAACGCCGGCTTCAAGCTCGACACGGGCGCCGGAGGCTGGCGCTCGGGCAACCGCACGGCGGTCCCGCTCATGCGCGGACGCGCGTCGATCGTCACCTACCGCAACGGATTCACCGACATCGGCGCCTGGGGGCAGGGCGTCCCGTCACGACAGCCGATCGCTTCCGTGCGCCAGAACCTCTACCTGCTCGTCTCTCACGGGGTCGCGGCCTCGAGCGTCGGCTGCATCGAGACCTGCTGGGGCGCGACCGTCGGCGGGGTGCTGTCGGTCGCGCGATCCGCGCTCGGCATCGACGCCCACGGGCGGCTCATCTACGGCGCCGCCGCGTCGGCGACCCCCGCGACGCTCGCCCAGGGGCTGATCGACGGCGGCGTGCGCCGCGCGGCGGAGCTCGACATCAACCCCGACTGGGTCGCGGCCTACCTGTACCGCCATCCCCGCCGCGGGCCGCCGCGGTACGTGCCGGTGATCCCCGGTCAGTACGGCGTCTACGGCCAGTTCCTGCTCCCCTACAGCCGGGACTTCTTCGCCGTCATCGCCCGCTGACGGTCGAGCCCGACGCGCATCGCGACTACGCTGGCACGGATGGCGAGAAGCTCCCGGCGCAAGCGGGCCACGAGGCGCCGGCGTCCCGGCGGGCACCCGGCGACAGCCAGCCGGTCCGCCGCCGAGCGCGAGCTGGAGGCGCTGCTCGAGCAGATGCGCGCGCGGGCGATCGAGGCTCAGGCGTCCGAGACTCCCGTGGAGCGGGTCGCCGAGATCGTGGTCGAGGATTTCGAGGAGATGCCCTCGCCGGTCGGATTCGTCCAGGTGCTCACCGAGCGCGGCTCGCCCGAGCGCGCGCGGGCGGTCGTCACGGCGGTGTCGCAGTTGGCCCCGGGCACCGTGACCGCGCTCACGCTCGCCGCCGAGGCCGCCCGGGAGCTCGACGGCGATCGTGGCCGCGCCGAGGAGCTGCTTGACGCGGCGCTCGTGCTTCCCAACACCGATTGCGACCCACAGCTGGCCGAGCACCTGCTCGCCGCCGGGCAGGCAATCGCCGCGCTTGAATGTCTCCAGGAGGCGTTCGGCGATGATCCTGCCGACGAGCAACTGCTCGAGATCCAGGCCGCCGCGCTTGAGGAGGTGCACCGCGCCGCCCGGGCGCGCGCCCGGCCGCGGCGCGACGAGCGCGAGGCGCTCGAGCACTTTGCCGATCGCACGCTGCTGTACCGCCTCCGCTCCGCGCTCCGCGAGCGGGTCGATACGGACCCCGCGCTGCGCGAGCGCGCCGCGCGCTCGGTCCGCCGCTGGCTGCGGGACGCGGGGATCTCCGACGACGAGGCGCCTCTGGCGCCGGTGCGCGAGGCGGAGCGGGAGGCGCTCGTGCGCGCGGCGATCGAGAGCTCGTGGCTGAGCGCGCCGGGCGGCGAGATCGACGACGGTGACGAGGACGTCGACGAGGACCTCATCCCGACCTTCTCCGAGTCGGGCACTCCGCTGGCCGCAGTGGCCCTCGATCCAGACGTGCACCTCGACGTCAGCGAAGCTGCCTTCGACTGGTGGGACACCTGCACGTACGGGCTGTGGCTCGTCGAGGACCCCGAGCCGCGGCCGGGCGTGTGGCTCACCGAGATCGTCTCCGGCGCCCGGCGCTACGTCGCGATCCCCGACGAGCAGCTCGAGGGGCTGCGCCGCTGGAGCGTGGTGCTCGGTCCGCTCGTCGCGCTCGAGGGGGCATGGCGGACCGGCGGGACGTTCATCGCGCTGCGCCCGAGCGAGGGCGACGCCGCTGCCGCGGTCGTGAAGGATGCCGTCGCCGACATGATCCGCTCGCTCGAGGGCAAGCGCCCCCGCGGCCGGCGGCGACGAGCCGTGAGGGCCGAGCCGCACGGGGTGCTCGTCGGGTCCGCCGGTCCGGCCGACCCGAGCTACGTCGATCTCGCCGGCGCGGTCTGCCGCTATCTGATGCCGACGCTCGTCGGCGAGCTGCGCGCCCGCCGGGCCACGCGCCCGGCGATGCGCACGATGGACGGTGAGGAGGTCAAGCTCATCACCGCGACCGTCGCGCTGCGCGGTGGAATCGACCCACACGAGGCGCTGCGCGACCATCCCGACGTCCGCGCCGAGGACGACGGGGAGCTGACGTGGTGGGGGCGCGCGCTGAGCGACACTGAGCGTGAGGCCATGCTCGCCGAGCTGCGCGCGCAACTCGGCGACGACGCGGACGTCGAGCCCGAGGAGCCGCCGCGGTGGCTGCGGGGCCGGATGCGACCGATCGGCGGCGGCCTGCAGGTCGAGGTCAACTCGCGCGAGCGGCTCGCCGCCCTGCTCGCGCTGCTCGACGAGGTCGGGCTGCAGCCCGAGGCTACGCGTGAGAGCGTCATCGACCCGGCCCAGGACCTGCCGGCGTTCGGGGGCGCGGGGCCGTTCCCGTTCGGATCGACCGTGGCGCAGGTCGCCGCCTGGCGCGAGCGCTTGCTCTCCACGCCGTCCCCGGCCCTCGGCGGCGCGTCCCCGCGACGAGCGGCCCGGCGTGCCGCCGATCGGCCGCTGCTCGAGGCGCTGCTTCGCGACCTGGAGCACGACGCAGACATCCTCGCCGAGCGCGACGAGCCGATCCCCGACTTCGCTGAGATCCGCGCCGAGCTGGGACTCGCCCGCGGGGCGACGTAGCCCCGCGTTCGCCGCGGCCGAACCCGGCGCGGCTCCGGCCGGTGTCAGGCGGCGAGCCCCGCCGCCGGGCCCTCCTCATCGCATACCCCCAACGGGATTCGAACCCGTGATTTCCTGCGTGAAAGGCAGGCGTCCTGACCGCTAGACCATGGGGGCGGGTCCGGGGCATTGTAGGCGCGGGGCGGGCCGCCGGACGGGGGATTCAGCCGGAGTCGCTCACGCGGCGGGCCGCGCCCGACCGGCTCCGGCGCCGGCCCGACATGGCCTGGAGGGCGCACTCGACCTCGTCCAGCCAGTCGGCGCGCGCCAGCACGATGCGACGGGCGAGCCGCCGGTTCAGCACGAGATACGGCTCACGCGCGGGATCGTCCGTGCGACCGCCTCGCCGAGCTCAATCGGCGCCGGGGGAGAGGCGATCTCGGCGTGTCGCCGCTTGAGACTCTCGAAGACGGCGGACGGGTCGACAAGGTCGGCGGCCAGCCGTAGCGACGGGTCGCGCAGGCGGTCGAGCTGATCCGCGCCGGACGGGCCCGCAGCCGGCCATCGTCGCGCGACGCCATGGCCGCCCACGACCGCGAACCGCGAGCCGCGAGCCAGCCGGGTCGAGCGCCGAACGGTGGGCCCTCGTACACCCGTCGGGATTCGGCGCAACGGGTGAAGCCGGAGCGGGAGCGACCGACAACTATGCCGTACCACCCGCACCACATCCCGCATCAGCACCCTGAGGACAAGGAGTCCACGTGGCGCTCGCCGATCCATCGTCCGTGAAGGACGCATCCCAGCCCGTCGCACGTCCCACCCCGCAGCTCGTCCGCTGCGCATGTGTCGACTGTGGCACCCACACGAACGCGGTGCAGACCTTCCGCCTCACGGGGAGCTGTGCCAACTGCGGAAGCTTCGAGCTCGTGCCGATCGCCGGCGCGGAGCCGCTCGGCGGCCCGGTCGCCGCCTGACCCTCACCACCACGGGCCGCCGCCCGATTCCGCCCGGGCCGACCACCCGGCCCGACGCTCCACGGGCGGCGGCCTGAACCGCCCGCGTCCGATGTCGTGCCTGTGCTGAACCCGTCCGCGTCCGATTTGGTGCCTGTGAGGCAACTTTTCGTACCGGCACAAGATCCAATCGAGATGGTCTAGATGAAGAAAGGGCGGCCGATGCGGAGCGGTCCACGGCGACGGCCCGAGGGCGGCTCAGCCCCGCGCCGCCAGCGGCAGCCCGAGCGCGACCAGCTCCGCGCGCAGCTGCGACGGCGAGCGGAAGCGCACCGCCACCATCCCGAGGGCGCGGGCGGCGTCGACGTTCCGCTCCGAATCGTCGACGAACACGGTCTGCGAGGCGACGAGCCCGAAGCGGTCAAGCAGCCGCCGGAAGATCTCCGGGTCGGGCTTGATCACCCCCTCCTCCGAGGAGACGACGGTGCCGTCGAGCGCGCGCAGGAAGTCGAAGCGCTCGTAGCGCAGCGGGTAGGTCTCGGCCTCCATGTTCGTGAGGCCGTAGCAGGGGACGCCGGCCGCCTGCAGCTCGGCAAGGAGTCGGACGGTGCCCTCGATCGGCCCCGCGACCATGTCCTCGGTGCGCTCGCCCCACAGCCGGATCTCCCGCTCGTATTCGGGAAACCGGGCGGCGAGCGCGGCGCACGACTCCGCGTAGCGCACGCCGCGATCGTTGTCCTCGTGCCACTCGCGTGAGCACACGTCGGCCAGGAACCGCTCCATCTCGGCCTCGTCGTCGAACACCTCGCGGTAGACGTGGCGGGGATCCCACTCCAGGAGCACACCGCCGATGTCGAACACGACCGTGGAGATCGCGCCGCGGGAGGCCCCGCCTGCGCCGGCGGCCCCGACCTCCCCGGTGCTCTCGACCCGGCCGGTGCCCATGACCCGCCCAGCGCCCGCAGCCTGCCCGGCGCCCGCAGCCTGCCCAGCGCCCGCAGCCAGCCCAGCGCCCGCAGCCTGCCCGGCGGAGCCACCCCCGCGCGCCCGCTCAGCCATGACCGCCGTGCCGCGCCGTCTCCGACGATCCGCTCGTGATGTGCGGCGCCCCCGCCACGAGGTCGGCGATCCGCCGGCGGCGCTCCTCGACCCGCAGCCAGCGCTCCTGCGCGCGCTCCAGCTTGCCCGACCCGGTCCCGTAGCGCCGCCGCGCCCAGCGCGAGTCGGGCTTGGCGAGCCGCACCGCCCCCACGAGCGAGACGAGCGGCACGAAGATGCCGATCACGCCGACCAGCGGCTTGCCCTTGTAGATGACGACGACCGACAGCAGCACGTCGAGCACGAGCACGATCGACAGCGAGCCGATCGTCGTGCCGGAGCCGCTCACGTCGAACGGCGCGACCCCGACGAGGATCAGCCCGGCGAACACGGTGGCGATCACGACTGCGTCGAACGAGGAGCGCCCCTCCTCCGCCCAGTAGACGTCGCGCAGGTAGACCCAGAGCGCGAACTCGTCGAGCGTGAAGCCGACGCCGATCCCGAACAGCGCGCCGAGGATCTCGTTGAGCGGACTTCCCGGGTCCCAGGCGAAGTTGACGAAGCCCGCGACCATCATGAGCACGATCCCCCACACGAGGTGATGCAGATGGACGCCGCTGCCCGTCTTGACACTGCCCGGCCACCACGGAAACCGTTGCGAGCGGTTCATGCGGGCGCTCGTGCGGATGAAGACGAACGACACGAGGAACGCCGCCAGCAGCACGAACCCGGTGCGCTGGCCACGGACGTCGAGGAAGTGATTCGGCGCGTTGAGCCGGAACGTGACGCCGGCGCTCGCGCCCCAGAACGTGAGGTCGGCCATCGCTTCCCAGAGCCTACGGGGTCACGCCCCCGATTCGTCGTGCGCGCGCCCCGTCATCCGCAGGCACCCCGGGGCGCTCATCGGCAGCCCCCGCGGCGCCGGCGCGCCGCCAGCCGAGCGCCGGAGCGATCTCGGAGGCGATCGTCTCGAGCAGCCGCGCGTTGTACTCGACGCCGAGCTGGTTCGGCACGGTCACGAGCAGCGTGTCCGCCTCGCGCACCGCCCGGTCGGCCGCGAGCTCCGCGGCGACGACGTCGGGCTCGCCGCCGTACGTGCGGCCGAAGCGCGCGAGCCCACCGTCGAGGTAGCCGACCTGGTCCGAGGACGTGCCGCCGCGCAGGCCGAACCAGCGCCGGTCCTCGTCGGTGACGATCGGGAGCACGCTCCGGCTCACCGAGACGCGCGGCTCCCGCTCCCAGCCCGCCTCCGCCCAGGCCGAGCGGAAGATCTCGATCTGCTCGGCCTGCAGCTCCGAGAACGGGACGCCGGTGTCCTCCGTGAGCAGCGTTGAGCTCATCAGGTGCATGCCCTGCTCGGCCGCCCACTGCGCCGTCGCGCGCGTGCCGGCACCCCACCAGATCCGCTCGGCGAGTCCCGGCGACTGCGGCTGGATCGCCAGCCGCACGCCCGCGGCGCCCGGGCCGGCAAATTCGGGATCGGCCTCCACCACGCCGGCGCCCGAGATCGCCTGCCGGAAGAGGGCCGTGTGGGCACGCGCAAGGTCGGCGTCGGTGTGGCCCTCCGGCGGCACGTGACCGAACGCCCGCGCGCCGTGCCGCGCCGGCTCCGGCGAGCCGCGACTCACGCCCAGCTGCAGCCGGCCGCCGGAAATGAGGTCGGCCGCCGCGGCATCCTCTGCCATGTACAGCGGATTCTCGTAGCGCATGTCGATCACCGCCGTCCCGATCTCGATGCGCGAGGTGCGCGCTCCGATCGCGGCGAGCAACGGGAACGGGGAGGCGAGCTGACGTGCGAAGTGGTGGACGCGGAAGAACGCGCCGTCGAGCCCGAGCTCCTCGGCGGCGACGGCCAGCTCGATCGACTGCCGGAGCGCGTCGGCGGCCGTGCGCGTCGCCGAGTGCGGGTGGTCCTGCCAGTGTCCAAACGAGAGAAAGCCGAGCCGTCGCATGCCTGCGGTCGAGGCTACGACGGCCCGGCGGCCCAGCCACGGTCGCTGCGACGCCCCACGGCCGGAACGGCTTCCACGACCGCCCCGGCCGGTCTTCACAAAATCTGTATGCCGCGGGCCGGAATTGTCCGGATTTTCGCCCCTCTCGCGCGCGACCATCGACGCGTGCCCCCGTCCCACCCGGCAACCGCTCCCCGGCCGAGCCCCGCGCGCGCGGACGAGGCTCCGCCGACCGGGCATCTGCGCCGCAGCCTCAACGAGGCGGCACACAAGCTGGGGTACTGGCCGGTCGCCCCCGCGCCGCGCCGGACGGACGGCGGCGGCGCGCCCTCGGCCGCGGTGGCCGCGGCCACCGACGACGACCGCGACGTCGTCGCGCACGCTTCCAAGGCGGTGCTCGGCCTGGGCGCGCTCGGGATCGTGTACGGCGATCTCGGCACCAGCCCGCTGTACACGGTGCAGACGATCTTCACCCAGCACCGCGACGCCGTGCACGCCACCGCGGCCGGCGACTACGGGATCGCGTCGCTCATCTTCTGGGCGCTGATGCTCGAGATCTCGTTCAAGTACGCGATCGTGATCATGCGCGCGCACAACCGCGGCGACGGGGGGATCATGGCGCTCACCGCGCTCGTGCAGAGGCGAAAGCTGCCGCGTCGTGGAGCGCTGATCACGCTTGGGATCTTCGGCGCCGGGCTGTTCTTCGGCGACGGCATGATCACGCCCGCCGTCTCGGTGACCTCGGCCGTCGGCGGCCTGAACGTCGTGAGCCCGAGCTTCAACCACCTGGTCGTGCCGATCTCGCTCGTGATCCTCATCTCGCTGTTCGCCGTCCAGCGGTTCGGCACCGGCGCGGTCGGCTGGATGTTCGGACCGGTCATCCTCGTGTTCTTCGCCGTGATCGCCGCGCTGGGACTCACGGAGGTGATCGCCCACCCCGGTGTCGTGCAGGCGATCTCGCCGGTCTGGGGCGCGCGCTTCATGATCGATCACGGGGTCCAGGCCTGGCTGACGCTCGGCGGGGTCGTGCTCTGCGTCACCGGCGCCGAGGCGCTCTACGCCGACCGCGGCCACTTCGGCGCCGGCCCGATCCGCGTGACGTGGTTCTCGGTCGTGCTCCCCGCGGTGCTGCTCTCGTATCTCGGCCAGGCGGCACTCGTGCTCGCGCACCCGAGCGACGCGGTCAACCCGTTCTTCCTGCTCGCGCCGAGCTCGCTGCAGCTGCCGCTCGTGTTCCTGGCCACGGTCGCCACGATCATCGCCTCCCAGGCGGCGATCACCGGCTCCTACTCGGTCGCCAAGCAGGCGATTCAGCTCGGCCTCCTGCCGCGCCTGAAGGTGATCCACACCTCCAATCTCGAGGGTCAGATCTACGTCCCGATCATCAACTGGTTCCTGTGCGCGGGCGTCGTCGCGCTCGTCCTCATCTTCCAGAACTCGAACCGACTCACGGACATCTACGGCGTCGCGGTCACCGGCACGTTCATCCTCAACACGCTGCTCTTCACCGCGCTCGCGCGGGCGATGTGGAACACGTCGTGGTGGCGCCTCGCGCCGCTCAGCGCGACGTTCCTGATCGTCGAGGTCGCGTTCTTCTCCTCGAACCTCGCGAAGATCGCGCACGGCGCGTGGCTGTCGCTCGGGATCGGGCTGCTCGTCGCGTTCGTGATGGTGACGTGGCGGCGGGGGCGGGAGATCCTCACCCGCAACCGGATCGCCGAGGAGGGCGACCTCGAGTCGTTCCTCGCACAGTTGTGCGAGTCCGACGATCCGCCCAAGCGGGTCGACGGCACGGTCATCTTCCTCTCACCGAGCCGCGAGACGACACCGCTCGCGCTGCGCGCCGAGGTCGAGCACGGCCACGCCCTGCAGCGGCACATGCTGATCGTCTCCGTGGCGCCGATCGGAATCGCGCACGTCGAGATGCCCGACCGGTTCGCGGTCGAGTGGGTCGGCCGCGGCTCGTTCAAGGTCGCGCACGTGACGCTGCGGGTCGGCTACCGCGACGCGGTCGACATCCCGGCCGCGCTCGCACTCGCGCGCAAGCGAGGTCTGCTCGCGCGCAACCTCGACCTCGAGCACGCCTCCTACTACGTCTCGCGCATGTCGATCACGCCGACCTCGGCGCCGGGCATGGCGCGCTGGCGCAAGGCCCTGTTCGTGTTCATGGCGCGCAACTCGACGAGCCCGCTCGACCAGTTCCGGCTGCCGATCGAGCGCACCGTGAT
>DATGKS010000095.1:0-52291 GCA_035294545.1 Solirubrobacteraceae bacterium | reverse complement strand
GACTCGAACACTCGGACCGGTCGGCGAGGCGATGATCGCGAAGCTGGCCAGCGGGCTGAACACCGCGACGGCACTCGCATCCCAGCAGCAGCAGCAGGTGACGAGCCATGGCGGCCAGGTGACTTTGAACACCGGCGTTCTCGGCCAGTACCCGCCTGCCAGCGACAGCCCGACGAACTTCACGTACGGGTGGGGGATGGAGCTCCTGTCCGCCGGGATGGGCTCCGCGCCGGTCATGCGCCTCGGCAGCGTGACGTGGGCGCTCACGACGGCCACCACCACGACCCTCGCGCAGGCGGCCGCGGCGGGCGCGAGCACGATCGAGACGGCAGCGTCGATCGCCGCCGGTAGCTGGATCCTCATCGACCAGGGCAACGGTCAGGACATCTGCGAGACCACCGCGGTGTCGGGCGCTGGCCCGTACACGCTCACGCTGCAGGACCCGCTGCGCAGCGCGCACGCGGCCGGCGCCACGGTTATCGTGCTGTCGCTGCGGCAGATCGACGGGCAGATCTGGTGTGACGCGAACGGCCTGTGCCGGCAGGTGTGGGACACCAGCGGCGCCACGGTCTACGACACGTCCGGCAACGCGACCCAGACGATCATCTCCTACTGAGGGCTCATCCTCCGCCGTAGCAGCTCAGATCCCGCTCGCGTCGAGCTGTGACCTGCCCGGTGTGCCTGTTCTTGCGCACGTCGATCGTGGCGCTGCACGATGTGGTGGTCGGCGTCGTGTCCTCACCCGGGACGCAGTTGCCGGAGGCGTCGATCGAGGCGCATGGATCGTAGGTGCTGGTCGTGATCACACCGTCGGCCTCCACCACGCAGTCGATCCGCCACGCCGACCATTGGTTGCAGCCGTCGATCTTCACGCTGCGCAGGCCCCTGTCGGGCAGCTTGCGGGCCGCTGCCTTCGCCGCCCGATGGGCTTGACGCCAGCTGAGCGGCCCGATCCGCAGGTGGTGGGCGAACGCGGCCGGTACAAAGGCGAGTGTCAGGATCGTCGCTGCGAGCACCGTCGCGATGTGTTTGCTTCTCATTCACTCCTCCTCTCCATCGTCGCCTCGAGCATGCTCATCGCACACCGCAGGCGTACAGGTCGTCACAGACGACGCACGAATCCGGATCCCCGTTGGGGATGTCGTCACGCACCTCGCCGTTGAGGCGCGCACCGCACAGCCCCTTGCCGGGGTCGGCTTCTGACGACGTGTGCCACAGCCCCCAACGGGGATTGCCGCCGCCGGTCTGGTCGTTTACGGGCACCGGCTCTACTACTCTGGTGATGCTCATGGAGTCATCTCTCCTTGGGCCACGGGCCCGGGTGCGCGAACACCGCGGGCCCACTTGTTGGTATGAATCCTACGCTTGCCGGCGACGCCGCGCAACGTCACGAACGCTCACGAAACCCCCAACGCTTGTCCACGGGATGTCAACGAACGCAGCCGAACAGACCCGCATGAAGCGACACGACGGTCGGCCCGCCCGGCGCGTTTCCCCTGCAAACCCAGCGCTCCGCAACCCGCGTCAACACGGGCCGACACGGGCGCCAGAGAACCAGTTGTTCTGACCGGCTGCGTGGTCGTCCGCGCTCCCGGTGCGCTCAAGGTGATGTTCGACCCCGCCCAGAGCGAGCGGGCGGCGCGGCTCATGGACCTGCTCGGCCTCAGCGACGAGGAGCTGTGCGCGATCCTCGATGTCGACGCGCTGTCGCTGCTCTCCGGTCAGCTCGACCACCGGCCGGAGCTCTCGATCCTGCTCGCGCTGCTCGACGAGGCCGCCGAGCGCACGAGCCCGGTGGCGCTTCGCCGCTGGGTACGCGCCGCCGGCCCGGCCGGGCGACCGATCGACGCGCTCGTCCGGCGCGACTTCGAGGCCTTCGAGGACGCGGTGGAGGCGCTTGCGGCGCGCGGGTTCGTCATCCGAGGCGGGGGGGCGGATGGCTGAGATCACCGGCGGGTCGGCGCCACGACGCCGGTCCCACATGGGCGCCCGAGACCCTCGGTCGCCTCGGCTGCCTGTTCGGCCGCCTCGGCTGATGCCTCCGTCGGCTCGGTTGATGGCCCGGTCGGCTGCCGGTCGGCCCGCTCCGAGCTCTCCTAACCCTCTTCCTTCGGCTTCTTCGGCCAGATGCCGAGCAGATGGTGGAAGGAGCGCGCGAGCACGCGCTCGACGGCCGCCGCCGAGCCTGCCATCACCGCCGCCTGCAGGGCGTGCCCGCCGACGACCTTCGCCGTGTTGCCGCGGCCCTCGCCGGGCG
Organism: Solirubrobacteraceae bacterium; assembly: GCA_035294545.1. Classification (GTDB taxonomy): domain Bacteria; phylum Actinomycetota; class Thermoleophilia; order Solirubrobacterales; family Solirubrobacteraceae; genus Palsa-465. The sequence goes on along the minus strand of DATGKS010000095.1, from coordinate 50,034 downwards.
CGGGCGGGGGCTCCTCGTCGATCCGCTGCCAGACGGTGCGGAACACCTGGCGGCCGACGACGCGGGCGATGATCGAGCCGAGCAGCGCGAACGGGAAGTAGAGCAGCTTGCGCATCCGCCGCTGAGGCTACCCGGATCGCCGGGGTCCTGACCGCCCGCCGCGCCCTTCGTCTCGCCCACCGCGTTGGGCTCTCAGCCTCCGCCGCGCCCGCCGGCCGGGCAGCGGCGGTTGTGATTGATGCCTCAAGGTCCGGGTAGCCGAACCGATCACCCGGGTCGACGCTGGAATGTGACCGGTTCCCGTGAGTTAATTGGGAAGGTCAGAGGACCAGACGGACACGAAGGGAGCGAGCCGATGCTCGATGACAACGACACTGGCCAGGACGCCGAAGAGCTGCTGAAGTCGGCGCTGCTCGACGATTCAACGGCGGTCGCGGTCTCGCTGCGCGTCGACCGCCTGCCGCTCAGCGAGTCGCTGACGGTCATCTTCCACGGCCGGCGGGACCTCGGCACGCTGCAGACCTACGTCGCCCGGGGGAGCCTGGGCGCGGGCGCGACCGTCTCGGCGGGCGCACTGCTCCGGGTCCCGTGCGACCTCGACCTCGCCGACGCCGAGGACCGCGAGGAGGCCGAGCAGCTCTACGTCGAGCAGGCGCAGACGATGCGCGACGCGCTCGTCGGCGCGGACACTGTGCTCGACGTGTGGCGCGAGCCGCTGTCGGACATCGCCGGCTCGCCCGTGAGCGTCGACCACTCGCCGCAGCTGTCGGTCCGCCTGCCGGCCCACCGGATGCTTCCCACGGCGCTCGTCGCCTCCGACTCGCAGATCGTCGTCACCCCCGTCTGCAACGCGCGGACGCTCGCCGACGGCTGGCCGCCGATGGGGATCGCGTGCGCGCAGCAGGAGTTCACGCGCGTCTATCCGCTCGCCGACGACCCCGAGCGGTGCGTCGAGGAGTTCCTGGAGCTTGCGGCCGAGCACGCCCACGAGCTCGCCGAGCGCCTCGCCCATCAGGAGGCGTCGGTGCAGCGCTTCATCGAGCTCAGCAGCGACGACTGATCGATTGCCGCCCGGTGGCGGCGTCTCGTCGCGCCCGGCGGGGTCGGCCCTCGGTCGCGTCGTCCATACGCTCCCCCGGACCTCCGGGCCGGCCGCGCCGAGCCATCCACCCCAGCGGCAATCGGGTGGGGTGAGTTCAGTCCCGGGCGCGCACCGGCCGCCGCTCGGGCTCACGGGCCGGACGGCGCTCGCGCGGGGGCAGCAGGTCGCCGAGGCGCGCGGGTTCGCGGAAGCGGACGCTGGCGGGGACGGCGTCGGGCAGCGGCACGCCGCCGCGTGGAGGCGCGGGCGGAGCGGGCGGCGTCTGCGGCCCATGGCCCCAGCCATCATCGCCCTCGTCCCAGCCGCCCGACTGGTCGGGGTCCTCGCGGAGAGCCGGCAGCATCAGCACCGCGACGCACACGAATCCGATCAGGTGAACGCCCGCGATCCAGAGCACAAGCTGCACTCCATCGGACATATCGAGAGGTTAGCGCTCGCTGAGCGAACTGGCCAGAGACAACCGCACGGTCGAGCCGATACCCGCTCCCCGGTCGTGATATCCGTCCCCGGCCCGGGGCGATCTACGTAAGCCCGAGCGTGGCGCTACCATCCAACGCCGCTCATGGCCAGCAAGGACACGACATCGCTGACGGTCACCCCGCGCGAGGCGGCGGGCTCCCGCGCGACGCGCCGCCTGCGGCGCTCGGGTGAGATCCCCGGCGTCGTGTACGGCGGCAGCGAGGGCCCGGTGCCCTTCCGGGTGAACGAGCGCACGCTCCGCCACGCGCTTCAGGACAGCGGCGCGGTGATGCAGCTGCAGGTGGAGGGCGGCTCGAGCGGGCCGGTCGTCGTCAAGGAGCTCGCCCGCCATCCGGTGACCGGCGCGACGATGCACGTCGACCTGCTGCGCGTTCGCATGGACGTCGCGATTCAGTCGACGACGATCCTCGAGCTCACCGGCTCCGAGGAGGCTCCGGGCGTCCGTGAGGGCGGCGTGCTGGAGCACGTCACGCGCGAGCTCGCGATCGAGGCGCTGCCCGGAGCGATCCCCGAGTCGATCGCGTACGACGTGTCGGAGATGCAGATCGGCGACACGATCACGCTTGCGCAGGTGAGCGCCCCGGACGGTGTCACCCTGCTCGACGACCCCGAGACGGTCGTGGCGACGCTCACGCCGCCGCGGCTCCAGGCAGAGGCTGCCGAGGAGATCGAGGCCGAGACGGAGGTCGTCGGCGAGGGCGAGGCTCCCGCCGAGGCCGAGGCCGCAACCGACGACTCCTCCGACGGGTCCGCAGCCGACGCCGAAGCCGGCGATTCCGAGTAGCGGCCCGTGGAGCGCTCCGGCGCCCGGGTCGACTGGTTGATCGTCGGGCTCGGGAACCCCGGGCCCGAGTACGCGCGCACACGTCACAACGTCGGGTTCATGGTCGCGAGCCGGTTGATCGAGCGCTGGGAGCTGCCCAAGCCGAAGGCGAAGTACCGCGGCCTGCTCAGCGAGGGCCGGGTTGGGTCCCCCGGGGTCGACCTCGTCCGCGTCGCGGTGCTCCAGCCGCAGACGTACATGAACGACGCGGGCCGCTCGGTCGGCCCCGCCCGGGGCGCGCTCGGCCCCCCTGAGCTCGAACACGTGCTCGTCGTCCACGACGAGATCGACATCCGCTTCGGCGAGATCCGGGTGCGGCTCGGCGGCGGCCTGGCCGGGCACAACGGCCTGAAGTCGATCCGCGCCGTGCTGCGCTCGACCGAGTTCGGACGCGTGCGGATCGGCGTCGACCGCCCGCCGACGACCGATCCCGACCGGGTTGCCGCCTACGTCCTCGGCCGCTTCTCGGAGCCGAAGGCCGACGTGGAGGAGCTCGTCGAGCGCGGCGCCGACGCCGTCGAGCGGGTGCTGCGGGACGGCTATGGTTGAGCGGTCGCGCTCGGAAGCGACGCGGTCCGACGACTCGACATGGCATCATCGTCACCGCGGCGGGGGCGGCAGCGTGCCGAATCAGCATGACGAGGTTCACGATGAGCAGATGGAGCCTGTGCGCCGTCGTGACGGCGATGGTCGTCGTGGCCGCCTGGCTCGCGCATGCTCCCGGCGCCCGCGCCGAGGCCAACGGCGTCGGTCTGAAGCCGGTGATGGGCTGGAGCAGCTGGGACTTCCTGCGCCACGATCCGACCGAGGCGTCGGTCGAGGCCGAGGCTCAGGCGATGGTGTCGAGCGGCCTCGCGAGGGTGGGCTACCGCTACGTCAACCTCGATGACTACTGGTACGAGTGCCCGGGGGCGACCGGCCCGACCGTCGACCACTATGGGCGCTGGGTGCCGAACCCCGCCCAGTTCCCCGGCCAGGGCTCGCTGAACGGGATCGCGGCCACGGCCGCCTACGTCCACCACCTCGGCCTCAAGTTCGGCATCTACGTGACCCCGGGAATCTCGCTCCAGGCGGTCGCCCGGAAGACGCCGATCATGGGCACGCGCTACACGGCCAACGAGATCGCCACGCGGAGGATCGAGCGCAACTACAACTGCCACGGGATGGTCGGGATCGACTACTCCAAGCCGGGCGCGCAGGCGTTCATCGACTCGTGGGCGAACGAGTTCGCGCGCTGGGGCGTCGACTTCGTGAAGCTCGACGGCGTCGGACGCTGGGACGTCGCCGACGTCAAGGCGTGGTCGACCGCCCTGCGCCAGACGCACCGGGCGATCGGCCTCGAGCTCTCCAACAGCCTGTCGATCACGAACGTCTCGACCTGGCAGCAGTACGCCAACGGCTGGCGCACGGGTCCGGACATCGACTGCTACTGCTCGCGCACGAGCTTCCCGCTCACGAGCTGGCCACACGTCGCTCAGCGCTTCAACGAGGTCGCCGCATGGGCGCCGTACGGGCGCCCGGGCGCCTACAACGACTACGACTCGATCGAGGTCGGCAACGGCGCGAACGACGGCCTCACGCCGCCCCAGCGCCAGACGCAGCTCAGTCTGTGGTCGCTCGCCGCCGCGCCGCTGATCCTCGGTGCCGACCTCACGCACCTCGATCCGCTCGACCGCTCCTACCTGCTCAACCGCGCGGTCATCTCCGTCGACCAGGACGGGATCGACGCCCGGCGCGTCATCCACACCTCGACCGCCCAGCTGTTCGCCAAGCGCGAGCATCCGAGCGTCGGCGTCGTCGGGCTGTTCAACACGACATCGAAGCCGCGCAAGCTCACCGCCACCCAGGCCGAGCTGGGGCTGCCGCTCACCGGCTCAGACCGGATCACGAACCTGTGGACCGGCAGGACGAAGGTGACGGGCGGACGCTTCGGCGGGATCGTCGCGGGCGATGGCGTGATGCTGCTGCGGGTGACCGCGCTGCCGCGCGGCAGCCACACGGGGCCCGGCAGCGGCTCCGGGTCCGGCAGCGGGTCGGGATCCGGCAGCGGCTCCGGGTCCGGCGGCGGGTCGGGATCCGGCAGCGGCAGCGGGTCGGGAGGCGGCGGGGCGCCGATGCTCGCCCCCGGCGCGTCATCGTCACGCTCCGGACGCTGATCCGCTCCATTTTCGGCCGCGCGTTTGCACGCGCGCCGCGGCGGGCATAGCGTGCCGCCCGTCCGGATTTCCAGGACCGGACGCCAGGCAGCGGACCAGAGGAGGACACATGAGCGGGAGCGGACGGTGGCGGGCGCTTGCGTGCGCCGTGGCGGCGCTCGCCGGCGCCGGTGGTTGGGCGGCGCCCGCGGCGCGGGCGGAGACCAACGGCGTCGGCCGCACGCCGGCGATGGGCTGGAGCAGCTGGAGCTTCCTGCGCTCGCACCCGAGCGAATCGTCGGTCGAGGCCCAGGCGCGGGCGATGGTCTCGAGCGGCCTGAAGAGCATCGGCTACACGTACGTCAACCTCGACGACTTCTGGTACGTGTGCCCCGGGTCGCAGGGGCCGAACGTCGACCGCTACGGCCGCTGGGTGATCGACACGACGAAGTTTCCGCCCCAGGGCGCGCGGAACGGGATCCGGGCGACCGCCGACTACGTGCACAGCCTCGGGCTGAAGTTCGGGATCTACGTGACCCCCGGCATCTCCAAGCAGGCGGTCGCCCAGAACACCAAGATCAAGGGCACGCCCTACACGGCCGACCAGATCGCGACCACCACGCCGGAGAACAACTACAACTGCGGCGGGATGGTCGGGATCGACTACTCCAAGCCCGGCGCGCAGGCGTTCATCGACTCATGGGCGGATGAGTTCGCGCACTGGGGGGTCGACTACGTCAAGCTCGACGGCGTCGGCAGCTTCGACATCCCGGACGTCGAGGCGTGGTCCAAGGCGCTGCGCCGCACCGGGCGCAGGATCCACCTCGAGCTCTCGAACACCCTTGCCATCGCCGACGCGCACATCTGGCGGCAGTACTCCAACGGGTGGCGCACGACCGGCGACATCGAGTGCTATTGCTCGAGCTCGAGCTATCCGCTCACCGACTGGTCGAACGTCGCCAGCCGGTTCGACTCGGTCGCCGCCTGGGCACCGTACGGCGGGCCGGGCGGGTTCAACGACTACGACTCGATCGAGGTCGGCAACGGCGCCAACGACGGTCTCACGTCCGACGAGCGCCAGACGCAGATGAGCCTGTGGGCGCTCGGCGCCTCGCCGTTCATCCTCGGCACCGATCTCACGAGCCTCGACCCGCTCGACCTCTCCTATCTGAAGAACCGCGCCATCATCTCGGTCGACCAGGACGCGATCGACGCTCACCGCATCGTGAACACGCCGACGAGCCAGGTGTTCACGAAGAAGGAGGCGGCCAGCGATGCGGTCGTCGGCCTGTTCGACATCGGCTCGGGCGCCCAGGTGATCTCCACGAGCGTCCACAGGCTCGGGCTGCCGGGCGGACAGGAGTACTTCGTCCACGACCTGTGGAACCACACCACGCGGGAGACCGCAGGCCGGATCAGCGAGGAGGTGCCGTCCCACGGCGTGGCGCTGCTGCGGGTGAAGGCCCCCACCGGGCGGTCGGTTCCGCCGCTCACGGTCCTCCGGGCCCGTGGTCCGTCGCAGGTCGCGGGCGACGACACGCTCACCGAGAAGGTGTCGTTCACCGACGAGGGCGTCCAGCCGGTCCATCGCGTGCGGCTCAGCCTGAGCGCGCCGGCCGGCTGGACGGTGACGCCGACGACGCCGGTGAGGACCGCGACGGTCGCCTCCGGCCAGATGTTCACCGCCGCGTTCCGCGTCGCGGTCCCCGCGGCCTCCCGTCCGTTCCAGCCGGGCACGCTCACCGCGAGCGCGGTCGACAACTGGGCCGGCCACCGCCAGCACTCGACGAGCGACACGACCGTGACGGTCACCGGCGGACCCGTGCAGGCCCCGTACCTCACATACTCCTCGGCGACCGACGCGCCCGCCTCCTTCTCGCAGGTGGGCGACCAGTTCGGGATCGAGGGCGCGGGCGCGGACGTCTGGCAGGGTGCCGACGACTACAGCGCGATCTACGAGCACGGCGTCGTCGGCCCGAGCGCGACGATCACGACCGAGCTGACCGGCGAGCAGAACATGACCGGCTTTGCGAAGGCCGGGATCATGGTCCGCAACGACATCGCCGGCGCCGGCACGGCCCCCGAGGGGGTCATCCTGTTCGACTCGCCCTCCGGCGGCGTGCAGATGGAGTGGGACGACAACGGCGGCCAGTGGATCGACAACGTGACGCCGCCGAACGGGACGATCCCGTCGACGGTGCCCGTGTACCTCAAGCTCGTCCGCAACGGCGATGTCTACACCGGGTCCTACTCGACCGACGGGACGGCCTGGCAGCCGGTCGGCTCGGCGACCGTGCCCGACCAGGCGAGCACCCAGGACGCCGGCATGTTCGAGGTCTCGCACTCCTCCGGGGTGACCGGGGTCGCCACGTTCAAGGGCTTCTCGGTGAGCTGAGTGGCCGAGCTGCATCACTGAGGCGCAGCGGCGGAGGCGTCGAGGGCGCTCCTAGACTCGCAGGAGCCGCTCTCGATGCTCCGCCCGCTTCTCGCCCACGCCGACGACGACCCGCAGACCGCCACGCTGTCACGCGAGGGCGGCGAGGCGTTCGTCTCGCAGTCGCTGCGGCCGTACCTCATCTCCGCGCTGCTCGATCGCGACCCCGACCGTCCGGCGGTCGTGGTCGCCGGCGACGACCGGGCCGCGCGTGACCTCGCCGCCGGGCTGAAGACGTGGCTCGCGCCGCGGCCCGTGCGCTACTACCCGAGCCGCGGCGTCACCTACGAGTCGCATCTCGCTCCGCCGCCGCACCTCGTCGGCCTGCGGATCGCGGCGCTCGATGCGCTGCTGGAGCCGGGCGCGGCCGGCGCGGATCCCGCCGGGGGCGCTCCCGTGATCGTCGTCTCCGCGGTCGCGCTGTCGGAGAAGGTGCCCGAGCGCGGCCTGCGCCCGCATCCGTTCCTGCTGCGCGCCGGCGAGCTCATGGACCTCGACGAGACCGCGCTTGAGCTCGTCGCCGCCGGCTACGAGCGCGTCGACCAGGTCGAGGACCGCGGGCAGTTCGCGATCCGCGGCGGTCTGCTCGACCTGTTTCCGGCGACCGAGGACCGCGCGGTCCGCGTCGACCTGTTCGGCGATGAGATCGAGTCCCTGCGGTGGTTCTCGACGTTCACACAGCGCTCGCTCGGGGAGGCGCAGTGCGTCGAGGTCGCGCCCGCCGCGGAGCTTGCCGCCGAGCACCGGGAGCTTGCCGAGATCGCCGCGCTCGAGGAGCCCGAGGAGCGCCCGGACGTCGCCGAGCTGTTGCCCGTCGACCGCTTCCATCCGCTGCTGGAGCTGATCGGTGAGCAGGCGGCGGTGCTGATCGCCGGCGGCGAGGACCTGGCGCCGGCGCTTGCCGACCACTGGCAGGACGTCTCCGCCGCGCTCGCCGACGAGGACGCCCGCCACCTGTACGTCGACCCCGATGCGATCCTCTCCGAGCTCGACCGGCGGGTGCGGATCCGCCTTGAGAGCATCGACCAGGACCAGGCGTTCGCGTTCCGCGCCCAGACCGCGGACATCGCCGCCCGCGGCCTCAAGGAGGCCGAGCCGGAGCTCGAGAAGCTCACCCGGTCGGGCTACCGCACGGTGCTCGCGTTCGCCCAGCGCGGGGTGGGGGAGCGGTTCGCCTACAACCTGGGGCGGCTCAGGGTCCGCTGGCTCGGCGACGATCCGACCGCGTCGACCGAGTCCGACGGTCGCCTCATGATGGTCCAGGCGCGGCTCGCCCAGGGGTTCATCGCGCCGCAGTTCCACCTCGCGGTCATCCCCGAGCAGCGGCTCTTCCAGCGCCGCCGCGGCGAGCGCTCGACCGGTGCGGGGACGCGCCGCCGGGGCGTGCTGCGGTCGTTCGCGGACCTGCGCACCGGCGACATCGTCGTGCATGAGGACCATGGGATCGCGCGCTTCGCGGGCTTCGACACGAAGACCGTCGCCGGCGTCACACGCGACTATCTCTACCTCGAGTACGCGGGCTCGGACAAGGTGTTCGTGCCCGTCGACCAACTCGCGAAGATCTCCCGCTACGTCGGGGCCGGCGGCGCGCATCCGCCGCTGTCGAAGCTCGGCGGCACTCGCTGGGAGACGATCAAGTCCCGGGCGCGCCGCGCCGCTCAGGAGCTCGCCGGCGAGCTGCTCAACCTGTACGCCGAGCGCAGGCGCCGCGCCGGCCATGAGTTCCCGCCGGACACCGAGTGGCAGGTCGAGTTCGAGAACGCGTTCCCGTACACCGAAACGCCCGACCAGCGCGACGCGATCGAGTTCGTCAAGGCCGACATGGAGTCCCCGCGGCCGATGGACCGGCTGATCTGCGGCGACGTCGGCTACGGCAAGACCGAGGTCGCGCTTCGCGCCGCGTTCAAGGCCGCCCAGGACGGCAAGCAGGTGATGGTGCTCGCGCCGACGACGATCCTCGCCCAGCAGCACTTCGGCACGTTCTCCGAGCGGCTCAAGGATTATCCGGTGACGATCGAGCACGTCTCGCGCTTCCGCTCGGCCGCCGAGCAGCGGGAGGCGATCGCGCGCTTTCACTCCGGCGAGGTCGACATCCTGATCGGCACCCACCGGCTGCTCTCGCGCGATGTGCGCGCGAAGGACCTCGGCCTGCTCGTCGTCGACGAGGAGCAGCGCTTCGGGGTCAAGCAGAAGGAGCTGCTGCGCCAGCTGAAGCTCCGCGTCGACGTGATCGCGATGTCCGCCACCCCGATCCCGCGCACGCTGCAGATGTCGCTCGCCGGCGTCCGGGACATCAGCGTGATCGAGACCCCGCCGGAGGGGCGGCGTCCGGTGAAGACGTTCGTCGGCGAGTACGACGAGGAGCTCGTGCGGCGCGCCCTGCTGCGTGAGAAGGAGCGGCACGGCCAGGCGTTCTTCCTGCACAACCGCGTCGAGACGATCGAGGAGACGGCGGTCCGGCTGCGCGGCCTGTGCCCGGGGATGCGGTTCCTCGTCGCGCACGGGCAGATGGAGGACGGCCAGCTCGAGGAGCGGATGATGGCGTTCCTGCGCGGCGACGCCGACGTGCTCGTGTGCACGAGCATCGTCGAGTCGGGGATCGACATCCCGCAGGCGAACACGTTGATCGTCGAGCGGGCCGACACGTTCGGCCTGTCGCAGCTCTACCAGATCCGCGGGCGCGTCGGGCGCTCGACCGAGCGCGCCTACGCCTACCTGCTGTACCCGAGCGCGGCGGCCCTGACCCCCGAGGCGGCGCAGCGGTTGAGCGCGCTCTCGGACTACACGGAGCTCGGGGCGGGCTTCAAGATCGCGATGCGCGACCTTGAGCTGCGCGGCGCCGGCAACCTACTCGGCGACGAGCAGTCCGGGCACGTGGCGGCGCTCGGCTTCGAGCTCTACATGCGGATGCTCGACGAGGCGGTCGAGGCGATGGAGGCCGCCGATGGCGTCGCCCCCGTCGAGGACTGGGAGCCGGTGCGCCTCGACGTCAACGTCGACGCCTACGTGCCCGCCGACTACATCCCCTATGAGCAGGCGAAGGTCGATGTCCACCGGCGGATCGCGGGGGCGCGCGAGGTCGCCGAATTGATCGAGCTGCGCGACGAGCTGGAGGATCGCTTCGGCGAGCTGCCCGAGCCGATGTCGAACCTGATCGCCCTGCAGCAGGCGCGGATCAAGCTCGGGCAGGCGGGCGCCCAGGCGGTCGCGGTGCGCGGCGACCGGCTGGCGGTGACCCCGATCGAGCTCGATTCGGTGCGCGCCAAGAAGATCCGCGCCGAGATCCCGGGCGCGCTGTACGAGTCGGGCAAGTCGCAGCTGTCGGTGCGCATCTCCAAGGAGCCCGGCGAGCGCTTCCCCGAGATCGTGCGTGCCGCCGACGTGCTCCTCGCCGTGATGCGCGAGGCCGACGGGGACGGCGTGGCCCCCGCCGAGCGGGTCGCGGCGGCATAGACCGCGCCGCTGATAAGAGCCTTTGAAGTCTCGCGCGCGCGACCGGCGCCCGGCGGAAACGGGACGCTAGTATCGGCCGCCGATGAAGTCTCGCTGGTCGATCTCGGCGCTTGGCGCCTTTTTTGTGGCCATCGCCCTGTTCGTCGCCGGGTGCGGCTCGAGCGGCGTGCCGTCGGGGGCCGTGGCGAGCGTCGGCGGAAACCCCATCTCGAAGCGGGCGCTCAACCACTGGATGTACGTCGTGGTCAAGTCGCAGTCGGCGCAGTCGCCGAACTCCCCGATCATCGTGCCGAACGATCCTCCGGGCTTCCAGACGTGCATCAAGGAGGCGAAGGCCGGCTACCCGCAGCTGAAGAAGGAGTCGGACGCCGCCGTGCGCAAGACCTGCCAGGGCGTCTTCACGCAGCTCAGCACCGAGGTGCTCAACTTCTTCATCCAGGACTACTGGTACCAGGCATACGCGCACAAGCTCGGGATCAAGGTGACGCGGGCACAGATCGCCAAGCAGCTCGCCACCGAGAAGAAGAACCAGGGGATCAAGACGAACGCCGCCTGGCAGAAGTTCCTCAAGCAGTACGGCTATACGCCCCAGGACATCAACTGGCAGACGATGTTCTCGCTGCTCAACAAGAAGCTCGTCGCCCGCTACGACACGAAGGTGACGAAGGCGGAGATCGCCGCCTACTACAAGTCGCACGCCTCGACGTTCGGGACGCCCGAGACCCGCAATATGCGGATCGTGCTGGCGAAGACGAAGTCCTCGGCCGAGCAGGCGCTCGCCGCGCTCAGGCACGGCCAGAGCTGGAGCACCGTCGCCAAGAGGTACTCGACCGACCCGACGACGAAGAACAACGGCGGCCTGTTGCAGGACGTCTCCAAGGGCCAGCAGGACGCCGCGCTCTCGAGCGCCGCGTTCGCCGCGCCGCTGCACAAGCTGATCGGCCCGGTGAAGGGATCGTTCGGCTACTACGTCGTCGAGGTGATCAAGATCACGCCGGCGACGCACGAGTCGCTCGCCAAGGCCACGCCGCAGATCAAGTCGACCCTGGCCCAGCAGAAGTCCCAGAACGCGAGCACCGAGCTGGGCAGGAAGACGAAGGCGCTGTACGGTGCCCGCACGATCTGCGCGCGGTACTACGTCGTCTCGAACTGTCACGGCTACAGGAAGCCGAAGCCGACGACGACCACGACGCCGTCGGCGACGAGCACCGCGACGGGCTCGGGCACCGCGACGACGAAGAGCTCGACGACGACGTCCTCCAGCTCGAAGTGAGCTCTCAGAGCGCGCGGGCGCTCGAGCGTCTCGACGCGATCACGCGTCGCCTCCGGCGCGAGTGCCCGTGGGATCGCGAGCAGGACGAGCGCTCGATCGTCCCGCACACCGTCGAGGAGGCCTATGAGCTCGCCGACGCCGCCCGCGCGGGCGACGACGCGAAGCTGCTCGACGAGCTCGGCGACGTCCTCTTCCAGGTCCACTTCCTGGCGATGCTCCTCGAGGAGCGCGGCGCCGGCGACCTCGCCGCGGTCGCCGAGCACTGCACCGAGAAGCTCATCCGCCGCCACCCGCACGTGTTCGGCGAGACACGGGCGGAGAGCGCCGCCGAGGTGCTGCGCAACTGGGACGCGATCAAGCAGGGCGAGGCCGGCCGGGAGCCGGGGATCTTCGGCGAGGTGCCGGAGAACCTCCCCGGGACGCTCTACGCCCGCAAGGTGCAGCGGCGCGCCGCCTCCTCGGGCTTCGATCCTGCCGCCGGCGACCCGCGGCAGCCGATGGAAGCGCTGCGCGCGGTCGTCGAGGCGGCCGGCGCGCCGGAGGCCGGCGACCGCGAGATCGGCGATCTGCTGTTCGCCGCCGTCAACCTCGCCCGCGTGCGCCGGATCGATCCGGAGCTCGCGCTCCGCGACGCGAGCGTACGCTTCCGCGACGCGGTCGGGGCGGCGGCCGGCCTCGCGGCGTCCGAGGGCCATAGATGGGACGATCTCGCCTTCGAGCGCCGGCTCGAGCTCTACGCTCGCGCCGTCCACGCGCCCACCCACCGTGGTCCCGACACGGCCGACACCGACAGCGCCGATCCCGACCGACACGACACAGACCGAGGAGAACGACCCGCCCCATGAGCCAGATCGAGCACGTGCACGCCCGCCAGATCCTCGACAGCCGCGGCAACCCGACGGTCGAGGTCGAGCTCTCGGTGCAGTCCGGCGCTTGGGGCCGCGCGGCCGTCCCCTCGGGCGCCTCAACGGGCGAGTTCGAGGCGACCGAGCTGCGCGACGGCGGCTCGGAGTGGATGGGCAAGGGCGTCACCCGCGCGGTCGAGAACGTCAACGGCGAGATCGCCTCGCACATCCGCGGGATGGAGGCGGCCGCCCAGGCGGCGCTCGACCGCACGCTGATCTCGCTCGACGGCACGCCGAACAAGTCGCGGCTCGGCGCGAACGCGATCCTCGCCGTGTCGCTCGCCGCCGCCCACGCCTCCGCCGCGGAGGAGCGCCAGCCCCTGTGGCGCTACCTCGGCGGCGAGACCGCGCACGTGCTGCCCGTGCCGATGATGAACGTGCTCAACGGCGGCGCCCACGCAGACAACGCGGTCGACTTCCAGGAGTTCATGATCGTGCCGGTCGGCGCCGACTCGTTCTCACGGGCGCTGCGGATGGGCGCAGAGGTGTTCCACGCCCTGAAGAAGACGCTGCACGAGCAGGGGCACGGCACGACGGTCGGCGACGAGGGGGGATTCGCTCCCGACCTCGAGTCCAACGAGCAGGCGCTGCAGCTGCTGGTGACCGGGATCGAGGCCGCCGGCTACACGCCCGGTGAGCAGGTGGCGATCGCGCTCGACCCGGCGGTGTCGGAGCTGTTCAAGGACGGCGAGGGCTACGTGCTGGGACACGAGGGACGGACGCTGGCCGCCGAGGAGCTCGCGGACTACTGGGGCGAGCTCTGCGAGCGCTACCCGATCGTCTCCATCGAGGACGGGATGGACGAGGAGGACTGGGACGGCTGGAGGACGCTCACCGAGCGCCTCGGGGAGCGCGTGCAACTCGTCGGCGACGACCTGTTCGTCACGAACACCCAGCGCCTGAAGCGCGGCATCGACGCCGGCGTCGGCAACTCGATCCTCATCAAGGTCAACCAGATCGGGACCTTGACGGAGACGTTCGCGGCGATCCGGATGGCGAAGGAGGCCGGCTACACCGCCGTCATGTCGCACCGCTCCGGGGAGACCGAGGACGTGACGATCGCCGACCTCGCGGTCGCCACCGGCTGTGGGCAGATCAAGACCGGCGCGCCCTCGCGCTCGGACCGGGTCGCCAAGTACAACCAGCTGCTGCGGATCGAGGAGGCGCTCGGGGGCGAGGCGAGCTACCCGGGGCGCTCCGCGTTCCGGGCGTGAGGCGGCGTTCCGGGCGTGAGGCGGCGTTCCGGGCGTGAGGCGGCGTTCCGGGCGTGAGGCGGCGTTCCGGGCGAGAGGCGGCGTTCCGGGCGTGACGCCGTCGAGCGCGCGGTCCGAACCCCCGTGCAAGTTGCGACATTTTCCGCCGGAGCGGTGGAAAATGCCGCAACCTCGTATGCCGGGTGAGCGTCCGGGTATGCAGGTGACCGTGCGGCAGGAAGGACAGCGGGCGCGTCGAACGAAGGGCGTCAGGGATGCCGCCCGCCCGCTCCGCCACGTCCGCCGCCCGCTCGCCGTCGACTGCCCGCTCGGGGTCCACCGCGCGCGTCCGCGCCGCCGCCCGGGCGGCGGCCCGCGCGAACGGAGGCCCCGTCCGGCCACGGCACGTCCCGCTGCGCTCGGCGGCGACCCGGGTGCGCTGGGAGCGCCTCGGCCGGACCGCGCTCCTCGCGGTGCTCGTCGCGGTCGTCGCGGTGTACGCCGAGCATGCCGCCTCCTACCTCTCCACCCGCGCGCAGAACGCGCGCCAGCAGGCGACCGTGCGCTCGCTGGAGCGCCGCCACGCGCAGCTCGTGCAGCGCGAGCGGGCGCTCAGGGACTCCACGACCATCATCCGTCGCGCGCGGCAGCTCGGCATGACTCGCACCGGCGAGCAGCCCTACGTGATCGCCGGCCAGCCGAGCCGCTAGTGTCGCGCTTGGGTTGGTTCGTTGGCAACGGGACACTCGTGCCACGCGCGCCGACGCACACTCGGGCGGCGGCTCGATCGGCGTCGTGCTCACCAGGCCGGAACGCCCGATGAGCGCGGCCGAGCCCGGCCGGAGCGCCCGATGAGCCCTGGTGCGCCCCGCTACGAGGACCTGATCGGCCTCTGGGAGGACGGCGGGCGACGGCTTGCCGAGATGGAGGGCCGGGAGCGGACGGCCGCCGAGCGGGTCGTCGACGCGCTCGTCGCCGAGCTGGCGCGGCGGCTCGGGGGACCGTTCACCGTGCAGGAGCTCGCCGCGCTCTACCTCGAGCAGGGCACCGACTGGTGCTTCGACGTCGCGGTGCGCACGGCGCCGCAGACGCCCGGGGCGTGGGATCTCACGACGGTCGCCGGCGCGGCGTTCGCGCGCTACGCGCGGGGCGCGGTCGACTACTCGACCGGCCGGCGGATGACCGACGCCGGCGAGCCTGAGATCTGACCCGGGGGGTCGGCGGTGCCGGCTGTCAGCGCTCGCCGCCGGCGCCTCGGGCGCCCGCGCGGTCAGTCTCGGCGCCGCGGCTATCAGCGCTCGCCGCCGGCGCCTCGGGCGCCCGCGCCCTCAGTCCTCGTCGCCGTCGTCCCCGTCGTCGGAGGCGCCGGCGCGCCGGATGACGATCTGGTCCTCCTCGATCGTCACCTCGACCGGGCGGTGGCCCGCCCAGTACTCGGCGTATACCGGGTCGTCCTGGACGGCCGGATCGAGCCACAGGCCGTAGCCCTCCTCGCCGTGGTCGAACGTTGCCTCGAGCGGTGCGCCGGCGCGGCGACGGCTCCGGCCGCGACCCCCGCGGCGGCCGCGGCGACGGCGGGCGGGCTTCTCGGTCTCCTCGTCCTCGTCCCCGTCCCCGGCCTCGGCGCGCTCGGCGGCGGCGGCGTCGAGCTCGGCCGCGATCAGCGCGTCGTCCTCGGCACGCAGATCGACCTCCGCGTCGTAATCCGCGGCCGCGCCGTTCTCGGCCTCGTCGGAGGTCTCGAGCTGCTGGTCGCGCTTGAACGCCTGGATCTGCTGGACGGTGACCTCCAGCTGATGCGCGATCCAGGCGTCGGTCCGGCCCTGACGGACCCACGCGCGGATGCGGTTGAGTTCGGGTCTGAGTGAGCGTCGTGCCATTTGCGGACGGAGGGTAGTACAGGCGTCGGTTGCGGCTCCGGGCGACCCGCTACCCGTGCAAAATCCGTTCTCCTGCTTGCGGGCCGTCAGAGCCCACCGCTATTCTCAGCGGACCGAGAGGGAAGGTGCCGCTCAGCGAGTGGCAGCAGCCCCCGCACGTCGTCCCCGCGACAGATTCCGAGCCGGAGGCCCCAACAAGTGCTGGTTTTGACGCGCAAATCGAATCAGAGCATCATGATCGGGGACGACATCGAGGTCTCGGTGCTCGCGATCATGGGGGAGAAGGTCCGGATCGGCATCCAGGCGCCGCGCGACGTCCCGGTCTTCCGCAAGGAGGTCTACCTGGAGATCCAGGACGAGCAGCCTGCCGAGGACAAGGACGCGCGGACCGAGGTCGACGCGGCGCTGAGAAGCCTCGGCGACTCCGACACCGAGCACTGACCGGCGGGCGCGGACCACGCGCATCGACGGCGGTGACCACCGCCCATGTGGCCGCCCGCCACGCCGCGTCCGGCCCGGGTCAGCTCAGCAGGCGACGGCGGTGACCACGCCCATCTGGCCGCCCGTCACGCCGCGTCCGGTCCGGGTCAGCTCAGCAGCAGGTAGAGCGAGGCGAACATCCCCGCGGTGACGATCAGCGCGGTGAGCACCATGCTGAGCACGAGCAGCCAGTAGCGCATCGAGCCCCGCTTGCGCGCCCGCTGCGCCGCGCGCACCCGCGAGCGCCGCACGGCCTGCTTACGCAGCCGCTCGCGCCGAGTCCGGTCCTGCTGCGTCTCGTAGAGAAACTCCTGCTCGAGCTGAGCAAGGCTCTGGCGCATCTTCATCGCCATGGGTGTCGCCAGGCTACCACCGGTGCAAGAAACGGTTCAGCGGCGCACGGTCGCCGGCCGGACCTCACCGATCCGGGTCCTCGCCTCCCATGCGGGCCTCCCGAGCCGGCACCGGGGCCTCCGGGTTGACCTCCCCGATCCGGTGACCGGCCCGACGCTGCCTCCGATTCCGCCCCGCCACCCCGTAGGCTTGCGCTCTTCCATGGAGCACCGCTTCGCGGGACACGCCTACTCGCTGGGCATCGAGGAGGAGCTGATGATCCTCGACGGGGAAACGCATGAGCTCGTCAATGCGATCGAGGCGCTGCTGGAGTCCTCCCCGCGCGGCCAGATCAAGCCGGAGCTGATGGAGTCGGTGCTTGAGATCTCGACCGACCCGTGCGCCGACATGGCCGAGGCCGGCGACCAGCTGCGCGCGCTCCGCCGGCAGGCCTGCCAGATCGCGGGCGCCAAGGGGATGGCGATCGGCTCCGCCGGGACCCACCCGTTCGCGATGTGGGAGGACCAGCGGATCGTCGCCCGCCCGCGCTACCGCGACCTCATCTCGGCGCTGCGCTTCGTCGCCCGCCAGGAGCTCATCTTCGGGATGCACGTGCACGTCGGCGTCGATGGGCCGGACAAGGCGATCCACGTCGCCAACGGCATGCGGATCCACCTGCCGGTGCTGCTCGGGCTGTCGGCGAACTCGCCGTTCTGGCGCGCTCAGGCGACCGGTCTTGCCTCGACGCGCACGCCGATCTTCCGCGCCTTCCCGCGGGTTGGGATCCCGCCGACGTACGACGACTGGGCGGACTACTCCTCGCGGATCGAGTTCATGATCCGCGCCGGCGTCATCCAGGACTACACGTACCTCTGGCACGACGTGCGCCCGCACCCGAACTTCGGGACGGTCGAGGTGCGGGTGATGGACTCCCAGACACACATCGAACACGCGCTCGGGCTCACCGCGCTCGTGCAGGCGATGGTGAAGGAGCTCGCCGAGCACTTCGACGCCGGCAAGCAGCTGTCGACGTACCCGCACGAGATGCTCGACGAAAACAAGTGGCTCGCCGCGCGCCACGGGCTGGAGGGCGAGCTCGTCGACCTGCCCGGGTCCGACCGGGTCGCGACCCGTGCGCTCGCGCGCCGGCTGATCGACCGCATGCGCGAGCACTGCCAGGACCTCGGCTCGGAGTCCGAGCTCGACGCGGTCGAGGACCTGCTCGCGCGCGGCAACGGCGCGGCCCGCCAGGTCGTCGTCTACGAGGCCAACCACGACCTGCGCGAGGTCGTCGCCGAGATCGTCACCGCCACGCGCGTCTGACTCGCCCGTACCCGCGCCGGCCGCGTCCGACGCGCCCGGACACCCGCCAGCCGCGTCCGACGCCCCGCGAACCGGTGGGGAGGGCCGGGTCCCGGTTCTACAATCGGGCCGTGAGCGCCGGTGGTCCTGACCTCTTCGTGATCTGCAAGAACTGCGGTTCGGAGGTCAGCCCCTACATCACCGAGTGTCCGTACTGCGGCAACCGTCTGCGCAAGCGCGCGCCGAAGCTCGACCGCGACCAGCGCCCGACCGACCCGCGCCGGCGCTCTCGACGGCCGCCCTCGCCGCTGCTCAGCCGCCTGCGCCCCGGTGAGATCCCCGGGATCCGCGCCGAGCGGCGGCCCTATGCGACGCTCGCGCTCGTGCTCGCGGGGCTCATCGGCTGCCTGCTATGGCGCACCGACCTCGGCGGCCAGGGCTCGAACCTGATCCTCTACGGCACCCCGACGGGTCACTGGTGGCGCCTCGCGACGGCCGCGTTCGCCTACGACAACACCGGCTATGCGTTCGTCACGATCGGCGCGATCGCGCTGTTCGGCTGGCTGCTCGAGCGCCGGCACGGCCCGCTCGTGCCGCTCGCGCTGTTCCTGATCGGCGGCATCGGCGGCCTTGCGGCGACGGTTGCGCTCAACGGTTCGGCGATCGTGCTCGGCGCCGGCGGCGCCGGGCTCGCGCTCGCCGTCGCCTGGGCGATGCCCGACGTGCTGGAGCTGATCGGCACCGGCGACACCGACGGCGACCTGATCGGGGCCGCCGTGGTCGCGGTCGCGGTCGCGCTCATGCCGCTCGCCGATGCGCACGCGAGCTGGATCTCCGACGCGGTCGGCGCCGCCGCCGGCGTGGCCATGGGGCTGCCGCTCGCCCGCTTCGCCGCGCGTTGACCCGTTCACGCGCTCCTGCTCACCGGCGGCCTGACCGGACGACGTGGTCGATCTGAGGGGTGCGCGGCAACGATGAGATCGACCGCGTGCCGCGGACGCCCGGTCGCCGCGCCGCGGGCGGCGGCGCATATGATCGAAGCCAGTGCCGGAGCGCGCCTACACCGACGAGGAGCTCGACGCCGCGATCGAGCAGCTGGTCGAGCCCGGCCGCCTGCGCGCCGGGCAGGAGCTCGTGATGCGCGCCGCTCCCTCGCTGCAGCGCGTGCTCGCGTCGGCGCTGTCGGACGGCGGCTGGTTCGGCGTCGCGCACGACCAGGCGGTGCGCGAGGCGGTCGTCGCGGGCGATCCGGAGGACCGCGCCCGGGCGATCCGCTCGCTCATGGCCGAGGAGACCCGGCTCGGAATGCTCGTCGGGGTCGCGGTCGGCTTCGAGTTGGCCGAGGCGCTCGAGGGTAGGCGGGGACCGCAGGATCCTTGAATTCGAGACCACAGGAGGACCACCATGGACATCCGCTTCCTCGGCCACGCCGCGTTCACGCTCACCGACGGCGACTCGGTCGTGCTCATCGATCCGTTCCTCACCGGCAACCCGAAGGCGGCGGTGAGCGCCGATGATCTGAGCCCGACGACGATCCTGCTCACGCACGGACACGGCGACCATGTCGGTGACACCGTGACGATCGCCAAGCGCAGCGGCGCGCCGGTGATGGCGACGACGGAGCTGGCCGGCGAGCTCGAGGAGGAGGGGCTCGAGGTCATCAACGCCAACTACGGCGGCAGCCACACATTCGACTGGGGGACCGCGAAGTTCGTTCCCGCCTGGCATGACTCCTCCACACCGAAGGGCCGCCACAACAGCCCGGCGGGCGTCGTCGTCGAGATCGGCGGCGCGGTCGTGTACCACCTCGGCGACACGTGCCTGTTCGGCGATCTGCAGCTCGTCGGGCGCCGGCGCGCGATCGACGTGGCGCTCGTGCCGATCGGCGGCCACTTCACGATGGACCGCCACGACGCGGTGATCGCCGCCGACTTCATCGGCGCCAAGACGATCATCCCGATGCACTACGACACGTTCCCGCCGATCGAGACCGACGTGAACGCGTTCGCGACCGACATCGACAACCAGCTCGACGCGACGGCCGTCGTGCTCGAGCCCGGCGCCACGCACACCGTATGACGCACGCGATCGTGCTCGTCCAGGCGGACGCCTCCGCGCTCGGGACGCTCGGCGGTGAGCTCGCCGACATCGACGGCGTCGCGGAGGCCTACTCGGTGACCGGCGAGTGGGACTTCGTCGCGATCCTGCGCCTGCGTGAGCAGGACCAGCTCGCGCAGGTCGTCACCGGGCGCCTCTCGCAGCTGCCCGGGGTCAAGCGCACGCAGACGATGGTCGCGTTCGAGGCGTACTCGCGCCACGACCTCGAGGCGCTGTTCTCGGTCGGCCAGTAGCGGCCGATCAGCGCTGGCGGCCGCGGCGTGCCGCGGCGGCCCGCGCCGCCGCGGCGAACGCCTCGATGTCGGCGCCCGCGTTCTCCGCGTCGAGCTCCCGGCTGCCGGCCGCGAGCGCCGCGCGCAGCCCGGCATCCCGGGCCAGCCGCCCGAGCGCCGCGGCGATCTGCCCGACGTCCTCGGGATCGACGAGGAGCGCGTTCCGGCCCTCGACCGCGATGTCGCCCGCCGCGCCCGCGCGGCGGCTGCAGACGATCGGCAGGCCGGCCGCGACCGCCTCCCGCACGACGACGCCGAACGGCTCGAAGGTGCTCACCAGCGCGAACGCGTCCGCGCGCGCATACAGGTCGCCCATCGCGGCCGGCGGGACGGCGCCGAGGAACTCGACCGGCACCCCGCGCTCGGCCGCGAGCGCCCGCAACTCCGGCTCCTCGAAGCCGGTGCCGGCGATCCGCAGCGCCAGCCGCTCCCGAGTGGGGTCGGCGCGCGCGGCCGCCTCGATCAGCGCCGCGAAGTTCTTGTCGGGAACGAGCCGGCCGGCGCTCGCCACCACGAACGGGCCGGGAACACCGGGGCCGACTGAGCCCGTGGGGAGCCCTATCGGCCCTGGCGGCCGAAAACCCTCCCCGCGTCGCGCCGCCGGGGAGCCGCCGGCGCCCCGCCGGTCGCTCGCCCGCGCCGCCACCGCCCGGATCGGCTCGAGGTCCCCCTGCTGGGGCGCGAGCACGATCCGCTCCGGCGCGACCCCGAACGCCTCAAGGCGCGCCCGCCCGGCCCCGCTCACCGCGATCATGTGGTCGGCGTGCCGGGCGAGCAGCCGGTGCAGCGTGAGTTGGCCGGGGGAGAGGAGCCGGTCGATCTCTGGCGTGCAGTCGCTGAAGATGACGAAGCCGCGACGGTGCAGGCGGCTCCAGGCGAGCGCCCGAAGCGTCGTCGGGCCGTATTCGACCGCGATCACGACGTCGGGATTCGCCGTGCGGAGCGCCGCCTCGACGCCGGAGGGGACGACGATCGGGCTGCGTCCGGGCCGGGCGCGCTGGCGGGCGCGCAGGTGGACGGCCGGGTAGCGGTGCGCGGTCGGGAAGAATCCGGGGGCCCCCTCCCAGCCGGCGGGGGCGCGTGACTGGTAGATGACCGAGAGCTCGATGTCCGGGCGCGCGGCGAGCGCCTCGAACAGCGGCTCGCGATAGGCGGCCGGCGCGGGCGGGAGGACGGCCACCCGCAGCGGATCGAGGCGCGTCGCCACCGCGTCAGCCGATGCGCGCGCCGGGCTCGGCGCCGCGGTCCGGTCGCAGCAGCACGACGCCGCGCTCCTCGTCGAGCGCTCCGAGCACGAGCACCTCGGACATGAACGGTCCGATCTGCCGCGGCGGGAAGTTGACGACCGCGGTGACGAGCGAGTCCTGAAGCTCCTCGCGGGTGTAGTGGGTGATCTGGGCCGAGGAGCGCTTGATCCCGATCTCCGGCCCGAAGTCGATCGTCAGCTTCCACGCCGGCCGCCGCGCCTGCGGGAACTCCTCGACGGCCGTGACCCGTCCGATCCGCATGTCGACCTCGAGGAAGTGGTCGAAATCGATCATGGCGGGGGCGAGATTAGTGGCTGCCGCGCCGGTCAGGCCTCCGACGCCACCGGGATCGGCGCGAGCTCGCCGACGTCGACCCCGCCGCCGCGCGCGATCAGCGGGCACCCGGCCGCGAGCTCCGCCGCCTGCTCAAGGCTGTCGGCGCTGATCAGGCTGTACCCCCCAAGGACGGTGCCGGCGGCCGTCTCGCCGACCGAGCGGCGGCTGAAGACGGGGTTGCCGAGCTCCTCGAGATGCGGGCTGATCGCGTCGAAGAACTCGCGCCAGCGCGCGCGGGTGTCCGGCGTCGGGGTGTAGTCGCTCGGCATGCGGAAGCTGAGCAGGTACGTGGGCATCGAGATCCTCCTGATGTGAGGCGGCATGGAGCCGACGCTTGCGGTTACGAGGCCTCCGACACCAGTCGCGGATCGGAGGGGTCGCTCGGCAGGCCGACGCCGGCGAGTTGCTGCGCGCCGATGAACCAGGTGAGCGCGCCGACCTCGCTTCCGGCCAAACTGAGGATGAGCAGCCCGCCCGGCTCCACCCGCCGATTCACCGGGTCGATCCGGTAGGTGCCGAACGCGGGCTGCCCGTTCGCACGCGTCGCCAGCAGGTGGTGGCGCTGGCCGGCGCGGAACTTTGTGATCGCGCGCAGCATCGCCGCGATCTGCGCGCGTCCCTGGTACTCGACGTCCGCCGGCGGCATCCGGAACCAGGCGTGCTCGGTGACGAGCGCGACGACCGCGTCGACGTCGTCGGCGACGAACGCTGCGGCGAAGCGGTCCAGGAGCCTGCGCTCCTCGGCCGACCGCGGCGCCGGCGGGCGCTGCGTCTCTGGCAACTCCGTGTGGAGCGTCGCGCGGGCGCGTTTCAGAGCGCTCTTGACCGCGTCGACGGAGATGTCGAGCATCCCCGCGGTCTCGTCGGCGTGGAAGCCGAGCACGTCCCGGAGCACGAGCACCGCGCGCTGGCGCCCGGACAGGCGCTGGAGCGCGCCGATGAACGTGATCTCGACGGTCTCGCGCGCCTCGTAGCGCGCGGCCGGGCCCGGGGCGTGGTCGGCGAGCCACGCGAGCCGGTCGTCCGGGTAGGGCTCGAGCCACGTGATGTCCTCGCGGCGCGTCGGTTCGGGGATCGGAAACCGGGCGGTGAGCGGCGCCGGGCGCCGCGAGGCATCGCGCATCGCGTTCAGGCAGCGGTTCGTCGCGATCCGGTAGAGCCAGGTACGAAGGCTCGCGCGACGCTCGAACGCAGAGAAGCTCCTCCAGGCCGCGAGCAGCGTCTCCTGCAGCACGTCCTCGGCGTCCTGGCGGGAGCCGAGCATCCGGTAGCAGTGGAACTCGAGCTCGCCGCGCAGCGGATCGGTGAGCTCGGCGAAGGCGGCCTCGTCGCCGCGTGAGGCGCGCTCCAGCAGGGCGGTGTTCATGGATGCGGTCATTGTGATTCTTTGACACCGGCGGGGCGCGCAAGGGGTCGCGCCCCCTTGCCGGCCGGATCGGTGTCAGAGCCGCCAGACAACCGATCTGGAGGTGACACGATGGAACGGACGAATCTTCGCGCGGTGCTGGGACTGACGTCCGCCGCGTACTTCATGGCGGTGCTCGACGCGCTTGTCGTGGTGACGGCCCTGCCCTCGATCGGCACAAGCCTGCACGTCGGGCTGCAGGCGCTGCAATGGACCGTCAACGCCTACGGCATCTCACTGGCGGCCGGCATCATCACCGCGGCCGCGCTGGGCGACCGCTTCGGGCGCCGGCGCGTGTTCGTCGCCGGGCTCGTCCTGTTCACGGCGGGCTCCGCCGTCTGCGGGCTCGCCGGCTCGAGCGCCGTGCTGATCGCCGCCCGCGCCATCCAGGGCCTCGGCGGCGCCGCGCTCATGACGCTCAGCCTCACGATCCTCACGGCCGCCTTCCCTCCGGAGCGGCGCGGGACCGTCGTCGGCGTCTACGGCGGCCTCGCCGGGCTTGCCGTCGCCGGCGGCCCGCTCGTCGGCGGCGCGGTGACCGAGGGGATCGATTGGCACTGGATCTTCTGGATCAACGTGCCGATCGGGACGGTGACCGCGGCGCTCTCCACGCGCCTGCTGCCCGAGACCCGGGGACCCGGCCGGCGCGTCGACACGCTCGGTGTCGCGCTCGTGAGCGCCGGCACGGTGAGCCTCGTCTGGGGCCTCGTGCGCAGCGGCTCGCTCGGCTGGGAGGAGCCGGAGGTTCTCTGCACCCTGGCGGC
Organism: Solirubrobacteraceae bacterium; assembly: GCA_035294545.1. GTDB lineage: Bacteria > Actinomycetota > Thermoleophilia > Solirubrobacterales > Solirubrobacteraceae > Palsa-465. The sequence continues at coordinate 26,099 of DATGKS010000095.1, read as the reverse complement.
CGGCCTCGCGCTGCTCGCCGGCTTCGTGCGCTGGGAGGCGCTCACGCGCTCGCCGATGGTGCCGCCGCGCCTGTTCGCCGGCCGCACGTTCGCCGCCGGGACCGCGGCGATGTTCCTGATGACCGGCGCCATCTTCGGCGGCGGCTTCCTCATCATCCAGTACGCGCAGCTCGCCCGCGGCTACTCCCCGGTGATGACCGGGGTGCGCCTGCTGCCGTGGCTCGTCATGCCGATGCTCGTCTCCCCGGTCGCGGGCGCGGTCTCGGATCGGATCGGCCAGCGTCAGCTGGTCGCGGCGGGCCTCGCGCTGCAGGCCACGGGCTTCGGCTGGGTCGCGCTGCGGATGGGCTCGGGCCTCTCCTATGGGGAGTTGGCGCTCGCGCTCGCGCTGTCCGGCGCGGGGATCGGCATGGCCCTGCCGACGGCGCCGACCGCCGTGCTGAGCGCCGTCCCGCGCGCGGAGCTCGGCACCGCCTCCGGCGTCGCCACCACGATCCAGCGCTTCGGCGCCGTGTTCGCCACCGCGCTGGCCACGGCAGTGCTGTCGGGCGCCGGCGGGCTCGGCTCACCGGCCGCGGTGACGGCCGGGACGGCCCCCGCGCTCGGGCTCTGCGCCGGGCTGTCGCTGCTCGGCGCCGTCCTCGCGCTCGGGATTCGGCGGCGCGTGGTCGACCTGCCGGCCGCGCAAGCGGTGTCGGCACCCGGCGAGCCCGGGGTCCGGACGCTGCGACCGCCGGCGGCACTGGAGCTCGCCGACCGCGGCTGAGCGACGCTCAGCGGATGGCGTGCCCGGCCGTGGCAAGCCCCGCCCAGCGGCTGCCGTGCCGCCGGCGCCAGGGCCGCTTCGGGCGCGTCGCCCGGCTGGTCGTCGTCCGCGTGGCGGAGGGGCCCGTCGTGGTCGGCGTCGTCGCGGTTGCGCCGGCCGTCGTGGTCGCGCCGGCCGTCGTGGTCGGAGCGCTCACGGTGGTCGACGTCCCGGTCGTCGGCGAGCTCGTCGTGGGGGTGCTCGTCGTCGGAGCGGTCGGCGTCGTCGTGGGGGTCGTCGTCGGCTCGGCCGGCGTCGTCGTGGGGGTCGTCGTCGGCTCGGCCGGCGTCGTCGGGCTCGAGAGGGGAGGCGCCGGAGTCGTCGTGGTCGTCGGCACCGTCGTCGGATCGGTCTGGGTCTGGGTCGTGCCCGGCTCGGTCGTCGGAGGCGTCGGCGGCGTGGTCGTGCCGGTCGTCGTCGAGGCGACGGTCGCCGTGGTCGTCGCCGTCGTCGGGGTGGACGTCGAGGCCGTCGTGGTCGTCGTGTGGTGGACGACCGCCGCGCGGTGCTCACCGGTCGCCCGGCGCGGCGGTTGGCGATGGCGGACCGCGACCGTCGAGGGCCTCTCCGAGTAGGACTGGACGGGCGCGATCTCCTGGCTTGCCTGGTGGACCGGCGCCGACGCGGCCGGCTTGGCCGGTGTGGCGGAGTGCTGCTGGTCGACCTCGACCGCGCCCGCGGTGACGATCACCGCGGCGGCGAGCCCGGCCGCCGCCTTCGTGGCGACCGCGCCGATGCCGGCGGACGCGAACGAGCCGCCGCCGAGCGCACCCGAGGCGCCGATCGCCGCACCGGCGCCCGCGCTGGCGGTCGAGCCGGCCGCGGTCGCGCCGGCCGTGGAGCCCGCGCCGTAGCCGGCGGAATGGCCGAGGTGCAGGAACGCGAGCTTGCGGAACACGACGAGCGGCCCGACGGGCAGGAGCGCCGCGAGCGCCCGGTTCGTCTGCTTCAGCTGGGTCTTGAACGAGGCGCAGCGCCGGCAGTCCTTGAGGTGTCGGCGGACGAGCGGGCTCGGCCGCTTCTGGAGTCCCTCGGCGATCGCCGCGAGCTCCATGCGGACCTCCTCGCAGCTGAGCAGCCGCGCCTCGGCCGCCTCGGCCAGGGACACGCGCGCGCGCACGAGCAGCGACTTGACGCTCGAGACCGTCGTTTCCATCGCCTCGGCGATCTGCTCGTAGGAGAGCGCGTCCATCTCGCGCAGCACGAGCGCGGTGCGCTGGGTCTCGGGCAGCCCCTGGATGTCGCCGACGAGCATCCGGAACTCCTCGCGCTGGTGGACCTTGTCGGCGGTTGAGGCGCCGTTCTCAGCGAGATGGTGGTCCATCGAGTCGACGCCGACCGCCTGCGCGCGGCGCAGGTGGTTGAGGCTGCGGTTGCGCGCGATCCGGTACAGCCACGGGCGCACGTTGATCGGGCGGTCGTCGGCGACGATCGCGTTGAACGCGGCCGTCATCACCTCCTGGAGAACGTCCTCGGCGTCCTCGCGGGAGCCGAGCAGGTGGCGGCAGAACGCGAGCAGCCGCGACTCGTAGCGGCTCACGAGCACCTCGAACGCGGCCGGGTTCCCGCGTCGCAGCAGCGTGATCAGCCGCTCGTCGGACTGCAGGCGCAGCAGCGGACTGCGCGAGGGGAGGCCGATCCCGGCGTGGTATTTGAGCGCAGAGGCTTCCATCGGCACGAGTCGAGGCGCGGTGCCCGCAGGGCGCCTCACCCGCACAAGCACGTTAGCGGCCGAGAAGTTGCGCGCAAGCCGGACGACATACCCGGGGAGGGATTCGAACCCTCACGCCGCAAGGCAGTCGCTCTTAAGGCGACCGTGTCTGACCAGTTCCACCACCCGGGCGTGGCCCGGGACGTTACCGCTCAGGCGGCAGCCGCGGTCAGGAGACCGCCGAGGCGAGATCGCGCTCGCCGTCGCGGCCGGGTGTGAGCCGGTCGAGCACGAGCTCCCGCAGGTCCCGACGCCCGCTCGCCTCGAGGCCGCTCGCGTCCGCGAGCGGACCGAGCGCCCGCACCCACGCCTCGGTCGCGCCGCTCAGGCTCGCGTCGCCGGTGAACGGTTGGTCGGACTCCGCGATCGTCACCGCCTGGGGCGAGATCGAGAGCAGCGCGTGGGCGTCGTCGGCGCTCAGCGCGACCGTCCCGGGCGTTGCCGTGCCGGGCGCTACGAGTCCGGGAAGCAGACGGAAGATCGAGCCGACGTCGACGTGCTCGCTCGGCCGCGGCGGCCCCCAGGCCCACTCGTAGCCCCAGCGCGCGAGCTCCCCCAGCACCGGTGCGAGCTCCCGGGCGCGCTCGGTCAGTTCGTAGTCGACGCGCGGCGGCACCTCCCGGTAACGCTGGCGGGTGAGCATTCCGTCGGCGACCATCCGGTTCAGGCGCGAGCGCAGCTGCTCGGTGGAGATCCCCGGCAGCACGCGCTGCAGCTCGACGAACCGGCGCGGGCCCGACATCAGGTCGCGGACGATCAAGAGCGTCCACTTGTCGCCGACGAGGTCGAGCGCCCGAGCATCGGGAGACCACTGATCGTACGGATGGCGCTTCGCAGGCGGGACCTGGGACATGTCCGGCTCTCCTCTGGACGAATGAGTCCTCCCGGAGATCCGGAGCATAACCCACCACAAGGCGGTGCACGGGAGTTTGCGCGAGTTTTTCCGCGTCCGCGCGTTCCAGGTGCCCGAGATGGGCGATCTGCTCCAGTTCCCGATCGACCGCGTGCGCGCTTCCGAGCCACCCGGCGCCGGCGCGCCCGCGTTCTTCTTCGACGTCGCGTGCCCGTTCTCGTATCTCGCCGCCGAGGACGTCGAGCGCCGGCTGCCCGACGCGGTCTGGGTGCCCGTCGACGGCGCCGCGCTCGTGGACCCGCCCGCCCGCGGGCCGGGGCTCGTGGCCCCGCCCGCCGGCGGACCGGAGCGCACGGCCCCGCCCGCCGGCGAACCGGCGCTCGCGCGGCTGCGTGCCCGCGCGGAGGCGCGCGCCCGCGAACTGCGGCTGCCGCTCGTCTGGCCCGACGAGTTCCCGCTGCCCGCGCGCGGCGCCCGGCGCGCCGCGGCGCTCGCCTGCGAGCTCGGCGCGGGGCCGGCGTTCGCGCTCGCCGCCGGACGGCTCGCGTTCTGCGGTGGCTTCGCGCTCGAGGACCCGGAGACGATCGCCGAGGCGGCGGCGGCGGCCGCCCTGCCGCTCGCTCCGTGCCTGGAGGCCGCCGGCGAATGCGGGCGCGACGAGGAGCTCGCCGCGACGAGCGCGGCCCTGCGGAGCGCCGGAGTGCACGGGCTCCCCGCGTTCCGGGTCGCCCGGCGCTGGCTGCAGGGCGAGCGGGCGCTCGACACCGCGGCGGCGCTCGCCCTGCGCGGCGCGCGCGCTCAGGGCCCGCTCGCGCCCGCGCGCTGAGCCCGCTGGCAGACTACCCCCAATGAAGGACCCCGTCGACCGGGCGATACGGGCCATCGCGCGCCGCAATTCCTCGGCGCTCGTATGGGCGCAGTTCGGGATCGCGCACCTGGTGACAATCGCGGGTCTCGGGCTGCTGCGGCTCTACCAGCCGATGAGCCTCGGGCGCTTCCTCACGATCATCGGGGTCTCGCAGGCGCTCGTCGCGCTCGACAACGTCGTGTCGATCAAGCTCACTCGCCGGCTGTGGCGCCCGGTCGGAAGCTGGGAACGCACGCCGGCATCCGAGCGGACGCCCGAGCTCACGATCGCCGCCTGGCGCGCGCTCGTCACGCTCCCCCGGGAATACGTGCGGCGCGTGCGCTTCTACCCGTTCACGCTCCTCTACCTGCCGTTCGTCGCGTTCACGACATGGCTGCTCGGCCTGCCGTGGTATTCGTTCTTCATCATCGCGGCGGCCGGCACCGCGGTGATCGCCTACGAGCTGATCGCGCGCTACTTCGCGCTCGAGGTCGTCATCCGCCCGGTGCTTGAGCCGGTCGCCGCGGCGCTCCCGCCGGAGTTCCGCATCGACGTCGGCGGGCTGCCGCTGCGCTGGCGGCTGGTCGCCGTCGCCCCCGTCATCAACGTCATCACGGGCGTCGTCGTCGCGAGCCTCTCCAATCAGGGCCACCACGTTGACCTCGCCGACCTCGGCATCTCGTGGCTGGTGGCGGTCGCCGTCTCGTTCACGATCTCGCTTGAGCTCGTCGTGCTCGTCGCCCGCTCGATCGCCACCTCGATCGCCGAGCTGCAGGCGGCCACCGAGCGGGTGATGGCGGGCGATCTCGGCGCCCGCGTGCCGGTCGTCACCACCGACGAGACGGGGCGCCTCGCGCAGTCGTTCAACACGATGATCGACGGCCTCGACGAGCGCGAGCGGCTGCGGCGCGCGTTCGGCGCCTACGTCGACCCGGGCCTCGCCGAGCGGGTCCTCGCCGAGGGAGCGGATCTCGCCGGCGAGGAACTGGAGGTGAGCGTGCTCTTCCTCGACGTCCGGAACTTCACGGCGTTCGCCGAGGCCGCCCGCCCGCGCGAGGTCGTCGCGCTCCTCAACGAGCTCTGGGAGCTGGCCGTGCCGGTGCTGCTGCGCCACGGCGGGCACGCGAACAAGTTCATCGGCGACGGCCTGCTCGGCGTGTTCGGCGCGCCCGAGTCGCTGCGCGATCACGGCGAGCGGGCCGTGGCGGCCGCGCTTGAGATCGCCGCGCTCGTCGGGTTGGAGTTCGACGGACGGGTGTCGGTCGGGATCGGCGTCAACTCGGGTCCGGTGATCGCGGGCACGGTCGGGGGCGGCGGCCGGGTCGAGTACGCCGTGATCGGCGACACCGTCAACACCGCCGCCCGCGTCGAGGCCGCGACCCGCGTGACGGGCGACCCGGTGCTCATCACCGAGGCGACGCGCGCTCGGGTCCCCTCCACTTATTCGATCGAAATGGTAGAGAGGAACGGGATCGCGCTTCGTGGCAAGCAGGCCCCGGTGCGGCTGTGGGCACCGGTCGTGCCTGCCGCGGGTGAGCTCGGCACTCCCGCCGGGCGGTCGAGCACTGCGGGCGCGCCCGCCGTCCCGGCCGCCCCGCTGCCTCGCTCGAGCCGGGGGGAGCCGGTGGCCGATTGATCCGGCGTCTCGTGCCCCGGCCGATCCGCCGGTTCTTCCGGCTGGCGTACCGGGCGAACCTCACCGGCCTGTCGTCGATGGTCGCCTACAACATGATGCTCAGCATCATCCCGCTGGCGTTCGTCGCGCTGTTCGTCTTCGGACGCGTGCTCAACTCGGTCAGCGTCCAGATGCGGGTGATCCACGATCTGCGCGAGCTGTTCCCGGGCACCGCCGACAAGACGCTCGAGGCGCTGCTCGACCAGGTGCGGGCCCGGTCGGCCTCGACCGGCATCCTCGCGATCGTGTCGAGCCTGTGGCTCGGCTCCTCGCTGTGGAGCGCGCTCGACAACGCGTTCAACCGCATCTACGGTGGAGAGGCGCGCTCGTGGCTGCGCCAGAAGCGGTTTGCGCTCGCGATGGTCGGCGTCGTGCTGCTGTTCATGCTCGCGACCGTGTCGGTGCCGACGATCCAGTCGATCCTCAACTCCGGAGTGCACGCGCTGCCGTTCGACCTCTCCCACGTCGCCATCGTGGTCTACGCGGCGTCGCTCGGGCTCGGGCTCGTGCTCCTGTTCGTGTGCCTGACGATCATCTACTTCCGGGTGCCGCACTTCCGGGTGCCGTGGCGGGCGGTGTGGCCCGGGGCGCTCGGGGCGACGATCGCGATCGGCGCCGTCGACTACGGCTTTCCCGCGTACCTCTCGCACATCTCGACGATCGAACGGCTCAGCTCCACGATCGTCTTCATCGTCATCCTGCTCGGCTGGTTCTACGTGCTCGCGATGATCATCCTCTGCGGCGCGGTCGTGAACGCGCTCCGGCTGCTGCCGCCGGGGCCCGACGACTGAGCACGGCGCCGCGTCCGGCGAGGCCGGATGCCGAGCGGGCGGCGTCGTCCGCGCAGCCCCGTCGAGACCCGCAGATGTGCGGATGGATGCATTAGGGTGCGCGGCCGTGGCCGAGCAGACCGAACAGCACGGCGGGCGGCTGCTCGCGCGGGCGCTCCGGGCCGCGGGCGTACGGACGCTGTTCACGCTCTCCGGCGGGCACCTGTTCTCGCTCTACGACGGCTGCCGGGAGGAGGGGATCGCGCTCGTCGACACCCGCCACGAGCAGAGCGCCGCGTTCGCGGCCGAGGGCTGGTCGAAGGTCACGCGCGAGATCGGAGCGTGCGCGCTCACCGCCGGGCCGGGGGTGACGAACGGCATGAGCGCGATCGCCTCGGCGTCGATGAACCATTCGCCGATGCTCGTGCTCGGCGGACGCGCCCCCGAGTTCCGTTGGGGGCGGGGCTCGCTGCAGGAGCTCGACCACGTGCCGCTTGTCGCGCCGCTCGCCCGGCTTGCGCGGACCGCGCGGGCCACCGCCGAGCTCGCGGCGCTCGTCGGCGAGGCGCTCACGGCGGCGGCCGGACCGCATGGCGGGCCCGCGTTCGTCGACCTGCCGCTCGACGTCGTGTTCGCGGGCGCGCCCCCGCCGGAGCGGTTTGCGGCCACGCCGCGCCCCTGGGAGGCGCCGGGAGCGGACTCCGCGGCGCTCGCGGGGGCGGCCGCGGCACTGCGCGACGCCGAGCGGCCGGTGATCATGGCCGGTACCGACCTCTACTGGGGGCGGGGCGAGGCGGCGCTCCGTGTGCTCGCCGAGGCGCATTCGATCCCGGTCCTCCAGAACGGGCTCGCCCGCGGCTGCCTGCCCGCGGATCACCCGCTCGCGTTCTCCCGGGCGCGGTCCAAGGCGCTCGGCGAGGCCGACGTCGCGCTCGTCGTCGGCGCCCCGCTCGATTTCCGGCTCGGCTTCGGCGGCGTGTTCGCGGAGTCGGCGACGCTCATCGGGATCGACACGGCGGCGGGCGACACGGCCCCGCCCCGAGCACTCGCGCACGCGCTCATCGGCGGCCTCGACCAGACGCTCCGGGCACTCGCCGACGCGGCCGCACCGGTGAGGGTCGAGCGGGCCGCCGCCCGCGACGCGTGGCTCGATGCGCTGCGGGCCGTCGAGGCCGAGCGCCGCACCGCGGAGGCCTCCGAGCTGGCCGATCCACGCGCGCCGCTGCATCCGATGCGGATCTACGGCGAGCTCGCCGGAATGCTCGACCGCGACGCGATCATCGTCGGCGACGGCGGTGACTTCGTGTCGTTTGCGGGACGGGTCGTCGACTCGTTCGCGCCCGGCTGCTGGGTCGATCCGGGACCATACGGGTGCCTCGGCTCGGGGCCGGGCTATGCGCTCGCCGCCAAGCTCGCCCATCCGGACCGTCAGGTTGTGCTTCTGCTCGGGGACGGCGCGTTCGGCTTCTCCGGGATGGAGTTCGACACGCTCGCCCGCCACGGGGTCGCAGTCGTTGCGATCGTCGCCAATAACGGCATCTGGGGGCTCGAGAAGCACCCGATGGAGGCGCTCTACGGCTACTCGGTCGTCGCCGACCTGCGCCCCGGCACCCGCTACGACGAGGTCGCAGCGGCGCTCGGCTGTCACGGTGAGCTCGTCTCGACCCCGGACGAGTTGCGCCCTGCCCTGGAGCGTGCGTTCGCCGCGGGCCGCCCGGCGCTCGTCAACGTCCTCACCGACCCGTCTGTCGCCTACCCCCGCCGCTCGAACCTCGCGTGAGCGCCTCCGTGGGCCCGGTCGCCCGCGGCCGTTGAGGGCTGCGCTGGGCATATTTGGTCACCCCACGCGACCAAGGGTGCCCAGCGCTCGTGACGGCGGTGGCTCGTGGCGGGTGCCGGGGCATGTTTGGCAGCCCCCGCGACCGGAGACGTCCGGCGCTGCCGACGCCCGGGCGCGGCGCACGTCGACGCAGGCGCCGGGCTGAGCAGAAACCGCCCGCACAGAGGCGGGCGGCTTCCGATCCAGGTGGCCCAATCGGGACGGGCAGGGGTACGTACCTGAAAGGGCCGTTTTGGGTTGATCCGGACGGCGGGAGGCGCCGATGTCTGCGGCTTCGCCCGGATCTATGTGGTGGGATACGTATCGCCCGAAGGTCCTACGCGCCCCGCAGGAAATATGACCTATTTGACCCTTTCGCGCAAGACGTCCTTCCCAGATTCTTAGCCCAGGCTAGGTTGTGCCCGCAAATAGGCACCTATTCGTCCAAGTCGCCGGTGAGCTGTCGCGCCGCCCCGAGCAGGATGTCGTGCTCTGAGACCTCGATCTCGCGCAGGCCGAACAGCCGAAGCGCCTCTCGGAAGATGAGCACGCCGGCGACGATCGTCGGCGCCCGGTCCGGGTGCAGGCCGGCGACGTCGCGCCGCTGCGCGAGAGTCATCGCCGCCAACCGCGCGAGGATCTCATCGCACTCATCGCGCGTCACGCGGTAGCCCTCGACCCGGTCGGGGTCGTACGGCTCGAGTGCCTGCGCGATCGCCGCCAGCGAAGTTGCGGTGCCCGCGACCGCGATCCCGTGGCGCACCCGCTCGCGCTCCACGGCCGGGACCGCGTCCGAGAGGATCGCCGCGACGTCGGCGACGACCGCCTTGAGCTCGTTCGCGGTCGGGGGGTCGTGGTGCAGGTGACGCTCGGACTGCCGCACGACCCCGGCCTGGGTGGAGACGTGAAAGCGCATCGACCCGCCTTCGCCGATGACGAGCTCGGTCGAGCCGCCGCCGATGTCGAGCACGAGCGTCCGGGTGCGGTCGCCGGGATCCCGCTGGCTCGTCGCGCCGAGATACGTGAGCTGCGCCTCCTCCTCGCCGGAGAGGACGTGGGGCTCGAGGCCATAGCGCTCGCGGATCGTCGCGGCGAACTCCGGCCCGTTCTCCGAGTCCCGGACCGCGCTCGTGAGCACCGCGACCGCGCTCCGACATTCGTGGGCGTCGATCTCGTCCCGGTAGCCGTCGAGCACCGCGTAGACCCGCTCCATCGCGTCCTCGGCGAGCCGGCCGGAGCGGTCGACGCCCGCCCCGAGGCGGGTGACGTTCGAGTGGCGCACAAGCTCGGCGACCGCGTCGCCCGATCGCTCGGCGATGAGCAGCCGGGTCGAGTTGGAGCCGATGTCGACGACGGCGACGTTCACGTGCCCACCGGGTGCGGCATCGGTGCCCCGTCAAGCGCGGCGAGCACGTTCTCCACGGCAAGCGCGGTCATCGCCTCCCGCGCGGCGACCGTCGCCGAGCCGACGTGAGGGAGGACGATGAGATGCGGCGCGGCGAGCAGCGGGTGATCGGCGGGAAGCGGCTCGGGGTCGGTGACGTCGAGCGCCGCGCCCCCGATCCGGCCCTCGTGCAGCGCCTGCGCGAGCGCGCCCTGATCGACGACCCCGCCGCGGCTCGTGTTGACGAGGATCGCGGTCGGCTTCATCCGGGCGAGCGCGCGGTCGTCGATCAGGTTCCGGGTCTCGTCGGTGAGCGGGCAATGCAGCGAGACGAAGTCGCTGCGCTCGAGCAGCTCCACGAACGTCGTCTCGGTGCGGCGCGAATGGACGAGCACGGTCATCGCGAAGCCCTCTGCGCGGCGGGCCACCGCCGCCCCGATCCGTCCGCCGCCGATGATGCCGAGCGTCGCGCCGTACACGGCCGCGCCGAGATCACGGCTCGGCTCCCAGGTCACCCAGCGACCCTCGCGCACGCGCGCGATCCCCTCCGGGATGCGGCGTGCGGCCGCGAGCAGCAGCGCGAACGCGAGGTCGGCGGTCGCGTCGGTGAGCACGTCGGGCGTGTTGCCGACGGCGATTCCCCGGGCCTGCGCGGCGGCGATGTCGATGTTGTCATAGCCGACCGCGTAGTTGGCGATCGCCCGCAGCCGCGGCGCCGCGTCGAGCGCCTCGGCGTCGACGCGATCGGACACGGTGCAGATGAGCGCCTCGGCCCCCGACCGCGCGAGCTCGGTGCGCAGCTCCACCGGGCTCGGCGGTAGCTCCCCGGGCCAGACGGTCGTCTCGTGTCGCTGCGCGAGCCGCTCGAGCGCGGGGCCGGGCAGCGCGCGGGTGACGAAGCATGCGGACACGGGCGCCATTGTGGCCGCTCGTCCGGAGGTGAGGCGCCGCCGCGCCGAGTGGCCGCTCGCTCGCTGCGCGGAGTGGCCGCTCGCCGCCGCGCGGAGTGGCCGCTCGCCCGGAGTCGCCGCATGACTGCGCAAAGCTCCGCATCGCCTGGTAGGCTGCCGCCTGCGACGCTGGGTGGCCGGACGGGCGTTGCGTTCCATTCAACCGGGGGAAGGACACAGCATGCGTGTACGCATTGCGGCATGTGCGGCGACGTGCGCGGCGGTCGTCGCGACGACGACCGTGGCGGCCGACGCGGCCGGCGGACCACCGGCGCCGAAGGCGCACGGCGGCGCCACCGTCTCGCTGTTCGCGAGCGGGCTGAAGAACCCCACGGCGTTCGCCTGGGGCGACGGGGCGATGTTCGCGGGAGACTCGGGCAACAGCGAGACGGTTCCGAATGGCGGGGTCGACATCGTCGCCAACGGAACCGCCACGATGGTGCCGAACGGCCCGATCTTCGTCGGCGGGATGGCGTTCCACCGCGGCGCGCTCTACCTGAGCGGCGGGTTCCTCAAGGGCAAGATGCCGGTCTGGCAGATCCAGAAGTGGAGCGGGTTCACCGGAACGGACTTCACGACCCGCAAGGTGATCTACACGGCGCCGAAGGGCTTTGAGGGGTTCAACGGGATTGCGTTCGCGCCGAACGGCCGGCTGCTGGTCGGCGTCGACACCGGGCTGCTCAACGGCAACGACCACGGGCCCGCGTCGACCTCGCCGTTCCTCTACGACATCCTGTCCATGACCGCGCGCGGCAAGGACGTCAAGGTGTTCGCCAAGGGGATCCGCCAGCCGTGGCAGATGACGTTCGCGCCTGGCTCCCGCGCGCCGTTCGTCTCCGACCTCGGTCAGGACGGCCCGAAGCGGGTCCTGAAGCTCGGCCCGCCCGACTTCGTGCTCAAGGTGCACCGCGGCGACAACTACGGCTTCCCGAAGTGCAACTGGATCCGGCCGAAGGCGTGCCGCGGCTTCGCGAAGCCGTTCAAGATGTTCCCGCCGCACGCGGACATCATGGGCCTCGCGGTCATGGGTCACACGCTCTACATGGGCTCGTTCCTCGGCCCGAAGGGCAAGGGTGGAGCGCTCTACAAGATGAGCATCCGCGGCGGCAGGGTGAAGCCGGTCGTCACCGGTTTCCCGATCGCGACCGACGCGCTCGCCGCGCACGGCGGCAGCCTGTACGTCGGCGGCTCCTTCAAGGGCGCCGGCAGCGTCTACAGGGTCACCCCGTAGCGTCCGCCGTCGACGTCCGTCCCGGTCACGCCTCGAGCGCGACCGGGGCGGAGTCGGCGGCCCGGGCGGCCGTGCTCGTCCGGGGAAGCGCCAGCGCGAGCAGCGCCCCGCCGAGCGAGAGGCCGGCGGCGATCAGAAACGCGAGGTGGAACCCGTCGGTGAGCGCCATGCGGGCGGCGACCCCGGCGTGGGCCTCGGCGTTCGTGTGCGAGGCGGCGAGCGTGGCGAGGACCGCGAGGCCGAGCGCGCCGCCGAACATCCGTGAGGTGTTGATGAGGCCCGACGCGAGCCCGGCCTCGTGCGCGGGCACGCCGGAGACGCCGGCGATCGCGGCGGGCGTGAACGCGAGGCCGATCCCGATCGCGGCGAGCAGCGAGGGCCCGAGCATCGAGACCCAGAACGAGCCGCCGACCGGCAGCTGGGTGAAGAGCACGAGGCCCGCGCCGAGCGCGGTCATCCCGGCGATGAGCGGCGTCCGCGCGCCGAAGCGGTGCACGAGCCGCGAGGCGAGTGTCGAGGCGACGACGATCGACGCGGTCATCGGCAGGAACGCAAGACCGGTCGCGATCGGCGAGTCGCGTCGCACCTCCTGCAGGTAGAGGGAGAGGAAGAACCACATCGAGAAGCTCGCGGCGCCGAGCGCGAGCACGACCGCATTTGCGGCGCGCAGCGTCTTTGAGGACCAGACCCGCAGTGGCATCAGCGGCCGTCCCGCGAACCGACCCTCGATCGCGAGGAACGCGCCGAGCAGCGCGAGCCCGACCGCGATGATCACGAGCGTCGAGCCCGCGCCCCAGCCGGTCTGGTCGGTGCGCACGATCCCGAGCACGACCAGCGAGAGCCCGAGCGTCGCCGACAGGGCGCCGGCGAGATCAAAGCCCTGGCGGTCGGTGCTGCCGCCGCGCGCGTCGGCGGTGATGAAGCGCAGCGCGAGCAGCGCGCCCGCGACCCCGATCGGCACGTTGACGAAGAAGATCCAGCGCCAGGAGAGCTCGGTGAGCAGGCCGCCGAGGATGACGCCCGTCGCGCCGCCGGCGCCGCCCATCGCGCCCCAGATGCCGACCGCGCGGCTGCGCTCCCGGCCCTCGGGGTACGTCGTCGTGAGGATCGAGAGCGAGGCGGGCGCGATCACCGCGCCGCCGAGCCCCTGGGCGACCCGCGCCGCGAGCATCAGCGCCCGGCTGTCGGCGAACCCGCCGGCCAGCGAGGCGAGCGTGAACAGCGCGAGCCCGGCGACGAACACGCGCCGGCGCCCGATCAGGTCGGCGGCGCGGCCGCCGAGCAGCATGAACCCGGCGAACGTCACCGTGTAGGCGTTGACGACCCACTGCAGGTCGACCTCGGAGAAGTGCAGGCCGGCGCCGATCGAGGGCAGCGCGACGTTGACGACCGAGACGTCGAGGATCACCATGAACTGCGCGAGGCACGCGAGCAGGAGCGTGGCGCGCAGATGCGGGCGGGTGCTGCTCTGTGTCATGCTCATCGCGGCCTCCGTGCAGGTCCGTAGTTCGACGGTTCTCGTACATACTAGTACGGTGTTCGTCGTACAAGCGGCGCCCGTCAGCGGAGCAGCGCGGCGAGCCGCGTGAGCCCCTCGTGCACGTCGACGAAGCGCGTCGTCAGAGGGGAGAGCCCGACCCGGATCACGTCGGGCTCACGGAAGTCGGGGATCACGCCGGCGTCGATCAGCCGCTCGCACAGCCGGCGGGCGTCCGGGTGGGTGAGCGAGACGTGGCCGCCGCGGCGCGCCGGGTCGCGCGGGCTGCCGAGGCCGACGCCGTGGGGGGCAAGGATCGCGTCGGCGAGCTCGATCGCGTACCCGGTGAGCAGCGTCGACTTGGCGCGGATCGCGGCGATCGTCGCCTCGGCGCTGAGCGCGATCCCCTCGCGCGCGGCGGTGAGCCCGAGCACGTGCGGGGTGCCGGACAGCATCTGGGCGATGCCCTCGCCCGCGAGATAGCCCGGCGCCATCGCGAACGGGTCCCGGCGGCCGGTCCAGCCCCAGATCGGCTGCGCGAGCTCGGACTGCAACGCATGGTTGACATACAGGAACGCGGGCGCGCCCGGTCCGCCGTTCAGGTACTTGTACGTGCAGCCGGTCGCGAGGTCGACGTGCTCGTCGTCGAGCGCGAGCGGGAGCGCGCCGACGCTGTGCGAGAGGTCCCACAGCACGAGCGCGCCGCGGGCGTGGGCGAGCTCGGTGATCGCGCGCATGTCGGCGATGTGCGCGGAGCGGTAGGCGACGTGCGAGAACGTCACGAGCGCCGTGTCCTCGGCGATGAGCGCCTCGACGGCGTCGGGCTCGGGACCGCCCGCGGGATCGGTCGTCAGCCAGTCGATCTGCCTGTGGTGCGCGAGCGCGAGCGACTCGACGACGTAGCGGTCGGTGGGGAAGTTCGCGTGGTCGGTGAGGATCCGCGTGCGGTCCGGCCGCGCGGTGAGCGCCGCCGAGGCGAGCTTGAAGAAGTTGACTGTCGTCGAGTCGGCGAGCACCGTCTGTCCGGGCGCGGCGCCGAGCAGCTCCGTCCCCAGCAGGTCGCCGGCGGCGAACGGCAGCTCCATCCACCCCTCGCTCCAGCTCCGGATGAGCCGCTCGCCCCACTCGACGTCGACCGTGTGCCGGAGCGCCTCGCGCGTGGCGTGCGGCAGCTGCCCGAGCGAGTTGCCGTCGAAGTAGACGATCCCCTCCGGCGGTGGGACGAACCGCTCGAGGAACGGCGCGAGCGAGTCCGCCTTGTCGAGGGCGATGGCGCGGGCGCGATCCGGGGTAGACATACGCCCAGTATGAGTGCCGAACGCGAATCGGAGCCGCTCGTCGAACCGGCGCCTTCATCCGAGCGAGCGGGCTCGGAGGGCCGAGCCACGCGTCGCCGGCGCGGTGGCGGCGGCGGGAACATGCTGCCGGGCCGCGACCGCCGGCCGTGGCCGGAGCGGCTGCTCGTCCGGCTGATCGCGACCTGCGGGATCGTGGGGATCGGCGTCGCGATCGCCGCGATCATGGTCTCGAGCAACGACCAAGGCTGGATGGTCGGGCTCGTCGTCTCGATCGTGAGCGTCGTGCTCGCCGCGATCCTCTGGTCCTCGCGCGTGCTCTGAGCCTCATCCCGGTGGTCCAGCGCCGCGCCGGGCCCGCCACGGCCCGCCGGTGACGCTTCACGCAGGCGCCATCGGCGCCGCTCGCTCACGGGGCGGCGGGGGACTCGGGCTCGGTGGCGAGCCCCTCGTCGGCGGCGAGCGAGCGGCCGATCCGCGCCGCGAGCCGCGGGCTCGCGAGGATGATCGCGAGGCCGGCGAGCAGCCAGCCGGCGACGACGATCCAGAACCGGCTGTACGGGAACGCGACGCCGACGACGTTCTTGTCGATCGTGTAGACGAGGAAGACGATCCCGATGACGGGGAAGACGATCTCGTAGAGCGGCGCCCGGCGCGCGGCGATGAACAGGTGTCGGATCGCGCCGAGGTTCGTGACGATGTAGGCGACGAGCAGACTCAGCACTCCGAGCGTGCCCGGATAGAAGAACGCGTTCACCGCGTTCACTCCCGCGATCCGCTGCCCGACGATCGCGCCGACCCCGACGAGCAGGGCGACGGTGAGCGCGCCCACCGGAGCCCCGCTGCGCGCCGAGGTGGTGCCGAGCAGCGGCCTGAGTGGGGTGTCGCGCGACAGCGCGAACAGGATGCGTCCGGCGGCGGTCGCGGACGCCAGCCCGCTCGCGAACGCGCTGAGCGTCGCGCCCGCATTGATGCAGTCGCTCATCGCGGTGCCGACGTACACGTGCGCGAGCTGACCGAGGGGTGCGGGCGAGGTGGAGAACGCCTTGACTCCCGCCGCCCCGGTACCGAAGCCCCAGGTCTGCACGAGGATGCAGAGGATGTAGAAGACGCCCGTGCCGACCACCGCGTTCCGAATCGCGCGCGGGATCTCCCGGCGCGGGTTGTCGGTCTCCTCGCCGAGCGAGGCGGCGCCCTCGAAGCCCGCGAACGACAGGAAGCCGAACGTCGCCGCGAACGCGACCGCCGAGAACTTCGTGCCGTGCGGGATCGAGAACACGTCGGCGTTGATCGACTGGTGGCCCGGTGCCGAGCCCGCGATCAGCCGCACGACGATGACGACCATGAGCGCGATGATGAGCAGCACCGAGATGCCCTCGAAGCCGAGCAGCGAGCGGGTCGCGACCTTGATGTCGCCGAACGCGAGCACGGCGATGATGACCGCCGCGGCGAGCGCGATCACGACGTAGTCGGCGTTCTGCGCGATCCCGGTCGAACCGAGGAACGCGACGCCGAACGTGCCCGCCTCGGCGGTCGAGGCGCAGGTGAACGCGAAGTACGTCCCCATCAGCGCCCAGCCGGCGAAGAACCCGGCCCGGGGCCCGAGCGTCACACCACTGAACGCGAACACCGAGCCCGCGTGGCTGTAGTGGCGCGAGAGGCGGATGAACGCGTAGGAGACGAAGGCGACGCCGATCGTCGCGAAGATGAACGCGAGCGGCACGGCGTGGCCGATGAGACCGGCGGGCGCGGTCCCGTTGAGGGCCATCGCGGCCGTCGGGGCCATGATCGCGATCGAGAGCGCGATCGCCTCCCAGAAGCGCAGCTCGCGCCGGAGCCCGCTGCCGTGCTGCGGTGGCGCGGCGCCCGTGTCCGGCGTGGCGCGCGTGTCGCTCACGTCGTGAAGATCGCCTCGGGCAGCCAGCAGCCGACGACCCAGTTGGGAATGTCGACGAGCTCGTGGATCTTGAGGTCGCAGGCGACGGACGTGATCGCGTAGGCCTCCTCGCGGGTTCGGCCGTGCATGCCGACGATGTGGTCGATCATCGCGCGGGTCGCCAGCTTCGAAGCCTCCATCAGATCCGGGGCGACGCCGGTCGTCACATGGTACGGGGACTGGGTCGTGTTCGAGAGGTTGTTCGCCGGAACCGTGAACTGGGGCGCCGGCAGGTTCGCGTGCTTGACCGTCGTCAGCCGAACCGTGATGTCCATCGCGCACTCGACCGCGGTCCCGCACACCTCGGCGTCGCCCATCGCCGCGTGCGTGTCGCCGACGCTGAACAGCGCGCCGCTCGTGCCGACGGGCAGCAGGAGCGTCGTTCCCAGGCGCAGGTGCTTGATGTCGAGGTTCCCGCCGTGGGTGGACGGCGGGAGGATCGGGTGCTGCCCGGGCTCCACGGGCGCGACGCCGATCGTCCCCGGGAACGGTTCGAACGGGAGCAGGACGCCCGGAAGGAACTCGACCCTGCCGGTCGGCGGATCGACGCGGCTGATGTTGAGCCATGGCTCGGGGAACTCGTCGGCGAGCAGCCCGAAGCCGGGGATGATCGCGGTCCAGCCCCACCCCTGCGGGTCGAGCTCGAGGATCTCGACGGCGAGCGCGTCTCCGGGCTCGGCGCCCTTGACGAACACGGGCCCGGTCACCGGGTTCACGCGCGTCATGTCCATCGCCTGCACGTCGGCCGCCGTCGAGTCCTTGGCAAGCTGGCCGCCGGAGGCGTCGACCGTCTGAAGCTCGACGATCGCGCCCGATTCGACCTCGACGACCGGCTCGGTCGCGTTGTCCCACACCGTCTGCGTGTGGTCCGCGGAGACGCCGTGGATGCTGTGCGTGTGCCCGAGCTCAGACACGGTCTCGGAACCCTACCGTGGCCAACGCGTCGAGGCGATGGTCGCCGCCCGATTGCCGGATTCGGACCCGGGCATCCGGGGGCAACCTAGGAGCCATGCGGAGAGCGCGCGGCGCGGCGGCGCTGGTCTGCTGCGCCCTCATCTGTGCGGCCTGCGGGGCGGTGCCGGCGGCCCCGATGTCGGGCCCGGTCGTCGCAACCCGCGACGGACTCGTCCGCGGGCGGGTGGTCGGCCGCGTCAACGAGTTCCTCGGGATCCCGTACGCGCGGCCGCCGGTGGGGCGGCTGCGCTGGCGCGCGCCCCAGCCGATCGCGCGGTGGTCGGGCGTCTTCGACGCCGCCGGGACACCGTCCCGCTGTGCTGAGCGGAGCGGCGGCGTGCGCTCGGAGTCCGTCACGGAGAACTGCCTGCACCTGAGCGTCTACCGGCCGCGCGGGACGACCGCACGGGACCGCCTGCCGGTGCTCTTCTGGATCCACGGCGGCGGCCTCTCAGCGGGGTCGAGTCAGCAGTACGACGGCTCGTTGTTCGTGCGCACCGACCACATCGAGGTCGTCGTGATCGACTACCGGCTCGGCGCGTTCGGATACCTCGACCTGCCCGGGCTCGGCGGCGGCGCGGCCGTGTCGGGCGATTACGGACTGCTCGACCAGGAGGCGGCGCTCCGCTGGACGCGCGCCAACATCGCGCGTTTCGGTGGCGATCCGCGAGCGATCACGATCGCCGGCGAGTCGGCGGGCGGCTACTCGGTGTGCGCGCTGCTCACCTCGCCCCCCGTGCGCGGCCTGTTCGCCGGCGCGATCCTCGAGAGCGGTTCGTGCAACAGCGACACAGCGGTCACGGCCCGGCGGCGGGCGCTGCGGTTCGCGCGCTCCGACGGCTGCGCCCGGCGGCGGGAGCGGGCGATCGTGCGCTGCCTGCGCGGGAAGACCGCGCGACAGTTGCTCGCCGCCCGCCGCTACCCGCCGGGTCGGCTGCCGATCGTCGGCTCACGCGCGCTGCCGGCCGCGCCGGCGGCGCAGATCGCACTCGGCCGCTTTGCCCACGTGCCGATCCTGATCGGCACGAACCGCGACGAGGCGCGGCTGTTCTCCGCGCGCTTCGCCCACGCCTCGCGCGGGGCCTACGACGGGGTGTTGCGCGCCGACTACGGCCTGGAGGCGGGGGAGGTGCTCGCCGCCTATCCGTGGTCGAGCTTTCCCGAGCCCTACCGCACCGCCTACGCGATCGGCGCGGTCTGGACCGACAGCGCGTTCAAGCTCGGGATCGGCGGATGCGCCGAGCAGAACCTGGCGACCGCGTTCGCTCGCTCCGTTCCCACCTGGTTCTACGAGTTCGATGTGCGCTCGACGCCGCCGCTGCACGAGAGGATCCCCGGCTACCGCTGGGGCGCGGCGCATGTGATGGAGCTCCCCTACATGTGGCCGAGCTACACCGACGGCGACGACGTCTACGCGAAGTTCACCCCCGGACAGCGTGAGCTCTCGCGCTGGATGGTCCGCTGGTGGGGCGCGTTCGTCCGACGCGGGCGGCCCGAGGTGCCGGGGCAGGCCTCATGGCCGCAGTACGGACGCACCGGCGAGCTGCTCTCGCTGCGGCCGGGATCGGCGTCTGTGCCGGTCCCGGCGGCGCAGTATGCGGCGGAGCATCGCTGCAGCTTTTGGAACGCTCTGCCGGGCGAACCGCGCTGAAGCCGCGCGTCGCGGTTTCGCGACGCGGCGCGATGGGCTTCGCTCAGTGCGGTCGTCGAGTCGGGAGGTACTTGAGATGCGGTGGACGCGGAAGGTGCTCGGCGCGGCAGCGCTCATGTCGTGCGTGCTGGTCGGGTCGGGAGCGGCGGTCGCGCGGGGTTCGGCGTCGTGGCGAGCCGCCGCGGTGTCGGCGGCGCGCTCCCCGGCTCGGGGCGGGCCGGTTGCGTCGACGGTGAGCGGCCGGGTCCGCGGCCGCGTCGTCCACGGCGTCGACGAGTTCCTCGGGATCCCGTACGCCGCGCCGCCGGTCGGTCGCCTGCGCTGGCACGCTCCCGTGCCGGCGCGCCCGTGGACCGGGGTGCGCGCCGCTCGGCGGATGCCGCCGCGCTGCCCTCAGCTGAAGAGCGGCAACGGCCCGATGTCGGTCGACGAGAACTGCCTCTACCTGTCCGTGTACCGGCCGCACGGCACGAGCGCGCGCGACCGGCTGCCGGTGCTCTTCTGGATCCACGGCGGCGGGCTGACGACCGGCTCCGGCGACCAGCACAACGGCTCGCTGTTCGTGCGCACCGACCACATCGAGGTCGTTTCGATCAATTACCGGCTCGGGGTGTTCGGGTTCCTGAACCTGCCCGGCCTGCCCAGGGGATCCGCGGTCGCGGGCGACTACGGCCTGCTCGACCAGGAGGCGGCGCTCCGCTGGACGGCGTCGAACATCGCCCGCTTCGGCGGCAGCCCGCGGCGGATCGCGATTGCGGGCGAGTCGGCGGGCGGCTACTCGGTGTGCGCGCTGCTTGCCTCCCCGCGCGTGCGCGGGCTGTTCAGCCGCGCGATCATCGAGAGCGGCAGCTGCCACACGACCCCTGCCGCGGCGGCGCGCCGAAGCGCGGTCGCCTTTGCGCGGTCGGTGGGGTGCCATCGGTTCGTCTCAATGGTGCGCTGCCTACGCGGGAAATCTGCGCGAACGCTGCTGCGGAGCCGCGACTACCCGGGGGGCGATCTCCCGATCGCGGGCGGGCAGGCGCTGCCGGTGCCCGCGGCGCGGCAGGTCGCGCGCGGCGCGTTCGCCCACGTCCCGGTGCTGATCGGCACCAACCAGAACGAGGGGCGGACGTTCACGCAGGGGTTCGCGCACGCGCCCGAGTCGGTGTACGTGAAGACGATCCGCGCGGGCTTCCACCGGGCGGCGGGGCGCGTGCTCGCGCAGTATCCGTGGGCGAACTTCATGGAGCCCTACCGGACCGCGTACGCGCTCGGGGCGGTGTGGACCGACAGCGGCTTCATCGACGGCATCGGCGGCTGCGCCGAGCAGCGGCTCGTCGGGCAGCTGGCCCGGCGGACGCGGACCTACTTCTACGAGTTCGACGACCTGTCGGCCCCGGGGTTGAATCGCTCTGTGCCCGGCTACCGGTGGGGTGCGGGGCACGCGATGGAGCTCGCCTACATGTGGCCGAGCTTCAACAACGGCTACTCGCTCTACCGGCTGCTCACTCCGGCACAGCGGGTGCTGTCGCGGTGGATGGTCCGCTACTGGGGCGCGTTCGTGCGCAGCGGCCGGCCGTCGGTGCGTGGGCAGTCGGCGTGGCCCTCGTACGGCGCCTCGCGTAGGTTGATGGCGCTCGAGGAGGGCTCCTCGTCCGGCGCGGTCCCCTCGTCGCTGTTCGCCGCCGAGCACGACTGCGCCTTCTGGGACTCGCTGCCGTGGCGTTGATCCGTGCGCGGGGCGGACCGCCGCGCCGCTGGTGGGTGGGGCGCCGGCCCGCTCACCCAGCGGCGGGCCGCCGCGCCGCTCGCGCGAGGCGCGCTCAGCCGACCGCGACGACCGAGAAGACGGGCGGGAGCCGACTCGCGGCCCGCGCCCAGGCCGCGCCCGCGTCGCCTGAGCAGAAGATCTCGCCGGTCGTCGTGCCGAAGTAGAGTTCGAGCGTCTCGCCCTCGCCCGTGCGGCTGAACGCCTGGCGCAGGACGGTGACGTACGCGTGCTCGGCCGGGAGCCCGTCGCCGCGCGGGGTCCACGTCTCCCCGGCGTCGCGGCTCTCATAGACGCGCACGCGGCCGTCGGGCGTGACCCGATCCATGTCGGCGACGAGCGGGATGAGATACGCGCTGTCCGGGTCGGCGGGATCGACCATGAGCGGGAAGCCGAAGTCGGACGGCAGGCCGCCGCCTCCGATGTCCGTCCAGCTCGCGCCCGCGTCATCGGAGCGGTAGACGCCGCCGTGGAACTGCATGAACATCCGCTCGGGGCGCTGGGGAGCACGCTCGACGTGGTGCACGCAGCGACCCGCGTTCGGGTTGGCGAGCGCCTCCTCGGGCAGGTACCGCGGTCTGAGCCCGGTGTTGCCCCGCTCCCAGGTGCGCCCGCCGTCGTCGGTGAGCCACATCCCGGCCGCCGAGATCGCGACCGCCAGCCGCTGTGGATCGCCAGGCCACGGGCAGATCGAGTGCAGGCACAGCCCGCCGCCGCCCGGCTGCCAGTCGGGGCGCGAGGGCTGGTTCCAGAGGCCCTCGTTGAGCGCCCAGCTGAGGCCGCCGTCGTGGCTCTCAAAGAGGACACCGGGGTCCCCGCCGGCGTAGAGCGTCCCGTTCTGCTCGCCCGGACTGATCACCCAGATGCGCTCGAGCGCCTGCTCGCCGCCCTCGGGCAGGGCGACCCCCTCGGCCTGCTGCCACTCCCCCTGGGCTTGCTCCCATCCGATATCCGCAACGGCGGCCTCGGCATGGAAGATCTTCGGGCCATAGAACGGCGAGGTCGTCGCCGCGAGCAGTCGCCCGCTCCCCGGGTCCCGGGTCGCGAAGTCGACCGGCTCGCCCGGGAACGCCCGCGTCGTGATGTCGAAGTCCCCCTCGGGCGGGTCGCCGTCGAGGATGAACAGCCCCTTCTTCGTCCCGACCAGCAGTCGCGTCACCCTCAGCCTCCCGTGATCGCAGGCACGATCTCGACATGGTCGCCGGGCGCGACCGCCGTCTGCTCCTGCCCTCGCTCGCCATTGACGAACACGTTGATGTGACGCCGCACGTGCCCCCGCTCATCGACGATCCAGCCGCTCAGCGCTGGATGATCGTCCTCGAGGCAGCGCAGGAGCTCGACCACGGTGACGCCGTGCAGCTCGTGCTCACCCCGGCCGCCGGCGAGCGTCTTCAGCGGACCGCGGAGCCTCACCACGCTCATGGCGGCATCCTACGCCCGGGCGCAGCGGAAACGCCAGCCGGATCGAGCCGACCGGCGGGTGCCGGCCCCTCGCCGGAGGGCCTGCACCCGCTTTCAGATGTCCGCGCCCGGTGCTATTGTTTGCAGCCCGTCGCGGGGTGGAGCAGTCTGGTAGCTCGTCGGGCTCATAACCCGAAGGTCGCGGGTTCGAATCCCGCCCCCGCTACTCACTCCGCTGGAAATCGAGACCTCCGAGAGATCGGAGGTTTCGTCCTTTAAGACCGTGTCAAACGTTGTGCCGGTCGAGGCGGTAGGGTCGCGCTGTGGCGGATGCGGATAGGCTGAAGCCGGGGCCACGAGACCATCTGATTACGCGAGCGCTGGAGCAGCTGCTCCGGCAGCTCGGCGGTGAATTCCGGACCGACATTCGGCTCGACCCGGCTGAAGGGCCCGAGCGCTTGGCCCGGCATGCCATGGCTGAGATCGCTCGTCAGCTTGCCGCGGACGACGACGCGGACACGCAGGCTGCCCGAGTCAACGAGCTGCTGCGGCGGATCGTCGCGGGCGACGACGATTGGGCCCAGTCCGAAGTCGTACTGCCAGCGACGGTTCTGACCGGAATCAAGGCGCGGTCGACGCTGGGGCAGCCCGTCGATCTACCGCCACTGCCCGCGACGCCGTTCAGCCAGAGCGATCTCCTGGTCAACGCCGAAGGCCAGCCGAATATCGGCTCAGAGCTGAAGGCTGAGCTGGCGACGGCCGACTCGGTAGACCTGATCTGCGCATTCGTGATCTGGACCGGCGTTCGTCACCTCCGCGAGGCATTGGAGGGCGTCATCCGCCGTGGCGGCGAGGTCCGGGTCATCACGACGACGTATATGGCGCGACTGAGAAGCGCGCGGTCGACGCGCTCTTCGATCTTGGCGCGAACGTCCGCGTCGCCTTCGACGCCCGGACGACGAAGCTTCACGCCAAGGCGTGGCTGCTTCAGCGCGAGAGCGGGCTGACGACCGCATTCGTCGGCTCCTCGAACCTCTCGCACACGGCTCTGTTCGACGGACTGGAGTGGAACGTCCGGCTGTCGTCGATGGACGCCGCGCACGTAATCGAGAAGGTCCGAATGATGTTCGACAGCCATTGGGCGTCCGAGCATTTCGAGCTCTACGACCCTGCGGTGAACGGCGAGGCGCTCGAGCTTGCACTGGCGGAGCACGACCGCCGGTCGCTGGGCGAGGTCTCGACGATCTCCTTTGCCAACCTCGATGTACGGCCGTACCCGCATCAGCAGCGAATGCTGGACGCATTGACGGTCGAGCGCGAGCGCCACGACCGGCATCGGGACCTCGTTGTCGCTGCGACTGGGACGGGTAAGACAGTTGTCGCGGCACTCGACTACCGCCAGCTTCTAGCGCGAGACGGAGATCTGTCGCTTCTGTTCGTTGCGCACCGGGAGGAGATCCTCAAACAGTCGCTCCGGACCTACCAAGCCGTTCTCCGGCGTGGGGACTTCGGCCAGATCCACGGCGCCGGCCGGACTGCCACGGGGCGGCACGTGTTCGCGATGATCCAGTCTCTCCACGAGGCACGGATCCGTGAGATCGATCCCAACGCCTTCGATGTCGTCGTCGTCGATGAGTTCCACCACGCCGCAGCCGATAGCTACGACCGGCTGCTCAAGCACCTCCAGCCGCGAGAACTGCTCGGCCTCACGGCGACGCCCGAACGTCTCGACGGCCGCGACGTCACCGAGTGGTTCGACTACCGGATCGCCGTCGAGCTCCGGCTGTGGGAAGCAGTGGACCAGGGTTTCCTCGTGCCGTTCCAGTACTTCGGAGTGGCTGACGGCACGGATCTGCGCCAGCTGACCTGGCGACGAGGCGGTTATGCGCCTGAGGAGCTCAGCAACCTTCTGACCGGCGACGACATCCGCGTGGCGAAACTGCTTGAGGCGATCCAGCGGATCGTTCTCGATCCAGGCCAGATGCGTGCCCTCGGGTTCTGCGTGTCGAAGGAGCACGCGCGCTACATGGCGCGAAAGTTCACTGAGGCCGGCCTGAACAGCATCGCGCTCACGGGGGATAACTCCGGTGAGGTCCGAGACCAGGGCCTCAACGACCTGAAGTCAGGCCGCATTCGGTGTGTGTTCTCGGTCGAGGTGCTGGGTGAGGGCGTCGATGTACCAGACGTCGACACGGTGATGCTGCTGCGGCCAACCGCATCTGCAACGCTGTTTACCCAGCAGCTGGGCCGCGGACTGCGCCGAGCACGGGGCAAGAGCAGCCTCACCGTCATCGACCTGATCGGCCAGCAGCACCGCGAGTTCCGCTTCGAGGATCGGCTGAAGGCAATCCTCGATGCGCGGCGAGGCAAGATCGAGAAGCAGGTCGAGGAGGAGTTCCCGTTCCTGCCGGCCGGCTGCACCGTCGATCTCGACAGGCAGAGCCGGGAGATCATCCTCGAAAACCTGAGGTCGGCAGTCCGGCGTTCACGTTGGTCGACGCTTGTTGACGACCTCAAGCCCGAGCAGGACGGGATCCGGCTTGGAGAGTTCCTGGCCAAGCACGACCACCGCCTGGAAGACATCTACAAGCAGCGCGATCACTCGTGGACGCAGCTGAAGCGAGATGCGCGTCATTCCACGGCCGGGGCGTCCGATGCCGAGTTCGAGCGACAGACGTTGCGGGCCCTGAGCCGCGTCGCACACGTGGACGATCCTGAGCGTATCGACTTCTATGGGTCGGTCCTGCGCGAGCCGGCTCCGCCCGAGCCGAGCTCGCTTGATGAGCGGCAGCGACGCCTGATGACCATGCTCGCCTGGAATCTTGGGTCGGGGAGCAGCTCACTCGCGTCGCTCGACGACTTCCTCCTCGCCCTCTGGATGGAGGAAGACGTGCGGAAGGAGCTGACCGAACTGCTCGACCTCCTGGACCAGCGGTCGACCACGCGTGGGCGTCCTTCAGGGCTCGCACCCGAGGTGCCGCTGGCCCTGCACGCCAAGTACACACGGACGGACGTGCTGGCCGCCCTCGGCATCAGCGACGGAATCAAGCCTCCACCGTCACGAGAGGGGTTGACGTCGACGCCCGATGCACGCTACGACGCGTTCTTCGTCGATCTCCAGAAAGCCGAGCGCGACTACTCGCCGACGACCATGTACCGGGACTATGCGATCAACCGCGAGCTGTTCCATTGGGAGTCGCAGTCGACCCAGGCGCCGAACCAGCCACGAGTGCGTCGCTGGATCGAGCATCAGCAGCGCGGCGGCAACATCTTGCTCTTCGTCCGCGACAAGAAGCGCTCCGAGCTCGGAACCCAGCCGTTCACCTTCCTCGGGCCGGTGACGTACGTAGAGCACAGCGGCGAACGGCCCGTCGCCTTCACGTGGAAGCTCCCCGAGCAGATGCCCGAGGACCTCTTCGAGGTCGCCCGGAGCGTCGCAGCGGCGTAGGCGAGGGCGTCAGGAAAACTGTGTAGGCGGCTGGGCTTGTCTTAAGTCTAAACCTTGGGTTGAGGGTGTCAAGTAGTGGGTGTCAACTTGCGTCGGGGACGCGATCGCCGAAGTGGATCTTGAACGCCAGCAGCGCCACGGT
>DATGKS010000094.1:0-6539 GCA_035294545.1 Solirubrobacteraceae bacterium | reverse complement strand
CCCCCAAAGGGAGGACGCGATGCCGGGCCTTTCCGGGCGCATGTCCACGGTCGTCAAGGCGAAGATCTCGAAGTTGCTCGATCGGGCCGAGGATCCGTCCGAGACGCTCGAGTACAGCTACCAGAAGCAGATCGAGCTGCTCCAGAACGTCAAGAAGGGCATCGCCGACGTCGTCACCTCGAAGAAGCGGCTCCAGCTGCAGACCGAGAAGCTCCAGCAGCAGGTCATCAAGCTCGACACCCAGGCCCGCCAGGCGCTCGCCGCCGGCAACGAGGACCTCGCGCGGCTCGCGCTCGAGCGCAAGAACGTCGCCCAGACCGAGCTGCAGTCGCTCGACTCGCAGGTCGCCGAGCTGGAGAACCAGCAGCAGCAGATGACCGCCTCCGAGCAGAAGCTCCGCGCGAAGATCGAGTCGTTCCGCTCGCGCAAGGAGGTCATCAAGGCGCAGTACTCCGCGGCCGAGGCGCAGGTCAAGATCTCCGAGGCGGCGACCGGCGTCGGGGAGGAGATGGCCGACGTCGGCCTGGCGATGCAGCGCGCGCTCGACAAGACCGAGAACATGAAGGCGCGCGCCAGCGCCGTCCAGGAGCTCGAGGCCGCGGGCACGTTCGAGGATCTCACCCAGATCGGCTCCGGCGAGGATGACATCGACCGCCAGCTCCGTCAGCTCTCCTCGACGAGCGAGGTCGACTCCGAGCTCGCCAAGCTGAAGGCTGAGCTCGGCGCCGGCAGCTCCCCGCAGGGCGCCCTCGGCGCCGGCTCGGGCTCCGGGTCCGCCGCTGGCTCGGATCAGGCGGCTTCCGGCGAGGGCTCCGGTCAGCAGGAGCAGGCAAGTTGATCGTTCGGATCTCGACCGAGGGCCAGTACGAGCTCTCGGACGCCGACGGCGAGGCACTGAACGAACTCGACAACGAGGTCGTCCTCGCCTGCGAGTCGGGCGACGCCACCGCCTTCCACGCCACGTTCTCCCGGATGCTCGAGCTCGTGCGCACACGGGGCTCCAGACTCGACGAGAATCGCCTCGCCGGCTCCGACATCATCCTGCCTCCGCCCGACGTCTCGCTCGACGAGGCCCGCCAGGAGTTCCGGGGCGAGGGCCTGATCCCGGGTTGACCGCCCGGGGTGGGCGACGCGCCGCGGCCGGGCGGGCTGGGGCGGGTCGAACGAGTCCGCGCCGAGCGGGTCCTCGATCTGTCGGAGGCGATGCGCGCGCTCGACGCGACGGCGTGCGCGGAGCCGCCGACGGCACGGCAGTCTTTCGCGCCCCTCGGAGCCACACGCACTCGGAGCGCGCTGGTGTCGCCACCGAGCAGGAGAACGCTCCAAGTGCACGTCGCGGTACCAACCGGACAGGCACTTGGAGCGCTTTGGTGTCCATATGCGACAGCGATCCGCTCCGCGGTCGCGGGCTGCGCGGTCGCGGGCTGCGCGGTCGCTACGCGGTCGCGGGCTGCGCGGGCGCCTGCACCCACTTCGACACGCACGGAATCTTCGTCGTGTCGCAGCGGTCGCGGTACTTGTTCGCGATCTCGGTGACCTCGGTGAGGAGGTCGTCGCGGAGCGTGATCGGCTCCAGGCCGAGCTGCAGCAGGTGGTCGTTGGCGACGAACAGCTCGTTCTCGGCCGCCTCCTTGCGCGGGTTCTCGACGTAGTCGATCTCCGCGCCGGTGAGCTCGGCGACGAGCTTGGCGAGGTCCCGGACGCGGTGGCACTCGGTCATCTGGTTGAACACCTGGACGCGCTCGCCGCGCTCGGGCGGGTTCTCGATCGCGAGCTGGATGCAGCGCACGGTGTCCTGGATGTGGATGAACGCGCGCGTCTGGCCGCCGGTGCCGTGGACGGTGAGCGGGTAGCCGACGGCCGACTGCATGAGGAAGCGGTTGAGCACCGTGCCGTAGTCGCCATCGTAGTCGAAGCGGTTGATCAGCCGGTCGTCCAGGCGGGTCTCGCGGGTCTGCGTGCCCCAGACGATGCCCTGGTGCAGGTCGGTGACCCGCGTGCCGTCGTTCTTGTTGTAGAACGCGAACAGGAGCTGATCCTGGGTCTTCGTCATGTGGTAGACGGAGCCCGGGTTGGCCGGGTACAGGATCTCCTGGCTGATCTGATCGCCGTCGTCGGTGTCGATCTTCACCTCGAGGTAGCCCTCGGGGATCTTGATGCCGGCGGTGCCGTAGCCGTAGACGCCCATCGTGCCGAGGTGGACGACGTGCGCGTCGACGCCCGACTCCACGACCGCGGCGAGCAGGTTGTGGGTGGCGTTGACGTTGTTGAAGACCGTGTAGCGCTTGTGCCACGAGCTCTTCATCGAGTACGGGGCGGCCCGCTGCTCGGCGAAGTGCACGACCGCGTCGGGCTGGTAGTCGCGGATCAGGTCGAGCATCACCCGGTAGTTCTCCGCCACGTTGAAGCGGTGGAACGTGATCTCGTTGCCGGTGAGCTCGCGCCACGCCTCCAGGCGGGTTCCGATCGGCCGGATCGGCGTCAGCGACTCGGCCTCGAGCTCGATGTCCGCGTTGCGGCGAGCGAGGTTGTCGACGATCGCGACGTCATGCCCGGAGGCGGAGAGATGCAGCGAGGTCGGCCATCCACAGAAGCCGTCGCCGCCGAGAATCAGGATGCGCAAGGTATCTCCCTGGTGCGGAACGTAGGCCCGGCGTCCGCTCCATCGACGGCGCCGAGCGAAGAATGCGGCCGCGACCGCGGGGGACCGTCGGTCAGCCGGAGCCAGTGAGGGTAGCGTATGCGGCGGCGGCGCCGGCCGGGGTAATCCGCCGCTCACGCGCACGGGGGCGTCCGCGCTCCGCACAGGCCGGCGCCGGTACCGGCCGCCGCTTGCGGCGGACCTCAGCTCGCGGCGAACAGCTCCCGGGCGACGTCCGCGAGGCGGGCGAGGCGAAGCGCGAGCGGCGGATGCGTGGGGAAGATCGTCGCGACCGTCCCCGGCGCGTCGACCGGCGCCAGGCCGAGCATCGTGAGCTCTCCGCAGACCGACCGGCGCGCCCGCGGCTCGAGCCCATCGACCGCGGCGCCGATCGCCTGCAGCGCAGAGGCAATGCCGTTCGAGCCCCGCAGCAGCAGGAACGCCGCGCGGTCGGCGGCGAGCTGGCGGTGGCGCGAGAGCGGCTGGAGCGTCACGTAGGAGACGACGAACAGCAACCCCGCGAGCCCGACGACGATCGCCCACGGCTCGTCCCGGCCCGCGCGATGGGGAAGTCGCCGGTCGAATCTGACGACGTGCGCGGCGAGCGCCGCCCACACGCTCCCAAGCGTCATCGGCACGACGTTCCGCGAGGCGACGTGGGCGAGCTCGTGGGCGAGCACCGCCCCGAGCTCCTCCTCATCGAGCAGCTCGAGCAGCCCGTCGCTGAGGCAGATCGTCGCGGTGAGCGGGCTGCGGGCGATCGTGAACACGCCCGGGACCTCCGACTCGATGCGCGCGAGGCGGACGAGCGGCTCCCCGGCGAGCGCGCAGATTTGCTCGAGCGCGCGTTCGAGCTCGGGCAGCTCGTCGGAGGCGACCGGCCGCGCCCGGAGCGCGCTCAGGATCAGGCGCTCGGTGCCGAGATAGTGGGCGAGCACGAGCACGGCGAGCGTCACCGCGATTGCGACGACGCCGGCGCCGGCGGCCACCATGAGCGCGATCAGGAGCACGTAGAGCGCGGCGAGCAGCACGGCGCTGAAGGCCATGCGCGCCTTCAGCCCACGATCTGATCCGATCGACCGCGGTGACCGCGGAGGACCGTAACTTCGTCCGAATTCTGACACCTAGGATCTCGGGCTCAAGTTCTCGCCTGGGACGCCGATCGAGAGGGCAGTGCGTGCGACCCGGGCATATCTTGCAGGGATCGGGACCGCGGGAGCGTTGGCGCTCGGCGCCGCCCTCGTGTTCGCCGCCGCCAGCGCGATCATCGCCTTCCGGGGATGGCCGGGCGCGAACACCTCGACCGGGCCCGCGCGACAGGTCGTCAGCGTCACGCCGCCCCCGAGCGGCGTCGCCCGGCGTCTCGCCCACATCGCGACCACCGCCAAGCGACCGGGGACCGCCCGCCACCAGGCCCCGGCCCGTGCCGGCGGCTCCCACCGCCATGCCGTGTCCGGCGCCCGGGCGCGCGGCCACGTCCGCGGCCACGGCGTGATGGGCACCCAGCACGGCACCGGCACGACGACCCCGCGCACGGCCAGCCCCACGCCCGGCCGGCACGTTCACCAAACGCGTCCGCACCACCATCGCTCCGGTGGCCCGCTGCACTCCAAGTCCTACCCGGTCGGCACCCAGACGCCGACCAGCTCGGCACCGACGACCTCGACGCCGACGAGCACCGCGCCGACCGTGACGACGGCGGTCACGACCGCCCCCGCGACGACCCCCACCACGACGACCACGCCGGTCAAGATTCGGGTCGGGGTCGGCCACGGGCACACGGTGACGATCACGACGATCCCGACGACGACGACCGCGACGGTTCCGACCGGACCGATCACGATCAGGCCGCGGACGTCGAGCACGCCGCCCGACCCCTCGACGACGACCCCGACCACCGCGGCTCACGGCTGGACCGTCACCTCGTCCTCGCCGACGGCGACCGTCCCCGGTCAGGGCCCGGGGCAGGGTCAGGGCCCGGGGCAGGGTCAGGGTCCGGGGCAGGGGCACGGCCAGGGCGGCGGCCGCCCGAGCTGGGCCGGACCGCACGGTCACTGAGCGCCGCCCGAAGCACAACGTCGCCCGGCCGTTGCACCGGGCGGAGTCTCTCCCGTCCGGCGACGGTCATCGCGCGACGACAGCCCTTATCGTGTCCGGCCGTGTCGACCGCCGTCTCCGAGCTCGCGCACGTCGCGCCCGCAGGGACGCGTATCGACGCCCACGGCCGCCTGACGCTCGGCGGCTGCGACGCCGTCGAGCTCGCGCGGGAGTTCGGCACCCCGGCGTACGTCGTCGTCGAGCGGGACATCCGCGAGCGCGCGCGGGCGTTCCGCGATGGCCTGGCGGCGCGCCACGGTGACGGCGACGTGCTGTTCGCCTCCAAGGCGTTTCCCTGCACGGCGGTCTACCGACTGCTCGCGGAGGAGGGGCTTGCCTGCGACGTGGCCTCCGGCGGCGAGCTGTCGCTGGCGCTCGCCGGCGGCTTCGATCCGGCACGGATCTACCTTCACGGCAACGCGAAGTCCGCGGCCGAGCTCGGGCAGGCGATCGACGCGGGCGTCGGCCACATCGTGCTCGACTCCGTCTCCGACATCGAGCGCCTCGCGGCGATCGCCGCCGAGCGCGACATCGTCCAGGACGTGCTCGTCCGCGTCACGCCCGATGTCGCCGGCGACACGCACGCGGCGATCTCGACCGGACAGGCAGATTCCAAGTTCGGCTTCTCGCTGCAGGGGGCGCGGGCCGCAATCGAGACGCTCGCCGAGATCCCCTCGCTGCGGCTCGTCGGCCTGCACGCCCACATCGGCTCGCAGCTGTTCGCGCTCGAGCCGTTCCAGGACGCCGTGCGCGCGCTCGCGGGACTTGGTTCGTTTCCGGTCTACAACCTCGGCGGCGGCCTCGCGGCCGCCTATGTCGCCGCCGACGAGCCGCCGTCGATCGACTCCTATCTCGGGGCGCTCGTCGACGCCGTGCACCGCCACCTCGGGACCGACGTGCGTCTGCTGCTGGAGCCCGGCCGCGCGCTCGTCGCCAACGCCGGCGTCACGCTCTACAGGATCGAGTCGATCAAGCGCAACGTCTCGACCTGGGTGGCGGTCGACGGCGGCATGTCGGACAACCTGCGCCCGATGCTCTACGGCGCGCGCTACGAGGCGCTCATCGCCGACCGCGCGGGCGAGGCGCCGAGCATGCGCTGCCACATCGCCGGCAAGCACTGCGAGTCCGGCGACGTGATCGTGCGCGACGCGCGCCTCGCCGATCCGGCCGTCGGCGACGTCGTCGCCGTCCTCGCCACCGGCGCCTACGGACACGCGATGGCGAGCAACTACAACGGCGCCCTGCGGCCGCCGATCGTGTTCTGCGACGGCGGTCGCGCACGCCTCGTCGTCCGCCGGGAGACGTACGCGGACCTGATGAGCAGGGACGTCGGATGACCCCGAACGGGGCCGGCGGCGGCTTCCGGGTGGGGCTGCTCGGCCACGGCACCGTCGGCTCGGCGTTCGCCGCGCTGCTGCCCGCGCGCGCACACCGCATCGAGCAGATCACCGGCCTGCGGCCCGGGCTCTCCGGGGTCATCACGCGCTCGCGCGGCGGGACGTTTGAGGAACTGCTCGAGCGCTCGGATCTCATCGTCGAGCTGATGGGCGGCATCGAGCCCGCGCGCAGCTGGTTGCTCGCGGCGATGCGCGCGGGCAAGCACGTCGTCACCGCGAACAAGCAGCTGCTCTCCCACCACGGCGAGGAGCTGTTCGAGGCTGCCCGCAGCGCCGGCGTGCAGCTCCGCTTCGAGGGGGCGGTGGCGGGCGTCGTGCCGGTCATCCGCGTGCTCCAGGAGTCGCTCGCGGGTGCGCGGATCGAGCGCGTGCACGGGATCGTCAACGGGACGACGAACTTCGTC
>DATGKS010000093.1:0-52987 GCA_035294545.1 Solirubrobacteraceae bacterium | reverse complement strand
GGGCTGATCGGCTTCGCGGTGTGGCGCTGGCGCGCCGGGGCGCGGGAGGACCGTCTCGTGCAGTGGCCGGCGCGCCTGCTGCTCGTCTGGGTCGTCGTGCCCGGCCTTCTCACGTTCCTCGTCTCGCTCGTCGCCCAGCCGCTGTTCCAGCCGCGCAACCTGCTGCCCTCGTTCCCGGCGTTCGCGCTGGCGCTGGCGCTGGCGCTGTGCGACCGCCGGCCGCCGCGCTGGCTGACCACGCTCGGTCTCGGCCTCGCGCTCTTCATCCGGGTGGTGCCGCTCGCCGCCGCCTATGGCGTCTCGCCCGAGCCGTGGCAGACCGTCACCGCACGGGTGCTCGCCGCCGCGCGGCCCGGCGACTGCGTCGCGTTCTACCCGGAGGACGCCCGCAATGCGTTCCGCTGGTACGTGGAGCGCGCCGGTCCGGCCGTCCGCCGGCGGGCGCCGCGCGCGGTGCTGCCGTCCGCCGGCTGGTCATCGACCACGCCCTACGTCGAGATCTACCGCACGTTGCCGGCCGCCCGCATCGCCGCGCTGCGTGGGAGCTGCACGCGGATGTGGCTCGTCTCCAGCCACGAGGGCCAGCAGCACGGCCCGCCGCTGGCGATCCGCCACCGGCGGCAGTGGCTCGCGTTCCGCGCTCGCCTGGAGCGCGTGTTCGGCCGCGGACCGCGCTCGACGAGCGGCTGGGCGAGCGCGATCCACGTCGAGCTGATGCCCGGCCGCTGAGACCGCGCGGCGGCACGCTCTGCGTGAGAATGCGCACGCTGCTGCCCGATCCGCCGCCGCCCCCGTTCGACGCGCTGCTCGCCGAGCGCGAGCGTCGCGGCGCCGATCGCCGCGACGAGGTGTGGGAAGGTGCCTTTCCCCGGAGGTGAGCAGGCCCTCAGCGGGTGTTCCTTGCGCCGCCACCCGATCGACCCCGGGCCGAATTCGACTCATGTCGCCGCGCCGAGAGCGCTCGACGTGCGACAGATCGAGCCCGTCAGGGCCTGAGCACGTGTTGGTAGAACGTGAGCAGCCCCATCCCGACGAGCAGGACGGCGTTGAGGTAGAGGATCGGGGCAAACCGCTGGCTGCGGACGCGGCGGGCGATCAACACGAGCATCGGGAACGCCGTGATCTGCATGCGCGGGTTGGGCGGCACGTACTCGGAGGTGAAGGCGAGGAACGTGATGATGAGCGTCCAGGCGATCGCGGGCAGCGACAGCTCGCGACGGTAGCGCCACAGCAGCCACAGCTCGTAGGCCATGAGGATCGCCCCGACGAAGCCCGAGACGTCGTTGAGGTCGATCCGGTTGTGCTGGCACCAGGCCATCCACTGGGCGCTCCGCATGCACACATGGGCGCTCACCGGGCTGTTGAAGTGCGACGGGTCGAAGCGCGGCGCCTCGCGGGTGACGAGGTGGACGAGCGCGATCGGGTCGGTCTTCTCGCCCCAGCCGTGGTGCTGGGCGTAGTAGTTGGCCATCGGGTTGCCCGTCCACGCCCACAGGAACGCCATGAACGACAGCGCGCCGATCCCCGACATCGCGGTCGTGAGCACCGACATGCGGAAATCGCGGGAGCGCAGCGCGCGGCCGAGGTGGCGCTCGGAGAGTCCGCCGATCCAGAGCTCGCGCAGCGCGCAGACGCCGCACACCACGCTCAGCATGAGCCCGACCGGCTGCACAGCGGTGCCGAACGCGGCGACAGAGCCGGCGAGCACCCAGCGGCGCCGCTCGAGCGCCCAGATGCAGATCGTCGTGAGCGGCAGCAGCAGCCCCTCCGAGTAGCCCATCGAGAACACGACCGCGCCCGGGAACACGACGAACAGCGCCGTCGCCCGGCGTGCGGTCGACCGATCCCACCAGCCCTCGGCGAGCCGGTGGACGAACACGGTCGCGATCCAGCCGCCGATCCCCGAGATGAGCACGGCCGCGACCGACGCCGACCAGATCTGGTGGTGAAAGCCGAGCCCCTCCAGCACGTGCGTGCCCGCGAAGATCGTGAGCGGGTAGAGCGGGAAGAACCCGAGGTTGTCCTGGTGGTAGGGGTGGGCGATGTGGTGCGGGTAGCCGTTGTCGGCGACGTCGCGGTACCAGAGGCCGTCCCAGTGCAGAAGCTCGCCCTGCAGGTTGTGGTGGCCGAACGCGTCGAGCAGCACCGCCGCGATCAGGACGGCGGCGCGCGCCGCCAGGTAGACGACCGTGATCCACAACAGCTCGCGTCGCGCGCCGGCGCTCAGCGAGAAGCGCCACGGCGCGCGCATCCCGGACGCGCGGCCGACGCGACCGTCGCGGGCGCGGCGGCGCGAGCGACCATTCGGCACGGTCACGGGCTCGGTGACCGGCGCCGCCGGGACGGGGGCGGTCGCGTTCACCGCAAGTGCGGCCGCGCCGGAGCCGTCCCGGCGGTCGTGAGGGGTGGGCCCGACGGCCTCGGATGCGGCGTCCACGGTCACGCTCAGTCTACGAGCGGCCCGGGCGCGGCGACGGGCGCGGGCCGCCTCGCGCATGAGCGGCCGCGGCGGCACCTGACCGGGGCCGAGCGTCATAATCGAACGACAGTGACGTCCGGGCTCATCACCGAGGCGCTCCAGCCGCTCCGAGCCGATCGCCGCCACGCCGCGGTCCTGTTCGACATCGACGGCACGCTTGCTCCGATCGTCGACCGCGCGTCCGACGCCCACGTGCCGGAGTCCACGCGCCAGCTCCTGATCGCGCTCGCCGAGGCCTACGGGCTCGTCGCCTGCGTCTCGGGGCGCCGCGCCTCCGAGGCGCGCGCGATGGTCTCGATCGGAACGATCGCCTACCTCGGCTCGCACGGGATCGAGGAGCTCCGCCCCGGCTGGACGACCGCCCGGCTCGACCCGGCGATCACTTCATGGGTGCGACAGATGCACGAGTTCGGAGCCCAACACGACACCGCCCAGACCCGAAAGCTCCGCGTGCGCCTGGAGGACAAGGGCGCGATCGTCGCCTTCCACTGGCGCGGCGCACCCGACGAGGACGCCGCCCGGCACGCCGTCGAGCGAATCGCCGACGCGGCCACCGACGCGGGCCTCGTCACCCACTGGGGCCGCAAGGTGCTCGAGGTCCGCCCGCCGGTCCCGTTCGACAAGGGCGCGGGCGTGCGCCGACTGCTCGAGGAGGCGGGGGATTCGATCACGGTGGCGCTCTACGCCGGTGATGACCGCACCGACCTCGACGCGTTCCGCGCGCTCGGCGAGCTCGCCGAGGAGGACCGGCTCAGGCACGTCGTGCGGGTCGGCGTCGCGTCGGAGGAGGGGCCGGCCGAGATCCGCGAGCAGGCCGACGTGCTCGTCGACGGACCGCCGGGCGTGCGGCAGCTGCTCACGCTGCTCACCTCCGGCGAGGACCCGGCCTGAGGAGGCCGCGTGCGCTTCCGCGAGTTCCTGCGCACGACCGTGCTCGTGAGCGGGGCCGCCGCCAGCCTGCTGGCGGCGGTCACGGTCGGGAGCGTGGCCGGCGGGCACGGCGACGGCATCGTCGGCGAGGTTGCGGCCGGCTGGTGGATCGCCGCGGGGCTGATCGGCGTCTGGGTGGGCCGTCGCGCCGAGGTTTCGCCGCCGATCGCGCGGCTGCTGGCGGACGCCCGGACCGGCCGCTCGCTGCCGGAGGCGAGCCCGGGGCGGACGCTCGTCAACCGGCTGTGGCCGCTGCTCGTGATGTGCTTCGGCGCGGCGGCGGTCGGCGTCGTGCTCCCCCAGGTGTCGGCGATCGCGGCCGGCTTTGCGATCGTCTGGACGCTCGGCTGGCGCCGTCAGGCCGCGGCCGTGCAGGCGATCGAGGACCGCGACGGCGCCGCGTTCTACGTCGAGCACACCTCGCCGCTGAAGCCGATCCGGCTCGTGCGCACGCCCGGGTTCCGGGCGCTGCAGCCGCTCGACGGCGCCCCCGAACCACGAGCGTCCGGCCAGCTCGGGTCGCGCGCCTCGCGCCGTCTGCGGTCAAGCGCCGCCCGCCGTGTCGAGTCGAATGCCGGGCGGCGGCTCGCCTCGGGCAGGTCCGGCCGGCCGCGCCGCTGATGGCCGCCGGCGACGGCGTCGACGTCCTCGTCGTGTCGGTCGCCGGGACGATCGGCTGGTCCTACGGCGCCCGGGAGCTCGCCGACGGGCTCGCGCGCGCGGGGGCGGGGGTCGTCTGGATCGAGGCGGCGCGGCCGAGCGACGTGCGGACGCTCATGTTCACGGACCTGCGGGAGGCGTATGCGGCCCGCCGTGCCGCCCGTCGCGGCATCGTCCGCCACCGGCCGCGCGCGACCGTCTACTGCTCGACGACCTCGGCGCTGCTCTGGCCGCGCCCGGGCGCGGTGCTGCTCGACGCGACCGCCGCCGCCAACCGCCGCGGTCGCCATGGCCTCTGGCAGCGCCCGCTCGAGCGCCGCCGCCTGCCGCGCGCGCCGGTCGTGCTCGGCTGGACGCCTGAGGCGTTCGACGGCGCCCCCGCCGCGGTGCGCGACGCCGCGATCGTCGTGCCCCTGCCGGTCGAGCCCTCCGCGTCGATCCTCCCGCCGCCCTCCGCCCGCGACCTCGCGGCCGTCGCCTATGTCGCCGACCCGGCGAAGCGGGGGCTTGCGCTCACGCTCGAGACATGGCGCCGGGCGCGGCGGGAGAGCGAGACGCTCGTCGTCGCCGGGATCGCGCGGCCGGATGAGCCCGGCGTGCGCTTCGCGGGTCGCCTCGCACCGCCCGCGTTCCGGGCGCTCCTGCGCCGCGCCCGCGTGTTCCTCGCCACCCCGCGGGAGGAGGAGTACGGGATCGCGGCGCTCGAGGCGCTCGCCGACGGCGCCCAGCTCGTGACGACGCCCGCGCCCGGCGCCTACCCGGCGCTCGCGCTCGCCCGCCGGCTCGACCCGCGTCTCATCGCCGCCGACGCGGCCGGGCTCGGGGCCGCGGTCCGCGCCGCGCTCGATGACCCCCGGCCGGATTACGCGGCCGCCGCCGCCGATCTGCTCGTCCCGTATCGCCGCGCGACGATGAGCGACGTGTTAAGTCGCGATGTGCTGCCTCGGCTCGTGCCAGGATGGCGGATGTGACCGCGCTGCTGGGCGCCATCCCGAGCCCCCCCTCGAACGGCTTCCACGTCGGGCCGCTGTTCTTTCACGCCTACGGGATCGCGTACGTCGTGGCGGTCGCGGCCGCGATCATCATCTCCCGTCGGCGCTGGGCGCGGGTGGGCGGCGATCCCGAGCTGCCGGTCGAGATCGCGATGTGGGCGTTTCCCGCCGGCCTGGTCGGCGGGCGGATCTACTTCGACGTCACGACCCCGGCCAAGATGCCGCACCACTGGTGGGGCCCGTTCGCGATCTGGGACGGCGGCCTCGGGATCTGGGGCGGCGTCGCCGGCGGCGTGATCGCCGGCCTGTGGGTCGCGCACCGGCGGCTCACGCACGAGCAGATGCTCCAGCTGATGGACATCGTCGGCCCCGCGCTCCTCGTCTCCCAGTCGATCGGACGGCTCGGCAACTACTTCAACCAGGAGCTGTTCGGCGGCCCCTCGTCACTGCCGTGGGCGCTCGAGATCTCCCGCGCGCATCGCGTCGCCGAGCTCGCGCCGCGCTACTGGAGATACTCGACGTTCGAGCCGACGTTCCTGTACGAGATCGTCTGGAACATGCTGTGGTTCGGCGTCCTCTCCTGGTTGTGGAGGAGGCGTGCGGTCCGCGCCCCCGGACTCTTCTGGCTCTACGTCGCCGGCTACTCGGGGTTTCGCGTGTTCGAGGAGACGCAGCGGATCGACTACTCGAACTACTTCCTCGGCATGCGGGTCAACTTCTGGATCGCGTCCCTCCTGTGCGTGTTCGCGCTCGCCTGCTTCGCGCTCGTGCAGCGCGGATTCCGGGGCTGGGGCGCGCCGGCCGCCGAGCCGGCGCCGCCCGGCACCCGCTACGGACGCAACCCGGCGAGCCCGCCCCCCGAGGTGCCGCGCCCGAGCGGAACGGTCGCGCCGGCGGGCGCGGGCTCGGCCGGCGGCTCGGGCAGCACGGGCACGCGTCGGCCTCCGCCGCCGCCCCGCAAGCGCTCTCGCCGCGGGCGCTGATCGCCCGGCGAGGCCCGCCGCGCGGCCACGGCGCAGGACCGGCGTTCGCGCCCGCGCCCGCGCCCGCCCGAGCTCGCCCCCGGCACTCGCCGATCCGCGGCCTGCGGAGTGCGCTAATCTGACGCGCACGTTAAGTTCGATCCTCCGAGAGGCGCCCACATGCAGTCGCGCGAGACCCGTTCGATGACCGCCGCAGCCGACGACCGCTACAAGTGGGTCGCGCTCTCGAACACGACGCTCGGCGTGCTGATGGCGACGGTCAATGCGTCGATCATGCTGATCGCGCTCCCCGACATCTTCCGGGGAATTCGCCTCAACCCGCTGACCCCGGGGAACACCGACTACCTGCTGTGGATGATCCTCAGCTTCCTGATCGTCACGGCGGTGCTCGTCGTGAGCCTCGGCCGGCTCGGCGACATGTACGGTCGCGTGCGGATGTACAACCTCGGGTTCGCGGTCTTCACCGTCTTCTCGATCCTGCTCACGATCACGTGGATGCATGGCGCGGCGGGTGCGCTGTGGATGATCGTCATGCGCGTCGGGCAGGGGATCGGCGGCGCGATGCTGTTCGCCAACTCCAACGCGATCCTCACCGACGCGTTCCCCGAGGACGAGCGCGGGCTCGCGCTCGGGATCAACCAGGTGGCGGCGATCGCCGGCTCGTTCATCGGGCTGATCCTCGGCGGGGTGCTCGCGCCGGTCGCCTGGCGGCTCGTGTTCTTCGTGTCCGTGCCGATCGGCGTGTTCGGCACGGTCTGGGCTTACCACAAGCTGCAGGAGCGGGGCGTGCGTCGCCCGGCGAAGATCGATTGGTGGGGCAACCTCACGTTCGCGGTCGGCCTGATCGCGGTGATGATTGGGATCACGTACGGGATCCAACCCTACGGTGGGCACACGATGGGCTGGACGAGCCCGCGGGTGCTCGCCGAGATCATCGGCGGGATCGTCGTGCTGATCGCGTTCTGCGTGATCGAGACCCGCGTCGAGCAGCCGATGTTCCGCCTCGAGCTGTTCCGGATTCGCGCGTTCAGCGCCGGCAACCTCGCCTCGCTGCTGTCGGCGATCGGCCGCGGCGGCCTGCAGTTCATCCTCATCATCTGGCTGCAGGGCGTGTGGCTGCCCGAGCACGGCTACAGCTTCTCCGAGACACCGCTGTGGGCCGGGATCTACATGGTCCCGCTGATCGCCGGGATCCTGATCGCCGGGCCGCTGTCGGGCTGGCTGTCGGACCGCTTCGGCGCGCGGCCGTTCGCCACCGGCGGGATGATCGTGGCCGCGATCAGCTTCGGGCTGCTCGAGCTGTTGCCCGTCGACTTCTCCTACGTGTGGTTCGCGCTCATCCTGCTCCTCAACGGCCTCGGCATGGGCCTGTTCGGCTCGCCGAACCGCGCGGGGATCATGAACAGCCTGCCTCCCCACCAGCGCGGTGTCGGCGCCGGGATGAGCGCGACGTTCCAGAACTCCGCGATGGTGCTCTCGATCGGCATCTTCTTCTCGCTCATGATCGCGGGCCTCTCTGCCGGGCTGCCCGGGGCGCTCCGCGACGGCCTCATCGCCCACGGGGTGCCTCACGCGGCGGCCGTCCAGGTCTCGCACCTGCCGCCGGTGTCGAGCCTGTTCGCCGCGTTCCTCGGCTACAACCCGATGCAGACGCTGCTGCCGCCGGGCGTTCTGCACCACCTGTCGGCGGCGGCGCAGGCGACGGTGACCGGACGCGGTTTCTTCCCGCACCTGCTGAGCGGCCCGTTCTCAAGCGCGCTCGCCACCGCGTTCACGTTCGGCGCCGTCGCCTGCCTCGTCGCCGCCGGCGCCTCGTGGCTGCGCGGCGGCAAGTACCACTATCGGGCGCCCGCCCCTGAGCGCGACGCGGGGAGCGCGCCGGGGCCGTGTCCGGGTGCCGCGCCGACCGTCGCGGGGAACCGATCGTGAGCGCGCCGGTCGTCACCCTGTCCGCGACCTACGGGGCGTTCGGCTCGCTGATCGGCCCGGATGTCGCCGAGCGTCTCCGGGTGCCGTTCCTCGACCGGGCGATCCCCGCCGAGGTTGCCGAGCGGCTTGCGGTCTCGCTCGACGAGGCCGAGTCCCACGACGAGCGCGCCGAGCGCGGCCTCGAGCGGGCGCTGGCCACGTTCGCCGCCGTGCCGATGCTGCTCGGGGCGCCGCCGGCGACCGGGACCGCCGAGGAGGGGCGCACGTTCCAGGAGGAGACCGAGCGGGTGATCCACGCCCATGTGCGAGACGGTGGGGTGATCCTCGGCCGCGCCGGCGCGCTCGTGCTCGCCGAGCACCCGACGGCGCTCCACGTCCGCCTCGACGGCCCGGCGCGGGCACGGGTCGCGCAGATCGCCCGGCTCGCCGGCGTCGATGAGCGGGAGGCCGAGCGGCGCCGGCACGACGCCGACCGGGCCCGGGAGGCGTACGTCAAGCACTTCTACCGCGCCGACCCGGCCGATCCGCGGCTCTATCACCTTGTCCTCGACTCCACCGCCCTTGACCGGGACACGTGCGTCGAGCTGATCGCGCTCGCGGCCCGCGCCCGCCAGGCCGGGTCCGACGCGCCCTGAGCGCCGCCGGCCCTCGGGGACTCAGCCGCGGGCGGCGAGCGCTCGCGGTCGCATCGCCGCGACCTCCTCCCAGGAGCGGCAGTTGACGACCTGGTCCGCCGTCAGCCACGCCCGCCGCGCCGTCGCGATCCCGTAGCGCGCGACCTCGAACCCGCCGGTCCGGTGGGCGTCGCAGTCGATCACGATCCCGACGCCGGCGGCCGCGGCCGCGCGCGCGTGGTGCTCGTTCAGGTCGCGGCGGTCGGGGCTGGCGTTGATCTCGAGCAGCGTGCCGGTCGCGGCGGCGGCTTCGATCACCGCGGGGACGTCGAGCGCGTACGGAGCGCGCCTCTCGATCTTGCGGCCGGTGAGGTGGCCGATCGCGTCGACCAGCGGGTTCTCGATCGCGGCCACGATCCGCGCGGTCATGCGGTCGGACTCCATCGCAAACGAGGAGTGAACCGAGGCGACGACCCAGTCGAGCTCGGCGAGCACGTCGTCCGGGTACTCGAGCGAGCCGCCGGGCAGGACGTTCACCTCCGAGCCGGCGAGGAGCGTGATCCCGCCCGCCTCCTCGGTGCCCGACAGCGCCCGGATCCGCTCGAGATGAGCGAGCAGCCCCGCTCCCTCGATCCGCACCCCGACCGCGCTCGAGTGGTCGGTGATCGCGAGGTACTCGTACCCCGCCGCGGCGGCCGCACGGCCCATCTCCGCGATCGAGGCGGTGCCGTCGGAGGCGTCGGTGTGGCAGTGCAGGTCGCCGCGCAGGTCCGCGGCGGTGACGAGCTTCGGCAGCGTCCCGTCGGCGGCCGCCGTCAGCTCGCCGCGGTTCTCGCGCAGCTCCGGCGGGATCCACCCCATGCCGAGCAGGGCGTAGACGTCCTCCTCGCGCTCGCAGCGGTGCGTGATCCCGGTCGCGTCGTCGAGCACGCCGTATTCGGAGACGTGCAGGCCGCGACGGACGGCGGCCGCGCGAAGCGCCATGTTGTGGTCACGGGAGCCCGTGAAGTGCTGCAGCAGGTTGCCGAACTGGTCGGGCGCGACGATCCGCAAGTCGACCTTGACGCCGGTGTGGGTGACGAGCTTGACGCCGGCCTCGGCCGGCGTCGAGGCGGACTGCACGAGCTCCAGCTCGGCGGCGGCGCGCGAAAGCTCGAGCGGCGCGTGCGCTGTGGCGATGATGTCGATGTCCTTGACGCTGTCGGTCATCCGCCGCGCCGAGCCGGCGAGCTCGACGCGCTCGCAGGCGGGATGCGCGCGAAGCGCGGCGACGAGCGGCTCGGCGGCGGCGAGCGCGCGGCTGAGCGTGATTCGCGCCCCGCCCGCCTCGCCGGCCGCCTCTCGTTCGCGCGCGGCGGCCGCCGTCGCCAGCAGCGCGTCCTCGGCCTTCGGCCCGAAGCCCCTCAGCTCCCGGATGCGGTGCGTCTTCGCCGCCTGCTCGAGCGCCTCGAGCGAGTCGACCCCGAGCTCCTCGTAGAGCCGCCGCGCCCGCCTGGGGCCGAGCCCGGGCAGCCGTGTGAGCGCGACGAGGCCGGGCGGGAACTTCGCGCGCAGCTTCTCCGCCGCCGGGATCGCGCCGGTGTCGGCGAGCGCGAGCACCTTCTCCTGGATGATCGCTCCGACGGCGGGCAGCTCGGTGGCGCGGCTCTCCCGCGCGAGGCCGAGCACCGAGACCGGCGCGTCGCGGATCGCCTTGGCCGCGTTGCGGTAGGCGAGCACCCGGTGGATGACCGCGCCGTCGAGCTCATACAGATCGCCGAGCTCATCGAGCGCGGCGGCGATCTCTGCGTTCGTGGGCTCGGCCATCGGCGCCTTGAGAGACTACTTGCGCGGCTCGACCGGTCCCGCCCCCGCGACCGTGCGGGCGCCGCTGACGCCTCCCCGCCGCCGGCATCACGTCCCGCGCCGCGGCTCGCCGCTATACTTTCTGAAGCAAAGAACTTCAAAGGAGACCGAATGTCAGGCGTTGCAGACGTCACCGATACCAGCTTTCAGGCCGAGGTGCTTGAGTCCGACGTGCCCGTGCTCGTCGACTTTTGGGCCCCCTGGTGCGGTCCCTGTCGGCGCGTCTCCCCGATCGTCGAGGAGATCGCCG
Source organism: Solirubrobacteraceae bacterium (assembly GCA_035294545.1). Classification (GTDB taxonomy): domain Bacteria; phylum Actinomycetota; class Thermoleophilia; order Solirubrobacterales; family Solirubrobacteraceae; genus Palsa-465. Next base: position 42,305 of record DATGKS010000093.1, on the reverse strand, counting down.
CCGAGAAGGGCGAGGCCCTCAAGGTCCTCAAGCTCAACATCGACGAGAACCAGGAGACCGCGATGAAGTTCCAGGTGATGTCGATCCCGACGCTCATGCTGTTCAAGCACGGCGAGCTGAAGAAGACAGTCGTCGGCGCCTACCCGAAGAAGAAGCTCGAGGAGGAGCTCGAGCCGGCGCTCGCGTAGCTTCCCCCCTCGACACCGCCTCTCTCCCTCCAGCGCCCGGCGGGCTGCGGCTCGCCGGGCGCAGCGCTTCCGTCGGTCCGCGCTCTCATGCCGAGCCGATTGCGTCCCTCCGGAAAGCAAGTCTGCCCTCGTCTGTCGAGCAGATGTGCGTCCATTGATGGAGCAGACCTGCGGCCCAGGCGCTGCTCGACTCCGGTGACCTCATCGAGGATGAGCGCACCCGGACCGGCTACGGCTGGTCGATCCGCTGCTCGCGCGATGGGTTCGCGCGCGAGGCGCGGCGACCTGCTGCAATCGGACTCATGAGGGTCTTCCTGTCGAGTGACATCGAGGGCTGCGCCGGAATTTCCGACTGGGATCAGGTGCGGATCGGCGAGCCCGAGTTCCGGCTCGGGCGCGAGCTGCTCACCGGCGAGGTGAACGCCGCGATCGACGGGGCGGTCGAGGGCGGCGCCGAGCACGTCCTCGTCAACGACGCCCACTCGACGATGCACAACCTCCACCCGGGCGAGTTGCGGCACGGGGCGTCCTACCTGTCGGGCGCGCACAAGCCGCTCTACATGATGGAGGGCCTCGACGGGACGTACGACGCGGTCTTCATGGTCGCCTACCACGGGTCGATCGGCGCCGAGCGCGCGATCCTCTCGCACACCTACAACCCGCGCGCGATCTGGGAGGTCCGCCTCAACGGCCGGCCGGTGGGGGAGAGCGCGCTGAACGCGCTCGTCGCCCTTCACCACGCCGTCCCGGTGGCGCTCATCACGGGCGACGAGGCGACCGCGGAGGAGGCGCGACCGTTCATGCCCGACGTCGAGGCGGTCGTCGTCAAGCGCTCGGTCACGCGCTTCGCCGCCGAATCGCTGCATCCCGAGCGCGCCCGGGAGCTCATCCGCGCGGGCGCGCGCGCCGCCGTCGGGCGCGTCGGCCGGCTCGCGGTTCCGTCGATCAAGCTGCCCGCCACGCTCGAGATCACGTTCCTCACCGCCGACATGGCGGAGATGGCGACCTGGATCCGGGAGGTGGAGCGCGCCGGGGCGCGCACCGTCGCCGTCACCGGCTCAGACCCGCTCGCGCTCTACCGCACGTTCACGACGATCGTCGCGCTCACCCGCTCGATCGCCGGCCTCTGATCCGGGCACGGCAGTCCGCCGCCGGCTGTCAGCCGAGCGCCGCGTCAGGCGCCGGTCACCGGCGGCTGACCGCGATCTTCAGCGGCCGGCCGTCGACGATCACGGGCTCGACCGCGCCGTCCAGACCCTCGTAGGCGACGGTCGTGGCGAGCGTCTCCCCGGCGATGTACTCCTGGTGCGCGCGCGCCGCCTCCAACAGCACCGGGTCACCGTCGAGCGTGAGCAGGATGCGGTCTGAGATCTGAAGCCCCGCGTCCTGGCGGGCGACCTGCACCGCGCGGACGATGTCGCGGGCCCGGCCCTCCGCGCGGAGCGCCTCGTCGAGCTCGACGTCGAGCGCGACCGCGTGCAGGCCCTGGCGCTCGACCTGATAGCCCTCGAGCGGCTTCATCGAGACGATCACATCCTCGGCGGCGAGCGCGTGCTCGGTGCCGCCGACGTCGATCCCGACCGTCCCGCCGTCGCGCAGCGTCGCCGCCGCGCGCGCGGCGTCGAGCCCCGCGACCGCCGCCGCCACGAGCGGCATGTCCTTGCCGAAACGGGGGCCGAGCCGACGGTAGTCCGGCTTGAGCTCCACCTCGCCGAGCTCGCCGGCCTCGGAGACGAACCGCAGCTCATGGACGTTCAGCTCGTCGCGCACGAGCTCGGCGAAGGCCTCGATCGCGGCGCGCTCCTCGCCGGTGGCGACGATGATCGCGGCGCGCAGCGGCTGGCGCACCTTGAGCTTCGTCTGGGCGCGTGCGGCGTGGCCCATCTGGACGGTCTGGCGGACGATCGCCATCCGCCGCTCGAGCTCAGGCTCGCGCTCGCCGGGGACCGGGAAATCGCACAGGTGCACGCTCGGCTCGGTCCCGTCGAGGTTGTCGTAGATCTCGTCGGCGAGGAACGGGCAGAACGGCGCGAGCAGCCGGGCGACGGTCACCAGGCAGCAGCGGAGCGTCGCAAACGCCGCGGCCTCGCCCCGCCAGAAACGCGGCCGGGAGCGGCGCACGTACCAGTTGGAGAGATCGTCGACGAACTCGGCGATCGGGCGCCCGCCGCCGGTCGCGTCGAAGTCCTCCAGGCGCTCGGAGACGATCGCCACCGTCTCGTTCAGCCGCGAGACGATCCAGCGGTCGAGCTCGCTCACGTCGTCCTCGCGCCCGGTCAGATCCTCGCCCGTCGCGTTCGCGTAGAGGACGTAGAACGCGTACGCGTTCCACAGCTGGCGGAGCGCGCGCACGCCCTCGCCGACCGTGTCGATCGAGAACCGGTAGCCGTCCCACGGATACTTCGAGGTGAAGAAGTACCAGCGCAGCGCGTCGGCGCCGTAGCGGTCGATCACCTCCCACGGCGAGACCGTGTTGCCGAGCGACTTGGACATCTTGCGGCCCTGATCGTCACTGATCAGCCCGGTGCAGACGACGTTGCGGTAGGAGGAGCGGTCGAACAGGAGCGTCGAGATCGCGAGCAGCGAGTAGAACCAGCCGCGCGTCTGGTCAAGCGCCTCGCAGATGAAGTCGACCGGGAAGTGGGCCTCGAAGCGCTCGAGGTTGCGGTGCGGCGCCCCGTACTGGGCGAACGGCATCGCCCCGGAGTCGAACCAGACGTCGATCACCTCCGGCACGCGGTGCATCTCGCCGCCGCAGGCCTCGCACGTGAGCACGACCTCGTCGACGTAGGGACGGTGCGGATCCCCGAGCCGCACCCCGGACTCCCGCTCCAGCTCGTCGAGCGAGCCCATCACCTTCACGCAGCCGTGCGCGCAGCGCCAGACGGGCAGCGGCGTGCCCCAGTAGCGCTCGCGCGACAGCGCCCAGTCGACGTTGTTCTCAAGCCAGTTGCCGAAGCGGCCGTGCTTGATGCTCTCCGGCGCCCAGCGGATCGTCTCGTTGGCGGCGATCAGCCGATCCTTGATCTCGCTCGTGGCGATGTACCAGGAGGGCTTGGCGTAGTACAGCAGCGGCGTGCCGCAGCGCCAGCAGTGCGGATAGGAGTGCTCGTAGGCCTCCTCGCGCAGGAGCAGCCCGCGTGAGCGCAGGTCCTCGACGAGATCCGGGTCGCACTCCTTGACCTTGCGCCCCGCGTAGCGCCCGATGCGCTCATCGTAGGTTCCGTCGGCGCGCACCGGGTTGACGACCGTCAGCCCCTCGCGCTCGCCGAGACGGAAGTCGTCGTCGCCGAACGCGATCGCGGTGTGGACGAGCCCGGAGCCGTCCGCGGCGCTCACGAAGTCGGCGGCGAGCACCGTGTGGCCCTTCGGACCGTACGCCTCGCCGGGGATGAAATCGAACGGCGGCGCGTAGCGGGTGCCGACGAGGGCCGAGCCGGGGAAGGTCTCGAGCGTCTCGACGCCCGCCCCGAGCACCGGCTCCGCAAGCTCGGCGGCGACGACCTGCACCCGGCCGTCCGGCGTGCGCGCGCGGACGTAGGCGAGCTCCGGCCCGACGGCGACCGCGGCGTTGGAGACGAGCGTCCACGGCGTCGTCGTCCACACGATGAGCTCGTCGCCGGCCTGTGGCGGCGCGCCCGGCGCCGGCTCGGTCACCGGCAGGCGGACGTACACCGACGGGTCGACGACGTCCTGGTAGGCGCCCGGCTGCCCGAGCTCATGGCTCGAGAGCGTCACCTGGTCGCGCGGGCAGTACGGCACGACCTTGAGCCGCTCGTAGAGCAGGCCCTTCTCGTGGATCGTCTTGAGCGCCCACCACACCGACTCGACGTAGCTGGCGTCCATCGTCCGGTAGGCGTCCTCGAGGTCGATCCAGTATCCGATCCGCTCGGTGAGCTCGTTGAACTCGCCGATGTGGGTGACGACCTTCTCGCGGCAGCGCGCGTTGAACTCAGCGATCCCGAACCGCTCGATGTCGTCCTTGGAGCGGAAGCCGAGCTCCGCCTCGAGCGCCAGCTCGACCGGCAGGCCGTGGCAGTCCCAGCCGCCCTTGCGCTCGACATAGTGTCCGGTCATCGTCCGGTGGCGGGAGAAGATGTCCTTGAACGCGCGCGCGAGCACGTGGTGCACGCCGGGGGCCGCGTTCGGGAAGGGCGGGCCCTCGTTGAACGACCAGACGGGCGCGTCCGCGCGACGCCGCAGCGACTCCGCGAACACGTCGCCGGCCCGCCAGCGCTCGAGCACCCGCTCCTCGACCTCGGGGAACGCAGCGTGCGGGTCGACGGGGCGCAGGGCAGGGGCCATGCGGCGATTCTATGTGGCCGCCCCGCCGGGACGGGGGTGCGCGGCTCGCTCGCCTGGCGCGCGCCGTCGCAGGCGTGTCCCGGCTCAGGCGCTCGCGCGCGAGGGCCGCACGTCGTGCGCGACGACCTCGACGCCGCGACCGCGCGCCCCGCGCTCGTGCATCGTCTCGGCCTCGGCGAGGCGGGAGAGGAGCATGTCGCGGGCGGCGGTCGGCGCGTCGCCCAGCCGGACGACCGTGCTGGCGCCCGTGTCGGGCACCGCGCCGCGATAGTCGAAGACGAGCGCGTCGCGGACGATCTGGCGCACGGCGTAGACGAGCCGACCGATCGAATCGAGCGACACGCGCCGGCCGGTGAGCACGACCGCGCTCGGCTCAAGCGCGCGCAGCGCCCGCCCGAGGCGGGTGAGCTCGATCGCGGGGGTGAGGGCGAGCGTCCGCATCCCCGCCCGGCGGAGCATGAGCTCGAGCGCCTGCGCGTACACGGCGTCGAGGTCGCACGGGGAGGAGGCGTCGAAGATGAGCACGCCTTCGCGGCGGGTCGCGGGCGGGGACATCCGCCGCTGCGCAGCCAGCCAGCCGACGGCGAAGCGCCAGCCGAACTCGTACTCGGCGGTCGTGCCCTCGGGCTCGCGCTGGGCGACGATCGCCTGGAGGAGGACCTCCTCGACGGTCCGCTCGACCGACCGCAGGCCGAGGCTCTCCTCGAGCATCCGGTTGGCGGCGTCCTCGTCGAAGCCCGCGAACGCGCCGGCCAGGCGCAGCGAGGTCGAGGGCCCCTCCCCGCGCTCACGCGCGAGCGAGATCGCGGAGGAAACGTTGTGGGTCTCGGCGAGGGTGAGCCTGAGCGCCTCGATCTCGGTGAGCGAGTACTGACGGTGCCCACCCGCGGAGCGGTGCGGCTGGGGGAACCCGTAGCGCCGCTCCCAGCTCCGAAGCGTGTTCGGGCTGATGCCGAGCATGACCGCGGCCGCGTTGGTGCGAATGCCGTTCATGAGTTCCATTAATCGCTGTATCGGCACCTGAACGCAACTTCTGCAGTGGAAACTGCAGCCGAGTCGACGCAAAGACGGGGGCGAGCGCGGCTGTCGCGGCTCAGAGCCCGCTTGCGCGGCGCGTCGGCGGCGTGTCGTAGCGGCCGAGCTCCTCCTCCTGGCGCGGACGGCTCTCGATCAGCTCGAGGATGCGCTCCTGGGCGCCCATCGGGTCGTTGGGCAGCACGCGCGCGGCCGTGGTCGAGCCCGTGCGACGCCCGTCGCCGCGGCGGTAGACGGCGACGCCGAGCGGTCCGACGGCGAGCCGGATGGCGTACGCCCAGCGCGCGACGGCGTCGTCGGCGAGGTGAGCCCCGGCGAGCACGACGAGGTCCGGCCGGTGCACGGCGACCGCGTCACCGATCCCGGAGACGCCACGCGCGGACAGACAGAGGACGTCGATGCCGGCGCGCACGCAGAGCAGCTCGAGCGCGCGCACGTGCGCGCTATCGGGGTCGAGCTCGTCGCGCGTCGCGTCGCCGATCACGATCGAGACGTTTCGCGCGGGCGCGGGCGCGAGGCGCACCGCCCGCCGCAGCCAGTCGGCGGCCCAGTGCGCGGCGAACGCCCAGGCTGCGGATTCGCCACCGTGGCGGCGATGAATCTCGTTGAGGGTGGGGAGCACGACCTCGTCGACCGTCCGCTCGACCGACCGCATCGCCAGCGCCGCCTCGATCGCCGCGTCCGCCCGGTCGCGCTCGAACGAGCTGAGCGCCCCGATCAGCGAATTGGAGTCGGTGACGAGTCCCTCGCGCGCGCGTGAAACCGCTGAGGAGATCGACAGGCCCTCCAGCAGGGCGTCACGCAGCGCGGCGATCTCCCCATGCGTGTACAGGCGATGCCTCCCCGGAGTGCGCTGCGGCTTCGGAAACCCGAACCTGCGTTCCCATGCCCGCAATGTGTTCGGGCTCACGTTGAGAACTTGTGCAGCCTCTGAGGTCTTCAAATAGCGCATTTCCTCCAAAGGTGAGGCGTGCGATTGCCAAATGGCGGGTCCCGAACTAAAATTGCACGAGTTCTACCCCAAAAAACTGTGCAAAAGGGCGTGTTCCCGCGCGGAGGAATCGTACTCCGAGCGGGTTGCGCTCCGGAGCACGACGACCCAAAAGAAGGCGCAACCCCCGATGCCTTCTGAAAGCACTGGTTTCCGGCGTAGGTGGATCGTCGGACCTCAATTCCGATCCCAGGTGGAGGGACTTCTCATGACTTGGCGCGCAGGCATCTGATCCTCGAACACTTGTTGGCGGCGCTCGCCCCCGGCGCTACCGTGTGATTCATGCTCCGCCGACGCGGGGGGGGAATTGCGTGATCTGACTCGGATCGCCGCGTTGGTGCTCGGCGCGGCGACGGTTGGTGGAGCTTTCGCGGTCGCGGCGCTACTCGGCGAGGACCGCGCTGGCTGGTTGACGGTGATCATCCTCGTGGGGGCGGTCTTAGGCGGCCTGCTTCACGAGAGCGACGAGGGCAAAACCGAGGTCGTCGAATCGGTCATCCTGATTCTGCTGGCGGCAGCGCTGCTCGGACCGCTCACCGCCGGGGCGGTGGCGGCCGTCACCGAGATTTGCGTCGCCATCCGCACCCGCTCACGACTGACGGTCCGATCGAGGGTGATCGGGGTGCTGACTGTCAATATGCCGGCTTGCGTGCTCCCAGCCGTCGCGGAAGGGTTTATCGTGCACGCGATCGCGTGGCCCCCCGCGAGCACACCGACCTTCTACGTTGCGGTCGCGGTTGCTGGGATCGCCGACTACATGGCGAGCTTCCCGATTGTCGCGACGCTTTATCCGATGTTCGATCCGGCGAGCGAGCGCCCGCATCCGCGCATCCTGCTCGACACGCTGCCGAGCGTCGCGATCAGCATCGCGCTGGCGCTCGCCGGCGTCGCGATCACGCTGAGGATCGGCACGGCGGGCATCGCGTTCGCGCTCGTCGCGGTCATCGCGTTCGCGTACATGGCCCACCTGCTCCGCGAGTCGCGCCGGCGCGCCGAACAGCACGCGGCGCTCTCCTGGGGCGTGCTCGCGGGCCTGTTGCGCTCGCTCGACATCCGCGACGAGCGGACCGCGCGCCACTCGGCGGCGGTGGCGCGGTTCTCGCGGGACATCGCCGCCGAGGTCGGGATGGACGAGGCGCAGTGCGAGCTTGCGCACGCCGCCGGGCTGCTGCACGACATCGGACGCTTCGCCCTCTCGGACCGGGTGTTCGAGCGCGGGCGCACGCTCACCGACGAGGACTGGGAGGCGATCCAGCGCCATCCTGAGCTCGGCGCCGACATGCTGCGCGACCTCGGGATGTACGGCCCGGTCGCCGAGATCGTGCTCTGCCACCACGAGCGGATCGACGGCCTCGGCTACCCGCGGCGGCTGACCGGCGAGGAGATTCCCGAGATCGCGAAGATCATCGCGGTCGCCGAGGTCTACGACACGCTCACCGCGAGCGACACGTATCGAACGCGCAAGAGCTCGTTCGAGGCGCTCACCGAGCTGCGCCGCGTGGCCGGCACCCAGCTCGACGGCCGCTACGTCGAGGTGCTGGCCGGCCTGCTCTCCGGCGAGGGCGTCGAATACCGCCACGCGGACACGGCCGACTTCGACGAGGAGCTCGGCATCGAGGAGATCATCCGCAAGGCGGGCGCCGGCCGCTGAGCGGCGGCCGCGCCGTGTCCGGGTCGCCACGCGTCCGCGGGCCGCGCCGGCTCTCCGTCCAGGTCACCGCACGCCGGCGGCCCGCCGGCGCACGTTGCTCCGCCGGCGGGGGCCGTCGAGTGTCCGGGCGCTGAGTCAGGCGCCCGCGAGCGCTGAGTCAGGCGCTCTTGCGCTCGAGCAATGGATCGACCCCGGGCTGCTCAAGCGTTCCCAGGAACTGATCGATCTGCTCCTGGCTGAAGCGGCGCTGCCCGCCCGGAGTCCGGTAGGACTGGAGGTATCCCATGTCCGACCAGCGCCGGATGGTCCCGAGCGAGACGCCGAGTGCTTGTGCTGCCTGTGAAGTCGACAGGCCGAGCGGACTGCCGTTCGTGTTCCTCATGCACCACATTGCATCGCCTGATCGGGAGGGTTGGGCAGCTACGGCAGCAATTGCACAACCTCTGGGCGGGAAGAGCACCGCGGGGCGCTCGTTTTGCGCAAATTCGGAGTTCTGGCGGGTTCCGGGCTCCGGCCCTGCTCGTCGGAGCGGCGGCCCCGGCGCGTCGCGGAGCTGACAGGATCGCATCCGATGCGCCTGCGCCTCCACCACCACCCCGACGGCGCGCGCATCGCCTACCGCGAGACCGGGACGGGCCCCGTGATCGTGCTCCTGCACTCGCTCGGCCTCTCGCACCGCGAGTGGGAGCCGATCGTCGCGCCGCTCGCCGCGCGGCTGCGCGTCGTCGTGCCCGACCTGCCGCTGCACGGCGACTCCGAGGACCGCCCGCGCCACCCGTACTCGCCGGAGTGGCTGACCGATGTGATCGCCGGGTTCTGCCGCGAGGTCGGCGGCGAGCGCTGCCGGATCGCCGGCCACGACCTCGGCGCTGAGCTCGCGCTGCGGGCGGTCGCGGCCGGCTCGCTTGCGCCCGAGCGGCTCGTCGTCATGGGCACCCGCCTGCACCGCCGCGACGAGTTCTGGGCCGCGCGCGCCGCCTGGCGTGCCGCCTGCCGGCTCGCGGCGCTGCCGGGCCTCGACCGCGCGCTCGCCCACGGGGCGAGGCTCGTGTTCCGCCCCGCACTCGGCGAGCGGCTCTCCGCGCAGCGCAACCAGGCCGCCCGCGACCTCGTCCGCCACGCGTTCGCGGATGTCGGCGGAAACGGCAACCGCGCCCGGTCGTGGGCGAAGTTCGCCCGCCGCTGGCCGGTCGAGGCCCAGAGCGACCTGCTCGACGCCTACGCGCGCGTGACGATCCCCGTTCTGCTGCTCTGGGGGGAGGAGGACCGCGCGCATCCGCTCGCCGCGGCGCGCGAGGCGCTCGATCTGCTTCCGCACGGGCAGCTGCGGACGCTGCCCGGCGCGGGCTTCCTGATCGCCTACGACGACCCGGTCGGCGTCGCCCGTGAGCTGATCGCGTTCTGTGGCTGACCGGTCGCGTCCGGGCGCGCCGGCGCCCCGCCGGCGAGCGGTAGCGTTGCGATCAGATTTCCGTGTACGCGACGCGGGCTCCCGGCAGGCGGGATCCGCCACAGAAAGGACGACATGAGCCTCCAGGAGAACGAGCAGCTGTGGGGGGGCGAGACGACGAAGGCGATCGGCAACTTCCCGATCTCCGGTGAGCGGGTTCCGGTCCCGGTCGTGCGCTGGCTGGGCCGGATCAAGGGCGCCGCGGCGCGCGTGAACGCCGAGCTCGAGCTGCTCGACGGCGCCGTCGCCGAGCGGATCGCCGCAGCCGCGGACCGCGTCGCCGCCGGCGAGTTCGACGACCAGTTCCCGATCGACGTCTTCCAGACCGGCTCCGGCACCTCGACGAACATGAACGCGAACGAGGTGATCGCCCACCTCGCGGGCGAGGGCGTGCACCCGAACGACCACGTCAACATGGGCCAGTCCTCCAACGACGTGTTCCCCTCGGCCGTGCACCTGGCGGCGCTCCAGGAGGCGACCGAGGAGCTGCTGCCGGCGCTCGCCGGGCTGGAGGCGTCGTTCACGGCGCGCGCCGACGAGTTCCACGACATCGTGAAGTCCGGCCGCACGCACCTGATGGACGCGGTGCCGGTGACGCTCGGCCAGGAGTTCTCCGGCTACGCCGCCCAGATCCGCCTCGGCCAGCGCCGCGTGAGGAACGCGCTGCCGCAGGTCGCGCAGATCCCGCTCGGCGGCACCGCCACCGGCACCGGCCTCAACACCCATCCGGAGTTCGCCGCGCGCGTGCGCGCGAAGCTCTCCGCGGCGACAGGCCTGGAGATCCGCGCGCCCGAGGACCCGTTCGAGGCGCAGGGCAACCGCGACGCGCTCGTCGAGCTCTCCGGCGCGCTCAAGGTGATCGCGGTGTCGCTCACGAAGATCGCAAACGACCTTGCGCTCATGGGCTCCGGTCCGCGGGCGGGGATCGGCGAGATCCTTCTGCCGGAGCTGCAGAAGGGCTCCTCGATCATGCCCGGCAAGGTCAACCCCGTGCTCCCGGAGGTCGTGCTCCAGGTCTCCGCCCAGGTGATCGGCAACGACACCGCGATCACGATCGGCGGCCTCGAGGGCAACTTCGAGCTCAATGTGCGCATCCCGCTGATCGCGCGCAACCTGCTCGAGTCGATTCGCCTCCTCACCACGACAGCCCGCGCGTTCAAGGAGAAGTGCGTCGACGGCATCAGGGCCAACGAGGACGGCTGCCACCGCTCGGCCGAGTCGACGCTCGCGGCCGCGACCGCGCTCAACCCCTACATCGGCTACGACAAGGCGGGGGAGATCGTCAAGGAGGCCGCCACCTCCGGGCGCATGCTCCGCGAGGTCGCCTATGAGAAGGGCGTCGACGAGGCGACCTACGAGAAGGCGATGGACCTGCACAAGATGGCGATGCCGCACGGCTGAGCCGCCGGCCCCGGTGGCGCTGGGCATCTCACGCACGCGTGACGTGGCCGAGATGCCCAGCGACTTCCAGCCGCGGCGGACGACGGACGCTCCGCCGGCGGCGCGCGGACGACGGGCGGTCCGCCGGCCGCGGCGGACGCGGGACGCTCAGGTGGCGACCGTCTCGGCGCCGAGCTCGCGGGAGATCGCGACGTCGATCGAGTAGTCGATGGGGACGACGATCACCGATGGCACCTCGAGCGTGAGCGCGTGCCGGAGCCGGACGCCGAAGTCGCCGGCGTCGGTGCAGCGCCAGGCGGCGGCGCCGAACGCCTCGGCGAGCTTGACGAAGTCGGTGGGGCCGAAGTCGACGCCGAAGTGGCGGCCGAACTTCTTGTCCTGCTTCCACACGATCGAGCCGAACTGACGGTTCTCCCAGATGACGTTGACGATCGGCGTGCGCAGCCGCACGGCGGTCTCGAGCTCCTGGCAGTTCATGAGAAAGCCGCCGTCGCCCGACACGGTGACGACGTGGCGCGACGGGTGCACGAGCTTCGCCGCAATCGCCGTCGGCAGCGCAAAACCCATGCCCGCGAGGCCGTTGGCGATGAGCACGGTCCCCGGCTCGTGGGCGGGGAACATGCGGCCGATCCACAGCTTGTGCAGGCCGACGTCGGAGACGAGCAGGTCGGTGCGGCCGAGCACGCTGCGCAGCTCGGAGAGCACCCGCGGCGGGCGCATCGGGAAATGGTCGTCCCGCTCGCCGTCGCGCAGCGCCCCGAGCGTGAGCTCGCGCAGGCGATCGTCGCGCTCCCGCCCGCCGTCGCCGCTCGGGCGGCTGCAGCCGGCGGCCAGCCGCGCGAGCACGCTCGCGATGTCGCCGACAAGCTCGACCGCCGGCATGAAGAACTCGTCGATCTCGGCCGGAACGGTGTCGATCACGATGATCCGCTTGTCCTGGCGGGGGTTCCAGTTCTCGGGCTTGTGCTCGACGAGGTCGTAGCCGACCGCGATCACGACGTCGGCGTCATCGAAGCCCGCCATCTCATAGTCGCGCGACTGCAGCCCGACCGTCCCCAGCGCGTGCGGGTCCTCGTAGTCGATCAGCCCCTTGGCCATGAACGTCTCGGCGACCGGGATGCCGGTCGTGTGCACGAACGCGCGCAGCGCCCGGCTTGCGTGGGTGCGGATCGCGCCGTTGCCGGCGAGGATCACCGGATGCTCCGCGGCCATGATGATCTCGGTCGCGCGCTGCAGCTCGCGCATGCCCGGCTCGGGCTGGACCGGCGCGTGCGGCGGCAGGGGCTGTGCGTCGAGCGGGCGCTGCATGACGTCCTCGGGGAGCTCGAGGTGGGTCGAGCCGGGCTTCTCGGACTCGGCGACCTTGAACGCCTTGCGCACGACCTCCGGGACGATCTCCGGGCTCGACACCCGGGCGTTCCATTTCACGACTGGGCGCAGGATGCCGATGAGGTCGATGTACTGGTGTGACTCCTTGTGCATGCGCTCGAGATCTGACTGGCCGGTCAGCGCGACCAGCGGCGCCCGGTCGAGGAACGCGTCGGCGACCGCCGTCACGAGGTTCGTGGCGCCCGGGCCGAGCGTGCCCAGGCACACGCCGGCTCGGCCGGTCAGCCGCCCATACGCGTCGGCCATGTACGCGCCGCCCTGCTCGTGGCGCACCGGAACGAAGCGCACCGAGGAGTCCGCGAGCGACTCGTTCAGGTCGAGCGTCTCCTCGCCCGGGATGCCGAACACGTACTGCACTCCCTCGGCTTCGAGACACTGCACGAACACGTCCGACGCCTTGCGAGTGCTCACGATGAGGCCACCCTATCTCACCGCGCCGCGGCCCCGCCCCGCCCGGGCGGCCACGGCCGTGCTCCTGTGCGCGCTCGTCGCGCTCACGGGCTCGCCGCTGGCGCGCGCCGCGCGCCCGGCCGACGGCTCGGCGCTCCCGGCGGGCCCGGACGCCTCCGGCGGGTCGGGACTCGTGAACGTCACGCGCGGGACGGGACGCGGGGGCTCGGGCCTCACCGGCCCGGCTCCCGGCGGCGCGGGGCGCGCGTCCGCCAAGCCCGGACAGGTCGTGATCCGCGGCGCCGGCGACGGCCACGGCGTCGGCATGAGCCAGTACGGAGCGGAGGGCTACGCGCTGCACGGCGCCTCGGCGGCGGCGATCCTCGCGCACTACTACAGCGGCACCACGCTCGGGCACGCCGATCCGCGGCAGGCGGTCCACGTGCTCATCGGGACCGGCCGCGCGTCGTTCAGCGGCGCCACCCGCGCGGGCGCGGCGAGGCTGAGCGCCGGTGGCACGTATACGGTCATCGCCTCGGGGCTCGGCCTCCGTGTCCTGTCCGCCTCCGGCCGGACGGTCGCCACCGCGAACGGCTCGCTCACCGTCACCGGCTCCGGTCCGCTCACCACGGACGGGCGCAGCTACCGTGGCGCGCTGCGGTTCAGCGCGATCCCCACCGGTGGGGTGCAGACGGTCGACGTCGTCGGCCTCGACGACTACGTGCGGGGCGTCGTCGCCGAGGAGATGGACGCCTCGTGGGCGCCGGCGGCGCTCGAGGCCCAGGCGATCGCGGCGCGCACGTATGCGCTCACCTCGAGCGTCGGCGGCGATGGCTACTCGCTCTACGACGACACCCGCTCGCAGGTGTACGGCGGCGTGAGCGCCGAGACGGCGACGACGAACGCCGCCGTCGCCGCCACCGCGGGCGAGGTCGTCACCTACCGCGGCACGCCGGTGCCCACGTACTTCTTCGCAAGCTCCGGCGGGGAGACCGAGTCGATCCAGAACGTGTGGGCGGGCGCCTCGGCCGAGCCCTGGCTGATCGGCGTCCCCGACCCCTACGACGACGTCGCCGGCAACCCGTACCACCGCTGGACGGTGACGCTGAGCGTCGCGCGCGCCACCCGCGAGCTCGGCCCGCTCGTGCGCGGCCGGCTCGAGCGCATCGTCGTCACCCGGCATGGCGTCTCGCCGCGGGTCGTCTCGGCGCGGGTCATCGGCACGCGGGGGACGCGGACCGTGAGCGGCGCGCAGCTCGCCCAGGCGTTCGGCCTGCCGTCGACCTGGCTGTCGTTCTCCGTCGGCTGACGCCCTCCCTCCGGCGCGCTCGCGCCCTCCCGCCCCTCTGACAGGGTGGCGCCCTCGCCGCGCTCCCGCGCCCGGGACGCGCTTCAATGCGCCGGGTGCCCCCGGAGCCCGCGCCGCTGCTCGCCATCGACGGCCCGTTCGTCCTCTACCGCTCGTTCTTCGCGCTGCCGGACTCGATCACCGACGGCGACGGGCATCCGGTGAACGCGCTGCTTGGCGCGGTCAACCTCGTCCTGCGGATCGCCGCCGAGACGCTGCCGCGCGCGGTCGTCGTCTGTTGGGGCGCCGAGGCGGCCCGCTACCGCACGCGGCTCTACCCGGCCTACCACGCCGCCCGACCGCCGGTGCCCGACGCGCTGCAGTGGCAGTTCGACCGCGCGCCGGCGCTGTTCGAGGCGTTCGGCTGGACGAGCCTCGGCGCCGAGGAGCTCGAGGCCGACGACCTGCTGGGGGCGCTCGCGCTCGCCGAGTCCGGACGCGGCGGTCGGGCGCTCGTGATGACCGGCGACCGCGACATGTACCAGTGCGCGTCCGAGCGGGTGAGGGTCGTGTTCCTCAAGGCGGGCAAGCAGGGGTTCGAGAGCGTCGACGCAGCCGAGGTCGAGCGCCGGTACGGCGTGAGGCCGGAGCTCGTCCCGGACTTCATCGCGCTCCGTGGCGACCCCTCCGATGGCCTGCCGGGCGCGCCCGGGATCGGCGCCAAGACGGCGGCCGATCTGCTCGCCCGTCACGGCTCGCTCGAGGGCGCGATCGCCGCCGCCGCCGACGAGCGGCCACGGGTGGCCGCGGCGCTCTCCGAGCACGCCGAGGCGCTCCGGGCGTTCCGGGAGATCGCCACGCTGCGCCCGCCCGCGGTGGAGCTCCCCGTGGACCGGGAGACGGACCTCGTCGGCGGCGCCCGGGCCGCCCGCGGCTACTCGATGATGAGGCTGGCCGAGCGGCTGGAGCGAGCCGGCTCGCTCGCCGAGCTCTGAGTTCTCGCGATCCACGGCCGGCCCTCGAGCCGTGCCCGCGCGAGCCGGTAGCGCTTGACCGCCACGCCGGCGCCTTTCGCGCTTGGCGAGCTGGAGCCCGCCAGCAGCATGATGCGGGAGGGTGTGAGCGGGGAGTTCATGTTGGTCATGGTGGACAGCCCTGTAGCGTTTGGCACTAGCCAAGTGTCCAGAGTCACACGGCCATCGTCAAGCCACGTGGACGGAAATCGTCGGCAAATGCACGGAAAAGCTGCTCAGAATCGACGACCGACTCGACCGCTGTTCGACTCACTCAGGGTGTGAGCGCTCACACGTCAACCGGCGGTGGACAGGTGCCGCGCATGCGCTTGCGACGGGCGGTTGACCCCTGTGAGCGCTCACAGATGGAGTGTCAGGGGGTGAACTTGACGATGATCACGTCACCGTCGGCGACCACGTAGTCGCGGCCCTCGAGGCGGAGCGTGCCGCGCTCACGGGCGCCCGCGTAGCCGCCGGCATCGACGAGCTCCTCCCAGCCGACGACCTCGGCACGGACGAACCCGCGCTGGATGTCGGAGTGGATCTGCCCGGCGGCGTGCCACACCGACAGGCCGCGCCGCAGGTGCCAGGACTGCGCGGGCTTGTCCTCGCCGGCGGTGAAGAACGCGATCAGCCGCAGCAGCTCGAACGCGCCGCGCACCACCGTCTGAAGGCTCGACTCCCTCAACCCGAGGTCGGCGCGCATCGCATCGGCGTCCGCCTCGCTGAGCTCCGAGAGCTCGGCCTCCAGGCGGGCCGACACGGCGACCGCGCGCGCGTTCACCGAGGCCGCGTATTCGGCGATCGCGGCCGGGACCTCGTCGCTTCCCTCCTCGACGTTGGCGACGAACAGCACCGGCTTGGCGGTGAGTGGCGAGAGCAGCGACATCGCGTCCGCCGCGTCGTCCGGCGCCGGCACCGTGCGGGCCGGCCGTCCCGCCTGGAGCGCCGCGATCACCTCGCGCAGCCAGCCCTCCTCGGCGACGGCGTGACGGTCGCCGCCGCGGGCGAGGCGCACGACGCGCTCAAGCCGCCGCTCGGCCTGCTCGAGGTCGGCGTACATGAGCTCGGTCTCGATCGTCTCGATGTCGTGCAGCGGGTCGACCCGGCCCTCCGGGTGCACGACGCTCTCGTCGGTGTGGGCGCGGACGACGTGGACGATCGCGTCGGTCTCCCGGATGTTCGCGAGGAACTGGTTGCCGAGCCCCTCGCCCTTGTGCGCCCCCGCGACGAGCCCCGCGATGTCGTGGAAGGCGATCGTGTCCCAGACGATCTTCGAGGCGCCGACCGTGTCAGCCACGCGGTTCAGCCGCTCGTCGGTCACCGGGACGATCGCGACGTTCGGCTCGATCGTCGTGAACGGATAGTTGGCCGCCTCCGCGGCGACGCCGGTGAGCGCCGTGAACAGGGAGGACTTGCCGGCGTTCGGCATGCCGACGATCCCCACCTTCATCGCCATCGCGCGGTCCCCCTCGTGTCGGCCGTCTGCGCCGTCCCCGTCTTCTCCTCCGTCACCGCCATCGCGCGCTCCCCCTCGTGTCGGCCGTCCGCGCCGTCCCCGTCCTCTCGTCCGTCACCGCCATCGCGCGTCCCGTGTCGTCTCACCGGCCCCCGCGAGCAGCGTCCCGAGCAGCGCGCCGGCGAGGATGTCGGACGGGTAGTGCACGCCGAGATAGACGCGGCTGAGCGCGAGGGCGAGCGCCGCCGCGTAGAGCGGCGCGGCGGGCATCAGCGTCCCGTAGGCGCGGGCGGCGGCGAAGCTCGTCGTCGCGTGCGCGCTCGGGAACGACAGCCGCGTGACCGTCGGGGTGAGCGGCTCGAGGCCGGGCAACTGCGGTCGTGGCCGGCGCACGGCGAACTTGATCGCGGTGTTGAGCGCGTACGAGCCGGCGACGAGGCCGGCGCCGCGCAGCCATGCCGCGCGCCGCGCGGGCCGTGCGCCGTCGGTGGCCGCGCCCGCCAGCCCGAGCGCGAGCCAGCAGGCCGCATGCTCGCCGGCGCGCGAGAACACCATGACCGTGCGGTCACGCGCGGGGGTGTGGCCGCGCGTGCGGGCGAGCGTGAGCAGGCGGAGATCGAGATCGGTCGGTGGCAACGGCGTGAGACTGTAGGAGGCGCGGTCGCCGGGCGGCCCTCGCCGACATCCGCTGTTCCGCGCGCGGCCGCGCGGACCGGACGCGCGCTCCGATCGGGAAGGAGCCCGCGACCGTGCGGGATGACGACGCGCCGCCCCTGCTGCGGCGCGTCGCAATCCACCGGACGCGTACCGCGATGCCTCCCCAGACATCACGAAACCGAACCCGCTGCGGTGGGTCCTCCATCGCAACACCGGGCCGTTCCCGGCCCGGCGCACCGCAATGATCCACCGCTGAGCCCGCGGCGACAAGGGTGATACGTTGCGTGTGCTCGCTTCAGCACCCGCCTATGGACGCCACGGATGAGAGAATCGTTGCGCTGCTCCGGGAGAACGCGCGCCGCTCGTTCCAAGACATCGGCAACCACGTGCACCTCTCGGCGCCCGCGGTCAAGCGCCGGGTGGATCGCCTGGAGCAGGAGGGAGTCCTGCTCGGCTACACCGCAACGGTCGACCCCGAGGCGTTCGGCTGGCGTGCCGAGGCGTTCGTCGATCTCTACTGCGACGGGGACATGTCGGCGAGCGCGGTCCGGGCCGCGGTCGCGACCGAGCCGGGCGTCGTGTCCGCGCACACCGTCGCCGGCGAGGCGAGCGCGATCCTCCACGTGATGGCCGAGGACACGAAGGCGCTTGAGCTCGCGCTCGAGCGGATCCGCGCGACGCCCGGCGTGACGCGGACGGTCACGCAGGTCGTGCTCTCGACGCTGTTCACGCGCTGAGGCCGCGCCGCAGGTCCGCGGCCCGGGACCGGCTTCCGTAGGCCGCTGGGCATCTGACCCACGCCATGGGTGGTTCAGATGCCCAGCGCCGCCGGCGGGCGCCAGCCGGACCGCTGTCGCGCCTCGACGATCCGCGGCTCATGGTGCGCGGCGAGCGACGCGGGCCCGCGCGTGCGCGCTGACCCAGGCGTTCGCGCGCGTCCACCATCCGTCGAACAGGGCCATCGCGAGCGCACGGGCCGGACCCTCCCAGCGCCGCCCGGCGGCCGCGAGCGCGGCGCGCGAGGCGTCGGTCTGGTCGGGATCCTTCGCCGCCCACGCATCGGCCATCTCGGCGTCGGCCTCCGGATGGAACTGGATGCCGAGGTGCGGCCCGATCCGGAACGCCGCCGGGCCGGCGGGGCTGCGCGCGAGCTCGACCGCGTCGCTTGGCATGGTGAAGACCTCGGTGTGGTAGTGCAGCCAGGGGCCGGCGGGGATCTCGGGGTCGGCGCTCGCGATCGCGATCCAGTCCTTCTCGTGAAACGGCGCGGGACCGACCGTGCCGCCGAGCGCCTTGGCGAGCGCCTGCCCGCCCCAGCACAGCCCGAGCACCGGGACGTCCGCCTGCACGGCGTGGCGCAGGAGCTCGATCTCGGCCGCGACCCACTCGACGTCGGTGTCGTTCGCCGAGCGCGCCGACCCCAGTGGAGCGACGAACGCGAACTCGCGCGGGTCGAGCTCCGCTGGGACCTCGGAGCTGTCGTGCACGTGGTACGCGATGCCGCGCGCGTCGGCCCACTCGCCGAGGCGCCCGGGCGGCCCCGTCGCGGCGTGCTGGAGGATGAGCCCGGGACGCACGGCGCTCAGCTGCCGAAGCCGACGTGCGGGCCCTCGGCGTCGACGAGCACGTAGACGACCTTGGCGAGGTCGAGCGCGACCGTGCCGTCCTCGGCGGTGAGGTCGTGCCAGCCGGTGGCCGTGCTGTTCGGACCCTCGGGGCGCTGGCCCAGCGCGGCGCGCAGCTTGGCGAGCTCGTCGCTGGCCACCCGCGCCCCGAGCACCTGCCCACCGAGGAACCCGATGCTGATCTTCTGTGGCTTCACTCCATCGCTCATGTTCAGTGTCCTTTGGTCGGCTGGACGATTTCGGTGAGCACCCCGCCGGTCGCCTTGGGATGCAGGAACGCGACGCGCGAGCCGCGGATGCCCGTGCGCGGTCGCTCGTCGATGAGGCGCAGCCCGGCGCGTCGGCACGCCTCGAGCGCCTCCTCGATCGCGTCGACGCGGTAGGCGACGTGATGCAGGCCCGGCCCGCGGTCGGCGAGGAAGCGGGCGACGCCGCCGTCGGCGGACAGGGGCTCGATCAGCTCGACATGGCTCGCGCCGACGTCGAGCAGCGCCGCGCTCACACCCTGCTCCTCCACCGTCTCGCGGTGCGCGAGCGCCATCCCGAGCACGTCGCGGTAGAGCGGCAGCGCGGCGTCGATCGACGGCACCGCGACGCCGATGTGGTCGATCGCGCCGAGCATCGCCGCCACGATATCGCCCGAACGTTCGTCGGCCCGGCGCGTATCGTGCCGGTCGAGGTGACGGCGGAACTCGACTCCCCACCCGGGCTCTCCCTCGGCGGAGCGTCCCGAATGTGAGCCCGGACCCGTCACCGCCGGAGGGGCAGCCCGACGTCGCCGGCGCGCGGCGCCGGCTGCGCAACGGGTTCATCACGCTCGTGCTGGGGATCGCGCTCGCCGTGGGGCTCCTGCTCGGGGTCCCCGGCCTGCGGGGCGTGGCGCACACCGTCTCGCAGCTGGACGCGCCGTGGCTCGTGGTCGGCGTCGTGCTGGAGGTCCTGTCGTGCGCCGGTTACGTGCTCGCGTTCCTGCGGGTGTTCGAGCGGGCGCCGCTGCGGCTCGGCACCTGGGTGGCGCTGAGCGAGGAGGCGTTCGGAGCCGCGGTGGCGCTCGGGGGCGCCGGCAGCCTCGCGGTCGGCGGCTGGCTGATGGTCGAGCGGGGCGCGCCGGCGGGGGCGATCGCCGAGCGCTCGGCGGTGCTGTTCCTCTACACGAGCGCGATCAACGTGATCACGCTCATCCTCGCCGGCGTCGGGCTGTTCGTCGGGCTTCCGGGCCCGCGCAACCCGCTTTTGAGCGTCGCCCCGGCGGCGGTCGGCTGCCTCGTGCTCGCCGTGTTCCTGGCGATGCCCCGCTACGCGGACCGGCTCGCGGGGCGGCTGCGGCCGGGGCGGGTGCGGACGCTGCTGACGACGACGGCGGCGAGCGTGCGGGACACCGAGCGGCTCACGTTTCGTCCCGACTGGCGGATCATCGGCGCGGTCGCCTACCTGTGGTGCGACATCGGGGTGCTGTTCGCGTGCTTCGCCGCCGCCGGTCGAGTGCCGCCGCTCGCGCCCGTCGTGCTCGCCTATCAGATCGGATATTTGTCGAACTTCATCCCCGTCCCCGGCGGCATCGGCGTGCTCGACGGCAGCCTCGTCGGGATGCTCGTCGTGTACGGCGTCGGCGGGACCGTGTCGACGGCGGCCGCGATCACGTATCACGCGATCGCGCTCTGGGTCCCGGCGCTGCTCGGGACGTGCGGGTTCATCATGCTGCAGCGGTCGCGGGGACGGCCGATCGTGCTCCGCAACCCGCGCGAGGAGCTGCACCCGGAGCCCGACGAGCCCGACGCCGCGCACCACGCCTGACGAACCCGAGATCCGCCGCACCGAGGCCGGCGAGCTCGACGTCCGCCGCACCGAGCCGACGCCGCCGCCGGAGCCCCTCACGGGGCTGAGACGCGCACGATCACGACGCCGTCGAGTCGCTCATACGGGAGGTGGAGCGCGGCGAGCAGCCCGGGCGGCTCCTCCCAGAGCAGCAGTCGCGTGATCCCCGCGGCCCGGAGATCGGCGACGAACCGGGCGGTGTCCCGGCCGCCCAGGCGCGCGAGTGCCCTGGCGGTGAGCGCCGTGCCGGGGAGGTCGGTCGCCCAGCCGCGCGGGCGCAGCTGCAGCCAGCCGTCGATCAGTCCGAAGCGGAAGTCGTGGGACTGCTGGACGAGCAGGCCTCGCTCGCGGACGTCGAAGAACGGCAGCGACAGCACCCGCTGGCCGCGAAGCGCGCGGGCGACGGCACGGCTGCGTGCCGCCGGCGGCTCGGGCTGGAACGGCCACGCGGACGGGACGAGCGAGGCGACGATCAGCGCGACCGCGCACGCCCGCAGCCACGGGGGGAGCCGAGCGTCGCCGACCCAACGGGCGGCGATCACCGACGCGCACAGCGACACGAACACCGTCATCCGCGCGGGCAGCGCGTCGCGGAGGAACGGCAGCTTCGCAAGCGCCGCCCACGGCAGCCAGATCGTGCGCGCACCGTCGACCGTGAGCGAGGAGCCGAGCGCGAGCAGCACGGCCACCGCAAGCATCACGAGCAGGAGCCGCGCCCCGGGACGCCCGCGCTCGCGCCACCCCCAGGCGAGGATCACGAGCAGCAGCGGCAGCCCGAGGTAGCCCGTCTGCTCGGCGACGTTCCCGGGAAAGCGTGCGGAGATGCCGGTGAGCGACGGGCCCCCCAGCGCGGTCCGGACCGTCGGAACGGCGAAGTTGAGCAGGTCGATCGGCCAGGCGACCGCGCCGCTCGAGCCGCGCGGCACGTGCGTGAGCATCTGCACGACGAGCGGCGAGATGACGAGCGCGCCGGCAAGCGCTCCGGCTGCCATCGCGCGCGCGGTGCGAAGCAGTGCGTCACGCTCGTCGCCGAGCAGCCAGAGCGCCGCCACGAGCCCGATGATCGCCATCAGGCCGAGCGTCACGAGCAGCTCGGGGAAGATGAGGAACTGTGCGACGACGATCGCGCCGCTTGCGAGCGCGAGCGAGCCCGCGGACGCGCCGGCCCGCACGCCCCGGACCGCGACCCGGGCGGCGAGCGGCAGCAGCAGGCAGGCGGACAACTGCAGGTGGGCGATGTCCTCGCAGAGCACGAACGAGCCGAAGCCGAACAGGGCGCCGCCGAACACGGCGCCCGGCGGGCCCGCCCCAAGCTCGGCGCAGAGCAGCCAGGCCGCCCAGGCCGCGGTCGCCGGCGCGAGCACGATCAGCACGTTCCAGGTGGCAAGCGACCCGACCGTCAGCGTGAGCGGCGTCGCGAGCACGCTCAGCAGGGGCACGGTCGTTGACCACAGCACGGCGCCGCCCGTCGGCGGCCAGACGACCGAGGCCTTGAGCGGATCGAGGCCGTGTCCGAGCGCGTGCGGCCACCAGCGCAGCCCCCACACGAAGATCTGCACGTCGGGCCCGGTGCCGAGCGTCCCGGACCCGAAGCCGCCGCGGCCGGCGAGCGCCGCGCGGCCGATGAGCCCGAACGCGAGCGCGAGGTAGAGCGCGAGTGCGAGCGCCCCCTCGCGCCGACGGGACGCCCGGCCCGCGGAGCGCCCGCGGGCCGATCGGCCGTGGGCGCGGCGTGCTTGCGCGGTCGAGGTCACGGAGCGAGATTGTCGCGCCCCGCGATCCGTGCCCGGTGCGGGCGCTGCGAGCGGCTCAAGGCCGGGGCGAGCGCGACGGCCGTCGGAGTCCGGGCGACGCTTACGAGCGGCTCGAGGCCGGGTCGTCGCCCGGATCGGCCGCCGCGAGCCCGAGGCCGCTCTCCGGACGCCGCGCCGGCCGGGCCCGGGGCACGTCCGCCATCACGCGGTCGATGTCCTCGCGCTCGAGCGACTCCTCGGCGAGGAGCTGGCCCGCGAGCGCGTCGAGCTGCGGGCGGTGCGCGGCGAGCAGCTCGATCGCGGAGCGCATCGCCTCGTCGGCGAGCTCCCGGACCTCGTCGTCGATCATCCGCCGCAGCGCCTCGGAGGTCTCGCCGGAGGCGACGCGCAGCGAGGTGATCCCGGTGCCCATCGCCCATTCCCCGACCATCGACTGCGCGATCTGGGTGACGCGGCTGAGGTCGTCGGCGGCGCCGTTCGTGATCGAGCCGATGACGAGCTCCTCGGCGGCGCGCCCCCCGAGGAGCATCGTCATCACGTCGATCAGCTCCTCTCGGGTCTTCAGGTAGCGGTCCTCCTCGGGCAGGTTGAGCGTGTAGCCGAGCGCCCGCCCGCGGGGGATGATCGAGATGCGGTGGACCGGGTCGACGGACGGCAACAGCTCGCCGCACACCGCGTGGCCCGCCTCGTGGTAGGCGACGACGCGCCGCTCGTGGAGCGACAGGCGCCGGTGCGACTGCATGCCGGCGACGACCCGTTCCAGCGCGGTGTCGAAGTCGCCGGCCTCCACCCGGTCGGCGCCCCGCCGGCCGGCGAAGATCGCGGCCTCGTTGCAGATGTTCGCGAGGTCGGCGCCGGTGAGCCCCGACGTCTGCCGCGCGAGCAGCGCGAAGTCGACGTCGTCGGCGACGGGCTTGTTCCGCGAGTGGACGCGGAGGATGCGCTCGCGGCCCGCGACGTCGGGCGGCGAGACGAAGATCTGCCGGTCGAAGCGCCCGGGTCGCAGCAGCGCCGGATCGAGCTTCTCCAGCAGGTTCGAGGCGGCGATCACGACGACGTCGGCGGTCGAGGAGAAGCCGTCCATCTCGACGAGCAGCTGGTTGAGCGTCTGGTCGCGCTCGCTCGTGCCGATGTCCGAGCCGCGGTGTCCGCCGACGGCGTCGAGCTCGTCGATGAACACGATCGCGGGCGCGTGCTTGCGCGCGGACTTGAACAGGCGGCGGATCCGGGCCGCGCCGACGCCGACGAACATCTCGACGAACGACGCCGCCGACTGCGAGTAGAAGACCGCGCCGGACTCGTGGGCGACCGCCTTGGCGAGCAGCGTCTTGCCCGTGCCGGGCGGTCCGTAGAGGAGCACGCCGCGGGGCACGCGGGCGCCGAGCGCCCGGAAGCGCCTGGTGTCGCGCAGGTAGTCGACGACCTCGCGGAGCTCCTCCTTGGCCTCGTCGGCGCCGGCGATCTCGTCCCACGCGATCGGGGGCGCGGCGTCGGGCTTGATCTCCTTGGGACGGGTGCGGGGCATCATCGCCCGCACGCTGAACAGCCCGATCACGAGCAGCGCCATGAAGAAGATCGGCAGCCACGCCTGCAGCCACGCCGTCACGTCGTAGTAGCCGAGGAAGCTGGCGAAGGTCATCCGCACCCCCTCCCATCGGCCGCCGGCCGCGATTTCCTGAGTTCCCTGGTCAGGTGACTCGACGCAACCGCGGGTTCGGCGCGTAGTGGCGGCCGAACTTCGCGCACGGTTGCCCGTCGCGGAGCACGATGTCGGCGGTGAAGTCGTTCTGGCCGCGGATCAGCGAGGATCCGACGCCGTAGGCGTCGACGGGCACCCCCGCGGCCTCGAACTCCCGGATCCGCTCGGCGTTGAAGCCGCCCGAGACGACGATCTTCACGTCGCCGAAGCCGGCGCCGTCGAGCGCGCCGCGGACCTTCTCGACGAGCCGCGGGTTGACGCCGGTCGGCTTGAACGCGCCCATCTCCTCGATCAGCGAACGGTCGACGAGCAGCTCCGAGGTGTCGAGGCGCACGCCCCACAGCTTCGGGCCGAGTGCCTCGGCGACCGCGAGCGCCGTCCCCACCGAGTCGTTGACGAAGTCGACGAGCACGGTGATGTTCATCGTCCCGTGGTAGCGGTCGGCGAAGCGCCGCGCGGCGAGCACCGTGTCGCCGCCGTAGGCCGCGATCAGCCCGTGCGGGACGGTGCCGATCCCGCGGCCGCCCCACCACGAGGCCTGGGCGTCGGTCGAGACGCCGATCGCGCCGGCGACGTGGGCGCTCCACCCGTCGCCGGTCTGCACGAGCCAGTGGTCGTGGCGGGCCGGGAAGTAGATGATCTCCTTGCCCTGGGCGGCCTGCACGACCTCGTGGACGTTGCGCATGATGAGCGAGCGCCGGGCGAGCGAGCCGAGGTAGACCGTCTCGAGGTGGGCGAACAGCGAGTAGTCGCCCTCGATCGTCATCACCGTCTCGCGCGGGGAGATCCGGTCGCCCTCGTTGAGCGCATGCACGATGAGCTCGTCCCACCCGGGCATCCACTCGCCGTCGACCTCCCGGCCGGAGCAGAGCTTGAGCACCGCGATCGCCTCGTCGATGCCCCCGAGCACCGAGTCCTCCTTCTGGAAGACCTGCATCGTGACGCGCGGGTGCACGCCCTCGTCCTCCAGGAGCTTCTTCGTGAACACGAAGTACGCGTCGGAGTAGTAGCCCTCCCGAATGCGCTGCACCGGCAGGCGGAAGATCTCGGGATCCAGACGCGTGCTCACCGTCGTCGACATGGCGCGAGTCTATTGGGGCGAGCCGCGCGCTCAGCCGAGCAGGCCGGTGAGGCAGTCGCGGTAGAAGCCCGCCGCGACGCCGAGGTCCCGGACGTCGATGCGCTCGTTCGCGTTGTGGACGAGCGGCGCGGTCTGGAGCAGCGACTGATGGCGCTGCGGGAAGAACCCGTAGGCGACGCACTCCGGGAACGCGGTCCGGAACCAGTTGGAGTCCGAGAACCCGGGGAGGATGAGCGGGACCGCGCTCGCCCCCGGGTCCTCCCGCTCGACCCAGCTCTCGATGAACGACATGAGCTCGGAGCGCACCGGCGAGGCGTTGCCGATCGTCCGCTCGGTGAACTCGATCGTGAGCGGGCCGTCGCGCGAGTCGCCGATCCCGAGCACCCGCTCGATCCGCGCGCGGGTCTCCGCCTCGCCAAGGCCCGGTGGCGTGCGGCAGTCGACGCGGATCTCGGCCCGGGAGGGGATCACGTTCATCTTCTGCGAGGCCGAGGCCATCGTCGGCGTGAGCGTGATCTCGAACATCGGCGCCGCGAGCACGAACAGCATCGGATCCTGCTCACGCAGCGTTCGCAGCGCGCCGGCGGGATCGTCCGGATCGAGACCGAGGCCCGAGAGGAGCGCCGCGGGCGCCTCGGTCACCACGTAGTCGGGCGGCGGGTCGGCGAGCGCGCCGAGCACCGGCCCGAGCTTGAGCAGCGCGTTGTCGCCGACCGTCGGCATCGAGGCGTGGCCGGCCTCGCCGTGCGCGGTGATCGTGAACCGGTAGATCCCCTTCTCGGCGCAGCAGACGCCGTAGTGGCGGCGGCCGGCGAACTCGAACACCTCGCCGGCGCCCTCGTTGAGCAGCATCGTGCAGCGGACCGCGTCGGGATGGTTCTCGCACAGCCAGCGGGCGCCGACGTCACCGCCGGTCTCCTCGTCGGAGACGAATACGAGCCGCACCGCGCCGCGGGCCGGGCGCCAGCCGTCCCGGGCGAGCGAGACAGCCGCGACCGCCTCGGCGGCCACCTGGCTCTTCATGTCGAGCGCGCCGCGGCCCCACACGCAGCCGTCGGCGACGTCCCCCGACCACGGATCGTGCTCCCACGCCTCGGGATCGGCGAGCACGGTGTCGACGTGGCCGAGCAGGCAGAGCACCGGCCCGCTCTCCGGATCGCCGAGCGTCGCCACCAGGTTCGGCCGCTCGGGATCGTCGGCCAGCACGACGCAGGCGAAGCCCGCGGCCGCGCAGTAGCGCTCGAGGTGCTCGATCGCCGGCCGCTCGTTGCCGGGCGGGTTGACTGTGTCGAACCGGATCAGCCGCTGGAGCAGCTCGACGGTCTCGCTCTGCAGGTCGCCGCTCACCGGCTGGACACTAACCGCCGGGGCGCCCGCGCGACGGCCGACCCGTACGATGCGCGCCGTGTCGCCACTCCCGTCCGACCCCGAGAGCGCCGATCTGCGCCTCGCGCTGCGGCTCGCCGACCTCGCCGATGAGATCACGATGGCGCGCTTTGGCGCGCTCGACCTCGCGGTCGACACGAAGTCCGACATGACGCCGGTCTCCGAGGCCGACACGCTCGTCGAGCGCACGCTGCGCGCCCACCTGGAGACGGCGCGCCCCGCCGACGGGATCCTCGGCGAGGAATACGGCCAGGGGGGCGACAGGCCCGCCAACGACTCCACAACGACACCGCCGGCAACCGGCCGCCTCTGGATCATCGACCCGATCGACGGCACCCAGGGCTACGTGCGGCGCACCCCGGTGTGGGCGACGCTCGTGGCCCTCGAGGCGCACGGTGAGCCCGTCGTCGGCGTCGTCTCCGCGCCCGCGCTCGGCCGGCGCTGGTGGGCCGCGCGCGGCGAGGGCGCGCACGTGCGGGAGGGCGGTCCGGGCGCGCCCGCGCGGCGGATCTCGGTGTCCGCGGCGAACGAGCTGGCCGACGCGCAGTTCTGCTTCGGCGGTCTGGAGGACTGGTGGCGAGCCGGGCGCGAGCCGCAGCTGCGCGAGCTGGCCGAACGGGTCGCGCGGACGCGCGGGTACGGGGACTTCTGGCAGTACATGCTCGTCGCCGAGGGGGCGGCCGAGATCGCCTGCGATCCGCTCGTGTCGGTGTGGGACCTCGCCGCTCCGCTGGTGATCGTCACCGAGGCCGGCGGCCGCTTCACCGACCTCACCGGCGCTCCCTCTCACGCGGGCGCCGACGGGGGCCTGGCCACGAACGGGCTGCTGCACGACGCCGCGCTGGCGATCCTCGGCCGCTGAGCACCCGGCCGCGCCTCAGCCGCCGAGCACCCGGCCGCGCCTCGGCCGCCGAGCACCCGGCCGCGCCTCGGCCGCCGAGCGCCCGGCCGCGCCGCGACGTGAGCGATCTCATCCTGCGGTGGGATGAAATCGCTCGCCGGCCGCAGAGAGCCGGTCCGGCAGTCGGGCCATACTGCGGCCATGGACCGCCTGTTCGGCGAGGAGGAGCCTCCGGCGTCCCGTGACGCCGCCCGGGCGCCCCGTGACCCCGGGCGGTCGGGCGGCGACGACGCCCGGTCGGGCGGTGACCCCACGCGGCCCGGCCACCCCGCGCCCGGCGGCCCGGCGGTACCGCTCGCCACCCGCCTGCGCCCCACGACGCTCGATGAGCTCGTCGGCCAGCCCAGGCTGCTCGCCCACGGCTCGGCGCTGCGCCGCGCGATCGAGGAGGGCCGGCCCCACTCGATGATCCTGCACGGGCCGCCGGGCAGCGGCAAGACGACGCTCGCGCGGCTGGTGGCGAGCGCGAGCGACGCCGCGTTCGAGGAGGAGAGCGCGGTGCAGGCCGGACGGGCGGAGGTTCGGGCGGTGATGGAGCGCGCCCGGGAGCGACTCAGGACCAACGGCCGGCGCACGGTCTTCTTCCTCGACGAGATCCACCGCTTCAACAAGGCCCAGCAGGACGCGCTGCTGCCCGCCGTCGAGGACGGCCTCGTGACGCTCGTCGGGGCGACCACCGAGAACCCGTTCTTCAGCGTCAACTCGGCGCTCATCTCGCGCACGCGCCTGTACGAGCTGGAGCCGCTCGGGCCCGAGGACGTGCGGGTGCTGCTGGAGCGCGCGATCGAGCGTGGCCACTGCGGACCGCAGTCACGGGTCACGACCGAGGCCATCGATTTCCTCGCCGAGCGCTCGGGCGGGGATGCCCGCTCGGCGCTCAACGCGCTGGAGCTCGCCTGCGAGGCGGCCGGTCCGGTCGATTCCGACGCGGCGGACGAACCGGCGCCGCCGGTGACCCTTGAGCACGCCGAGGACGCGATGCAGCGCCGCGCGATCCTCTACGACCGCCAGGCCGACAACCACTACGACACGATCTCGGCCTGGATCAAGGCGACCCGCGGCTCGGACCCCGACGCGTCCCTGTACTACCTGGCGGTGATGCTCGAGGGCGGGGAGGACCCCGGCTTCATCGTGCGCCGCATGGTGATCCTCGCCTCCGAGGACGTCGGGAACGCCGACCCGCAGGCGCTGTCGGTGGCGACGGCGGCCGCCGCCGCGGTCGAGCACGTCGGCCTGCCGGAGGCCGAGTTCGCGCTCGCGCAGGCGGCGATCTACCTGTCGCTCGCCCCGAAGTCCGACGCGACGAAGCGCGCGATCGGGGCGGCCCGCGGCTACGTGCGTGAGCACGGCGCCGAGCCGCCGCCCGCCTACCTGCGCTCCGGCGTCCGCGCCCGCGGTGAGTACGACTATCCGCACGCCCGGCCGGGGCATGTCTCCCCCCAGGAGCTGCTGCCGCCATCGGTGGCCGGCGAGCGGTTCTACGAGCCCGACGACGCCGAGGCGGAGTTCCGAGGGCGGCTCGCCGACATCCGACGGTCGCGCGACGTCAAGAACGGGTAAAGATCAAACGGATAGGCTGATGAACCGATGAGCGCCCTCGATCATCACAGCGCGGCGGAGCCCGCCGTCACGCTGGCGGACGGCTCGCCGCTGGCGATGCGGCGCGTGCGCCTGCGCGACCTCGAGGGTCTGCGCTCGATCGCCGCGCGGGCGGGCGTCGTGTGCGAGGAGTTCGAGCTCGCGCGCCTCGTGCGCTCCGACCCGCGTGAACGGCTCGTGCTGTGCGCCACCACGCACCGGGACGGGGCGGACGTCGTGCTCGGCGTCGGCGTGATCGAGCTCTCGGGCAGCGCCACGATGCCGTCGCTGATCCTCGTCGACCCCGCGTGCGGTCGGCCGCTCGCGGCCGCCCTCGCCGAGGCGCTGCTCGACCGGGCCCGTGCGGTCGCCTGACGGCCGGCCCGTTACTACCCTTTCAGCCATGCCCGCCCAGGCCTACGCCGGCAAGGAATGCGTCTGCCAGCTGCGCAGGGGGATCTGCGATCAGTCGTGTGTGCAGGGCATGCTCGAGACGCCGTTCTACATCGCCTGCCTGCGGCTCAGCGGGCGGCGCTGCCTCGTCGTCGGCGGCGGTGACGTCGGCCTGGAGAAGGTCGAGGGCCTGCTCGCCTGCGACGGCGACGTCGTGCTCGTCGCGCCGGATGCCCACCCGGAGCTTCAGCGCCTCGCGGCCGAGGGGTCGATCGAGTGGCGCCGGCACGAGTACGAGGCGGCCGATCTCGACGGCTGCCTCATCGCGATCGCCGCGACCGGCGACACCGATGTGAACATCCGCGTCTACGAGGACGCCGAGCGCCGCGCGATGCTCGTCAACGTCGTCGACGTCCCGCCGCTGTGCAACTTCATCCTGCCGGCGATCGTCCGCACCGGCCCGCTTGCGGTCGCGATCTCCACCGCCGGCGCCTCGCCCGCGCTCGCCAAGCGCATGAAGCGGGAGATCGCCGAGCTGTTCGGCACCGAGTACGCGGAGCTCGCGGTGATGCTCAACGACGTCCGCGGCTGGGCGAAGGGGACACTGCCGACCTACCAGGACCGCAAGGAGTTCTTCGAGTCGATCGTGAACGGCGACCCCGATCCGGTCGCGCTGCTGCGCCGCGGGGACCGGGAGGGCGTGCGGGCGCTGATCGAGGCCGCCCAGCACGCGCACGCCGTCGCGTGAGTCCCGACCTGCCCACCGAGGGCGGTGGGCATCTCACCCACGATATGCGTGGCTTCGATGCCCAGCATGACCGTCCGGATGCGCTCACCCACCTCGACGCGCGCGGCAGCGCTCGCATGGTCGACGTCGGCGAGAAGCCGTCGACCGAGCGCCGGGCGCTCGCCCGCGCCGTCGTGCGGGTCTCTCCGGCGACCGCCGCGCTCGTCGCCGCCGGCGATGCCCCCAAGGGCGACGTGATCTCGACCGCGCGGATCGCCGGGATCCAGGCGGGCAAGCGCACCTCCGAGCTGATCCCGCTCTGCCATCCGCTCGCGCTCACGTTCCTCGGCGTCGCGGGCGAGATCGACGCCGAGGCCGGCGAGATCACGCTCACCGCGGAGGCGCGCACGACCGGGCCGACGGGCGTCGAGATGGAGGCGCTCACCGCCGCCTCGGTCGCCGCGCTCACCGTCTACGACATGGTCAAGGGCGTCGAGCGCGGCGCGGAGATCGCCTCGGTTGCGCTGCTTGAGAAGTCGGGCGGTCGGTCCGGAGCTTGGGTCCGCGGCCAATCGTGATGCGTTGTGCAATGCTATTCGCATGACACAGATTGTCACGCGCCTCGACGACGCTCTGCTCAGGGAGGTCGACGCTCTGATCGCGGAGGGTGTCGTCGCCAACCGCTCCGAGGCCGTGCGGCTCGCTCTCCATCAACTTGTGGAGACGCACGAGCGCCGATCGGTCGGGTTGCGGATCGCGGAGGCGTACAAGCGCCGTCCGCAGACGGCCGACGAGCTCGCGGGCCTCGACGCGGCCACCCGCGCGCTCGTCGCCGAGGAGCCATGGTGAGCACGCCGCGCCAGGCGGAGGTCTGGTGGGCGGAGGTGGAGACACAGCGGCGGCCGGTGCTCGTGGTGACGCGCTCTGAGGCGACCGAGGTGCTCACCGGGATTGTGGTCGCGCCGGTGACGCGCACCGTCCGTGAGATTCCGACCGAGATTCAGCTCGGGCCGGCGGACGGGCTGCCGGACGAGTGCGTCGCGTCATTCGACAACCTCCAGCGCGTCAACCGCTCGGCGCTCACGGAGCGGCTCGGCGACATTTCCTGGCGCCGCGAGGAGATCTGCCGGGCGCTGCGCGCGCTCGCCGACTGCCCGTGAGAGCCGCGATCCTCACGGTCTCAAGCTCGGTCGCGCGCGGCGAGACCGAGGACCGCTCGGGCGGCGAGCTCGCCCGCCACGCCGAGGACGCCGGCGCCGAGATCGTCGCCCGCGACGTGCTCGCCGACGACCGCGAGGCGATCGAGTGCTGGCTCCGCCGCCAGGTCGAGGGGGGCGTCGACCTCATCTTCACGACCGGGGGGACGGGCTTCACCGACGACGACGTGACGCCCGAGGCGACGCGGGCGGTGATCGAGCGCGACGCGCCCGGGTTCGCGGAGGCGATGCGCGCCGAGGCGGTGCGCCACACGCCGATGGGGATCCTCGCGCGCGGGGTGTCGGGGATCGCCGGCCGCACGCTGATCGTCAACTTCCCCGGCAACCCGCGAGCGATCGGCGAGGTCTTCCCGGTGATCGCCCCGACCCTCCAGCACGTCGTCGCGACGCTCCAGCGCCGGGCCGGTGAGCGAACCCCCGGCCATTGAGCTGCGCTCGGTCTCCCGCTGGTTCGGCGAGCGGGCGGCGCTCCAGGATGTGAGCCTGAGCCTGCCGGCGGGGCAGACGCTCGCGGTGCTCGGTCGCAACGGGGCGGGCAAGTCGACGCTGCTGCGGATCCTGGCGACGCTGCTGCGTGCCCAGCGCGGCTCGGTCGAGATCTTCGGCGAGGCGCTGCCGCGCGCCGCTCACCGGGTGCGGGGCCGGCTCGGGCTCCTCGCCCACGAGCCGCTGCTCTACCGCGAGCTCACCGCCCGGGAGAATCTCGTCTACCACGCCCGGCTTCACCGTCTGCCGCTCGCCCGCGTCGACGAGGTGCTGCGCAGCGTGCAGATGGACCGCCGCGCCGATGAGCCGGTGCGCACGTACAGCCGCGGCATGGTGCAGCGGATCGCGGTCGCGCGGACGATCCTGCACGATCCGCCGCTCCTGCTGCTCGATGAGCCGCGCGCAAACCTCGACCCGGCCGCGGGCGAGCTGATCGAGCCGCTCGTCGGGCGGGCGAGCGGCCGCACGCGCGTGCTCACGAGCCATGACCCGCGCGCGGCGCTCGCCGAGGCCGACCAGGTGCTCGCGCTCCGGGACGGGCGGGTCGCGCACTACGGGGACCCGTCCGCGCTCACCGACGCGGCGGTGCGGGAGCTCTACGCATGAGGGCCCCCTGGGCGTCGCCGCGGGGAGCGGGCGCATGATGTCGGCAGCGCCTCACCGGGAGCCGAACCGATGAGGACCGCGTGGGCGGTGCTCCGCAAGGACCTGCGCCAGGAGCTGCGCTCGGCGGACACGCTGCCCGCGATGGTGCTGTTCGCCGTGGTGACGATCGTCATCTTCCACTTCGCCCTGGACCGCGACACGCTCTCCGGCCAGGAGGCGGCCGGCGTGTTCGTGATCGCGCTGCTGTTCGCGGCGATGCTCGGGATCAACCGGCTGTTCGTCGCGGAGCGCGAGCAGGGGGGCTTCGACGGGTTCCTGCTTGCCCCGGTCGACCGCAGCGCGATGCTCCTCGCCAAGGCGGGCGCGCTCTACCTGTTCCTCGTCGTGCTCGAGGTGATCGCGGTGCCGGCATTCAAGCTGCTGCTCCTGGAGCCGGGGCTCGGGCGTGTGCTCCCCGGACTCGTCGCGGTGCTCGCGCTCACGAACCTCGCGCTGGCGGTGATCGGCACGCTCGTGTCCGCGGTCGCCGTCCACACCCGAGCGCGCGACCTGATCGGCCCGATGATCGGCCTGCCGCTGCTCGTGCCGGCGCTCATCGCCGCCGCGCGCGCCGCGGGTCCGATCCTTCGGTCAGCGCACGCACCGACGGCCCCTCCAGTGCGCTGGATGGGGACCCTCGGCCTCTATGATCTCGTGTTCGCACTGCTCGCATACGCGGTGTTCGACTTTCTCCTCGAGGAATGACGCCCTCCCGCACATATGGGCGCGGCCTGAGGAGCCTCTCGCTCCTCACCGTCCTGGTCATCGCCGCCGCGCTGGCGATGGTGTTCTTCTACGCCCCGCTCGACGCCGAGCAGGGGTTCATCCAGAAGATCTTCTACATCCACGTGCCGCTGGCGATCGTGTCGCTCTGCGGATTCGTGTTCGGCGGCCTCATGGGGATCGGCTACCTGCGGACCGGGGATCGCGTGTGGGACATGCGCTCCTATGTCGCGATCCACATGGCGCTCATCTTCGGGATCGGCGGGCTGATCAGCGGCTCGATCTGGGCGAAGGCGTCGTGGGGACACTGGTGGGTATGGAACGAGCCGACGCTCGTCTCGTTCCTGATCGTGATCCTGCTCTTCTGCACCTACCAGCCGCTGCGCTTCTCGATCGAGGATCCCGAGCGCCAGGCGCGCTATGCGTCCGTGTTCGCGATCACCTGCGGCGCGTTCGTCCCGCTCAACTTCCTCGCGGTCAGCCAGGCGACCGCGTTCGTGCACCCGCGCGTGCTCACGCTCACCGGCGCGCACCTGCCCCCGTCGATGGGGGTGACGTTCCTCGTCTCCACGATCGGGATCGCGCTGTTGTACGTGACGCTCTGGAAGTACGAGATGGCCGCCAAGAACCTGCGCTCCCAGGTGCGTCGGCTGCGCCGCACACTCATCGGCGAGGACCTCGAGAGGCCGTACGGCCGGTCGGCGGCGCCGCTGTGATCGCGCTGCTCGCCTCCGCGCCGGCGCTGCCGCTCGGCAAGGCCGGGAAGTTCGTCGCCGCCGCCTACATCGTCGTGTTCGTGATCGTCCTCGTCTACGTGGCGATCATGGCCGCCCGCGCGCGGCGGGTGGAGCGTGAGCTCGAGCGGTTGCGACGCGAGGTCGAGGCGGCGCGCGCCGAGACGACCGCGGCGGCTCAGGACGCGGAGCGCTCCGGATCGCGCCTGTGAGCCGGTTGCTTGTCCTCGGCGCCTCGCACAAGACCGCGCCGGTCGAGATCCGCGAGCGGCTCGCGCTGCCCGAGGCCCGTGCGGGCGAGCTCGCCCGCGAGCTGCGGGAACAAGCCGGCGTGCGGGAGGTGGTGACGATCTCCACCTGCAACCGCACCGAGGTCTACGCGGTCGCCTCCGATCCCGTCGCCGCCGAGGCGGCGGTGCTCTCGCTGCTCGCCCGACACGCCGGGATCCGCCCGACCGAGCTCGCCGAGGCGATCTACGCCCACCACAACTGCGACGCCGCGCGCCACCTGTACCGGGTCGTCTCCGGCCTGGACTCGATGATCGTCGGCGAGGACCAGATCCAGGGACAGGTCAAGCGCGCCTATGAGTCGGCGCTTGGGCAGCGGGCGACCGGCCCGCTCACCAACCACCTGTTCGAGGCGGCGCTCGCGACCGGCAAGCGGGTGCGCGCGGAAACGGCGATCGGCGAGCGGCGCCTGTCCGCGCCGACGGTCGCGGTCGCGCTTGCCGCCGAGCGGCTCGGGTCGCTCGCGGGTCGCGAGGTCGTGCTCATCGGCACCGGCGAGACGAGCGAGCTCGCCGCCCGCGCGCTCTCCGGGACCGGCGCCGAGCTGGTGTTCGTGGCGAGCCGCCGCCGGGCGCGAGCGCTCAGCCTCGCCGCCCAGTACGGCGGCCGCAGCCTGTCGTTCGACGAGCTCCCCGACGCGCTCCTCGCCGCGGACATCGTCTTCGCCGCGACCGCCTCACCGCACCTGCTGATCGAGGTCGATGAGATCGCCGAGGTGATGCGCGAGCGCGGGGGACGCCCGCTGCTCCTCATCGACCTCGCGGTGCCGCGCGACATCGAGGCCGCGTGCGGGCGCGTCCCGGGGATCACGCTGCGCGACATCGATGACCTCGAGGCGGTCGTCGCCCGCAACCGGCAGGTTCGCCAGGCGGAGGCGCGGCGCGCCGAGACGATCATCGAGCAGGAGATCCAGGAGTTCGCCTCGTGGCTCGGGTCGCTCGAGGTGCTGCCCACGATCGCGGCCCTGCGCTCCCGTGCCGCACGGATCGCCGAGGAGGTCGTCGCCGAGAACGCCGGCCGCTGGGAGACCGCCTCGCCGCGCGACCGCGAGCGGGTCGAGCGGCTCGCCCGCACGATCGTCAACCGGGTGCTCCACGAGCCGACGCTCCGCCTCAAGGACCTCTCCGACGAGCGCCTGCACGTGCGTATGGCGGTCGTCCGCGACCTGTTCGGGCTGTCGGTCGGCGGCGAGGAGCTTGAGCCTGCCACGCCCGCGGAGCCCCCGCGGGCCGTCCCCGAGCCGCTCGCCGAGGTCCGTCCGCTGCGGCGTCCCGCCTGACCCACGTGGCACTGCGCGTCGGCACGCGGGGCAGTCCGCTCGCGCTCATCCAGGCGGAGTCGGTCGCCGAGGCGCTCCGCGTCGGCGGGATCGAGGTCGAGATCGTCACCGTGACGACGCTCGGCGACCGCGGCGCCGCGGCGCTCGACAAGTCGCGCTGGGTGTCCGAGCTCGAGCGGGCGCTGCTCGACCACGAGATCGACGTCGCCGTGCACTCCGCCAAGGACGTCCCGACCGAGCTGCCGCCGGGGCTGGAGATCGTCGCCGTCCCGGCGCGCGCCGACGCCCGCGACGCGTTCTGCGGGGCCGCCGGGCTCAGCGCGCTCGCCGAGGGCGCACGCGTCGGCACCGCCTCGCTGCGACGGACCGCGCAGCTGCGCGCCGCCCGCCCGGACCTCGAGGTCGTCGAGCTTCGCGGCAACGTCGACACGCGCCTGCGCAAGCTCGCGGCCGGCGAGGCCGACGCGCTCGTGCTCGCGCTCGCGGGGCTCGACCGCCTCGGGCGCGCCGATGCGGTGAGCGCGATCGCCGATGAGCTCGTGCCCGCCGCCGGGCAGGGCGCGCTCGCCATCGAGGGTCGCGTCGGCGAGCTCGCCGCGGACTCCCGCCTCGACGCCGCGCGGGACCTCGAGGCGACCGCATGTCTCACCGCCGAGCGCACGCTCGTGCGCGCGCTCGGCGCCTCCTGCCACACGCCGGTCGGCGCCCACGCGCGCCCGCGCGCCGACGGCCTGCTCACGCTCACCGCTTGGGCGGGCCTGCCCGACGGCTCGGAGTGGCTGCGCGACGAGGTCACGGGGCCCGCGGACGAGGTCGGGCTGCGCTGCGCGGAGCGGATGCTCGCGGCCGGCGCGCCCGATCTGCTCGAGCGCGCCGAGCGGCAGGTCGCCGCGTGACCGGGCGGGTTGCGGCATGACCGGGCGGGTTGCGGCATGACCGTGTATCTGGTCGGGGCGGGCCCCGGCGACCCCGGCCTGCTCACCGCCCGCGCGCTTGAGCTGATCGCCGCCGCCGACGTGATCGTCCACGACCGGCTGATCCCGGCCAGCGCCCTCGACGGCGCCCGGCCCGACGCCGAGCGCCTCTACGTCGGCAAGGAGGGCGGCGTCCCGTCGGTGACCCAGGAGGAGATCGGCCGGCTGCTGCTGGAGCATGGTGCGGCCGGGCGGACGGTCGTGCGGCTCAAGGGGGGTGACCCGTTCGTGTTCGGCCGCGGCGGCGAGGAGGCCGAGCTGCTGCGCGAGGCCGGCATCCCCTACGAGGTCGTGCCGGGCATCACCGCGGCGGTCGCCGCCGCCGCCTATGCGGGGATCCCCGTCACCCACCGCGACGCGGCGAGCGCGGTCGCGTTCGTCACCGGCCACGAGGATCCGGCCAAGCCCGAGTCCGCGCTCGACTGGGAGGCGCTCGCCGGGTTCCCGGGGACGGTCGCGGTCTACATGGGGGTCGCGCGCCTGGCGGCGATCGCCGAGCGCCTGGAGCGCGGCGGGCGCGCCCGCGACGAGCCCGCCGCGGTGATCGAGCGCGGCACCCTCCCCGGGCAGCGGGTCGTCACCGGCACGCTCGATACGATCGCGCCGCTCGCCGCCGACGCGGGCATCCGCGCTCCGGCGATTGCGCTGTTCGGGGCCGTCGCCGCACTGCGGGAAACGCTCGCGTGGCTCGAGGCTCGGCCGCTGCACGGCCGCACGGTCGCCGTCACCCGCGCCCGCGCGCAGGCGAGCGGGCTCGCCGCGCGACTGCGCGCGCTTGGCGCCGATGTCGTCGAGGCGCCCGTCATCCGGATCCGGCCCCTGCCGGGCGGCCTGCCCGATGAGCTCGAGCGCTACGACCTCGTCTGCCTGACGAGTCCGAACGGTGTCGCCTGCCTATTCGAGCGTCTCACCGCGGCAGGGCGGGACGCTCGGGCGCTGCACGGCGCGCGCGTCGCCGCGATCGGGCCGGGCACGGCGCGGGCACTCGCGTCGCGCGGCATCCGCGCCGATGTCGTCCCGGAGCGGTTCGTCGCCGAGGGGCTCGTCGAGGCGCTCGACGCGAGCGGTCCCCCCGCGCCCCGCCGCGCGCTCGTCGCCCGCGCCGCCGAGGCGCGCGACGTGCTGCCGGATGCGCTGCGCGCCCGCGGCGCCGACGTCGATGTCCTCGCCCTCTACGAGACCGTCGTCGAGCCGCTCACCGACGCCCAGCGGCGCGCGCTCGCCCGCGCCGACTACGTGACCTTCACCTCGTCCTCGACCGTCCGCTATCTGCTCGTCCAGGCCGCCGACGCGATCGGCCCGGACACCCGCCTGGCCTCGATCGGCCCCGTGACGACCGCGACGCTCCGGGAGTTCGGCCGCGAGCCCGCGCTCGAGGCCGAGCGGCACGACATCGACGGGCTGCTCGACGCGATCGTCGCCGACGCGACGCGCGGCTGACGCACGCTCGCCGCACGACGCGATCGTCGCCGACGCGACGCGCGGCTGACGCGCGCCCGCCGCGACCTCAGCCGAGCCGGCGGGCGGTCTCGTCGGCCCACAGCAGCGCCTCGGCGTAGATGCGGCCGATCGCCGCCAGGAGTCCCGGCTCGGTGTCCTCGCCCGCCCGCTCCCCGCGCTCGTGGGCGACGATCGCGGCGAGCATCTGGCCCTCGGCGCCGAGATAGTCGGTGAGCGCCCGGGCGAGCGCCTCGTCGATCGGGAGGTGGGCGAGGAGCTCATCGAGCGGCTCGCTCGTCACGGCGGGCAGCACGGACAGGAGGCCGGCGGAGAAGGCGCGATCCGGACAGCCCTGGCGCTGGCGGCGCGCGAGGAGCTCGCACAGCCGGGCGCGATGCAGGCCGACCCCGAGGAAGTGTCGCGCCGCGGGCGAGCCGGCGTCGGCCAACCCGGCGACGATCGTGAGCATCGCCCACCGACGCGCGGTCTCGGTGCCGAGCCGCGTGAGCGCGTCATGCACCGAACGCACCCGCGTGCGCCCGCCGAAGAGCGCGCAGTCCGCGACGCGCAGGAAGCGGTGCGCGAGCCCCGCGTCCTCGCAGATCACGCGCTCGAGCTCCTCGAACGCGCGCGGCCCGCGGGCGCGGAGCGCGGCCCCGAGCGCCCCTGCGGCGGCGGTCGGCGTGCGGCGGCCGGCGATCGGGGCGGGGTGGGCGAGATACTCGCCCTGGAAGGCGTCGAACCCGAGCCCGAGGCAGCGCTCGTACTCGCCCCACGTCTGCACCTGGCCGGCGATCAGCGTCGCCCCACGGGCGTGGAGCTCGTCCCGGCGGGTCATGAGCAGCGCGAGCTCGCGGGTGCCGAAGCGGAAATCGAGCTTGACGACGCTCGCCAGCCGAAGCAGCGGCTCGGCGCCGCCGTCGAGCGCCCACGCGCCGACGCCGATCTCGAACCCCGCGCCGACGAGCCCTCTCAGCGTCCTGAGGAGCGAGCGTCCGACCGGCTGGGCGGGCACCAGGAGCACGACCTGCTCGGGAGAGAGCCGGAGGGCGGCCGCGTCCGCCAGCAACGCCGGCGTTGCCGTGAGGTACGCGCGGCGGGTCCCGACGATGCGCCGCAGGCCGATGTCGACCACCGCGCTCGTGAGCAACCCCTGCGCCTGCTCGTCCTCGGCGGGCGGCGCACCGGTGTCGAGCAGCAGCTCGTAGCCCGAGACCCGCTCCTGGGGGTCGAAGATCGCCTGGCGGCGAATGAGCACGCAGCGGTCCGCCGCCGCGCTCGCCTCCCGAGCGGTGTCGTCCATACCCTCTTGTTCGGACGGTCGGCGCCGATTCTAAAGAGTCGCTGACCGGTCAATATCGGCTCTCGTCGGTCGGGGGTTACCCTCTCCGGTGGCCCGCCGCGAGGCGCACCCGGGCCTCACCCGATCCGCGATGCCCGACCCCGTCATCACGTTCCTCACCGACTACGGGCTCGCCGATCCGTTCGTCGGCGTCTGCCATGGCGTCATCGCGCGGCGCTGCCCGCGGGCGCGGATCATCGACCTCTGCCACGGGATCCCGCCCCAGGACGTTCGCGCCGGCGCGACCGCGCTTGCCCGGGCGGTGCCGTTCCTGCCGCCGGGCGTGCTCCTCGGCGTCGTCGATCCGGGCGTCGGCGGCGCCCGACGCGGCGTGGCGCTCCGGGCCGCGGACGGCCGGCTCCTCGTCGGACCCGACAACGGCCTCCTGGGGCCCGCCGCGCGCGCCGCGGGCGGCGTGGCCGCGGCGGTCGACCTCGCGGGCTCGCCGTTCGCGCTCTCGCCCGTGTCTGCGACGTTCCACGGTCGCGACGTGTTCGCGCCGGTCGCGGCCGCGCTCGCCGACGGGGCGCGGCTCGAGGAGGCGGGCGCGGCGATCGACCCGGCCTCACTGGTCGCGCTCGATGACCCGCGGCCGCGGGTGGCGGACGGCGCGCTCGTTGCGCGCGTCGCGGCCGTCGACCGGTTCGGCAACCTCGAGCTGGGCGCGGGCCTCGCCGACCTCGGCGCCGCGGGGCTCGCGGGGCGTGAGCGGCTGGTCGTCGAGGTGGGGGACGAGGCGATCCCGGTGGCGGTCGGGCGCATCTTCTCCGACGTCGACCCCGGGGAGTCGCTGCTCTACGAGGATTCGGGCGGCGCGCTCTCGCTCGCCGTCTCGCACGGGTCGGCGGCCGACCGATTCGGGGTCGGCGCCGGCGACGAGCTCCGCATCGGCGCGGCGTGAGCCCAGGGCGAGGGCCGGACCCCCGGTCGGACCGGTCAGGCCGGGGCGCGCCGCGCCGGGCGGCCGCGGACCGGCTTCCGGTGCGCCTCGGCACGCCGCGGCTGCACCTGCGGCGGGTCGATTCGACGAATCTCCGGGCGCGGGAGCTCGCCGCCGCGGGGGCCCCTCACGGGACGCTCGTCACTGCCTCCGAGCAGACCGCGGGGCGCGGCCGGCAGGGCCGAGCCTGGACGGCCCCCGCCGACAGCGCGCTGCTCGCCTCGCTCGTCATCCGCCGCCCGGCCCCGCTGCTCTCACTCGCCGCCGGCGTCGCCGTCGCGCTCGTCGCCGAGCGGCTCGATGTCGCGGGTCGCCGCGCGATGGTGAAGTGGCCGAACGATGTCCTGCTCGACGGCCGCAAGGTCGCCGGGATCCTCGTCGAGGGCCGCCCACAGGCCGGCTGGGCGGTGCTCGGGATCGGGCTCAACCTCGCGGTCGAGCTGCGCTCACTGGGCGCTGACCTCGCGGCCCGGTCGGCGACGCTCGGGCTGTCCGCCGACGCGCGTGAGCCCGCGCTCGCCGCGCTCCTCGCCGAGCTCGAGCGGGTGCTCGCGGAGGACGAGGCGGCCGTGCTCGCCGAGCTCCGGGAGCGCGATGCCCTGCGCCACCGGACCGTGACCTGGAGCGGCGGCACCGGGCTCGCCGACGGGATCGACGCCCGGGGGCGGCTGATCGTCCGTGCCGGAGCGGGCCCGGTCGCGCTCGACGCCGGGGAGGTCCATCTCGAGCGCGGTCGCCACGCCGTCCAGCGCGGCAGCCACCGGGCACGCGCCTGAAGGGCCACGGGAGCGCGCTCCTGGACGCGCCTGAGGCGGAGTGGTACCGTCGCGCTCCAGGGAGTGGCGCCCGAGGGGCAGGCGGGTCGCCACGAGGACCGCGGGAAGCAGGAGGAGTGAGAGTGAGCAGCGTCACCGTGGGGGCGGAATCACCTCCGGGACAGCCGACCGGTGGACCCCCCGGACGGCTGGAGTTCGACATCGTCCCGCGCGCCGGGTTGATCCCGGTCGCGGTGGTGCTCGTCGGCCTGGTCGTCGCGATCGCGGTCAACACCGTGTGGCCGCTCATGTTCCTGCACGTCGCGTTCGGCGCGGCGTGGACGATCGTCGACCTGTTCCTCGGCTTCGTGCTCGGCCCGATCCTGGGGCGGCTGTCAATCCCCGCCCGGATCGAGATGACGACGAAGCTGATGCCCAAGATGGTGCTCCTCATGCCGACCGTCGTCACGGTCACGCTCGCCGCCGGCTGGCAGCTCGGCGATCGCCTCGGCACCGTGCTCACGAGCTATCCGGAGCACGGCTGGATCGTCGCGAGCTTCATCGTCGTCGGCGTGATGGGCGTGATCGCGCTCGGACTCCTGGAGCCGGCCAACATCGCGGTGCTGGTTGAGCTCAAGAAGCCGCGCCCGCGGCCGGAGGTGATCGAGCGCCTGATGAAGCGCTTCATCTACTCGGCGGGGATCACCGGTCTGATGCAGATCGCGACGCTCGTCATCATGACCAAGCTCGGTGCGTCATGAGCACCGTCGAGGCACCGGCCGCCAACGAGGAGCGGCTTCCGCCGGTGACCGAGATCGGGATGCTGTCCCTGGCGCTGATCGTCGCCGGCGGCATCTATCTCTCGGCCCACCTGCCACGGCACGTCGCGCTCGCGCCGGCGATAATCCTGCTCGGTCTGTCGGCCGGGCTGCTGGCCGCAAACCTGTTCGCGCTGTCACGGGTGCGCGGCTTTCACTGGCACCGCTTCTTCCAGATCGCGCGCTGGGCGCTGCTCTCCTACCTGATCACGGCCGCGCTGATCGAGTACGCGTTCCTGCGCGATCACCTGCGGGGCGGCGCACTCGTCGTGCTCACGCTCTCCCTCCTCGTCTTCGCCGTGCACGTGCCGATGCTGGTCGCGTTCACGGTGGCGCGCTACGACACCTCCGACGCGGACGGCTGAGGCTCAGGCCGCGGCCTCGGCGTCCTGGCCGGGGTCCGCGTCGTGCGGCAGCGGCTCGACGTCGGCGAGGTCGGGTCCGTCGTCGTCCTCGGCGTCCTCGGGCTCGGGTCCGTCGTCGTCCTC
>DATGKS010000092.1:0-25523 GCA_035294545.1 Solirubrobacteraceae bacterium | reverse complement strand
GGAAGCGTCTGCGGGCGCTTCGGGGCACTCAGCAGGTCGGCGGGATTGTCGGCGCGCTCGCCGAGCGTGAGCAACACGGCGAACAGGCCGCGCAGCGAGGCGAGCTTGCGGGCGATCGTGCTCGGCGCCCGCCCGTCCTCCGACAGCGAGGCGACGTAGCGGCGCAGCGCGCGGACGTCGACCTCGGCGGGCTCGAGGCCGCGGCCGGCCGCCCAGTCGGCGAACCGCTCGCAGTCCTGGGCGTAGGCGAGCCGCGTGCGGGCGGCGACCGCGCGGCGCGCGAGATCGGCGTCGAACGCGTGCAGCGCGGCGTGCCAGCCGGGGGTGAGCGACTCGGGCATGGGCGTCATGTAGGTTCGCCGCGGGGCTCCCCAACCCCTGCGCCCACGCCGGAGATCAGGCGTTGACCTGGACGATCGTGCCGATCGGGGTGTACTTGTAGACGCTGATCGCGTTCGGCTCGTCCATCTCGACGCAGCCGTTGCTCTGCGGATACCCGTAGCCGGGGCGGGGGTAGTAGTGGAGCGCGTCGCCGCCGTTGAAGTAGCTGACCCAGCGGACCATGACGTTGTAGTGGGTGCCGTTGACGTCGGTGCCGATCATCCGCGTGAGGGGCACGTGCTCGAACACCGCGAACGTGCCGGTCGCGGTGGTCGCGCCCGGGACCCCGGTGTTGACGGGGATGTTCGAGAGGACGATCCTGCCGTCGTGCCACACGTAGAGCGACTCGGGCGAGCCCTCGCTCACCGAGACGAACGTGTAGCCGAACGTGTTGCGCTGTCCGGCGGCGGC
Source organism: Solirubrobacteraceae bacterium (assembly GCA_035294545.1). Classification (GTDB taxonomy): domain Bacteria; phylum Actinomycetota; class Thermoleophilia; order Solirubrobacterales; family Solirubrobacteraceae; genus Palsa-465. The sequence goes on along the minus strand of DATGKS010000092.1, from coordinate 24,731 downwards.
GGCCTTGATGAGGGCCTTCCACACGGCGGGGCCGGCGACGCCGTCGGGCACCATGCCGTGGTCGCTCTCGAACTTCATGATCGCGCCCTTCGTGAGCTCGCCGGAGGAGCTCGGCCCGCCCCACTGGCTGCGCAGTCCGGACGGAACGTTCCCGTAGGCCCAGGTGAGGGTCGCCTGCGGCGCGCGCTCGGCGGCGGTCTCCTGGGCGGCGATCGTGCCGGCGGGAGCCGTGCCCGCGTAGTGGACCGTCATCGGCAGGTAGCCGAGCTGGGCGAGGATCTGGTTCAGGCGGGTCGTCGAGCCACCCGGCACATGCCAGACGCCGCTCGTGGCGCTCCCGCCGTCGCTGTCGCCGCCGGTGAGACGGACGGCCGCGGGCAGGGCGATCTTCACGGTCTGGTCGAGGCCGTAGCCGTAGCCGGTGGGCACGAAGCGGATCGCGTGGCTGGAGAGGCGGTGCCAGCTGCCGGCGCCCGCGGGCGTCACCGTCGGCAGGTGCGAGCCGAGGACCTTGGACACCGGCTTGGAGAAGCTGAGCGTGATCGGCGTCGAAGAGGTGATCGTCTGGCCGGCGCTCGGCTGCGCGACCGCGGTCGCCTTCGTGCCCGCCGGGAACCAGTTGACCGGCGAGGCGTGCGCGCTCTCCCACGTCCGCGCGGTCGCCGCCAGGTAGAGCGTGCCGGCGCTGCCGTGATGGGGCAGCGTGATCGAGCGCTGCGCGCGGGGCAGCGTGCGGGTCCTCAGATGCGCGGCGGAGGGGCCGTAGGCGATCGTCTGCACCGGCGCGGAGAAGTGGACGTCCAGGGCGCCGCCCTTGGTGAGCGTGACGTAGTGGCTGCGCAGCCGGCTGCTCGGCGTCGTGATCGTCCGGGTGAGCCGCTGGCTCTTGCCCGTCAGCCACGAGATCCAGCCCGGGCGGCGGACGACGACGCTCACCGTCACCCGCTCGCCGGAACGCACCTTCTGCACGGGCACGATGACCGGATCGCCCTTGAGGCGGACCCTGACGAGCTGCTCCTTGTTCTGCACGCCGGTGGTCGCGACGACCTGGCTGATCGTGCCGCCGCCGAGCGGCAGGTTGACCTTCGCAAGCGCCGCGGAGTCGACTGTGAGCGTCGGCTTGGAGCGCGCGACGATGAACGCGCCGGCGGCGAGCGCGATCACGATCGCGAGGATCGAACCGCCGAGGAACCAGGGCCAACGTCGCCGTCGGGCCGTCAGTCCGATGCGCCCCGACCGGTAGATGCGAGCCTGCCCCCCGCTGGGCGTGCGCAGGTAGGAGACATTCGCCACGGCGACAATGCTACCGATGCGCCCACGTGGCCCCCATAAGGTTCTGTGAAGAGGACGACCCCGGAACCCCACAATTGCTGGCGATTCCGGCTCACGAGGGGCGCGGCGTGCAAGCCGGCTTGCATAGGCAGGCCGAGGCGGGCGTCGGCGGACGGACGTCGGCGCGCCGCTGGCGCCGCCGAGGGTTCCGAGCGACGGGCTACTGGCCGGCGGCGTCGAGCGGGGTCTCGCTCGGCCCGCTCGCTGGGCCGTCCGCCGCGCCGCGCCCGGCGGTCGAGCGCATCCAGGCCCGCTCCCACTGTGACAGGCGCCACAGGTCGCGCTTGACGCGCGCCGGATCGTGCTGGCGGCCCGGCAGGTGCATGTTCGCCGTCGAGATCAGGCGCTTCTCGTCCCCGGTGAGCGCCATCCACTTCGCGAGCACGTCGTCGGAATCGGGCAGCCGCGAGGATCCATAGGGTCGGGTGCGGTCCGGGAACGTGACGCAGTACTCGCTGAGCAGCCGGTGCGTCTGCGCGAGGTAGGCGACGATCGCGCGGTGCGGGTAGATGAGGTAGCCGTAGGCGGCCCCGCCGGTGGCGCCGCCGCGGCCCGGACCGTCGGCCTGCGACCCCCACACCCGGATGAACCCGAGGTCGTGGTACATCGCCCATTCCTCCTCGCCGACGCACGAGCGCAGCAGCGCGCGCGCGCGCTGCTCGGCGCGACGCTCGCGCCCCGGGTCGTAGCCGAACGACTCGGCCGGCCGCCGGCGCGCCCGGAATCGCCGCCACAGCTCCTCGATCCGCGGCAGGAGCTCCTCGGAGAGGAGGGCGAGCGCGACGAGAGCGGCCGCGACGAGCGCCAGGACCATCAGTGGCTGCCCTCGCGCGCGCTCACCGGCTTCCCGCTCCCTCGCTAGCGGCCGCCGGCGGCGCGCGGGAAGAAGATGACGCGCTCCGCGTCGCGCGGCACGTCCTCGAAGCGCTTGACCATCTGCGCCTGGCGCCGGCCGCCCTCGAGCGTGGGGACCGCGGCCCACAGACCCTCCTCGAGCTGCGCCCGGAACTCCTCGATCAGCCGCCGCTCGTCCTCGGCCAGCTCCACGTCACCCTCGGCGATCACCACCTCGCCATGCCCGGGTTTCATCCGCAGAAACTGCACTCCCGGATTATGTCACGACGGCGGGTCGGCGGAGCCCGTCCGGGGGTCGGCGGTGACGGCGGCGCGCGCTCGATCGCCACCGGCCGCGCCGGCGGCCAGGATGCGCGCGATCCCCAGGATGTCGACCGGTCCGGCGCCCGCGCCGACCGAGCGCAGCCCGTCTCGCACGGCCTCGCCGGCTCGCCGCCGGGCCACCCGGGCGGCCTCGAGTGGGTCGTCGCCGAGCGCGAGCCGCGCAGCGAGCACCGACGAGTGCGTGCACCCGGACCCGTGTGCGGCGCCCGCCGGGTGCCGCTCGCCTTCGATCTCCTCCGTCCGCATCCCGTCGTGGTAGAGGTCCGCCGCGGTCGCTCGGTGCCCGCCGGTGATGATCACGACCGCGGGACCGAGCGCGCGCACCGCGCGGGCGAGCGCGAGCACGTCCTCCCCATCCGAGAGGGCGTCGTCCGCACGCGGGTGGGCCTCGTCCGCGAGCGCTCCGTCCTCGTCCGCGGTGGCGCCGGCGAGCACGCGCGCCTCGGGCAGGTTCGGCGTCGCGACGGTCACCCGTGGCAGTAGCTCCTCGACGAGCGCACGCCGCGCGTCGCGCTCGAGCAGCCGCGCCCCGGACTCGGACACCATCACCGGATCGAGCACGACCGGCGGTCGCGTGGGCAGGATCTCGCCGAGCTCATCGAGCGCCCCAGCGACGGCGACGATCGTCTCCGCCGTCCCCAGCATCCCGACCTTGACGGCGTCGACGCCGATGTCCCGAGCGACCGCGCGCACCTGCGCCCGGATCATCGCCGGCGAAACGCTCTCGATCGCGTCGACGCCGACCGTGCTCTGCGCCGTGATCGCCGTGATCGCGGTCATGCCATGGACGCCGCACGCGGCGAACGCCTTCAGGTCGGCCTGGATCCCGGCTCCGCCGCCGGAGTCCGAGCCGGCGATCGTGAGCGCCCTGCGGATGCGATCGGTCATCGACTCAGCTTGCCACCATCACGTACCTCCCTCCGGGTCCGCGCCGCACGAGGCCGTCAAGCTCCAGCCGCGCGAGCGCCGCCAGTCCCGCCTCGAGACCGAGGCCGGCGCGCGCGCACGCGCTCCCCTCCGTCTCCCCCTCGGCGATCGCCTCGAGCAGCGCGGCGAGCGGCGGCTCCAGGCGCGCCGCGCGCCGACGCGGGGCGGCGACGACCCCGATGCCGTACAGCGCGTCGAGCGCGTCCTGGACGGTGGCGATGAGGCTCGCGCCGTCCCGCAGCAGCCGATGCGGAGCCGCCGACAGCGGCGCCGTCGCGGGACCGGGCACGGCGCCGAGCCGGCGGCCGAGCCGAGCCGCGCAGCCCGCCGTGACGAGAGCGCCGGACCGCTCGCGGCCCTGGACGAGCACGGTGAGGTCAGCGAGCGCGGCGATGATCCGGTTGCGCGCGGTGAACATCCAGCGGCGCGGCGCGACACCCGGCCCGAGCTCGGAGACCGCCACGCCGCTCTCCCGGATTCGGGTGTGCAGCCGGCGGTGGCGCCCGGGATACACGACGTCGGCCCCGCCGGGCAGCACGGCGATCGTCGCCCCCGCGGCGTCGAGCGCCGCCCGGTGTGCGGCGGCGTCGATGCCGAGCGCCATCCCGCTCACGACCGGCAGGCCGGCGCGCGCCAGACCGGCGGCGAGCATTCGCGTCGCCTCGAGGCCGTAGCCGGAGGGCCGGCGGGCGCCGACGAGCGCGACCGGCGGCTCTTCGAGCAGCGCGCCGAGCCGGTCAAGGCCGCCGAGGACGTGGAGTACCGCCGGCGGCGCCGGCAGATCGCGCAGCGCGGCCGGATACCGGGCCTCGCAACGGCAGACGGCCTCGAGCTCGGCGCGGAGCAGGCGCGCCCGCAGCTCCTCGAGCGCCTCCTCGGGGTCGCGCGCCTCGAACTCGCCGGCGATGATCGAGTGGCGCGCTCCCCCGACCGCCTGGATGAGCGCGCGGTCATCGAGCTCAAGCAGCTCCGCCACCCGCTCCCGGACGGGATCGAGATGCCCGGACAGCCGCTCGAGGAGCCACGCCCGCCGCGCACACTCCCCGCACACCCGCACGTCCACGCTCATGCTCCCACCAGCGCCTCTCGCGCGACGCGCTGGCGCAGGCTGAGCGCGAGGAGCACGTCCGCGCGACGGACCCGCTCGCTGCCCGCCAGATCGGCGATCGTCCGCGCCACCCGGATCACGCGGAGCCGGCCGCGCGCGCTGAGCAGCCCCTCCGTATAGGCGCGACCGAGCTCCGTCTCGGCCTCCCCGGAGAGCGCCGCGCATCCGCGCACGGCCCGGGCGTCCAGCTCCCCGTTGCAACGCGCGCCCGTCTCCCGCAGGCGCGCAACCTGGCGCTCGCGCGCCTGCGCGACCCGCTCCCGCGCCTGTGCGGAGGTGACGTGCGGCGCGCCGCGGAGCTCGGCGTCGGCCGGGCGGCGCACGTCGACGAGGAGATCGAGGCGGTCGAGCAAAGGCCCGCTCAGCCGCCGCTGATGGCGGCGCAGGTCGGCCTCGCCGCACGTGCATCGCTCCCCCTCTCCGGCATAGCCGCACGGGCACGGATTCGTGGCCGCGACAAGCATAAAGCGAGTCGGGAACGACAGCGAGCGCTGCCCGCGGACGATCGTCACCTGGCCATCCTCGAGCGGCTGGCGGAGCGCCTCGAGCGCGGGCCGTGCGAACTCGGAGAGCTCGTCGAGGAACAGAACGCCGTGGTGGGCGAGCGTCGCCTCGCCGGGACGTGGCGGCGAGGCGCCGCCCGCGAGCCCGGCGGCGGAGATCGAGTGATGCGGGGCCCGGAACGGCCGCGTCTCGATCAGCCCGCGCGCGTGGAGGCCCGCGACGCTGTGGATGCGGGTCACCTCGACCGCCTCCTCGCGGGAGAGCGGCGGCAGGATCGACGGGATCCGGCGCGCGAGCATCGTCTTGCCCGTCCCGGGCGGACCCTCCATCAGCAGGTTGTGACCGCCGGCCGCCGCGATCTGCAGGGCGAGCAGCGGCACCTCGTGGCCGCGTACGTCGCCGAGGTCCGGCACGGGGTCGCGCCTGCCCCATCCGGGCTCGGGCGGCGGAAGCGGCGGCGCGGGCGCCCCCGCGAGCACGTCGGCCGCGTCGCGCAGCGTCGAGACCGCGACGACCTCGAGTCCCTCGACGAGGGCCGCCTCGCGGGCACGCTGTCGGGGCACGATCAGCCGCGCGCAGCCCGCCCGCCGCGCGCCCTCGGCGACTGCGAGCGCGCCCGGCGAGTCGCGCAACTCGCCGGCCAGCGAGAGCTCCCCGAACACCGCGCAGCCGACGAGTCCGGCCGCCGGCAGCTGGCCGCTGGCGGCGAGCACGCCGAGTGCGAGCCCCGCGTCGAAGCCGGGACCGGCCTTCCGCAACGACGCGGGCGCGAGGTTCGCGGTGATGCGACGATCGGGGAAGCGGAACCGCGAGTTGAGGATCGCCGCCCGGATCCGGTCCCGCGACTCGCGCACCGCGGTGTCGCCGAGACCGACGATCGTGAACCCCGGCAGGCCGGCGCGGATGTCGACCTCGAGCCACACCTGGCGCGGCTGGACGCCGTCGATGGCGAACGTGGTGACCTGCGCGAGCATGCACCGAACGCTACGGAAGATCGTGTCGCGAGTGGGTGCCGCTTCGTCACAGTATTGTGCCGAATTGCAGGGTGATTGGCACGCAATCGTTGCCGTCCGACACCCACCTGTGACACCTTTGTCCGTAGCGTGGGCGGGGCCATGAGCGACGCCCCCGACGACCGTCCCGTTCACGCCCCGACCGCTGAGCCCGGGCCGCCGATCGGGGCCGACCCGCGGCGCACGCTCGGTGCGGCGGGCGAGGAGTTCGCCGCCGCCCACCTGCGACGGCTCGGGTATGAGCTGGTCGACCGCAACCACCGCACGCGCTGGGGCGAGATCGACATCATCGCGCTTGCGGCCGGCACGCTCGTGTTCGTCGAGGTCAAGACGCGCCGCGCGAGCGCCCGCGCCGGCTCGCCGTTCGACGCCGTCGACCGTCGCAAGCGACTGCAGGTCCGGCGCATGGCCGCCGCCTGGCTCGCCGAGGTCGACGAGCGCCCACGCGTCCCGGAGCTGCGCTTCGACGTGATCGGGATCACGGTCGACCGCCGCGGACGGCTCCTCGAGCTCGAGCACCGCGAAGGCGTGTTCTGAGGTTGCCGCCCGGCGCATGTGCCGGAGGTCCTGCGCGGGGCCGCTACCCGAGGGCGAGCTGCTGGTAGGCCGTCGACTGGAACGACATGCGATGCAGCGGCGAGACGCCGAGCCGTTCGATCGCCTCGCGATGCTCGGGCGTGGAGTAGCCGACGTGCTGGGCGAACCGCCAGCCGGGATGGAGCGCCTCGGCCCGGCGCATGTAGCGGTCGCGGGTCTCCTTGGCGAGCACCGAGGCGGCCGCGATCGCGGCGCTCTTCGCGTCGCCGCCGACGACCGCACGCTGCGCGTAGGGGAGCCTCGCGACCGGGAAGCCGTCGCTCAGGCAGATGCAGCCCTCGACCGCGACGCCCGCCAGCGCGTCGCGCAGCGCCGCGAGGTTCGTGCGGTGCAGCCCGCGGGCGTCGATCCCAGGCGCGCAGCGGCTGACGATGCAGACGCGGGCGGCGAGGCCGAGGATGACCGGGTAGAGCGCGGCCCTCCCCTCGGGCGTCTGCTGCTTGGAGTCGTTGAGCATGCCGAGCGCGCGCGCCTGCGCGCGCCCGATCCGCTCCAGGTCGAGCAGCACGGCGGCGGCGACGAGCGGGCCGGCGAGGCAGCCGCGCCCCGCCTCGTCGGCGCCGGCGACGAAGCGCACTCCGAGCGAGCGGTCGAAGTTGAGCAGCTTGCGGCCCGGGCGCGGCCGGCGGACGCCGCCCGAGATGGGGCGAGCGCTCCGCGAGCGGGCCTGTCCGTTCGCCGGAGCGACGGGTGAGTCAGAGGGTGCCGATGCGGTCCGGCGGCCAGTAGGTGAAGAACGCGACCCCGATGATCCACTTCTGCGGGACGGGGCCCCAGAATCGGCTGTCGTCGGATTCACCACGATTGTCCCCCATCATGTAGTACTCCCCGGCGGGAACGGTGATCGACTTGGAGAACGTACACGAGCCGGAGCCCTGGGTGCACGGCTGGATGTAGCGGCCCCGCTCCTCCTTGCCGTTGCGGAAAACGTGCCCGTCGACGATCCGCAGCGTGTCGCCGGGCAGCCCGACGACTCGCTTGACGAACGTCTGCGATGACTCCTGGGGCGTGGGCCGATCGCATGGCTGGCTCCGGTTCATCCCCTGCTGTGCGTCACCGCACTGCGGCGGCGCGTTGTTCGGCAGCGTCGCGCCCTGCGGCGGATGGAAGACCACGACGTCCCCGATCGACGGGTGGGTGGACAGGCGGTTGACGAGGATCCGCTGCCCGACCTGGAGCGTCGGCACCATCGAGACGCTCGGAATCCGATACGGCTTGACGACGAACGCCTGGATGAGGAACGCGAGGCCGATCGCGATCGCTACCGTGACGACGAGCTCGATGAAGCCACCGAAGGCCGACTTGCGCTTTTTCGCCGTGCTCGCCATCTGTCAGTGGGACGGGCTCATGGTTCGGCCGCCCCGGCGCGGGTGAGCCCGGGCGGCGGCCCGGACGTCCGCGCGCACCGGCTACTCCTCGGCGGCAGCGGGTTCCTCGTCCGGCTCGGGAACGGCCGGCTCCTCGTCGGTGGGCGGGAGCTCCCCGCCCGTCTCGGACTCCGCCGAGCCCTCCTCCAGCGCCTCTTCGGTGAGCGGCTCGACCGCGCCCTCCTCGTCGGCGGCCTCCTCGGAGGTCGGCCCGGTCGCCGTCGCCTCACCGGTGTCCGCCGCCTCTGCGGGTGTCAAAGCGGCCGTCTCCTCGGTGTAGAGCAGCTCGCGCTCGACGGCGACCTCGGGGCCCGTGGAGCGGCGCTCGCGCACACGCGCGCGCTTGCCGATCCGGCCGCGCAGGTAGTACAGCTTTGCGCGCCGCACGTCGCCGCGGGCGGCGACCTCGATCCGCTCGATCTTCGGCGAGTGCAGCGGGAACGTCCGCTCCACGCCGACGCCGAACGACTGCTTGCGCACGGTGAACGTCTCCCGAGCGCCGTGTCCCTGGCGCTTGATGACGACGCCCTCGAAGACCTGGGTGCGACGCCGGGTGCCCTCGATCACCTGGAAGTGGACGCGAAGACGGTCCCCGGCGTCGAACTCCGGGACGCGGCGCAGCTGCGTGCGCTCGAGGCTTTCGATGACAGTGCTCATGCTGGAAGGGTGTCGGTTGCGGTGGCGGCGGCGAGGTCGCCGACAGCCGGGTCCGGAGCGCCGGTCGGCGGCGCCTGGGCCCGGGACGGCGGAACATGCTAGCGGCTCCGGGAAGCCGGTCATGTTGGCGGCCGATGAAGCGCGCGCGGCACTCTCGGGGAGCCCGTCATGCGGGCGACCGGTGAGGCGAGCGTCGCGCTCAGGGCTCGGGTTCGCGGCGCGCGCGGGCGCGGCTCTGCTCCCGCCGCCACTCCGCGATCCGGGCATGGTGACCGGAGAGCAGCACCTCCGGAACCTCCCACCCGCGCCAGTTCGCCGGGCGGGTGTAGTGCGGGTACTCGGGGCCGCCCTCCAGGGCCGGGCTGAACGACTCCTCGAGCGCGCTGTCGGCATGGCCGAGCGACCCCGGCAGCTTGCGCAGCACCGCGTCGCAGACGACCATCGCGGCGAGCTCGCCGCCGGCGAGCACGTAGCGCCCGATCGACAGCCGGTCGGTGGCGAAGTGCTCGACGATCCGCTCGTCGAAGCCCTCGTAGCGCCCGCACAGGAGCGTGAGTTCCGGCTCGCCGGCGAGCTCGTCGACGAGCGCGTCGTCGAGCAGCCGGCCGCTCGGCTCCAGGGCGATCACCCGGCGGCGCTCGCGGAGCGCGACCGGATCCTCTCCGTAGCGGGCGCGGAGCGCCGCCTCGACGACGTCGACGCGCAGCACCATTCCGGCGCCCCCTCCGAACGGAGTGTCGTCGACCTGTCCCGCCGACAGCGGCGTGTGAGCCCGGTAGTCGACGAAGCCGAGCGTGTGCCCGCCGGCGAGCGCGTTCGCGACGTGACGCTGGCCGCGGAACCAGTCGAACCAGGCGGGGAACAGCGTGAACACGTCGATCTGCACCGGTCACCGGTCCCCGCGGACGCCGCGCGTCGCCGGCGCCTCACTGCGGACGGGGAGATCCATCGCGCCGCGTCCCGTCACGTCGCCTACGCCTCGCCGAGGAACGCGAGGTCGACCTCGATCACGCCCGCCCCCGCATCGACCTCGCGGACGGCGTCGCGGATCAGGGGCACGAGCAGCGGCGGTCCCTCCTCCTCGCGCCGGACCTCGAGCACCTCGCAGGAGGGCAGGGCGAGGAGGGCGGTGACGACGCCGACCGTCCGATCGCCGTCGCGGACGACGCACCCCTCGAGGTCCTCGGCCCACCACTCGTCCTCCTCGAGCGGCGGCGCCGCGGAGCGCGGCAGGTGCAGCTCCTGCCCGCGCAGCTCCTCGGCGTCCGCCCGGCTGTCGGCTCCCTCGAGCCGGACGATCCGCCGTCCGGCGTGGCCGGCGAGCCGCGCGATCCGGCGCGGGGTTCCGCCGACGAGCAGCTCCGCGCCGACCTCGAGCAGCGCGATCACGCTTTCGACGGCTCCGCCCACGTGAAAGCTCCCGTCAAGGCCGTGCGCGCGGCCGACGGTGCCGGCCCGCAGCCCGCACCCGGAGGCCACTTGTCGATCGTCGCGACGGGCGTCGCTCACGGACGAGCCCCGGTCGGGATCAGTCGTCGACGATGTCGACGAACACGCGGCGGCCCTCCCGCGTGCCTGCGGCCTTGACGACCGTGCGCAGCGCCTGGACGGTCCGCCCCCCACGCCCGATCACGCTGCCGTAGTCGTCCTCGCCGACCGACAGCTCGAGGACGAGCGAGCCGTCGTCCTCGTCGATCTCGTTGACGCGCACCTCGTCCGGGTGCGCGACAAGCCCTCGGGCGAGGAACTCCAGCAGCTCCCGCACGGCCGGCCGATCCGCCATCGGGGAAACCTAGGAGATGCCCTGGGTGCGGAGCAACCTGCGGACGGAGTCCGACGGCTGGGCGCCGCGCCCGAGCCAGTCCCGGATCCGCTCCTCGTCGAGCACGATCGTCGAGGGATCGGTCTGGGCGTTGTAGTGACCGACGGTCTCGATCACGCGGCCGTCGCGCTTGGAGCGCTGGTCGGCGACCACGACGCGCCAGATGGGGTTCTTGCGTCCGCCGATGCGGGTGAGTCGAAGTCTGACTGCCATGAGCGAGCGAGGAGGATAGCGTGGCCGGGCGGCGGACAGGCTCACCGGCACCCCGCCGGAACGGGGGCGCTGAGCAGCGGGCCGGATGACGCGCCCCGCTGAGCGCGGGCGACGACGTAGATCCGGCCACGGGCGATCGCTCCCACCCAGCCGCCGTGCCGCACCACCGCGGGCAGGAGCGCCCGAGGAGCGCCGGTCACCGGGCTCCCGCAATAGTTCGGGTGTGTCACCCCGCCATCGGTGACGAACAGCGTCCCGCCGACGACCCTCCCGTCGATCCCGTTCGTCCCCAGACGCCGCGGCGCGGGCGTCCGCAGCGATTGCAGCGTGCGCACCGAGATCGCCTCGACGTAGCCCATCATGCCGGTCGCCTCGGCGACCCACAGCCGCCCCGCGTACGTGCCCCCGACTCCCGGTTGGTGGACTCCGAGGAAGGTCCGGGAGCTCCGTTCGAACGCGCCGGTGACCGGGTCGCGCTCCTCGATCCAGCCGCGGCCGAAATCGGTCGCCGCGCTCAGAAGCAGGACGCGCCCGCCCGCGGCGGCCGCGATCCCCAGCTCCTGCGCCCTGGCGATGTGACGCGGAGCGCCGAGCGTGCCGGCCGAGGGATCGATTCGCACGAGCCGGTCGCCATAGGCGAGCCACAGCCGGCCGCCGGCACCGGCAAGCGGCTGATGGACGTCAAGCGCTCCGCGGGAACCGGGAAGCTCCTGCCGCGAGTCGACGGCGAGCGAGGACGGGTCCAGACGCCACAGCGCCAAGGTCGAGGAACGGCGCGTATAGGAGGTGCTCACCACCCACAGCGATCCGTCGAACGAGACACCGGCGTCGAACGTCCCCCCGAGGTCTCGCCGCGCGAGCACCCGGCCGCGCTCGGGATCCAGCCGCTCGAGCGTGTCCCGCGCGCTCGTCCCCCGCTGGAGGGCGGCGTAGAGGCGGCCCGCGGTCGGATCGACCGCGACGGTCGTGCCGCGCCGCACGAGGGTACGGGCCTGGCCGGAGGCGTCGCCCGGAGCCCGCGCGTGGCGCCCGACGAGAGCCGCCCCCGACGTTGTGCTCGCCAGCAGGCAGAGCACGACGACGATCGCGATGCTCGCCACGAGCGCGATCGTCGGCCAGGACTGACGCCACACGCGACGCATCGCCGAGCTCCGCGAGGTCAGCGCCCCCCGGCCTGTCGCATGAGCGCGCCGAGGTCGGGCATCCGGCCTTGGGAGACCTGGCGCATGACCTTGCGCATCTGCTCGAACTGCTTGATGAGCTGCTTGACCGCCTGGACGTTCGTGCCCGAGCCCTTCGCGATCCGCAGCCGCTGTGAGCCCTTGATGAGCTCGGGATGGCGCCGCTCCTCAGGGGTCATCGAGAGGATGATCGCCTGCAGGCGGTCGAACTCACGCTCGTCGAGCTTGACGCCGCGCAGCTCCTTGCCGAGCCCCGGGATCATCCCGAGCAGGCTCTGGAGCGGGCCCATGCGGCGGATCTGACGCATCTGGTCGAGGAAGTCGTCGAGGCCGAACTCCTGCTTGCGGAGCTTGCGCTCCAGCTCGGCGGCCTGGCGCTCGTCGAAGTTCGCCTCGGCGCGCTCGATCAGCGACATCACGTCGCCCATCCCGAGGATCCGCTGCGCCATGCGGTCCGGGTGGAAGCGCTCGAACTGGTCGAGCTTCTCGCCGGTCGACGCGTACAGGATCGGCTTGCCGGTGACCGCCTTCACCGAGAGCGCGGCGCCGCCGCGCGCATCGCCGTCGAGCTTGGACATGATCACGCCGTCGAAGTCGACCGCGCGACCGAACTCCTCGGCGACGTTGACCGCGTCCTGGCCGGTCATCGCGTCGACGACGAGCAGGATGTCGGTCGGCCTGATCGCCTTGCGGATGTCGACGAGCTCAGCCATCAGCTCCTGGTCGACGTGCAGGCGCCCGCTTGTGTCGACGATCAGCACGTCCTTGCCCTCGGTGCGGGCGCGGTCGGCCGCCCAGGCGGCGATCTTCACCGGCGAGGCGCCCGTGCCCTGCTCGTAGACGTCGACGCCGACCTGGCCGGCGAGCTTGACGAGCTGTTCGACGGCGGCGGGACGGTAGACATCGCAGGCGGCGACCGCGACCGAGGAGCCCTCGGACTTCAAGAGCCGCGCGAGCTTGGCCGTGGCGGTCGTCTTGCCCGAGCCCTGCAGCCCCGCCATGAGCACGATCGTCGGCGGCCGCGGTGCGAACGCGAGGTCGCCGGCCGCCCCGCCCATGAGCGCGGTGAGCTCGTCGGAGACGATCTTGACGACCTGCTGGCCGGGGTTGAGCTGGCCGATGATGTCCGCGCCCAGCGCCTTCTCCTTGACCGAGGCGGTGAAGCTCCGCACGACCTTGAAGTTGACGTCCGCCTCCAGCAGCGCGAGGCGGATCTCGCGCATCGCGGCGTTGATGTCGTCCTCGGTGAGCGTGCCGCGGCCGCGCACGTCGGCGAGCGTCGCCTGCAGCTTCTCCCCAAGGTTGTCGAACACGCCACTCAGTCTACGTCCGTGCGCGCGGGGCCCGCGGCGCCCGCTCGACGGTCGCCGGGCGTCCGCCGATCAGCTCACGCCGACGAGAGCTCGGGCGAACTCCTCGGCGTCGAACGGCCGCAGATCCTCGAGCTTCTCCCCAACGCCGATGAGCTTCACCGGGATTCCCAGCTCGGAGGCGATCGCCAGCGCGATCCCGCCCTTGGCGGTCCCGTCGAGCTTCGTGAGCACGATGCCCGAGACGTCGACCGCCTCGGAGAACAGCTTCGCCTGGCGCAGCCCGTTCTGTCCGGTGGTCGCGTCGACGGTGAGCAGCGTCTCGTGCGGCGCGCCCGGGATCTGCTTGTCGATCACCCGCCGGACCTTCGCCAGCTCGGCCATCAGGTTGTCCTGGGTGTGCAGCCGTCCGGCGGTGTCGATGAGCACCACATCGGCCTGCTCGCGTCGCGCCGCCGTGATCGCCTCGAAGGCGACCGCCGCCGAGTCGGCCCCCAGCTCGCCCCTGACGAATCCCACCCCGGCGCGCTCCGCCCACACCTCGAGCTGCTCGACGGCCGCGGCGCGGAACGTGTCGCCTGCGGCGAGCATCACCCGGCGGTTCAGCTCGCGGGAGAGATGCCACGCGAGCTTGCCGAGCGTCGTCGTCTTGCCGGTTCCGTTGACGCCCGCGACGAGGATCACGGTGGGCGCCGGCCTCAGGTCGATCGTGTCCGTTCCCGTCCGCGCGATCTCGGCGAGCAGCTCGACGAGCCGGTCCGAGAGCTCCTGACCTCCCGTGAGCTTGTGCTCGGCGGCCTCCTGCTCGAGCTGGGCGACGACCTTGGCCGTCGTGGACGCGCCGACGTCGGCGTAGATCAGCGCCTCCTCCAACCGCTCCCACGTCTCCTCGGAGAGATCCTCGAACAGCGTCGCCTGGATCTCGGTCTGCAGCGCCTGGCGGGTCTTGCGCAGGCTCTCGCGCAGCCGGCGGAAGCGGCCCATCCGCTTCTCCGGCTCCGCCGCCTCCTCGGCGAGCGCCGGTCCGTCGCCGTCGATGATGAAGATCTCTCGCCAGTCGCGGGCCATGTCCGGCGGCGAGCTTAGCCCGGAGCGTGCGCACGCCGGCGCCCGGCGGCGCACGGCGAGACCCGGCCGCGCGCGGGCGAGCCGCGCGGACGGGCGCGGCGCCCGGCGCTGACTCGGAGACGAAGTCAGCGCCGGGCGTCGGCCGGCAGCACGGCGGCGAGATGCCGCCGGCGCGTCGCCGCATCCGAGACGGGCGACCGGCGTCGCTCGAGCCGAGCCACCTCGGCGGAGAGCCCCTCCCAGCGGTCCTCCGGGGCCAGGTCGCTTGACCCGTCGAACGCTCGCCGCCCGGTGGGGGTGTCGGGGCGCGAGCTCGTGCGGCAGATGAGGAACGTCACGGCCATCGCCGCCAGGGGCGCGGCGCCTGCCAGGATCAGGAGCACGCGGGCAATGTACGGACTCGCCCGCCGGCCGGGACTCGCGGTGGAGATTTTGCAGCGGTTTTTCGCCGATGGAGCGCAGCCGGCTCGCGCGGGAGGCAACGGGCGGCGCGGGCGCCGCGCTCAGGCGACGGCCGGCGTCGCGCTCAGGCGACGGCCGGCGCCGCGCTCGGCAGCCGCCGGGAGATCACCTTGGAGACGCCGTCCGAGGCCATCGAGACGCCGTAGAGCGAGTCGGCGGCCTCCATCGTGCGCTTCTGGTGGGTGACGACGATGAACTGCGCCCGCGAGGAGTACTCCTCAAGCAGCGCGAGGAAGCGGCTGATGTTGAGATCGTCGAGCGCCGCCTCGACCTCGTCGAGGATGTAGAAGGGGCACGGCCGCGCGAGGAAGACGGCGAACAGGAACGCGAGCGCGGTCATCGACTTCTCGCCGCCGGAGAGCAGCGACAGGCGCTTCGGGTCCTTGCCGGCGGGCGTGATCTCGATCTCGACTCCGAGCAGGTCCTCGCGCTCCTCCTCGGACTCCTCCGCGACGCCATCGTCGTCCGGGTCGCGGTCGGTGGCTTCCTCCCCCCGCTCGCCGTCGGCGGCGTCGTCGATCGGCTGCCCGCCGATCACCCGCGCCGGCGACTCGCGCTCGGAGACGAGGCGCAGCCGGCCGCTGCCGCCCGGGAAGAGCTGCGCGGCGAGGTCCTCGAACGCCGCGGCGGTCGCGGCGAACGTCTGCTCGAACGTCGTGCGGATCTGGCGGTCGGTGTCCGCGATCAGCGAGCTCAGCTCGCGCATCGCGGTCTCGAGGTCGGTGCGCTGGGCCTCGAGCTGCTCGACGTGCTCCACGGCCTCGGCGTACTCCTGCTGGGCGAGCGGATTGACCGGCCCGAGCTGCTCGCGCCGGCGAGCGACGCGCTCAAGGCGAGCCCGGAGCGTCGCCCGGCTCTCCTCGTCGAGCGGCTCCTCGGCGGCGGTCGCCTCCAGTCCGAGCCGCTCGGCGAGCGAGGCGAGCTCGGCTTCGGCGTCGGTCGCCTGATCGCGGCTGCGCTGAAGGGTCACCTCGGCGGTCGTGAGCGCGTCGTTTTCGCGTCCCATCCGCTGGTGCAGCTCCGCCTCGCGCTGGGCGCAGGCGCGCAGCTCCTGCGCGGCGGTCTCGCCGGCCTCGCGGTCGGCGGCGAGCGCCGCATCGAAGGCGGCAAGCTGCTCGGCGACCGCCTCACCGGCGGCGCGGATCCGCTCGAGCAGCGTGTCGACGGCCGGGATCAGATCGGCGTCGTGTGCCACCGCGGCGCGCGTGCGCTCAAGGCGCTGGGAGCGCTCCGTGCGCTCGGCCGCGACCCGCTCCAGCGTCGAGCGCTCAGCGCGGATCTGCGCCGCGAGCGCCGCGCGGCGGCCGGCGTTCTCCCCCTCGTCGGGGGCCGAGCGCCGGCGGTCGATCTGGGCGTCGAGGCGGCGGACCGCCTCGCGCGCCTCGTCGAGCGCGTGGATGGCGGCCCGATGCGCGGCGGTGAGTCGCTCCCGCTCGGCGTCGGCGGCCTGCGCGGCGGCGCTTGCCTCCTGCACGGCGGCCTGTGCGGCGACCTCCGCCTGGGCGGCGCGCTCGCTCTCGGCGATCAGCGCGTCGCGGCGGTTGCGCTCGGCGAGCACGCGCTCCTCCCCGACGGCGGGCGCCTGCCGAAGCTCGCGCGCCCGCGCCGCCCAGACGCGGCCGGAGCGTGTGACGGCGACTCCCGCGAAGCCCTCCGGGCAGTCGCCGAAATCCTCGACCACCCAGGTATCGCGCAGGAGCACGGCGAGGAGCCGCGCCACACCGGGCCCGGCGCAGCGTACGTGCGTCGCCAGTCGCTCGGCCGGGCCCGTCCCGGTCCAGCGCTCGATGTCCGGTCCGCCGGCGGCCTGCGCCTCCGCGGCGGGAACGAGCGCGCGGCCGCCGTCGGCGCCGGCCCGGTCGAGCAGGCCGGCGGCGTCCTCGAGGCCGTCCACGACCGCGGCGGTGAGGCGTCCGTCCAGCGCGGCGGCGACGGCCAGCTCGTACCCGGGGTCGACCTCGAGCGCGTCCGCCAGCGCGCTCGCCCCCTGCGGAGTGCGGCCGTGGTGGCGCAGGAACTGGTTGACCGCCGCGAGCTCGGCGCCGACCCGGGCGGCCTCGCGTCGCGCCGCCTCGGCGCCCCGCTCGGCCTCGCGGATCGCCCCGCGCGTGCCGTCGGCGGCGCGCTCGGCCTCGCGTCGCGCGCCGTGCGCCGTCTCCACGTCGCGCGTCCGGTCCTGCACCGCCGCGGCGGCGGCCTCGCGCTCGCGCTGGAGCTCCGCCAGCTGCCGGGCGAGCTCGGCCTCGCGATCGCGCTCGAGGGCCGCGAGCTCGCGCTCCATCGACTCGATGCGCCCTGCGGCCTCGGGATCGTCGTGCGCGACCGCGAGCTCGGCCTCGAGCCTCGAGACGAGCTGCTCGGAGCGCGCCCGGCGCGCCCGCAGCGAGGTGAGCGACGCGGCGACCGAGTCGGCGCGATAGCCGATCCGCTCGCCGGCGGCGCGGGCCGCGTAGGCGCGACGGGAGAGCTCCTCGCGCTGCGCGCCGCGTGCCGCGAGCGCCTCCTCGGCGGCTTCGCGGCGCTTCGCGGTGGCCGTGAGCTCGACGCTCAGCGCCTGCCGCCGCTCGCGGATCTCCGCGGCGGCCCGCTCGGCGGCGGCGAGCGCGGCGCGGCGAGCGCGCACGTCGTCGCGCACGAGCTCCCAGCGGATCTCGAGCGACTGGCGCTCGAGACGCTCGTGCAGCTCGGCGGCCTCCGCCTGGCGCTTGAGCGGGCGCAGCCGCGCGCGGGCCTCCCGCTCGACGTCGAGCGCGCGGTCGAGGTTGTCCTCGGTGCGAGCGAGCTTCAGCTGAGCGCGGCGGCGGCGCTTGCGGTGCTTGCCGAGGCCGGCAGCCTCCTCGATCAGCATCCGCCGCTCGCGTGGCTTGGAGGTGACGAGCGACTCGACCCGGCCCTGGGAGATGACCGAGTGCATCTCCTTGCCGAGGCCGGTGTCCGAGAGCAGCTCCAGGACATCGGTGAGCCGGCAGCGGGCGCCGGACAGCCGGTATTCGCCCTCGCCCCCTCGGTCGAGCCGGCGGTAGATCGAGATCTCCGGGACGCCGAGTCCGAGCGTGCCGTCGCCGTCGTCGAGCACGAGCTCGACCTCGGCGCTCGAGGCGGCCTTGCGCCCGGGCGCGCCGCCGAAAATGACGTCCTGCATCGTCTGGCCGCGCACGGCGACGGGCGACTGCTCGCCGAGCGCCCACAGGACGGCGTCGGTGACGTTCGACTTGCCCGAGCCGTTCGGGCCGACGATCACACTCGTGCCCGGACCGAAGTCAAGGCGCGTGCGGTCGGGGAAGGACTTGAAGCCCTTGACCGTGATCGACTTCAGATACACGCCGCGCTCCTCACGGCTCCGGCACCGCCTCGGCGTCGATCGCCGCCAGCGCGAGGCGCGCGGCCGCCTGCTCGGCGTCCTTCTTCGACCGCCCCGCCCCCTGTGCAAGCTCGCGCCCGTGCACGGTCGCGCTCACGGTGAACGTCCGGTCGTGCGGCGGCCCCTCCTCCTCCACGACCGTGTAGTCGACGAGCTCGCCGCGGCGGGCGAGGCGCTCCTGCAACGTGGACTTGAAGTCGACCGAATGCTCGAGCGCGTCCTCGATCTCCGGGGCGAACGCCTCGACGACCGCGGCCGCGGTCGTCTCGTAGCCGAACTGCAGGTAGATGGCGCCGATCACCGCCTCGATCACCGAGGCGAGCACGCGCTCGGTCGCGATCAGCGACTCGACCCCGGCCGCGGCGGCCGCGGGCGCCGCCGCCCGCAGGCGATCCGGCACCCCGAGCCGCTCGGCGACGACGCGGCAGGAGCGGCCGGACACCGCCTGGGCGCGGATCTTCGTCAGCTGGCCGGGCCCGTAGCGCTCCGGATCCAGGCGCGGGAAGAGATGCGTGCTGACCGCCAGGGAGAGCACGCTGTCGCCCAGGAACGCGAGCCGCTCGTAGGACTCGGAGCGCTTGAGCGTCCACGAGGCGTGGCGGAACACCGGCGCGGCGATCTCGGGCGGCAGGCGCTCCAGGAGCTCGCGGAGCGCGGCGGCGGGCTCGCCGCAGGTCGGCTCGGCGACGGGCGTCGGAGAGGGCCGCTCGGTCACTCAGCGTCGGGACCCGCGCTCGTGGTCGGCGTCACCGCGCCGCTTGCGAGCACGAAATCGACCGCCTGGCCGATCGTGAGGATATGGGCGGCCTGCTCGTCGGAGATCGTCACGCCGTAGGTGTCCTCGAGCTCCTGCACGAGCGTGTACAGGTCGAGGGAGTCGGCGTCGAGGTCCTCCTTGAATCGGGTCGCCTCGCTCAGCGAGTCGGGGTCGAGCTCGAGCTCATCGGCGAGATGGGCGCGGACGAGCGCGAGGACGTGCTCTCGGTTCATCGGGCGCACACCGTAGAGGTCGGGTCGGACACGCCGACAGACACTACCGGCATGGGCGGCCGGGACCGACCCGTTTTCAGTCCTCGTCCCGGCCACCGCCACGGCCGGGCACGCGGAGGGCTCCGGCGGCCGTGAGCGCCGCGCGGGTGGCGCTCACGACGTCCTCCTCCACACCGCGCGCCGCCACCTGGATCGCCCGGGCGAAGCCGTGGCGCGAGAAGCGCCCGTGGGCCACGACGCCGAGCCGCCGCAGTCCGAGGAGGTAGGCGCCGCCCGGGGCCTCGGGATCGATCTCGGCGCGCAGCCTCTGCATCGCGGGCTCGACCAGCCATGCCCCGAGCCGTGAGCGCGGCGAGCTCATCGCGGCGTCGTGCATACCGCGCAGCATCCGGCCCGAGACCCCCTCGATGACCTTGAGCGTGACGTTGCCGATGAACCCGTCCATGACGACGACGTCGGCGACGCCATCGGTGATGTGGGTGCCTTCGATGTTGCCGATGAAATTGAGGCCGGCGCCGCGCTCTCCGGTGAGGCGCTCGTGGACCTCGATCAGCTCGGGCGTTCCCTTCACCGGCTCCTCGCCGTTGGAGAGGAGCGCGACGCGCGGGCGCTCGCGGCCGAGCACCCCGTGCGAGAACGCGGACCCCATGTGGGCGAACTGGACGAGATGCTCAGGGCGGCAGTTGACGTTCGCGCCGACGTCGAGCAGCAGCACGGGCGGGCCGGCGAGCATCGGCAGCGGGAGCGCGAGCGCCGGGCGGTAGATCCCGCGGTCGCGCTTGATGTTGAAGAGGCCCGCGGCGAGCGCCGACCCCGTCGAGCCCCCGGAGACCAGCGCCTGCGCACGTCCCTCGGCGACCGCCCGGGCGGCCTGGACGATCGAGGCCTCGGGGGTCGAGCGGACCGCGTAGGCGGGGTCCTTCGCCTTGGCGATCGACACCGGGGCGTCGATCACCTCGACGCCATCGCCGACCGCTCCGATCTCCCGCGCGGGCCCGTAGAGGAGCACGGAGATGCCGGCGGCCGCGGCCTCGTCGGCGCCGGCCGCCACCTCCGCGGGGCCGAGGTCGGCCCCGCCCGCGTCGACGGCCACCGTGACCATGCGCGCGGGAGCCTAAACCGACGGCGAGCCGGACTCAGCGATGATCTCGCGCCCCTTGTAATGCCCGCACACGGGACAGACCCGGTGCGGTCGACGGGGGCTGTGGCACTGCGGACACTCGTTGTAGGTCGGGGCCGCGAGCTTGTGCTGCGCGCGCCGCTTTGAGGTCCGGGCATGGGACTGCTTCTGCTTGGGGACGGCCATCGGTGCGTGCAGGCTAGCAGCCGCCCGGCTCCGAAACGGGGCGGCCTCTACCGTCTCCACGGTGACCCCCGCGGCCCCACGCTCCGCCGCCGGCGAGCGCCCGCGCGCGCTCCGGGCACGGCTCGTGCCCACGACGCCGGCGGACGGACTCGCCGAGTCGATTCGCGACGACGCGCTCCGGCTCGGAGTGCGCGGCTGGGTCCGGGGCGACGCGCCGCCCGAGCGGCCGGTCGAGATCCACGCCGAGGGCGCCCCGGACGCGCTTGCGGTGTTCGTCGCCGCGCTCGGGCGACGTGGCAAGCTGGTGAGCGCCGAGGTCCGCGTCGAGGGGCACGAGCAGTTCGCCGTCCGCGGCGTGTCCGCCGGCGTGTTCGTCGTCCAGCAGCACCGCGCCTCCACCCTCCACTACGACCTGCGCCTCGAGGTGGACGGACGCATGCGCTCATGGGCGGTGCCGAAGGGCCCGTCGCTCGATCCCGCCGCCAAGCGCCTCGCCGTCCAGGTCGAGGACCATGATCTGTCGCATAACGACTTCGAGGGCGCGACCGGCGGCGGCGGAGTGATCGTCTGGGACCGCGGGTCCTACGAGCAGGGCGGGCGGGTGCCCTGGCCGGAGGCGCTTGAGCGCGGCCACGCCGTGTTCGTGCTGCGCGGATCGAAACTGCGTGGCGGCTTCGCGCTGCAGCGCACGCGTCCGGCCGAGCCGCCGCAGTGGCTGCTCGTCAAGCGCCGCGACGACGAGGCGCGCCCCGGCTCGGAGATCACGGTCGAGCGGCCCGAGTCGGTGCTCAGCGGCCGCACGCTCGCGCAGCTGCTCGACGACGTCTGATCGAGAGCTACTCGAAGCGGAGCTCGGAGAGCTTGGCCCAGCGCGGGTCGGGCCCCGACTCATGGCGATGGTCGGGCCCGGCCTCGTTCAGGTTGACGCCGCACGCCGGACAGAGCCCCGCGCACTCGGGCCGGCACAGGATCTGCGCGGGCAGTGCGAGCGCGAGCGCATCATGCGCCCAGCCCCGCAGGTCGAGCACACCGGCGTCGTCGACGTACGGCGACTCGAGCTCCTCGCCCCCGCCGGGCTGTGAGATCTCCCGCGCGTCGATCGAGAACTCCGGCGCGGCGTCCGTGAGGCACCGCATGCACGGGCCCCCAAGGCGCGCGACGAACCGCAGCCGCAGCGAGTATCCCTGGCCGGTGGTGCGGGACACGTCGAGGCGCGCCGGAGCAGTCGCGGGCGTGGCCTCGTAGCGCTCACCGCCGAGCTCGAACCCGTCCAACCCGACCTCGAGGTCGAGGTGGCGGCCCTCCCCCGAGCTGAGTCGCAGGCCGCTGAGCTCGAAGCTGTCGGATCGCGGCGGCATCCCTCTCAAAGAGGCTATCGTCGCAGCCTCGGGCCCCGGCCGCCGCGGCCATGGTCCGGCCGCGATGTCGACCTGGTTTCAGACCTACGGATACGGCGAGGTCCATCCCGGACTGATCGTCGGCGCGTACCCGCTCGACCCGGACGACGTCGACCGGCTCGCGTTGCTACGGGTCGACCGCGTGCTCAACCTCGTCGAGGACAGCGAGTATCAGCCGGGCGACCGGGAGGCGATCGAGGCCGCCTACGCCGCGCACGGGATCGAGGAGACGCGGATGAACCTCACCGACTTCGGGCGGCTCCCCGCGGACCGGCTGGAGCAGGCGGTCTCGGAGCTCGTCGACTGGCTCTCGGACGGCCAGCGTGTGTACGTGCACTGCCGCGCCGGCTGGCAGCGCTCCGCCGCCGTGGCCTCGGGCGCGGTCGCCGTGCTCCGCGACACGGGGATCGACGAGGCGCTGCGCGCGGTGCGCGAGCAGAAGCCGACCGCCGACCCGCTCCCGCACCAGCGCGCCGACCTGCACGAGTGGTGGGCGGCGCGTTCGGCGCCGGCCGGCGGCTGAGCGCCGGCTCCGGGGATCGGCCCGCGGGCGGCCGGCGGCTCAGCGCCAGGCTTCCCGGGACCGGCCCGCGGGCGGCCGGCGGCTGAGCGCCAGGCTTCCCGGGATCAGCCCGCGGGCCGCAGGCGGCGGGGTGGCGCGAACTCGTCGTCGTCCGGACGCCCCGTGCCGACGTCAAGCCGCAGGTCCGCCGTCTGCACGCTTCGGGCGCGGCTGCCGACCTCCTCGAGCGCGGGCAGCTCGGCGCCCTCGGCGACGGCGCCGTGGTCGGCGAAGCGCCGCGCGCTCGGCAGCACGCGGGCCTCGTAGGAGCCGATCGCCTCGTTGTAGGCCTTGACCGTGCTGTTGAGCCGCGTTCCGACAGCCGACAGGTGGCTCGAGAGCTTGGCCAGCCGCGCGTGCAGCTCCCGGCCGAGCTCGGAGATCGCCAGGGCGGACTCGGCGACCCGCTCCTGCTGCCAGCCGTAGGCGACCGAATGCAGCAGCGCGAGGAGCGTCGTCGGCGTCGCCACGAGCACGCGCCGGGCCATCGCGTCGCCGAGCAGGTCGGGATCGGCGTCGAGCGCCGGACCGAGCAGCGACTCGCCCGGCAGGAACATCACGACGAGGTCGGGCGTCGAGTCGAGGTTCGCGTAATAGGCCTTGTCGCCGAGCTGCTTGATGTGGGTCCGCAGCAGCCGCGCATGATCGCGCAGGCGGGCCTCCCGCTCGGCTTCGTCCCGCGCCTCGTAGGCGTCGAGCAGCCCCTGAAGCGGCGCCTTCGAGTCGACGACGACCGTCTTGCCGCCGGGCAGCTTGACGACCATGTCGGGCCGGAGCGTGCGCTCGTCCCCCTGGTAGGAGACCTGCTCGATGAAGTCGCAGTGACGGACCATGCCCGCCTGCTCGACGACGTTGCGCAGCTGCATCTGGCCCCACTGGCCGCGCGTGTTCGGCTTGCGCAGCGCGGTGACGAGCGCCGTCGTCTCTGCCCGCAGCCGCTCGCCGTGTTCGCCGAGCGCCCGCAGCTGGGCCTCGAGCCGGCCCTGGGAGGAGCGGCGCTCCTGGTCGAGCTTCGTCAGCTGGGAGTCGACGCGCGTGAGCTGTTCGCGGATCGGCGCCACGAGCTGCTCGACCTGGTCCCGCCGCTTGTCGAGATCGCCGCGCGCCTCGACCTGCGCGGCGCGCAGCTGCGCCTTGGCGAGCTCGGCGAGCTGGGACATGCTCGATTGCAGCGCCTCGGCGCTCAGCGCTTTGAACGACGTCGAGAGCCGCTCCTGGGCATCGGTGATCGCGGCCAGCCGTTCGGCGGCGAGCTCCTTCTCGCGCGTCAGCTCCGACTGCGCCTGGAGCAGCGCCCGGTCGAGCTCGCCGGCGCGTGCCGCCTCGGCGCCGAGCGAGCGCAGGCGGCCACGCAGCGCGAAGAGCACGATCGCGGCCCCGAGGAGGACGCCGATGGCGAGCCAGAGTGCGGGCATCAGGCCGATCACGATGGCGCGCGCGGCGGACGGAACCGACTCCGACCCCACCCCCCACCCCGACCCGTCTGCAAGAATCCATGCATGCCGACGGATGTCGTGCGCCGGCGGGCGATCCTGACGGGTCATGTCCAGGGCGTTTTCTTCCGCGCCTCGATCAAGGAGGCGGCCGACAACGAGGGAGTCGCCGGGTGGGCGAGCAACCGTCCGGACGGAGCGGTCGAGGTCGTGCTCGAGGGGCCGCGGGACGCGGTCGAGTCCGTCCTCGGCTACTGCCGGACGGGACCCGTGAACGCGCGCGTCGAGTCAGCCGAGGTCAGCGACGAGGAGCCGGAGGGGCTGAGCGGGTTCGAGACGCGCTGAGCCCGCAGAGCGAGCGCGACGGCACGTGGCCCGCAGGGCGAGCGCTAGGAGACCTCGACCGGCTCGTCCTTGCCCGCGAGACGGTCGCGGCCGCGCTGGACGGCGGCGATGAACTTCGAGAGGTTGACCTCGAGCGTGCCGAGGATCTCGTCGGCGTAGTCCTCGGCTCCGAGCCGGATCTCGCGCTCCCGCGCCCGCGCGTCCTCGATGATGTCCTCGGCGGCGCGTTCGGCCTGCTTGGTGATCTCCTCCTCGGAGACGAGCCGCTCCTGTCGGTCGCGGGCCTCCTTGACGATCCGCTCCGCCTCGCGCTTGGCCTCGGCGAGCATCTCCTGACGCTCCTTGACGATCCAGCGCGCCTGCTTGATCTCCTCGGGGATCGTCGCCCGCATCTGGTCGAGGATGTCGTAGATCTCCTCCTTGTCCACGCGCACCTGGTCGGTCAGCGGGACCGGCTTGGCGTTGTGGACGAGGTCGTCCAGCTTGTCGATCAGTACCAGGACATCCATCTCGCGCACCTCTGTTTCGTCATCGGCCGAGACGTTCCTTCAACTGCTCGGCCACCTCGTCGGGAACCAGATCGCCGATCTCACCTCC
>DATGKS010000091.1:0-20249 GCA_035294545.1 Solirubrobacteraceae bacterium | reverse complement strand
CGCTCGCCCTCGTGAAGTTCCTCACGAGCAAGAGCGTCCAGGTCGCGGTCAACCACCACTACGGGACGTTCCCGCCGGTGCTCGCCGCACAGCACACCGCGACGTTCTCCACCCCGATCTACAGGACGCTCGAGGGCAGCTACAACAACCACGCGGCGCCGCTGCCCCAGGTCGCCTCGGAGAGCACGATGGAGACCGACCTCGGCGGCGCGATCACGAAGCTCATCGCCCAGGCGGCGACCGGCAGCTCGCTGTCGACGAGCCAGATCCAGTCCGCGCTCTCCTCGGCCCAGAGCCAGCTCGACGCCTCGAGCGGCAAGTGAGCCGGTAGCGCGGAGCGATCGATGTCGGTGCTCCGATCGAGCAAGCCGGTCCCGGCGGCGGAGGGCAGCCCCACCTCCGCCGCCGGACCGCGGCGCGCGCCCTGGTGGCAGCGGGAGGGCGTGATCCCCTACCTGCTGATCGCCCCCGCCGTCCTGTTCGAGCTGCTCGTCCACATCGTCCCGATGGTGGCGGGCGTGGTCATGAGCCTCTACGGCCTGACCCTGTTCACGCTGCACCACTGGTCGACGGCGCCGTTCGTCGGGCTGGCGAACTACAAGCTCGCGGTGAGCATCCACGGACCGATCGGCAAGGCGCTGCTCGACTCCTTCGAGGTCACGGTGCCCTACACCGTGCTCGTCGTCGGGCTCTCCTGGGTGATCGGGATCGTCGCCGCCACCGGTCTGAACGTCGAGTTCCGCGGCCGCGGCTGGCTTCGCTCGGTGCTGCTCGTCCCCTACGCACTGCCGGTCTACGTGGCAATCATCATCTGGAGCTTCATGCTCCAGCGCGACAACGGGGTCGTGAACACCGTGCTCGTGCACGAGCTGCACCTGATCCACAACCCGCCGTTCTGGCTGCTCGGGAGCAAGGCGTTCTGGTCGATGGTCGCGGCGGCGGTGTGGCGCTGGTTCCCGTTCGCGTTCCTCATCCTGCTCGCGGCGCTGCAGAACATCCCGACCGAGCTGTATGAGGCGGCGGCGGTCGACGGGGCCTCGAGCTGGCGCCAGTTCCGCGCGATCACGCTGCCATCGCTGCGACCCGCGAACCTCGTGCTCATCCTCGTGCTGTTCCTGTGGAACTTCAACGACTTCAACACGCCGTTCGTGCTGTTCGGCAACGCGCCGCCCTCGCCGGCGGACCTCGTGAGCCTCCACATCTACGTCGTCTCGTTCGACAGCTGGAACTTCGGGCTGGGCTCCGCGATGTCGGTCATGCTCATGCTGTTCCTGATCGTCGTCTCGGCGGTCTATCTGCGAGTGCTCCGCCGCGGAGGCGAGTTCGATGTATGAGTCGTCCGCCGCGCGGCTCTTCCGCCGTGTGTCGCTGGCGCTCATCACGCTCTTCGCGCTGTTTCCGGTGTTCATCATCCTCGAGACGACGATCAAGCCGCTCAAGGACGTGCAGAACACGTTCCAGTGGATCCCGAGCCATGTGACGCTTTCGCCATATGCGGACATCTGGTCGACGGTGCCGCTGCTGCACTACTTCGTCAACAGCGTGATCGTCTCGACGATCTCGACGCTCGTCGCGGTGACGCTCGCGGTGTTCGCCGGTTATGCGATCAGCCGGTTTCAGTTCCGCGGTCGGCGCACGTTCTCGTTCGCGGTGCTCTCCACGCAGATGTTCCCCGGGATCCTGTTCCTGCTGCCGCTCTACCTCATCTACGTGAACATCGGTCACACGATCGGCATCAACCTCTACGGGTCCTATCTCGGCCTGATCATCACCTACCTCACGTTTGCCCTGCCGTTCTCGGTGTGGATGCTCGCGGGGTTCTTCTCCTCGATCCCGCGGGAGCTGGAGGAGGCCGCGATGGTCGACGGGACCTCGCCGTGGGGTGCGCTCTTCCGGATCGTGCTCCCGGTCGCCCGGCCGGGGATCATCGCGGTGGCGGTGTTCGCGTTCATGACCGCGTGGGGGGAGGTCCTGTTCGCCTCCGTGCTCACGACCGAGTCGACGCGCACGCTCGCCATCGGACTGCAGGAGTACGCCACGCAGGGCAACACCGCCTGGAATCAGCTGATGGCGGCGGCGGTCGTCGTCAGCCTGCCGGTCGTGGTCGTGTTCCTCGCGCTTCAGCGCCACCTCATCCGCGGGCTCACGTCCGGTTCGGTCAAGGGCTGACCGTGAGAGATCCGCGCACTCCGGCACCGCACATGCCGACGCCGACACAGCACATGCCGAAGCGAAGGAAGGGAGCGCCATGGCGCAGGTCACCCTCGAGAAGCTGACGAAGGTGTACCCGAACGGGACGACCGCCGTCTCCGGGCTCGACCTGGAGGTCGCCGACGGCGAGTTCATGGTGCTCGTCGGGCCCTCGGGCTGTGGCAAGACGACCGCGCTGCGGATGGTCGCGGGCCTGGAGAAGATCACCGAGGGCACGCTGCGAATCGAGGATCGGGTGGTGAACGACCTGCCGCCGAAGGACCGCGACATCGCGATGGTCTTCCAGAACTACGCGCTCTACCCGCACATGACCGTCGCCGAGAACATCGGCTTCGCGCTCGGCCTGCGGCGGATGCCGAAGCAGACGATCCGCGAGCGGGTGCAGGCCGCGGCCGGGGTCCTCGGCCTGCGCGAGCACCTCGAGCGCAAGCCCGGACAGCTGTCGGGCGGCCAGCGCCAGCGCGTCGCGATGGGCCGCGCGATCGTCCGGGAGCCGGCCGCGTTCCTCATGGACGAGCCGCTCTCCAATCTCGACGCGAAGCTCCGGGTGCAGATGCGCGCCGAGATCGCCGAGGTGCAGCGCCGCGTCGGCGTGGCGACGTTCTACGTCACCCACGACCAGACCGAGGCGATGACGATGGGCCATCGCGTCGCGGTCATGCGCTCCGGCGTGCTGCAGCAATGCGACAGGCCCCAGACGCTCTACGACGATCCGGACAACCTGTTCGTGGCGGCGTTCATCGGCTCTCCCTCGATGAACCTCTACGAGGGCGTCATCTCGCCCGACGCGGACGCGGTGCGGCTCGGGCCGCAGGCGCTTCGCATCCCGCCGGCGGTGCGCGAGCGCCGCCCGCGGCTCGGCGCGTTTCGCGACCGGCCGGTGATCGTCGGGATCCGCCCCGACCACCTCTCCGACGCGGCGCTGCAGGAGGGGGATCTCAGCGGCGCCACGCTCACCGGGGACGTCCAGCTGGTCGAGGCGCTCGGTTCGGAGCTCATGGTCCATTTCCTCATCGAGGCGCCCCGCGTCCAGTCTGAGGATGCCGCCGCGGGCGGCGAGGACGTGGAGGAGCGCTCTGACCTCGCCGCGTCGGGCGCGGCCGGGCTCTCCAGCCACGCCGCCGGCATCGCCCGCGTCCCGGCTGGCTCCGACATTCGCGCGGGCGCTCCCGCCCGCCTCGCCGTCGACACCGCGCGGCTGTACTTCTTCGATCCGGCCAACGGCGCCGCGATCCGCGGCTGAGTTCCGCGGGGCGATCCTCGCCCGCGCTCAACCGCGGGGCGCGCGCGGACGATCTACACCCCATGACGCGGCGTGACGCGGTGCGGGTCCTCCTGTTCGAGCGCGGGGTGCTGCGCGGGGGCGGCCGGGGGGTCCGCTGCGCGGTCGTCGACCTCTCGGCAACGGGCGCCCGCCTCACGCTCACCGCCCGCCTGCCGCCGCGGCCGCTGCGGCTCGAGTTCGATCTCGGCGGCGCGGCGCTCGCGCTCGAGGTCGAGGTCCGGCGGGCTGTGCCCGGCGCGCAGGTCGCGGTCGCGTTCGTCGATCCGCCCGTCGAGCAGCTCCACCGCCTGATCGCGATCGAGCAGCGGCTCGCGCTCGCGGCCGGGCGGGTCAACGTGCGCGAGCGACGCTCGCGGCGACGCGGCGACGAGCCGCCCACGACTCACGATTCGGCGCCGGCTGCCGATCGATAGAACGAACCCTTTCCCCCCGACCGAGGTATTTCGTGATTCGCCCGCTCCGCCGTGCTCCCTGGTGCTCGTTGACGAGCGCCGCCGCTCTGCTCATCGCCGGCCTCAGCGCGTCCCTGGGCACCGGAGTCGCCCAGGCCCGCTCGTGGGCATCCGGCTCGTCCGCCGCCCGCCCCCATGCCGCCGGCGTCGTCCACTACTGGTTCGCCAACACCGACGGCTTCCAGGCGAGCGAGTCCGTCGGCGAGTACCCGATCGTCATCGAGCGCGACGACGCCTCGCAGCCCGGGACGATCTGCTGGGGCGTGACGAACAAGAGCGACCAGGCGGGCACGAACTTCACGAAGATCGGCAGCACCCACGTCGACTTCGCCGCCGGGCAGACGAGCGCGACCGTCTACCTCCCGATCCATGATCAGGGCATCAACGGTCCCCCCAAGTACGCGCGCGCCTACATGTACGGCTGCGGTGCGGGCGACGTCGTGACGACCCCGAACGAGACGATCACGCTCCTGCAGGACGATCCGCTCCAGGCGCGCGACCCGGCGAACATCCTCGGCTACCAGCAGCCGACCGACGGCGATCCGCTGCAGTACGTCAACTGGTACGTGTTCGGCGACCAGTCGGTGGCCGGCCAGTGGGCGCGGCGCTATGCGCACACCAAGCCGGCGTGGTCGAGGGCGTTCGACGTGCTCGCCGACACCCCCGGCTCGGGCTCGATGCGCTTCTGGATGTGGAACCAGCCGATCGGCTCGATCGCGACCACCGTCGAGAAGTGGTTCGCCGACGCCGAGGCGCAGCAGCCGAACACGACCGTCTCGCTCACGATGTACAACCTCGTGCACGGCAACATCGCGCCGAGCAGGATCGAGCGTCGCTACGAGCAGTGGATCGCTCAGTTCGCGCACGGTCTCGGCAACTTCCGCGCGGTCGTCTACCTCGAGGAGGACGCGCTCATCACGATGCCGCGCGTCGCGCCCGCCCAGCGCAGGGTCCGCGAGGCCGAGATCGCGTATGCGGTCAAGGCGCTCGAGGCCGATCCGCATGTCGTCGTCTACATCGACGCCGGGGCTTCGGACACGCTCATCACGCCCCGGCAGTACGCGCGGATGCTCCGGGCCTCGGACGTCGCCCAGGCGCAGGGCTTCTTCGTCAACAGCACCCACCACGAGTGGCTCACGACCGAGATCCACTTCGGGCAGGAGATCTCCCGCTATCTCGGCGGCGCCCACTTCGTCGTGCAGAGCGGCTCCGCCGGACGCGGCCCGCACCTCAACCCGCACCCGAGGACCCAGGGCGTCGAGGATCTCTGCAACCCGCCCGGCCTCGGCCTCGGGCCGATGACCTGGAACACCGGCTACAAGTACGTCGATGGCCTGCTGTGGTTCGCCAACGTCGGCTTCACCGCCAACATCCCCTGCCACGACGGCTCGCCGGGGCTGGCGAAGTTCTGGCCCGCCTACGCCTACGGGATCGTCAAGCGGCGCGTGAACCGGATCACCGGACCGCGGGTGCCGCTCATCAAGTCGACGACCGACATGTAGCGCTTCGGCTCGGCGCCCGCACGCCGTCGTCCAAGCTCAGAGGCGCGACTTGGAGCGGGTTGCGGAGGCGCGACTTGGAGCGGGTTGCTGTCCGATCTCGACAGCGATGCGCTCCAAGTGGCGCCCGCGGACGCCCCCCAAGGGGTGGCGTGTCGCCACACCGGCCGCTCGACTCAGTTGCCGAGGCCCTTGTCCCGCAGCTCCCGCTGCGCGGCGTCGGTCTTCGGGAGGTCAGGAAGACCCATGCCGCGCAACACGCCCGGGTCCTTCGTGAACTGGGTGTCGCGGTAGTCGACGACCTGCACGTGGTTGCCCCACGGGTCGCGGAAGTCGAGCGATCCCGTCCGCGCGACCTCGACGCCCGCCTCCCGCAGCGCCGCGCGGACCGCCTCGCGGTCGTCGACGACGAGCCCGAAGTGACGCGCCCCGTCGGGCGGCTGCGTGCGGCCCGTGGCGATCGCGAGGAACTGGTCGCCCATGTCGACGAACGCCATCCGCGCGCCGGCCCGCCCGCGCAGCTCGAACTCGAAGAACCGCCCGTACCACGCGAGCGCCTCCTCGAGGTCGCCGACCTCCAGCGCCACGTGGTTGATCCCGACCAGCCGTGCCATCGCCCGGATCGTACCGGCGGCACGGAGTCCGTTTTGGGCTCCATCGGCGCCTCTTTCGTACACATCCGCACGGCCGTCCGAGCGTGGCGCGTCAAGACGGCGTGTGCAGCGCCTCGCCCACCTCGGCGCGTTAAGACAGCGTGTGCAGCGCCTCGCCGACCACGGCGCGTCAAGACAGCGTGTGCAGCGCCTCGCCGACCACGGCGAGGGTCCGTTCGTGCGATCTCACGCGCAGCGCTGACGTCGCGCGGGACCGACGGAGGGACGTCCGGTCGCCGATCAGCTCGGCGCGCCGCGTCCAGATCGGCCGCAGGCGCTCGTTGACGGCGTCGGTCGCCCGGCGCTTGAGCTCGGCGGCGCCGTCCGCACCGATCCGCTCGGCCAGCAGCGACGGGTCGACACCCTCGCAGAGCGCTGTCATGACCGGCAGGTCGGCGAGCTCGGGCCCGCGCTCCGGTCGTAGGTGACGCGGCGCTCGGGCGCGTAGCGCCGGTTGAAGCGACGGGCGATCGCGCGGGTCTGCGCAACGGCCGGGAGCTGGTCGGCGCCGACCGGAACGCTCGTCGCCTTGCAGAACAGGCTGTCAGCCGCCTGGTGGACGGGGCGGGTGAGCATCAGGCGGTTCAGGGCCCGCATCCCCGCATGGGAGGCTTTGTCCCTGACGGTCGGCGATGCGCAGCAGCTCCGGGAGCGTGACGAGGCTCAGGAAGGGCAACAGCAGCTGGTTGAGCCCCGGCACGCGCGGATGTGCGAAGGTCGTCGCCCGCCCGCGCCGCGCTCCGGACACCGGTCGCCTGGCGAGGTGCTGAGAGCGCCGACGTGACCGACCGCGAGGCAGGCCCGCGGGCGCGCCTGGTCGGCCCGCCCGAAGCGGCGGTGCAGGAGCTTTTCTCACACCTGTTCGGCCGCAGGTTGTGCGCGCCCGGTTTCCCCCGCACACTGCGGTGTCGAGGGTTGCGTGCGCGGTCGTGGCCATCATCGGCACCCGGTCACGCACGCGCTCCGCAGGCGGCAGACGCGTGCGGAAATTGTGGCTGCGGCCGATCCACCGGCGGCGCGCGTCAGGCCGCGACCGCCCGCTTGGGGCGACCGGCGACCGCGCCCGCGTGCGGCCACCGGCGGACGAGCCCTGGAGGCCGGCGATGCGAGCTGGCGGTGACTTGGAGCGGATCGTGGTCCAGAGCGGACAGCGATGCGCTCCAGGTGGCCGTCCAGCCAGGGCGGGCGCGGAACCGAGCCCAGCGAAGCCTGTGGCCAGCGCCTGCAGCCGCGGCAGCCCTCGAGAAACCGCAATGATCCGTGGATGGCTGAGAGAGCGGTGTACGAGCGGGCGCCCAACCGGGCTGCCGCGATGGCGGTCGGTGGCGTGGTCGCTCTCGAGGCTGGGGCGGCGGTTGCGCACACCGTGTTCGCGACCGCGGGCGTTGCGGGTACCGTCGCGCTTCGCCTCGGGTTCGGCAGCGTGCTGCTCGCGATCCGTCGCCGGCCGGCACTGCCCCTAAGCCGACTGCAGCTCGCCGCGGTGGGAGGCGTCGGGCTGCTGCTCGCCGTACACCACCTCGCCTTCTACGAAGCGGTCGACCGCCTGCCGCTCGGGGTCGCGGTCACACTCGAGTTCTGCGGGCCGCTCGCAGTCGCATTGGCCGGGTCTCGACGTCTCGAGCACATCGCCTGCGCCGCCGTCGCGGCGGCCGGAATCGTCCTTGCCAGCGGGTTCGGGCTGACCGGTCGCTGGAGTGCCGTCGGCGTCGGTCTCGCGTTGCTCGCCGGTGCGTGCTGGGCGGCGTACATCACGCTCTTCCCCCGCTTGGAGCCCGCGACCGAGCGCGCTCGGGTGCTGAGCACCGTGACGCTGCTGGCGGCGGCGATGACGCTGCCTTATGGCCTTGCGGTCGACCACTGCGGCATGCTCACCGCCCGCGCTCTCGGCCTCGGGCTGCTCATCGCGACGCTCGCCGATCTCACCGCCTACACCCTCCAGGCACACGCGCTCTCGCGACTCTCCGCCCGCGCCTTCAGCGTGCTCACCAGCACCGAGCCCGCCGCGGGGGCGCTCATCGGGTTGGCCGCCCTCGGCCAGCGGATCGATGTCGCAGAGTGGGCGGGGGTCGTGCTCGTGACGCTCGCGGCTGGGGTCACCGGCTGGCGCGGTTAAGGTTGCGGCAGCGGGCGGCGGGCGCATGGTCGTGATCCAGTGCCCGGTCGCGCGAGGATCTCGGACATGAGCGCAGGCAAGATGGGGGACATGGGGCGGTCGGGCCCGTCATGGGCCGCGGTGAGCATCGACGAGGTCGAGGCGATCGACTGGCGCGGAACGGGGATCCGCTGGCACCCCGTCCGCGGGGCGCTCGGCGCGGACATCGTCGGGATGGCGGCGTTCACCGCCTCGCGTGCCGGCGAGCTCGTCGTCGAGCCGCACACCGAGGCCGCCGACGGCCGCGGCCAGCAGGAGGTGTACGTCGTCATCCGCGGGGCCGCGCGGTTCGTCATCGACGGCGCCGAGATCGAGGCCCCGGCCGGCACGTTCGTCCGGGTCGAGCCGGAGGCCCACCGCCAGGCCGAGGCGCTTACGGCGCCGACCGCCGTGCTTGCGCTCGGCGGCTCCTCGACGTTCCGCCCGAGCGCCTCCGAGTGGATCGAGCGCGCGCGGCCGCACATCCGCTCCGACCCGGCGCGGGCGCGCGCGATCGTCGAGGAGCTGCGCCGGGCGCTCCCCGGCGACCGCGGGCTCGACGTCGGCGAGGCACTGCTCGCGCTCGGGACGGGCGACGTGCCCGCGGCCCGCGCGATCGTGACCGCTCTCGTGAGCGAGCTGCCGGAGCTGCGCGGGGTGCTCGCAAGCGATCCGGACCTCGGGTCGCTGTTGCTCGCGTGACGACGCGTGGTCGGGCTCGGCCGTCCGGACCGGCGTGAAGCGCGAGAACGTCGCCGCGCAGCCCGCATCGGGCATGTTCCGCCGCCTCCTTCGGCTGTCACACCCCGGGCGGCTCGCGCGAATCAGGTGCTGATGTCGGAACTGCGAGAGCGGACGGACGCGGAGCTGCTGCGGGCCACGCGATGAGTCGGCGGCGTTCGCCGTCTTCGACCGCCGGCACGCGCGCATGGTGCTCGCCTGCGTGGCGCGCCGGCTCGGCGATCCGGAGCTCTCCGCCGACCTCAGCTCCGAGGTGTTCGCCGTCGCGCTCGTCGGCAGCGAGCGCTTCGACGCTGCGCGCGGGTCGGCGCGCGCGTGGCGGTTCGGGATCCTCGCCAACCAGGTCGGCAGCGCGCTGCGCCATCGGACGGCCGACTCGCGCGCACGCCGGCGGCTCGGGATGGAGCCGATCCCGCTCGCCGACGATCCGCGCGCCTGGATCGAGGAGCTCGCTCCCGGGAACGATCGCCGGCGGCGCCGAACGGCCCGCCCGCTTCGCCGGACCGAGAAACGATGCGACGAGCGCGTCGATCCGGTCGTACGGCGGCCGCGGCCTCGGCAGGGGATCATCGCCGGCCTCGCCCCGGTGCGTCGTCGCGTGAACGTGGACGCAGGCGCCGCCGGCGCGCAGCATCCCGCGCACCGTCCTCGCCACCCGGTCGCCCTCCATCCAGTGAAACGACTGGGCGAACGTGATCAGGTCGAAGGAGCCGAGGCCGTCCGGCAGCTCCTCGGCGCGCATCCGCCGCCAGCAGACGCCCGTGATCCCCGCCCGCTGCGCCCGCTCCGCCGCCTCGGCGAGCATCTCCCGGTCCGCGTCGACGCCGACGACGCGCTGCACGCAGCCGGCCAACAGGAGCGTCAGCGAGCCCGGGCCGCAACCGACGTCGAGCGCGCGTGCCCGGTCGCCCACCCCTGCTGCCTCGACGACCCGCAGGCCGAGGTCGGGCCGGTAGGCCGTTCGCCCCCGCGCGTAGTGCGGCGCGCTTCCGGCGTAGAGCGTCTCGTCCCAGGTGAAGCCCTTCGCCACACCGCGATTATCGGGCGACTACAGCTCGGCGCGCGCTCGTTCGGCGCGGAGCGCGCCCACCGCCGCGACGCCGCAGGCGAGCACCATGAGCGAGCCGGCGAGCACGAGCGCCGGCACGAGCGGCGAGGGATGGGCGAGCGTCGAGCCGCCGGTGAGCGCGCCGGGGGCGCGCGCCGCGACGACCGCCCACCACGTGAGCGTCGCGACGGTCATCGCCGCCATCGCGACGGCGACCGCGGGCGCGAGCCGCGCGTGGACGCGAAGCACGGGACGTGCGCAGCGGACGTCCGCCGCGAGCCGCGCCGCCACCGACGCCCACGCGAACAGGCACGCCGCGGCGAGCCCGCCCCAGGCGACGAACGCCGCCGCATACCAGCCGTCGTGGCCGTCGCGGCCGGCGGGGCTGAGCGTGTGCGCCCAGGCGGCGAGTGCGACCGTGCCTGCGATCACGCCGGCGGTGAGCGCCAGGGCGAGGAGCGCCCGGACGCGAATCCGCCGCCACCCCTGCTCGCGCAGGAGTCGCCAGGCCGCGGGCAGCGTGAGCGCGACCCCGACGGCGATCCCCGCCGCGCTGGCGAACGCGACGACCTTCAGGACCGAGAACGCGACGTGCGCCGCCGACGCGCCAGGGAGCACCTGCTGCCAGTGCTCGCTCGTCTTGGCGACGATCCCACCCGCGACCGCGAACAGCGACCACGCCCACAGCACGAGCGAGGCGCCGCCGCGCACCCGCCGGCTCGGGTCTTCGCCGCCCCGCAACCGCTCCCGCGCGGCGGAGCGCAGCAGGTCGGCGCGCATCCGCGCGCCGGCCGGCCGGCCGTCGGCGTGCATGTCGAGGATGAGCGCGTCGAGCTCGTCGCCGTAGCGCCGACGCCAGGCGCGCGGGTAGAGGGCGAGGAGCGTCGTCGGCCCCGGCGTGAATCCGAGCCCGCGCCGCCGCCGTCCGTAGCCGGCGCTCCCGCGGGCGCTCATGCGAGCCCCCCGGCGAGAGCGCTCGACCGCGCGGCGAGGCGGCGGCCGCCCTCGTCGGTGATCGTCCGCAGCTCCGCGAGCGCATCCTCGAGCTCGGTCGCCCCGGCGCCGGTCAGGCGGTAGGGGCGCCGGCGCCCGGCCTCGCCGACCGGCTCGATCAGCCCGCGGTCCTCGAGGCGCGCGATCGCGCCGTAGAGCGTCCCCGGCCCGAGCGTGACGCCGGCGAACCGCTCGATGTCCTGCAGGAGCGCGTAGCCGTGCTTCTCGCCGGAGGCGAGGCTCGTGAGGATGAGGAGCGTCGGGTCATTGTGGCGGGTCTTCGTCGCTGGCATGGGGAAGCACAATAGTACGTCGCGCGTAGTAACGCAAGGCGTAATATCACGTGGAGTTAAGGCGCGCGCCCGACACTCGATGCCCGCATGTGCCCCGCCGACCTCTCCGTCGCCCCGCGCCCGCCGCGCGCCCGGTGCCGGCGCCGGCACGCGCTGCGCCGACTGCTCGCCGGCGTCCTCCTGCTCGCGATCGCGATCCTCGCCTCGGGCGCCGGCGCGCTCGCCTCGCTGCCCGGCGTGGGCGACGCCCAGCGCCGCGCGCGGGCGATCATGCGCGCCCATCACGAGCGCGCCGGGATGCCCGTCCCGTCGCGGCTCGCGGCCGCGGTCATCGCCACCGAGGACGAGCACTTCGATGAGAACGTCGTGCTCAACGTCGCGACCGGGATCGCCCGCGCCGGCCTCGCCGTCCTCGAGGGCCAGTCGAACCCCGGCGGGGCGACGATCGACCAGCAGCTCGCCAAGGCGCTCTACGGACAGCCCGGTGGGCAGCTCGGCGTGCTGCGGGAGATCGGGCTCGGGATCAAGCTCGGGGCGAGCTACTCGCACCGCGCGATCCTCGCCATGTATCTGAACGTCAACTACTACGGCAATGGCCTCTGGGGCGTGCGCCAGGCGGCCGCGGGGTACTTCGACACGACGCCCGGGCGGCTGACGTGGGCGCAGGCGGCGCTCCTCGCCGGGCTGCTCCAGGCGCCGTCGGCCTACAACCCGCTGCGCCATCCCGCGCTCGCGCGCCAGCGCCGTCGCCACGTGCTCGCCCAGCTCGTCGCCAACCACGACCTGACGGCCGCCCGGGCGGCCGCGGCCGCGCGCCAGCCCCTGCTCGCCGGATGAGTGGGCGCGCGCCGAGCCGCCGGGCCCGGAGGCTCGCCCCGGTGGCCGAGGTCGACGCGCGACGCTTCCCGCGGCGTCGTCGGCTGCCGGCCCGGCCGCCGGACCGCCGCGAGTCAGGCGTTGGAGGCGATCATCGCCGCCGGCACTCGCGCCACTCCTCGCGGCTGTACGGGGGCACCGCCGCGAGTCAGGCGTTGTAGGCGATCATCGCCGCGCCGAACAGCAGGCAGTAGATCCCGAACGGCCAGAGCGTTCCCTTGCGGAAGTAGCGCGTGAGGAAGTGGACCGTGAACACGGCGGTGATCGCGGCCGCGACCGCCGCGATGAGCGCCGCCCCGCGCACCCCGCCGTTCCCGTTGGGGCCGAGCAGGTCGCCGAGCTTGAAGATGCCGGCGGCGAGGATGATCGGGGTCGCGAGCAGGAACCCGTAGCGGGCGGCGTCCGCGTTGCCCAGTCCCCGCGCGAGCCCCGAGGCCATCACGACGCCGTCGCGGCTGATGCCCGCGATCAGCGCGGTCGACTCCCCGAGGCCGATCCAGGCCGCCTCGCGGTACTCGAGGGTCTCCAGGCGACGAGTGTTGCCGGGCCCGGTGCCCTCGCGCTCGGCGAGCTCGCGCACTGAGGCGCGGCGGCGCAGCCGTTCGGCGCCGATCAGGACCAGGCCGTTGATCGTCAGGAAGATCGCGGCGATCAGCGGCTTGGCGGTGAGCACCCGCAGCGTGTGCTCGAATACGAGCCCGAGGATGCCCACGGGGATGCTCGCGACGACGATCAGCCACGCGAGGCGCTCGGTCGCGGTCTCGGCCCGCCGCTTGCGCAGGCTGGCGAAGAACGCGCGGATGAGCTCGATCCAGTCGCGCCAGAAGTAGATGAGCAAGCCGATCGCGCTGCCGACGTGGAGCATCACGATGAACGCGAGCCACGGCGACTCGGTCGACTTCGACTGCCAGGCGACGATGTTGTTCCAGCCGAACAGGTGCGGGAAGAGGACCGTGTGCCCGAGCGAGGAGATCGGGAACAGCTCGGAGATCCCCTGCAGTACGCCGAGGACGATCGCCTGGAACGTCGTGATGAGCGCACCGAAGACGATCATCGGAGCGCGCTCCGGTGCTTGGAGGGCAGACGGCTCATGGTCCCGCCTCGATTATCGCGGCGCGCGCCGGGGGCCGCAATCGCGCCCCGGGGTGAGATTCGTCCGGGATCCGTCCCTCCACGGTCGCATAGGTAATCATCCCGAGGTCGTGTCTGCCTCCGCCCTCCGCTCCTCGATGACGCTCCGAATCGCCATCGAGGACTCGAGCAGCACGATCGCGCTCACCGTCACGACGAGCGCGGCGAGCAGCGTGACGATCACCCGTGCCGTGCTCGTGGCGATCGGCCCCGCACCGATCACCGGGCTGAGCAGGACCGGGAGGACGATCTCGATCGCCTGCTCGATCGGAGCCACCCGCGACGCGGAGAGGTGCTGGAGCGCGCTCATCTCCGCGAGCAGCCCGACGATCCCGGCGACGGCCGTGACGAGGATCCACCCGATGATCGCGTCGGTGTCGCCGCGGTGGAGCGCCGCCGCGGCGAGGGCGGTGCTCATCCCGGAGGCCGCAAGGCTGAGCCCGCCCATCCCGGCGCTCACGCGCACGTCGATCGGTCGTCGGCGCGAGACGAGCGCCGCACCGCCGGCGATGACGGCGAACGCCGCGAAGGCGACGAATGCCCAGATCGAGGGGCCCTTGCCGAAGTGGGGCGCATGCCCGACGACGGCGAGTGCCCCGACTCCGACGATGAGCGCAAGCACGGCCAGCATCTCACGAGCGCCGACGTGCTCGCCGAGCCGCGCGCCGACGACGAGCAGGAGGACGAGGCCGAAGGCGAGCGCCGGCTGGACGACGGCGAGCGGCGCGTGCAGCAGGGAGATGGCCTGCAGCGGCCAGCCGAGCAGACCGATGATCAGCCCGAGGTTCCAGCGCCGCCGGCGCAGGAGCCGCGAGATGAGCGTCGGCCGCCACGACCAGTGGTCGGGGGTCCTGCGTGCCTCGAGCGACTGAAGCGCGACGCCGCCGTTGTACAGCAGGCCGGCGCACACCGCGAGCAGGGCTCCGAGGGCTACCGATCCCATGAGCGGGCGGGCCGGCTCCAAGCGGCGTCTCGGCGCGCCGCTGTCCGGACTGCTCGGCGCGGCGGCCGTCGTACAGTGCGCTCCCGCGAGCGCCTCTCACGTGCCGGCGGTGTGCGAGCTGCTCTCACTGCGCCGCCGTCTCGCGCCTGGCCCGGCGGTCGCGCTCACGTTCGACGACGGGCCGCATGCCGAAGGGACCGCGCAGGTGCTCGCGCTGCTCGAGCGCCACGGAGCGCGGGCGACGTTCTTCCTCGTCGGCGAGCAGGTCCGCCGGCTGCCGTCGCTCGCGCGGGAGATCGCTGACGCCGGGCACGGGATCGGCCTGCACGGCAACACGCACCGCTGCGAGCTGCGGCTCACCCCCGCGGCGCTCGCCGAGGACCGGGCGCGCGGCCTCGAGGCGATCCACGCCGCCACGGGCGTCGTGCCGAGCATCCACCGCCCGCCGTACGGGGCGGCGAGCGGCCCGGGGATCGTGCTCGCCCGGCGCGCCGGCCTTCAGACGATCCTGTGGAGCCGCTGGGGCCGGGACTGGCGCGCGGCCGCGACCGCCGAGAGCGTCGTCGGCGACGTCACCCGCCGCGGTCCGCTGGAGCGCGACATCGTGCTCCTGCACGACGCCGACCACTACGCCGCCCCGGGAAGCTTCAGGGCGACGGTCGGGGCGCTGCCCCGTATCCTCGAGCGCTGCGCCGAACAGCGTCTCGCGACCGTCGCGCTCTGACAGATCGGCCCGCATCGCGGTACGGATTCTCGCCCACCGGCCTGAATTCATGGTGAGATGCACCCGACAACGAGCCGGAGGCTGACTGCGTGACGACAACTTCCGCCGACCGAGCAGGCCACGCGCGGTTTGCGATCGGCTTCGACCATCGCGACCGGGCGCGCCTGCACGCGCTGATCGACGAGGTGCTCGACTCCGAGCGCTGGTCGGAGGCGGCGATGGTGACGCGCTTCGAGGCGGCGTGGGAGGCGTGGAACGGGCTGCCCGCGGTCGCTCTCTCGAGCTGGGCGGGCGGCGCGCTCGCGGCGCTCGACTTCGCCGGCGTGGACGGCGAGACCGTCCTCTGTCCGTCGAACACGTTCATGGCGACGCCGCTCGCCGCGATCCGCTCAGGCGGCCGGGTCGAGTTCGTCGACTGCAACCGCGAGGACCTCTGTATGTCGTTCGCCGACTTCGAGGCGAAGGCCGAGCGGCTCCGTCCGCGGGCGGCGATCCTCGTTCACATCGGTGGGCACATCGCGTTCGACGCCGAGCGGATCGCCGACTACTGCGCCGACCACGGCATCTTCCTGCTCGAGGATTGCGCCCACGCCCACGGCGCGCGCTGGGGCGAGCGCCGGCCGGGGTCGTTCGGCGACGCCGGCGTCTACTCGCTGTACGCGAC
Organism: Solirubrobacteraceae bacterium; assembly: GCA_035294545.1. Taxonomy (GTDB): domain Bacteria; phylum Actinomycetota; class Thermoleophilia; order Solirubrobacterales; family Solirubrobacteraceae; genus Palsa-465. Next base: position 4,602 of record DATGKS010000091.1, on the reverse strand, counting down.
GAAGACGATCTCGACCGGCGAGGGTGGCGTGCTCGTCTCCCGCCGCCCCGAGGTCGTGCAGCACGCCCGCGCGTTTCGCAACTACGGCAAGCCGAGCCACGAGGTGGCGGGCCTCAACTTCCGCATGAACGAGTTCACCGCCGCGCTCGCGCTCGTGCAGACGGAGCGCATGGAGGAGATCGTCGCCTGGAAGAACGCGGTCGCGCGCCGCGAGCTCGACGCCGTCCATCCGGCCCGCCTCCGGCTGCCCGACGGCATGGTCTCGGGCCTCTACAAGTACATCGTGTTCGACCGGCTCGAGCCCTCGACCGGGCGCGTGTACGAGGAGCCGTGCCACCGGATCATGGGCCACGCGGTCGAGCTGCCGAATTCCGACTGGGTCTCACGGAATCATTCGTGCGTGCCGCTCTACTACCGCCCCTCCCACGTGGACGACGCCGTCGTGGGCGATGAGGAGGGGGCGAGCGTCTGAGGTGAGGATCCTCGTCACCGGGGGCTCGGGCTTCATCGGGTCCCACGTCGTCGACAAGCTGCGCGCGTGCGGCCACGAGCCGGTCATCTACGACCTGCGGGCGTCCCCGTGGCACGACGGGACGGTCGAGACCGTGCTCGCCTCGGTGAACGACCGGGAGGCGCTGGAGCGCGCGCTCGAGGGCTGCGACGCGGTCATCCACTTCGCGGCGATGGCCGACGTGGGCGAGGTCCTCGCCGCGCCCGAGGACGCCGAGCGGGTGAACGCGGGGGGAACGGGCGTCGTGCTCGAGGCCTGCCGTCGGGCCGGAGTGCGGCGGATCGTCTACGCCTCGACGATCTGGGTCTACTCCGACTGCGCCGAGGACGCGGTCGACGAGGAGACGCTCCTGCCGGCGCCCCGTCACCTGTACACGAGCACGAAGCTCGCGGGCGAGCAGTACTGCCGCGCCTACCGGGAGCTCTACGGGATCGACTACACGATCCTGCGCTTCGGGATCCCGTACGGCCCGCGGGCGCGCGAGGCGGCGGTCATCCCCGCGTTCGTGCGCCGCGCGCTCGCCGGCGAGCCGCTCACGCTCGCCGGGGACGGGCTGCAGACGCGCCGCTTCGTCTACGTCGAGGACCTCGCCGACGGTGTCGTCGCCGCCTGCCTGTCCGACGGTGCGCGCAACCGCGTCTACAACCTCGCGGGCGAGGAGAGCGTGACGATCCGGCGGATCGCCGAGGCCGTGCGCGCGCTGATCGGCGACACCGAGATCGTCCACGGTCCGGCCCGCCCGGGCGACTTCGGCGGCAAGATCGTCTCCTCCGCGCGCGCCCGTGAGGAGCTCGGTTGGACGGCGGCGACGCCGTTCGCCGAGGGGCTGCGCCGCTACGTCGAGTGGCGCCGGACGCAGTTGCCCGCCGACGCGGCCGAGCCGGCGGTTCAATCGCACGTCGAGGCCCGGCCGCGCCGCCGCAGGGCGCTCATCATCTCCGCGGACATCGGCGAGGGCCACGACCTGCCGGCGCGCGCGATCGCGCGTGAGCTCCGGGCGCAGGAGCCCGGGATCGACGTCGCGGTCGTCAACGGCCTGCCGGCGATGGGATGGCTCCTCACCCGGCTCCTGCGCGACGGCTCGCGGGTCATGTTCCGCTGGACGCCGTGGCTGTTCGACCTGCAGTACCTGCTGTTCATGCGCCTGGCGCCGACCCGCTGGCTGTCGCGGCGCCTGCTCACCGCGCTCGGCCGCCGCGGGCTGATGCGGCTCATCCGCGCGCACGAGCCCGACCTCATCGTCTCCACCTATCCGGGGGTGACGGCCGTGCTCGGCGAGCTCCGGCGACGAGGACGGCTGCGGATTCCCTGTCACGCCTCGATCACCGACCTCGCCGGCCTGTCGTTCTGGGCCCATCCGGGGATCGACCTGCACTGTGTCACCCACCCGGAGTCGCTTGCGGAGGTCGAGCGGATCGCCGGCGCCGGCAGCGCGCGGTGGACGCGCCCGCCGACCGCGCCCGCGTTCCTGGCGCCCCGCTCGCGCGCCGACGCGCGACGGGCGCTCGGGCTCCCGCCGGAGGGCCCGGTGATCGCCGTCTCGGGTGGCGGCTGGGGCGTCGGCGACCTCGTCGGCGCGGTGAGCGTCGCGCTCGAGACCCGGGACGCGACGGTCCTCTGCCTGTGCGGGCGCAACGACCGCGTGCGCCGGCAGGTGTCCGAGCGCTTCGCGGGCGTGTCGCGGCTGCGCGTCATGGGCTTCACCGACCGGATGGGCGACGTGCTCGCCGCCGCCGACGCGCTCGTCCACTCGAGCGCGGGCCTCACCGTCCTCGAGGCGACGATCCGGGGCTGCCCGGTCATCTCCTACGGCTTCGGGGTCGGCCACGTCCGCGCCTCCAACCGCGCGCTCGAGCGCTTCGGGCTCGCCCAGGTCGCCCGCCGCCGTGCGGATCTCGGCCCCGCGATCGCCCGGGCGCTTGCGCACCCCGCCGAGCCCGATCCGCGCTTCGCCGAACGGCCCTCGACGGCGTCGCTCATCCTCGCCGCCGAGCGCCGCGCGCGGCCGATGCCCGCCTGGCGCCTGCGCGGAGTTCCGGCGGCCGCGGGCGCCGCGGCAGGCATCGTCGCGCTCGCCTGGGTCGCGTCCACCGGGACCGCGTACAGCGTCGTCGCCGACATCTTCCACACCGGTCCGATGACCGCGGTCGCCACTCCCGATGCGCAGGTGGCCGTGATGGTCGACACGAGCGCCGGCCAGGTGCCGAGGCTCGCGCGCTCGCTCGCGGCGCAGGGGATGCGGGTCTCGTTCGCCGTCGATCAGCCGTCGTCCGCCGCGGAGGCCGCCGCCGAGGCGTTCGGGGACGAGACGCTGCCGCGGCTCGCCGACGGCGGCGTCCTGCGCTGGCTGCGCACCTCGGCGCGCCTGCACGCGCTGCTCCGCGCGCTCGGCCTCGGCCACCACTTCCTGTACGCGGCCAACCACCCGAGCTTCGGGCAGTGGATCATGGCTCACGGCGCCGGTGGGCGCCCGATCGCGGGCAAGCTTCGCCTGCGGGACATCGACGACCTCACGGCCCGGATCCGGGCCGGCGAGGTGATCGAGATCCTGCCGCGGGCCTCCGACGTGCCCGCGATGCTCGCGAGGCTCGAGGCCGATCTGGCGGCTCACCACCTGCGCGCGGTGCCCATCAGCCGGTTGATGCGCGACGCGGGGAGGTCGGTGTGAGCGGGCGCAGGCTGCTCGTGGTCGGCGCGCACGCGGCCGACTTCGTGTGGCGCGCGGGCGGGGCGATCGCGGTGTGCACCGCCGCCGGGGGAGAGGCGCAGGTGCTCGCGCTCTCCTATGGGGAGCGGGGCGAGTCCGGCCAGCTGTGGCTAAAGGACGGCCAGACGGTGGAGAACGTCAAACGGGTCCGCCACGCCGAGGCCGAGCGCGCCGCCGCCCATCTCGGCGCCTCGTTCCGCGCGCTCGATCTCGGCGACTACCCGCTGCAGATCGACACCGAGGCGCTGCTTGCGGTCGCCGACGCGATCCGCGAGTTCGCGCCCGACGTGCTCATCACCCACACCGACACCGACCCGTTCAACCCCGACCATCCGGTCGCCCACGCGGCCGTCGACCGCGCCCGCTCGCTGGCCGCCGGCGCCGGGGTCCCGAGCGCGTTTGGCACGATCCGCCCGCCGGAGCTGTTCCTGTTCGAGCCCCATCAGCCGGAGCTCTGCAACTTCACGCCGACGACGTTCGTCGACATCACCCCGGTCATCGACCGGAAGGTCGCGGCGATGGGCGAGATGCAGGCGCAGTCCTATCTGCAGACGTACTACCGCGAGCGCGCCGACCACCGCGGCAACCACGCGCGGCGTGCCTCGGGCGATCAGTCGATCCGGCAGGCGGAGGCGTTCCAGCGTGTCACCCCGCAGGTCGTGAGCACGCTGTGACCAGGGTCTCCGCCGCGATCCTCGCTGAGCTCGCGCGGCTCGGAACGGCGACCGTCTACGAGGCCGGCGGGCGCGGGCGCTTCGTCGACGTCGACCTGCACCAGATCGTCCCCGGCTCGCGGGTCGCGGGTCCCGCGCGCCCGGTGCGCTGTGGCCAGGACGACAACCTCATGGTCCATGCGGTGATGGCCACGGTCCGCCGCGGCGAGATCATCGTGCTCACGATGCCCGAGCCGCGGCCGGTCGCGCTCGTCGGCGACCTGCTCGCCACGCAGGCGCTCGCGCAGGGGGCGGCGGGGATGCTGATCGACGCCTCCGTGCGGGACGTGGAGGAGCTCCGTGAGCTCGGGCTGCCGATCTGGGCGCGCTGGATCCGCGTCCATGGCGCGGTCAAGGACGTGCCGGGCACGATCGGCGAGCCGGTCGAGGTCGGCGGCGCCCGGATCGAGACCGGCGACGTGCTCGTGATGGATGCCGATGGCGTGGCCGTGATCGAGCCCGATCGCGCGTCGGAGGTCCTGGAGGCATCGCTCGCCCGGGAGGCTCGGGAGGCGGCCAAGCGCGCGAGGCTCCGCGCCGGCGAGCTCTCCTACGACCTCGACGGCCTGCGCGAGCGGGTGGAGGGACGGGGGGCGCGGGTGGACGGGCGGGGCGCGGAGACCGGGGAGCGGGGCGAGCGTTGAGCGCACCAGTGGCCAACAACGCGCTCA
>DATGKS010000090.1:0-3131 GCA_035294545.1 Solirubrobacteraceae bacterium | reverse complement strand
CGGGAGCGCTTGATGTGGACGTCGAACACGCTCAGGTCGACGAACCGGGCGCCCGCCCGGTAGGCGGCGTCGGCGACCGCTCGGGCGAGGTCCTCCTTGCCGGGCTCGGAGGCGAGCGAGACGATCTGGCCGGGCTGGATGTTCGCGCCGAGGCGCACGACAAGCTCGGCGAGGGCGTGGATGTGCGAGTCGGATTCTGGGCTCATCGGTGGCGGGTCGGGCCTTTCGTCGTGTCCGGGGTTCGGTACGGAATGTCCGCTGGATGCTCGCCGATCGGTGGGCGCGGCGGTACGCTGCCGCTGCGGCAACCAGGCTGCGGCCCCTCATGCCAACCAGTCGCTGCGGCCCGTCACGCCAACCAGGGAGAGAGCGATGCGAACAGGGCTGATGATGGACGACTTCCCGCTCACCTTGACGCACGCGGCCGAGCGGGCCGAGCGCCACAGCCCGCGCCGCGAGGTCGTCTTCCGCCGCCCCGATGCGACGATCGGACGCACGACGCACGGGGAGTGCGCCGCCCGCGCGCGGCGGCTCGCCGGGGCACTGTCCGAGCGCGGCATCGGGCCGGGGGATCCGGTCGCGACGCTCATGTGGAACCAGCCGGAGCACCTCGAGGCGTACTTCGCGCTGCCCTCGATGGGGGCGGTGCTGCACACGCTCAACCCGCGCCTGCACCCCGACGAGCTGGCGTTCATCGTGAATGACGCCGGGGACCGGGCGATCATCCTCGACGGGTCGCTGCTCGACGTCTACCGCTCGTTCGAGCACGCGCGGCGCTTCGAGCACGTGATCGTCGTGCGCCGCTCCGCGGACGACCCGCCGTCCGCCGCGCTCGACTACGAGGAGCTGATTGCCGGCGCGCAGCCGCTTCAGTGGCCGCGGTCCGACGAGCGCGCGGCCGCGGCGATCTGCTACACGTCCGGCACGACGGGCCGCCCGAAGGGCGTCGTGTACTCGCACCGGGCGCTCACGCTGCACTCGCTCGCGGGCGCGCTCCCGGACGTCAACGACATGTCGCGTCGCGACGTCGTGCTCCCGGTCGTGCCGATGTTCCACGCGAACGCGTGGGGGCTCGTCTACACCGCCGCGTTCGTCGGCGCGGGGCTCGTGCTCCCCGGACCGCGGCTCGACGCCGAGTCGCTGCTCGAGCTGCTCGCCTCCGAGCGCGTGACGATCACCGCCGGGGTCCCGACGGTGTGGATGGCGAATCTCGCCGCGCTCGAGGCCGAGCCCGACCGCTGGGACCTGTCCGCCCTCGACCACATGCTCGTCGGCGGCTCGGCCGCGCCGCCGAGCATGATCGAGGGATTCGACCGCCACGGCCTGACGATCGTCCACGCCTGGGGGCTGACCGAGACCTCGCCCGTCGGCACCGTGTCCCGCCCCGACCCCGAGCTCGACGACGCGCCGCCCGCCGAGCGGTACGCCGACGCCGCTCGCCAGGGCTATCCCTCCCCGTTCGTCGAGATCCGGGCCCGCGGCGATGACGGCGAGCTCGCGCCCTGGGACGACGAGACGATGGGCGAGCTCGAGGTGCGCGGTCCGTGGGTGGCCCGCGCCTATCTCGGGGGCGCGGGCGCCGACCGGTTCACCGACGACGGCTGGTTCAAGACGGGCGACATCGTTACGATCGACGCGCGCGGCTCGATCCGGATCTGCGACCGCTCCAAGGACCTCGTCAAGTCCGGCGGGGAGTGGATCTCCTCCGTCGACCTGGAGAACCGCCTGATGGCGCATCCCGACGTCGCCGAGGCGGCCGTCATCGCGATCCCCGACGAGCGCTGGGGGGAGCGTCCGCTCGCGGCGGTCGTCCTCCGCGACGGGGCCCAGCCGGACGTGCCGGGGCTTCGCGACCACCTCTCGGCACAATGCGCGACGTGGCAGCTTCCCGATCGCTTCGAGTTCCTCGACGAGATCCCGCGCACCGCGACCGGCAAGTTCAAGAAGACGACGCTGCGGGAGATGTTCGCCTCCTGAGCGCGGAGCGGGTCCTCCGCGGATCCACGACGGCGATGCGCCGACCTCCGCCCGGTCGCGCGCCCGGCATGGCCGCTCAGCGCGCGGTGAGCTCCTGCACCATCGGCAGGACGGGCGTCGACGGGGTCGTGCTCGTCTTCACCGTGCGCACGCCGGTGCCGGCGAGGAGCCGCACCCGCACCGCGCGTGCCCGCTGCGCCGGGAAGCGGATCGTGTCGCGCAGCCGGCCGCCCCGCGAGCTCACGCGCGCGACCGTCCGCCACCGCCCGCCGCTCAAGAGCTCGACGACGTAGCGCCGGGCGCGCAGCGTGCGCACCGGGCCCGGCTTCGGGTGGACGTTCGGCCTCAGGACCGGCGGCCACATCCGGCCCCAGAGGATCGTGACCGCCGAGATCGTGCGCGCCCCGCCGACGATCGGGGCGCTCAGCGCCGCCGGCAGCGAGGCCGGTTGCCAGTCGGTGGCGGCGCTGCCGTCGACGGCGGCGAGCGCGGGCGCCCCCGGCGCCGCGCTCGAGGCGCGGGCGCGGCCGCAGCGGAGCGGGTCGACGCTCCGCGGCGGGCGTCCGGAGGGCACGGTGCCGACCGTGAGCGGCGCCCCGCGGCGAACGATGTGACGGCCGGCCGGGGTGAGGACCGGCAGCGCGGCGCCGCGCCGCAGCGTCACCGTCGCGCGGTCGCGGTGGACGGCGAGCGTGAACGTCCGCCCGTGCCAGCGCAGGTTTCGGAGCGTCACCGACGTGAGCGGCCCCGACAGCGCGGGGGCGAGACGGACGGCCGAGCGCTCGAGGCGCATTCCCGAGTAGCCGTAGAGGAACTCCTGCAGGAAGCCGCCGATCCCGGTCATGAACGTGAACGCGCCGCCGGTGCGGGTCTCCGAGAACTGGTGGAAGACGTCGCGGATGTAGGGCTCGTAGCTGCGCTCGGTGTAGACGAACGCCTGGCAGCTGCGGGGCGCAAGCCGGGCGGACTCGATCATGCTCACCGCATCGTCCATCGAGGGGCCGGCGGGGTCGGTGCGCGGAACGTAGTAGGCGAGGTCGCGCCGCTCGACCGCGACCGAGGAGCGGAAGCTCCACGGATAGGCGAGCATCGTCACGTCCGCCTGCTTGACCAGCTGCCCGCGGTAGCCGGCGAACTCGGGGTTGACGCCGTCG
>DATGKS010000089.1:0-15853 GCA_035294545.1 Solirubrobacteraceae bacterium | reverse complement strand
TCTCCTGGATCCAGCCGACGCTCACCGCCGAGTTCACCGGCGTCGGGGTCACCCGGATGCTCGAGGCGATGCGCGAGGTCTGTCCCGAGGCGCGCTTCTACCAGGCGTCCTCCAGCGAGATGTTCGGCAAGGTGCGAGAGGTCCCGCAGTCCGAGACGACGCCGTTCTACCCGCGCTCCCCGTACGGCGTCGCCAAGGTCTACGGCCATTTCATCACGGTCAACTACCGCGAGTCCTACGGCCTGCACGCGACGAGCGGAATACTCTTCAACCACGAGAGCGAACGCCGCGGGCTGGAGTTCGTCACCCGCAAGATCACGTGGCACGCGGCCGCGATCAAGCTCGGGCTCATCGACACGCTGAAGCTCGGCAACCTCGACGCGAAGCGCGACTGGGGCTACGCGAAGGACTACGTGAAGGCGATGTGGCTGATGCTCCAGCAGGACGAGCCGCAGGACTTCGTGATCGCGACCGGCGAGACCCACACGGTGCGGCGCTGCCTGGAGATCGCGTTCGACCAGGCGGGCGTCGACATCGAGGGGCACGTCGAGATCGACGACTCGCTCAAGCGGCCCGCCGAGGTCGACACGCTGATCGGCGACCGCTCGAAGGCCGAACGGGTGCTCGGCTGGAGGCCGGAGACGAGCTTCGAGGAGCTCATCCGGCTGATGGTCGACGCCGACCACAAGCTCCTCTCCGGCCGCGCCCGGCCGTGACCGAGGGCCCTCCGGGGGCGCCGGGGAGCCCGCCTGCCGGGGTGCAGCGCGAACCGGCGGACCGGTCTCCGGGCGGCCCGGCGGGAGCTCAGCGAGGGCGACGGGCGCTCATCACCGGCGTCACCGGCCAGGACGGGTCGTTCCTCGCCGAGGAGCTGCTCGGCCGCGGCTATGAGGTGATCGGCCTCACCCGCCGTGACCCGGCCGACGACCTCGGCTGCAGCGAGCCGCTGCGCGCACGCCTGAGCGTCCGGCGGGGCGACGTCCGGGACGAGACGACCCGGGTGTGGATCTGCGATCTTGCCCCGGACGAGATCTACCACCTCGCCGCGCCGACGTTCGTCCCCGACTCGTGGCGCGATCCGGCGGCGACGATGGCCGCGATCCACGGCTCGGCGGCGGCGCTGCTGGCGCTCGTCGCCGAGCGGCTGCCGGACGCGCGCGTGTTCGTCGCCGCCTCCGGGGAGATGTTCGGCGAGGCGCCGGTGAGCCCGCAGCGCGAGGACACTCCGTGCCGGCCCCGCACGCCGTACGCGACGGCCAAGCTCGCCGCCCACCAGCTGCTGGGGCAGCTGCGCGAGCGGCATGGGCTCTTCGCGGTCTCCGGGATCCTCTACAACCATGAGTCCGAGCGCCGCCCGGAGCGGTTCGTCACCCGCAAGATCACCCGCGGCGCCGCCGAGATCTCGCTCGGCCGCCGGCGGACGCTCACGCTCGGCGACCTCTCGGCGGTGCGGGACTGGTCGTTCGCGGGCGACGTCATGCACGGTATCTGGCTCGCGCTCGGACACGAGATCCCCCAGGACTACGTCCTCGCCAGCGGCGTCGGACACACTGTCGGCGACCTCGTGAGCGCCGCCTTCGCCCATCTCGGACTCGATCCGGCCGACCACGTCGAGGTCGACCCTGCGCTCGTCCGCGCCCCCGAGGCGGTCGCTCCCGTCGGCGACCCGGCGCGCGCCCGGGCGGCGCTCGGCTGGACGCCGACGCTCGACTTCGACGGGCTCGTCGCGCGCATGGTCGACGCCGACCTGGCGGAGCTGTCGGCGTGAGGCGCGCCGCGATCGTGCCGGCGCTCGTGGCGAGCGGCGGCGGACGAGGGCGGCGGCGCGATCTTCTTCGTCAGTGACGCTTCGGCGACCGACGCCCTCCCGGTCCGCGGACGGCCGGCGATCGAAAACGTCGAACCGGGTGCACTAGCCTGCCGTCCATGGCCGACGCCACCGAGACGCTTCGCCAGAGCCCGCTGCACGATCGCCATGTCGCGGCGGGCGCGAAGCTCGTGGCCTTCGCCGGCTTCCAGATGCCGGTCCAGTACGTCGGGATCCGCGCTGAGCACCACGCCGTCCGCACCCGCGCCGGCGTGTTCGACGTCTCGCACATGGGCGAGATCGAGACCTGCGGGCCGCAGGCGTTCGAGTTCCTGCAGCACCTCATCTCAAACGACCTGCGCAAGCTCACCGAGGGCGGCGCCCAGTACGGGCTGCTCTGCCAGGAGGACGGGGGCGTGCGCGACGACGTGTTCACGTACCGCCTCGCCGAGAACGTCTACCTGACGGTGACGAACGCCTCCAACCACGAGAGCGACCTCGCCTGGTTCCGCGCCCACGCCGAGGGCTACGACGTCGACGTCATCGACCGCGCGAGCGACTTCGCGATGCTCGCCGTGCAGGGGCCGAGCGCCCGCCGGATCCTCTCGGGGCTCGCCGACGGGCCGCTGCCGCCGCGCTTTCACTGCGGCGAGCGGACGATCGCGGGCGTGGCGATGCTCGTGTGCGGGACCGGATACACGGGCGAGGACGGCTGCGAGCTGTTGATCGACCCCGCCGAGGCGCCGCGCGTCTGGGACGCGCTGCTGGCCGCCGGCGCGGAGCCGGCCGGTCTCGGCGCGCGGGACACCCTGCGGCTGGAGGTCTGCTACCACCTGTACGGCAACGACCTGACGACGACCCGCGGGCCGATCGAGGCCGGGCTCGGCTGGGCGTGCGCGGAGCAGACCGGGTTCGTCGGCGCCGAGGCGGTCGCCCGGGTGCGGGCCGAGGGACCGGCGGAGAAGCTGTGCGCGTTCGTCATCGACGGGCCGGGGATCGCGCGCCAGGGCAACGAGGTCGTCGGCGGCGGCGTCGTCACCTCCGGCACGTTCTCGCCCTCGCTTGAGCGTGGGATCGGGATGGCGTACCTGCCGGCCGAGCGCGCCGAGCCGGGGACGAACATCGAGATCGACGTGCGCGGCAGCGTGCGTCCCGCGACCGTGGTGAAGAAGCCCATCTATGCGAAGGGCTCGTGAAAGGAGCGCTCTGACGTGGCCGACGCCAGCTATCCGGACGACCTGCTGTACCACCCCGAGCACGATTGGGCGCGCGTCGAGGGCGACGAGGCCGTGTTCGGGATCACGTGGTACGCGCAGGACTCGATGGGGGAGGTCGTGTTCTTCGACCCCCCGAAGGTCGGTGCCCAGGTGACGAAGGACGAGCCGTACACCGAGGTCGAGTCGGTGAAGGCGGTCTCCGACGTGATCAGCCCGCTGTCGGGCGAGATCGTCGCCGTCAACGACGAGCTGTCGGACGCTCCGGAGAAGATCAACGAGGATCCCTACGGCGAGGGCTGGCTCGTGCGGATCAGGCTGTCGGACCCCGCCGAGCAGGAGGCGCTGCTCGACGCGGCCGCATACCAGGCGACGCTCTCGTGACGAGATACACGTCCGCCACCGACGCCGATCGCGCGGAGATGCTCGCCGCGATCGGCGTCTCCTCGATCGAGGAGCTGTTCGCCGACGTTCCGGTCTCGCTGCGGCTGCGCGACGGCCTGTCGCTCGACGAGGGCCTCTCCGAGCAGGAGGTCCACGCCGAGCTGCGCGCGCTCGCCGAGCGCAACGTGTCCTGCGATGACGAGATCTCGTTTCTCGGCGCCGGCATGTACGACCACTACGTGCCGGCGCTCGTCGACTCGATCATCTCCCGCTCCGAGTTCCTCACGCCGTACACGCCCTACCAGCCCGAGGTCTCCCAGGGCGGGCTGCAGGCGATGTTCGAGTATCAGACCGCGATCTGCGAGCTCACCGGCCTGCCCGTCTCCAACGCCTCGGTCTACGAGGGCCCGAGCGCGGTCGCCGCGGCGGGCTACATCGCCAAGCACACGAACGGCCGCCGGCGGTTCGTCGTCTCCCGCGGGGTCCACCCACACGCGCGGGAGGCGCTCGCGACGCTCGCGCGCGCGTGGGAGATGGAGGTCGTCGAGGCGCCGCTCGAGGACGGGCTCACCGCGCTGCCCGAGCTCGACGACACCGTGAGCGCGGTCGTCGTCGCCCAGCCGAACTTCCTCGGCGCCGTCGAGGACCTCGCGGCGCTCGCCGGCGCCGCTCACGACGCCGGCGCGCTCTGCATCGCGGCCTGCGACCCATTGCCGCTCGCGCTGCTCAGGACTCCGGGCGAGTGCGGCGTCGACATCGCGGTGGGGGAGGGCCAGACGCTCGGCAACCGCCTCGACTACGGCGGTCCGTCGTTCGGCTTCTTCGCCACGACCGAGGCGCTCATCCGGCGCATCCCGGGACGGATCGCCGGGGAGACGGTCGATGTCGACGGCCGGCGCGGCTTCGTGCTCACGCTCCAGACCCGCGAGCAGCACATCCGCCGTGAGAAGGCGACCTCGAACATCTGCACCGCGCAGGCGCTCAACGCGCTCGCGGGCGTCATCTACCTGAGCTGGCTGGGGCGCCGCGGGATCGTCGAGCTCGCCGAGCTGCTCGTGCGGCGCACCGACTACGCGCGACGCACGCTCACCGCGCTGGACGGCGTCGACGCGATCCACGAGCAGCCGGTCGTCCGCGAGTTCGCGGTCGCGCTCGACGCGCCCGTCGACGCGGTCATCGCCCGCTGCCTGGCCGCCGGGATCAACCCGGGCTACCCGCTCGCCGGCGAGGGCTACGAGAACGGCCTCCTGATCGCGCTCACCGAGCAGCGCACGAGAGAGCACATCGACCGCCTCGCAGAGGTGCTCGGCGAGGCGGTCGCCGCCGAGCGCGACGCCGACCGGTCTCATGCCGGGGTGAGCGGATGAGCGTTGAGGCCTCCACCGAGCGGGTCACCGGCTCGAACGCCGCCGCCGACGATCAGCTGACGATCTACGAGCGCTCGCAGCCGGGCCGCCGCGCGTTCGTCGCGCCGGCGACCGACGTGCCCGAGCGCCCGCTCGACGAGCTGCTGTCGCCGGAGCTTCGCCGCGCCGAGGGGCCGCGCCTGCCGGAGGTCGCAGAGCCCGAGATCGTGCGCCACTACAACCGGCTCTCGAAGCGGAACTTCGACCTCGACACCGGCTTCTACCCGCTCGGCTCATGCACGATGAAGCACAACCCGAAGCTCCACGAGCGGCTCGCCGCGCTGCCCGGTCACGCCCGGCTGCATCCGCTGCAGCACCCCGCCCGCGCGCAGGGCGCGCTTGAGCTCATGTGGCGCCTGCAGGACGCCCTCGCCGAGATCTCGGGCCTGCCGCACGTCTCGCTGCAGCCGTCCGCGGGCTCGCACGGGGAGCTTGCCGGGGTGCTGCTCACCCGCGCCTACCACGAGGACCATGGCGAGAGCCGCACGAAGGTCCTCACCCCCGACACCGCGCACGGCACGAACCCGGCCACGGTGACGATGGCCGGCTACGAGGTGGTGAAGGTCGGGACCGACGCGAACGGCAACGTCGACATCGAGGACCTGCGCGCCAAGGCGACCGACGACGTCGCCTGCCTGATGCTCACGAACCCCTCGACGCTCGGGCTGTTCGAGCCGCAGATCGACGAGATCGCGCGCATCGTGCACGGCGTCGGCGCGACGCTCTACTACGACGGCGCGAACCTCAACGCGATCATGGGGATCTGCCGCCCGGGCGACATGGGCTTCGACATCGTGCACTTCAACCTGCACAAGTCGTTCACCCAACCCCACGGCGGCGGCGGCCCGGGCGCCGGGCCGATCGCGGTGTCCGAGCGGATCGAGCCGTACCTGCCTCGCCCCCAGGTCGTGCGCCGCGACCCGGCGGGCGCGGGTGCCAACGGCGGCTCGGGCGCGGATCGGGCGCCGGTCTACGACCTCGACTTCGACCGCCCGAGGTCGATCGGGCGCCTGCGCGGCTTCCAGGGCAACTACGGCGTGTTCGTGCGCTCCTACGCCTACATCCGCTCGCTCGGGGCGGCGGGGCTGAGGGACGTCTCCGAGACGGCCGTGCTCAACGCCAACTACCTGCTCGCCCGGCTGCGGGAGCTCGGGGTGCTCAAGCTGCTGCCGGCCGCCTATGACCGCGTGTGCATGCATGAGTTCGTGCTCTCGGGCGGGCCGATGAAGCGGGAGCTTCAGATCCGCACGCTCGATCTCGCCAAGCGGCTGCTCGATCACGGCGTGCACCCGCCGACCGTGTACTTCCCGCTGCTCGTCGACGAGGCGCTGCTCGTCGAGCCGACGGAGACCGAGACGAAGGAGACGCTCGACCGCTTCGCGGAGATCGTCGCCGCCGTGCTGGCCGAGGCGCGCGAGGATCCCGCGGTCGCGCGCGGAGCCCCGTACACGACGCCGGTCCGCCGCCTCGACGAGGCGGGCGCCGCCCGGCGTCCCGTCATCCGCCAGGCGCTGTGAGCCGCCGCCCGCCGTCCCGCCATCCGCCGGGCGCAGGGAGCCGCCGCCCGGCGTCCCGCCATCCGCGAGGCGCAGTGAGCACCGCCCGCCGCCCCTCCGACCGCCGGCCGTCGTGAGCACCCGGTACGTGGTGTTCGGCGCCGGCGCGGTCGGCGGCGTCGTCGGCGCGCGGCTGCGCCAGGCCGGCCACGAGGTCGCGCTCATCGCCCGCGGCGCCCACCTCGAGGCGATCCGCATCCGGGGCCTCCGCCTCCTCACGCCCGTCGAGGATGTGACACTCGAGATCCCCGCGGCCGCCGACCCGGCCGAGCTCGAGGTCGGCCGCGACGGCGACGTCGTGCTCCTCGCGGTCAAGAGCCAGGACACGCTCGGCGCCCTCGATCAGCTGCGCGCCGCCGGCGCCCGCGAGGTCCCGATCGTGTGCGTGCAGAACGGGGTCGAGAACGAGCGGGTCGCCCAGCGCCGCTTCGCCGACGTCTACGGCGCCTACGTGCTCGCTCCCACCAACCACCTCGAGCCCGGTGTCGTCGAGGCGACCGGCGCGAAGCTGTCGGGCTTCCTCCACCTCGGGCGCTACCCGTCCGGAACCGACGCCCGCTGCGAGGAGCTCGCGGCCACGCTCTCCGGGGCGCGCTTCGTCGCCCGGGCGGTTGCGGACGTGATGCGCCTCAAGCACGCGAAGCTCCTGCTCAACCTGGCGAACGTCGTCGGCGCGCTCTTCGCTGACGATCCGGAGCTCGGCGAGCTCGAGCGGCGCGTGCGGGCCGAGGGCGAGGCGGTGCTCCAGGCCGCCGGGATCGCGCACGACGACCCGCACGCGAGCGACCGCGAGACCCGCTGGAGGGACCTCGGGGTGTCCGCCATCGAGGGCCGGATCCGCGGCGGCTCCTCGACCTGGCAGAGCCTCAAGCGCGGGACCGGCAGCCTCGAGACCGACTACCTCAACGGCGAGATCTCGCTCCTCGGCCGCCTGCACGGGGTGCCGACCCCGCTCAACGACGCGCTCTGCCGCCTCGCCGACGCGCACGCCCGCCGCGGCGGAGGCCCGGGGGAGCTGTCGCTCGACGTCCTGCGGGAGGCGGTCACTGCCGGATGATGCCCCCGGTATGGCGGGAGGCGGAGCTTGACACCCCGTGGGGGCGACCGGGGTGAGCGCCGCCGGACATGAGGAGCGCCGCGTCTGCGCCGATCCGGAGATCGCCGCCCGGGCGCGGGAGATCGCCGAGCGCGCGGTCGACTCGGAGCTTCGGGCGCTCGTCGACATCTCCTCGCCCTCCGGGGACGTCGACGGCGCCGAGGCGGCGATCGAGGTCTGCGTCTCGCTGCTGCCCGAGGGGGCGGTCGTGTCGCGCCCGGAGTGCTCGACCTCGGGCTGCGCGCCGGACCTCGTCGCCCGCCTTGAGGGCACCGGCGCGGGGCGGCTCGTCCTGCTCGGCCACGTCGACACGGTGTTCGCCCACGGCGAGCACGCGCCGCTGCGCGACGCGGGCGAGCGGCTCTATGGCTCGGGCACGATCGACATGAAGGGCGGGGACATCCTCGCGCTCGGGGTGGCGAGGGCGCTCGCCGCCGACCCGTCGCGCTTCGCCGAGCTCGCCGTCGTCATGGTCTGCGACGAGGAGTGGCGGATCGACCCGTTCCGGCGGGCCGAGGAGTTCGCGGGGTTCGACGCCTGCCTGTGCTTCGAGGGCGGCTACCTCACGCCCGAGGGCGAGGAGGGGGTGGTCGTGCGCCGCAAGGCGGCGGCGACGATGCTCATCGACGGGCTCGGCCGCGCCGCCCACTCGGGCTCGGCGCCCGACCAGGGCCGCAACGCCCTGCTTGCGGTCGCCCGCGTCGCCGAGCGCGTCGCCGCCTTCCACGACCCCGACGGCCCCGAGCAGCTCTCGGTCGTGCCGACCGTGATGCGCTCCGGCGAGGCGTTCAACGTCGTGCCCGCCCACGCCGAGCTCATCTGCGACATGCGTGCCCGCAGGCTCGAGGCGTTCGACCCGGTGTTCGCCGGCGTGCCCGACGTGGTCGACGAGGTCGAGATCACCTCGCGCATGGGTCGCGCCTGGCCCGGGATGGACGCCGAGCGGGCGACAGCCGGGCTGCTCCGCGCCGCGGCACAGCGAATCGGCCGCCCGGTCGTCGGCGTCCCGCGCGGCGGCGCCTCGGACGCGAGCCACTTCGCGCAGGCGATTCCGATGACCGTCGACGGCCTCGGTCCGCGCGGTGGGGGCGCCCACACCCCGGACGAGTACGTGCTCCGGGACGCGCTGCGCAGCCGCGCAGAGGTCGCGCTCGCGCTCGCCGGCGAGGCGCTCGCCGCCGTCGGCTGAGTGAACCGCCGGCGGAGCGCTCGCCGCGGCGGCCGGGACGCGCCGCCGCGTCCGGCGCGGCGCGACCGTGGCCTCGGCGATCGCAGCGAAGGGCCGGCGAAGAATCGGCCGGGACCGTGCCTGCGGCATGCGATCCTGTCAGGCATGCGCTCGCGCCTGCGCCCCCGCCACGACGCCCGGTCCGGGTTGATCCTGCTGTTCGGGATGGTCGCCGCGATGTGGCTGGTCGAGGCGATCAACTCCCTCGACCACGGCTCGCTGTCGTACGACGGCGGGATCCGGCCGCGAAACGTCGACCACCTGTGGGCGATCCTCACCGCCCCGTTCCTGCACGCGAACTTCTACCCGCACCTGGTCGACAACACGATCCCGTTCGTGTTCATGGGCGCGATCATCGCCTGGCGGGGGGCTCGCCGGCTGGCGCTCGTCACGCTCGTCGTGATCCTCGTCAGCGGCCTCGGCACCTGGCTGATCTCGCCGGCCCACACCGACACGTTCGGTGCGAGCGGTCTCGTCTTCGGCTACGCGACCTACCTGTTCGCCCGCGGCATCTTCAACCGCAGCCTGCTGCAGATCGCCGTCGGCCTCGTCGTCGGCATCCTCTGGGGCGGCGTGCTCGTGGCAAGCGTCGTCCCGCATCCGGGCGTCTCCTGGCAGGACCACGTCTGCGGCGCGGTCGGCGGCGTGATCGCCGCCTGGCTTCTGTCGGCGCCCGATCGTCGCCTGCGGCGGGGCTCCGGGGGCGGGCCCGGCATGCGCGCCGGCGCGCGCGCGCCGAACCCGCTCGGCGGCCGCGAGCTGCACTCCGCGCTCGATCGCGCGCTCGAGCGCTGACCGGTCTGCGGGCGCTCACCGGCGGCGTCGGCCGCCGGCGGTCGAGCGCTAGCCTGACGCCGCGTGCGCATCTTCTCGGGGATCCAGCCGACGGGTCGCAAGCACCTCGGCAACTACATCGGGGCGATCACCCAGTACGTGGCGGGTCAGGATCGCGGCGAGGCGATCTACTGCGTCGTCGACCTGCACGCGCTGACCGTCGCCTATGACCCGGCGCAGCTGCGAACGGCCGTCTACGACACCGCGGCGATCCTGCTCGCGTCGGGCCTGGATCCCGATCGCTGCATCTTCTTCCGCCAGTCGGACGTCGTCGAGCATTCCGAGCTCACGTGGCTGCTCATGAGCGTCACCTCCTACGGCGACCTCACGCGCATGACGCAGTTCAAGGACAAGACGCAGTCGAGCTCGGCGCGGGATCTGGCGAGCGCCGGGCTCTTCAATTATCCGGTGCTGATGGCCGCCGACGTGCTCGCCTACCGCGCCCATGAGGTCCCGGTCGGCGACGACCAGCGCCAGCACGTCGAGCTCATGCGCGACGTCGCCGAGCGCTTCAACAATCGCTTCGGCGAGACCCTCGTCGTGCCCGAGGTGCGCATCCCCGAGGTGGGGGCGCGGATCATGGATCTCAAGTTTCCCGATCGCAAGATGTCGACGACCTCGGGCAATCCGGCCGGGACCGTCTACGTCACCGACGAGCCGGACGCGATCGCCAAGAAGTTCCGCTCCGCCGTCACCGACACCGGCGCCGAGGTGCGGCGCGCCCCGGACAAGCCGGGGATCTCGAACCTGATCGACATCCTCGCCGCCGTCCGCGGCGTCTCCCCGGAGACGATCGAGTCCGAGTTCGAGGGCTCGCAGTACGGGCCGTTCAAGACGGCGGTTGCGGAGGCCGTGATCGGCCACCTCGCGCCCGTCCGCGAGCGCTACGACGCGCTGCGGGCTGACGAGGCGGGCCTCGAGCGCGCGCTCGAGCTGGGGGCGGCGAAGGCGCGCACGATCGCGGCCGAGACGCTCGCCGACGTGCGAACGGTCATGGGCGTCGGCCCGCGGGTGCCGGCCGCCGCCGGCTGACCGGCGGTCACGCCCGCCCCGATGCCTGCGCGGCGCGGCGGAGGGCGAGGTTCGCAAGCGGTCCGGGGCGACGGTTAGTGTTGACCGGGTGACGCTCACCTACCTCGATCTCGACCTCGACGTGTTCGCGGGGCCGTTCGACCTGCTGCTCACGCTCGTCCTGCGCGAGGAGGTCGATCTGATGGAGGTCGACCTCGCCGAGGTCGTGATCGCCTACATCGACCATCTCGAGCGTCGCGGCGAGCTCGACCTGGAGGCGGCGACCGAGTTCCTCGTGCTCATCGCGGCCCTGCTTGAGCTCAAGTCGCGGCTGCTCCTCCCCGGCGAGGAGATCGAGGAGCTCGAGCTCGATCCGGGCGAGGCCGCCGAGGAGCTCGTCGCCCGGTTGGTCGCCGCCCAGCGCTACCGGACCGCCGCCGAGTATCTGCGTGCGCGCCTGGAGCGTGAGGAGGGCTACCGGTTCCGCTCCGCGCCGCTGCCGTCCGGGCTGCGCACCGCACCGCTCGCCGAGGCGGGTGCGGTCTACAAGCCCGCGCAGCTGTCGACGGCCATCCGCTCACTGCTCGAGGTCCCGCCGCCCGTGGACGATCGTCACATCACGGTCGTGCGCGTCACGGTCGCCGAGCGGCTGGCGCACCTGCGGCGGCTGCTCTCCCGCGGTCGCTTCACGTTCTCGGAGGCGGTCGGCGACTCAGACCGGGTGACGGTCGCGGTGACGCTCTACGCGCTGCTCGAGCTCTACAAGCAGGGGGAGGCCGACTGGGACCAGCCCGAGCCGTTCGCGGAGATCACGGTGAGCGCCGGGCGGGGCGCGACCGCCGCGCCGTCCGTGGAGCCTGGGCCGCAGGAGCCGCCCGCCCCCGCCGACGTGCCGGCGCTCCCATCGCTTGCGGAGCGGAGGCTGACCGCGTGACGCAGCGGAGGCCCATCGCATGAGCGTGTCGGAGGCCGGGCACGTCGCCCGAACCGAGCAGACGCCCGCGGAGCTCGATGAGCTCACCCGGATCCTCGAGTCGCTCCTGTTCCTGAGCGCCGAGCCGGTGGGCGTCGACGCGCTTGCCGAGGCGGCGGACGTCGAGCCCGGTGAGGTCGTCGCCGCGCTCGGCGCGCTTCGCGCCCACTACGAGCAGCAGGGACACGGGCTCGTGCTGCGGGAGCTCGCGGGGGGCTACGCGCTCTCCAGCCATCCCGACGCGGAGCCTGCCGCCCGCCGGCTGCTCGCCAAGCCGCGCACGCCCCCGCTCACCGCCGCGCAGGCCGAGACGCTCGCCATCATCGCCTACCTGCAGCCGGTGTCCCGACCGGAGATCGCCCGGATCCGCGGGGTGAGCGCCGAGTCGGCGGCGACGACCCTGCTCGAGCGCGGGCTGATCGAGGAGGCCGGCCGCTCCCAGTTCGGCGCGGTCATGTACCGCACGACCGACCTGTTCCTCAAGCTGTTCGGACTCGAGGAGATCGGCTCACTGCCCGAGATCGAGGGCTTCGACCCCTCGCCCGATTTCGCGCAGGAGCTCCGTGAGCGGCTGCTGCGCGCCGGCGAGGTTCGCGCCGGGGTCGCCGGGATCACCGCCACCGGACCGACCGCGGTGCCCGACTACGAGGGCGACCATGCGGGCGCCCCGCTCCCGCACCACGGTTCCCCGCCCGGCGAGTCTGCAGTGACGGACTGACCCGCCCGGGCGCCGGACGCGGAACGCCGCGCAGCCGACCGCCCGCGGGTCAGCGCCCACCGCGCGCGGCGAGCTGGCCGCAGGCGGCCGCGATGTCCCGCCCGCGCGTCAGGCGCACCGTCGCCCCGATCCCGTGACGCTCCAGCTCGGCCGCGAACGCCTGGATCGCCTTCGGCGAGGACCCGTGATACGGCGCGTCCGTCGGGTTGAACGGGATCAGGTTGACCTTGAACATGCGCGGGTCGAGCACGGCGGCGAGCTGCGTGGCCTGGACATGCGAGTCGTTGACGCCGGCGAGCATGACGTATTCGACGAACACCATCCGGCGCTTGCGCTCATACCAGCGCCGGCAGGCGGCGAGCACGTCGGACAGCGGGTAGCGGTCGTTGACCGGCATGAGCTCGGAGCGGAGCGCCTCCTCGGCGGCGTGCAGCGACAGCGCGAGCCGGATCGGCGCCGGATGCTCGGCGAGCCGGTCGATCCCCGGGATCCAGCCGACCGTCGAGATCGCGGTGCGGCGGTGGCCGATCCCGATCTCCGGCAGCCGCTCGCAGGCGGCGAGCACATTGTCGAGGTTCATCATCGGCTCGCCCATGCCCATGAACACCGCGTGGTCGACCTCGTCGATCCGGCGGAAGTGAAGCGCCTGGTCGACGATCTCCGAGGCCGTGAGGTTGCGGCCGAACCGCATCGTGCCGGTCGCGCAGAACGAGCAGGTGAGCGGGCAGCCGGACTGCGAGGAGAGGCACAGCGAGCGCCGGCCGTCCGCATAGCGCATGAGCACCGCCTCCACCGGGCGCCCGTCGGCGGTGCGCATGAGCGCCTTCACCGTCCCGTCGCGCGCGTGCGCCTCCTCGACGACCTCAAGCGTCGAGAACGGGACCCGCGCGGCGAGCGCCGCGCGCAGCCCGCGCGGCAGGTCGGTCATCGCCGCAAAGCCCTCCGCGCCCGACGCCGCCCAGCGCCACACCTGCCGGGCGCGGTAGCGCGGCTCGCCCAGCTCGGTCAGCGTGCGGTGAAGCAGCTCGAGATCCATCGCATGTATGGAAGCAGCCGCCGCCGGCCTGCCATGCTCGGGCGATGCGCCTGCAGAAGTTCATGGCCGCCGCGGGCGTCGCCTCCCGCCGCGCGAGCGAGACGCTCATCGCCGCCGGCCGCGTGACGGTCGACGGCGAGACCGTCACCGACCCCGCCAGGGACATCGGCGACGGCGACGAGGTGCGCGTCGACGGCCGCCTCGTCGAGGCGCCCGATCCCGGCGCGAAGGTCGTCTACGCGGTGCACAAACCGGCGGGCGTCGTCTCGACCGCGCACGACCCGCAGGGCCGCCGAACGGTCGTCTCGCTCGTCAGGGTCGCCACCCGGCTCTACCCGGTCGGCCGCCTGGACGTCGACACGACCGGCCTCATCCTGCTCACGAACGACGGCGAGCTCGCCCATCGGCTCACCCATCCCCGCTTCGAGGTGCCGAAGACGTATCGCGCCCGCCTCGCGGGCCCGCCGATCACCGACGCGCGACTGCGAGCACTCCGCAGCGGGGTGCGGCTGGAGGATGGCGTGACGGCGCCCGCGCGCGTGAGGCGGATCGGCGCCCGCGCCGACAACGTCATCGAGCTCACGATCCACGAGGGGCGCAACCGTCAGGTGCGGCGGATGTGCGAGGCGGTCGGTCATCGCGTCACCGCGCTCACCCGGGTCGCCTTCGGTCCGCTCGAGCTCGGGGCGATGCCCGTCGGCACGGCGCGCAGGCTCACCCCCGGGGAGGTCGCGGAGCTCGCGAGCTCTGCCGGAGCGGTCCGTCGTGGGGCGGCTCGGTCGCGATGAGCACGCGATGAGCGGGGCGAGATCGCCGCGACGGCGAAGAACCCGCGCGGGCGGTGAGTAGATTGCGCGCTTGGCGACCGCGCGCCGACCGACGTCATGGAACCTCACCACGAATACGCAGCGGCCGGCGGAAGCGTCGCTCACGAGAGCTCGTCCGGCCCGGTGCACGCAAACCGTGCGCGGCCCCGAGCCTCCGCCACGACACGGGCGCGCCTCGGCCGCCGGACCGGGCTGACGGCGCTCGGGGTCATCGTCGTGCTCACGCTCGCGTTCGTGCTCGACGCGACCGCCGGGCCGTCGATCCTCGTCCCGCGCAGCGGCTTCGTCTACCCCGGCTGGGAGGCCGGCCCGCTCGCCCACCTCATCCCGCAGCTGCTCGGCAACCGCATCGCGCTCCAGGACGCGATGACCGCCGCGCTGCTCGTCATGCTCGGCGCCTGGCTCGTCGTGCTCGGGGCGCTCGACGGGCTCGACCGGCGCACGATCTGGGCGGTCGTGATCGCGCTCCACGCGATCCTCCTGCTGGGGCCCCCGACGCAGCTCACCGACCTCTTCAACTATCTCGGCTTCGCGCGGCTGGGGACCCTGCACCAGCTGAACCCCTACACCCACCCGATCTCCGCCGAGACGTACGATCCGGTGTTCCTGCTCTCCAGCTGGCACGACCTGAGGAGCCCGTACGGCGAGCTGTTCACGATCGTCAGCTATCCGCTCGGCGTCGTCTCGCTTGCCGCCGCGTACTGGATCGTCAAGGTCGTCACGGTTGCGCTCAGCCTGTGCTTCGTGTGGCTCATCGACCGCTGCGCGCTGCGACTCGGCGTCGAGCGGCGCCGCGCGGTCGCGTTCGTCGCGCTCAACCCGATCTTCGTCATCTACGCGGTCGGCGGCTTCCACAACGACTTCTTCATGCTCGTGCCGATGATGGCGGCGCTCCTGCTCGTGCTCTCCGGGCGCGAGCGGGCGGCCGGCGCGTGCCTGATGGCGGCGGTCGCCGTCAAGTTCACGGCGGTCATCCTGCTGCCGTTCCTGCTCGTTCCGCTCGCCGGCCGGCCGCCGCGGCGGCGGTTCGTCGAGGGGGTGCTGCTGGCGCTCCTCCCGATCGCCGCCGCGAGCCTTGCGCTGTTCGGGACGGCGCCGCCGAACCTCTCGCAGCAGAGCACGCTGCTGACGAACTTCAGCGGCCCGAACCTCGTCGGGCTGATCTTCGGGGTGGGGGGGTCGAAGACGGTCCTGCACGTCGCGACCGCGCTCCTGGTCGCGGTCATCGCCTATCAGCTCGCGCGCCGGCGCGAGCGCTGGCTGGAGGGCGCCGGCTGGTCGACCGTCGCGCTCATCCTCAGCCTGTCGTGGGTCGTGCCCTGGTACGTCGTGTGGATGCTGCCGTTCGCGGTGCTCGGCCGCTCGGCCGGGCTGCGCCGCGCGTCGGTCGTGCTCACGCTGTGGATGCTGCTCACGTTCGCGCCGACGACGACGCAGCTCATGAACGACCACAACCTCAGCCTGCTGACGATCACCAAGGCCGGCCGCGCGTCGCTCGCGCTCCAGCACCGGCTCGCGTATTGAGCGACGCCGTGCCGTCCCGCCGCGGCCTCCGTGGCCGACCCCGGTCGCTCGCCGGCGCTGTGCCGTCCCGCCGCGGCCCCCGTGGCCGGACCCGGTCGCTCGACCGCTTCGAGCTCGGCGCGCTCGTCGTGCTCGCGCTGCTGTCGCTGTGGGACGTCGCCTGCGATCTGGCGATCGCCCGCGCCCACGGGCTCGTGTGGACGCGCACCGACGGATTCTTCGCCGTCGACCAGCTCCAG
>DATGKS010000088.1:0-22070 GCA_035294545.1 Solirubrobacteraceae bacterium | reverse complement strand
GGGCCCACTGGGGGACCCGGACCGCGAGCGGCATCCCCGACAGATCGGCAAGCGACGGCTCCTCACAGCCCGCGAGCCAGCCGGTTCCGCCGCGGGCGAGCTCGGCCTCCAGCGCGGGCCAGCGCCGCATGAGCCGCGCGCAGGCGCTCGACGATGTCGGGCGGGGGCTGCCTCATCGCCTCGGGGCTCTTCAGCCTGATCATCTACTACTGGGCGGTCGCCAGCCGCCTGCCGCAGCACAAGATACGGACGCACTGGTGACGATGCCGACGAGCTTCTCCCAGAGCGGCCACCATCGCCGGGCCCGCGGCGATCATCGGCTGGGCGCTCGGGTCGGTCATCTCCGGCCGGCGAGACGACGGCGTCGATGCGCAGCACGGTCGCCGCGCACGGCCGAGCGGCGCTCTTGCTGCAGCTCGCCTCCCCGCGGGGCGGCCGGCCGTCGCGCTCAGGGCGCGGCTGCCGGCAGCAACCGGATCTTCGGTCGTCCGTGCCGGGTGAGCACCACCTCCTCTCCAGCGGCGACGCGGTCCATCCACGAGCCGAGCCCGTCCCGGAAAGCGTTGACGCCGACCGTCACGGGCTCGGATGATGCAGTGGAGCTGAGGGGGCTCGAACCCCTGGCCTCCGCCATGCCATGGCGGCGCTCTCCCAACTGAGCTACAGCCCCGTCGAAGGTGTGGTCAGATGCAAGGGTAATACATGATCGCTGGCCGACGATCGCGCCGCCGCAACTGACCGACGCAGCCGCCGATAGCAGGCGCATGCCCCGTGCCGCGTCGCCGCGTGCCCATCTGTGGTGGACCTACCTCGCGCTGTGCGCGGCCGCCACCGGGCTGTACGCGTTCGCGCCCCCGCTGCAGGGCTCCGCTCTCCTCCTCGACCTGCTCGGCGTCTCCGGTGCGCTCGCGGTCCTCGCCGGCATGCGGATCCACCGGCCGCGGTCGCGCGCCGCCTGGCGCTGCTTCGCCGCGGGCGTCGCGCTGTTCGCCGCGGGCGAGCTCTACACGAGCGGCTATCCGCAGCTCACCGGGTCCCGCCTGCCGTTCCCGTCACCCGCGGACGCGTTGTCGGTCGCGGTCGACCCCGTCCTCATGGTCGGCCTGCTCATCCTCGTATGCAGCCGCAACCGGCGCGCCGACCGCGCGGGTCTGATCGACGCGCTCATCATCTCGCTCGGGCTCGCGCTGCCGCCGGTCACCCAGCTGATCGCCCCCGCCGTGCAGGACGCCTCGCTCGCGCTCGCGCCGAAGCTCGCGTCGATCGCCCATCCGGCCGGCGGCATCCTGCTCCTCGTCGCCGCGATCCGTCTCGCGTTCGACGCCGGGCGCCGGCGCGCCGCCTTCCGCCTCGTGATCGCGAGCCTCGCCGCGCTGCTCGTCACGGGCTTCCTCGACGACCTGCTCACGCGCGAGCACCTCCACCATCCGCTGTGGCTCGGCAGCGGCTTCATCGCATTCTCCGTGCTCTGGGGCACCGCCGCGCTCCACCCGACGATGGACAGCCTCGCCGACGCGGGAGCCGAGCGCGCGCCGCGGCTCACACCCGGGCGCCTCGCACTGCTCGCCGGAGCGACGCTCATCGCGCCGGCGCTCGAGTATCTGAGCGCCCGCCCGCACCACGATCCCGATCTGCTGTTCGTCATCGCCGCCTCGGCTGTCCTGTTCTCGCTCGTCGCCGGCCGGATGGCCGGCCTCGTCCACCAGCGCGAGCGCGCCGCGGCTCGCGAGCGATCGCTCGGCGCCACCGGTGAGCGGCTCGTGGGGGCGACGTCGCTCGTCGACATCGCCACCGCGGGGCTCGTCGCGGTCCCGTCGCTTGCGGGCGACGCGGTGCGGGCGTTCGTGTGCCGCCTGTGGTGCGAGGAGGCGCAGGTCGCGCGCCTCGATGTGAGCGGCGAGCTCGTCGCCTGGGGAGCGCCGGTCGGCCTTGCCGACTTCCTCGCGCGCACGGCGACCGGGGGGCCGCATCGGCTGCCGGCGCGGATCGCGGAGCATCTCCGGCTCGAGGAGCCCGACGAGGTGATCGTCGCGCTCGGCACGCAGAGCGACGGGCAGGGATGGCTTCTCGTCACCGGTGAGCGGGCCCCCGACATCGAGTCCCGCGCGAGCCTCGCCACGCTCGCCCACCAGATCTCGCTTGCGGTCGAGCGCAACCGGCTGTCGGAGACCGCCCACCGCGCCGCCTCCGAGCAGCGCCTGAGCTCGCTCGTGCGCCACTCCTCCGACCTCATCACGCTGATCGACGAGTCGGCGACGATCGTGTACCAGGGCCCGTCGATCGAGGCCGTGCTCGGCTATTCGGCCGAGCAGGTGATTGGCCGCCCGTTCGCCGAGCTGCTGCACCCCTCCGAGCAGGGCCGGCTCCCGATCTGCCTGGCCGACGGCTCGTGGTCGGCCGCCGCCGGCGAGCCGATGGAGTGCGTGCTCGCCGCCGCCGACGGGAGCCCGCGGAGCTTCGAGGTGCTCCTCAACGACCTGCGCGACGACGAGCATGTCCGCGGCATCGTGCTCAACGGCCGCGACGTCTCCGAGCGCAAGGCGTTCGAGGAGCAGCTCACCCACCAGGCGTTCCACGACTCGGTCACGCATCTCGCCAACCGCGCGCTGTTCAACGAGCGCGCGCGCCACGCTGTCGCGCGGGCGCGGCGTGAGCCGATGGGCCTCGCGGCGATCTTCATCGATCTCGACGACTTCAAGACGATCAACGACAGCCTGGGGCACGCGGCGGGGGACGAGGTGCTGCTCGAGGTCGCCAAGCGGATCACGCTCGCGATCCGCTCGGGTGACACGCCGGCGCGCTTCGGCGGCGACGAGTTCGCGGTGCTGCTGGAGGACGTGAGCGACGTCCAGGGCGCCGCCGACACCGCCGAGCGGATCCTGCAGAGCCTGTCGGCCCCCTTGGAGATCGCGCACAAGACGCTCTCGATCCGCGCGAGCCTCGGCATCTCGATCGCCGAGGCCGGCGCGGTGACCGACGCAGACGAGCTGATCCGCAACGCGGACGCGGCGATGTACATCGCGAAGACAGAGGGCAAGGTCGCCGACTTTCGCGGCGCGCTCCACGATGCCGGGCTCGAGCCGGGCGCGCTCACGCTCGAGATCACCGAGTCTGTGATGATGACCGACACCGACCTCGCCGCGGCGCGCCTCGCCGAGCTGCACGCGCTCGGGGTTCGCCTCGCGATGGATGACTTCGGCACGGGCTACTCGTCGCTCTCGACGCTCAGCCGCTTCCCGCTCGACGTCCTCAAGATGGACCGCTCGCTGCTCGCCGCGGGCGCCGCACCGATCACGACCGGGCTTGCGTCCGCCGTGCTCGGCCTCGGCGACTCGTTCGCGCTCGAGGTCGTCGCCGAGGGCATCGAGTATCCCGAGCAGTCGACGACGCTTCGGGACCTCGGGTGCGAGACCGGGCAGGGGTTCTACTTCGCGCGGCCGATGCCTCCGGAGGCGCTGCTGGAGTTCCTCGACGCACGCGCGGCGCGCGGTTCGCAGGGCGAGCCTGCGACGTCAGCGGCCTCCTGAGCCGGCTCGGCCGGCGCGGGCGGGCCGGGAACCCCCGGTAATCTCCGCCACGCACATGAGCGACCGTCGCTACGACCCGTCCGAGATCGAGCCGCGCTGGCAGGCGGTGTGGGAGTCCGAGCGCACCTGGGAGGTCCCGAACCTGCCTCCCGACGAGGTCGCCGCCGCCCCGCCGAAGTCCTACGTGCTCGAGATGCTCCCCTACCCGAGCGGCGAGCCCCACATCGGACACCTCAAGAACTACGCGGTCGGGGACGCGGTCGCGCACTTCCGCCGCCGCACCGGCCACCGGGTGCTGCATCCGCTCGGCTACGACGCGTTCGGCCTCCCGGCGGAGAACAACGCGATCAAGACCGGCATCCCGCCGCGCCAGGCGACCGACGAGTCGATCGCCGCGTTCCAGCGGGCGTTCCGCGCCTGGGGGCTGTCGATCGACTGGTCGCGCGAGATCTCCTCGCACGAGCCCGGCTACTACCGCTGGACGCAGTGGATCTTCCTGCGCCTGTTCGAGCGAGGCCTCGCCTACCGCAAGGAGTCCGCGGTCAACTGGTGCCCGAACGACCAGACGGTGCTCGCCAACGAGCAGGTGATCGACGGTCGCTGCGAGCGCTGCGGCCACGAGGTCGAGCTGCGCCAGCTCGAGCAGTGGTTCTTCCGGATCACCGCCTACGCGGACCGGCTCCTCGACGACCTGGAGACGATCCGCTGGCCTGAGAGCGTCAAGGCGCAGCAGCGCAACTGGATCGGCCGCTCGAGCGGCGCGGAGGTGACGTTCCGCTGCGAGGCGCTCGGCATCGACTACCCGGTGTTCACGACCCGTCCGGACACGCTGTTCGGCGCGACGTTCTTCGTGATGGCGCCCGAGCATCCCGACGTCATGCGCCTCGCCGCCGGGACGGAGCACGAGGCGGACGTGCGCGCGTACGTCAACCGCGCGCTCAGCGAGCGGGCGGCCGACCGGGGCGCCGCTGAGAAGCCGAAGACGGGGGTGCCGCTCGGCCGCACGGTCACCAACCCGGTCAACGGCGAGCCGCTGCCGATGTATGTCGCCGACTACGTGCTCATGGAGTACGGCACCGGCGCGGTCATGGGGGTGCCCGCCCACGACGAACGCGACCACGCGTTCGCCACGGCGTTCGCGCTGCCGATCCGACCGGTCGTGGCGCCGTCCGGCGCGGAGGCGTCCGACGTGAGCGAGAGAGCGTTCACCGCACACACCGACGACGAGCGGCTCATCAACTCCGGCCGGTTCACGGGGATGGACGCGGTCGCCGGACGCGAGGCGATCGTCGACTGGCTGGAGAGCCGGGGGGCCGGCCGCGCCGCGGTGAGCTACCGCCTGCGCGACTGGCTGCTCTCACGCCAACGCTACTGGGGCTGCCCGATCCCGATCCTGTACTGCGAGTCCTGCGGGATGGTGCCCGTCCCCGACGGGGACCTTCCCGTGCTGCTGCCCGAGGTCGACGACTACCAGCCGCGCGGGCGCTCGCCGCTCGCCGCCGCCGACGAGTGGCTCCACACCCGCTGCCCGCGCTGCGGGGGCGCCGCCCGCCGGGAGACCGACACGATGGACACGTTCGTCGACTCGAGCTGGTACTTCCTGCGCTACTGCGACGCCCGCAACGACGCGGCGCCGTGGGACCCGGAGGTGCTCGCGCAGTGGGCGCCGATCGACCAGTACATCGGCGGCATCGAGCACGCGATCCTGCATCTGCTCTACGCCCGCTTCTTCGTCAAGGCGTTCGCCGACATGGGGCTCCTGTCCGTGCAGGAGCCGTTCGCCGCGCTCTTCACCCAGGGGATGATCCTCGGCCCTGACGGCCACAAGATGTCGAAGTCGCGCGGCAACGTCATCTCGCCGACGCCGATCGTCGAGCGGTTCGGCGCGGACGCGGCGCGCTGCTACGTGCTGTTCATCGGGCCCCCCGACCAGGACGCTGCCTGGAGCGAGACCTCGCTGGAGGGCGTGCACCGGTTCCTCACGCGCCTGTGGCGCCTCGGGGACGAGCTTGCGCAGACCACCGCGCGCGGGCCCGCCGAGACCCCGGAGAACCCGACCGGCGACGCGCTGGAGCTCGTGCGCAAGGCCCACTGGGCGATCGACAAGGTGACCGCCGATCTCGACGGCCGCTTCTCGTTCAACACGGCGATCGCCGCGATCATGGAGCTCGTCAACGAGCTGTACCGCCGTCGGGACGCCGACTCGGGGGCGCGGCGCTTCGCAACCGCGACCGCCGCCTCGCTCGTGTTCCCGTTCGCGCCGCACGTCGGCGCCGAGGTGTACGAGCTGCTCACGGGCGATCGTGTCTGGGAGGAGCCGTGGCCGGCCGCGGATCCGGCGATGCTCGTCGCCGAGTCGTTCGAGCTCGTCTGCCAGGTCAACGGCAGGGTTCGCGACCGGGTGCCGGCGCCGACCGGCGCCCCGCGCGAGGAGCTCGAGCGCCTCGCGCTGTCGAGCGCCGGCGTTCAGGCCCATGTGAACGGGCACGAGGTCGTCAAGGTGGTCGTCGTGCCCGACAAGCTCGTCAACGTCGTCGCTCGCTGAGCGGCTCGACGCGCCGTCCAGGCGCCGCCGGCATAGACTCGGCGGCGGTGCCGACGTTCAAGCCCGCCTACCTCATCCACGGCGACGACCACGGGCGGATTGCGGAGCGGCGGGCGACGCTCCGCGCGCTCGCCGAGTCGCTCAGCGGGGCGGAGGGGGTCGAGCTCCTCGAGGGCGAGCAGGCGACGCCGGACCGCGCGGCGGCCGCGCTGTCGGCGATGACGCTCGCGCTCAGCCGCCGCTTCATCGTCGTCGACGGCGCCGAGCGCTGGAAGGACTCGGAGATGGAGGCGCTCGAGGCGGCGCTGGGCGCGATCCCGCCGGAGACGACGATCGCGTTCTTCGCCCGCGAGGAGGCGCGCGCCAAGGCGCCCGACCGACTCCACGCGGCGGTCAAGGCGGCCGGCGGCGACATCAGCGCCGAAGCGACCGTCAAGCCGTGGGAGCTGCCGCGCTGGGTCGCGCGTCAGGCGGCCGCGCTCGGTCTGGAGCTCACGGTCGACGGCGCCCGCGCGCTCATCGCGCACGTCGGGGAGCGCCAGCAGCGGCTGCTCCGGGAGCTCGAGAAGCTGGCGATCGGCGTCGGCGCCGACCCCTCGACCGCCACACCGCTCGACGCCGAGCAGGTGAGCTCGCTCAGCGCCTCCTCGTCCGAGCGGCGGGCGTGGACGGTCGCGGACGCCGTGGTCGCCGGGGACGGCCGCGCCGCGGTCCGCGCGTTCCTGGAGCTGCGCCAGCAGGGCGAGCGGGTGGCGGGGCTGCTCTACTGGATCTCGGGACGGGTCCGGCAGGCGCACGAGGTCGCGGCGGCGCTCGAGGCGGGGGAGGCCCCCGCGCAGATCAAGCGGCGCCTGCGGATGCCCTCGCGCGCCGCGGACGCGCTCATCGCCGACGCCGGCCGGCGCGGCTCGGAGCGGCTGCGCGAGGCGGTCGGCGAGATCGCCGATCTCGAGCTCGCCTCCCGTGGCGGCGGGACGGGTGGCGCCGGCGAGGATACGGCGGCGCTGCTCGCGCTCCGCCGGCTCGCCGCCTGAGCGCCGGGCATCTTCGGGAGCGCCACGCGACCAACGATGCCCCGCACCGCGTCCCGCTCGACGGCGCTCAATGGAGCACGGTCGAATGGAGCACGAGGTAGACCGCGAGCAGCACCCCGACGAGCACGAGCACGACGAGCAGCCGCAGCCAGGGGTTCTGTCGCAACGACGGGTTGACCGGGCGGTCGGTGCGGGGCAGCGGGGGATTGTGCGGCGTGGCGTGGACGACCGGCGGGCGGTGGCCGCTCCCGACCGCCGCCGAGGCCGCGGCGGTGGCT
Organism: Solirubrobacteraceae bacterium; assembly: GCA_035294545.1. Classification (GTDB taxonomy): domain Bacteria; phylum Actinomycetota; class Thermoleophilia; order Solirubrobacterales; family Solirubrobacteraceae; genus Palsa-465. Next base: position 14,686 of record DATGKS010000088.1, on the reverse strand, counting down.
CGCGCCTCCGCCTCCTCCCGCGCGCGGCGCGCCTCGACCAGGTCCTCGCGGGTGGCCTCGAGCGCCGCGCTGCGCTTCGCGAACCGGTCCTCGAGCTCGGCGTGGGCGTGCCGCAGCCGGTCATAGTCTGAGCGCAGCGACTCGTGGCGGGCGCGAAGCTCATGGTTCTCGCGCCGCGCGAGGTCGAGCTCCGCGGCGGTGTCGGCGGACGCGCGCTCGGCGGTGCGCGCGAGCTCCAGCTCGGCCTCGACCCGGGCGAGCTCGGCGGCGGTGCGCCGCGCGGCGGCGCGCTCGCGCTCGAGCGTCGCCTCCGTCTCCTCCCGGGTCTCCCGCTCGCGCTCGAGCGCGGATTCGGCAGCCCGCAGGCGCGCGGTGAGCCGCTCGACGTCGGCGGCGCGGCTGTGGGCGACCGGCGGACGGGGGACGGTGAGCGGCGGTGTCGCGGCCTCGCCCGGGGCAGTCGTCGGGGCTCCGCGGGCGCGGCGGTAGCGCTCGGGCACCGGGCCCGGCACGTCGGTTCGGGGGCGAGCGGGCAGCGCGGGCGCATCGGCCCCGGACGCGGGGGCCGGGGCGGATGGGTCGGCCGGTTGCGGTGCGGCGGCCGGTTCGGCCGGTTCCGGCGCGGCGGGCGGGTCGGCCGGTTCCGGCGCGCCGGCCGGCTCGCGGATCGCCCGTCCGGTCGCCGCAATCGGCCCGTCCGCGGGCGCGCCCGCACCGCGCAGCTCGACGTTGACGTCCGGCGCAACCGACAGCTCGACGCGGGCGGCCCGTTCGAGCTCGTCCGCGGAGGCGAGGGCGAACGTCGCACGCCAAGGCTCGCCGTCCGACGCCGCCCACGGCTTGTCGTCGAGCTCGGCGAGCAGCCGGCGCTCGGCACCGTCGGCGGCCGTGAGGATCAGCGCGGGCCGGACGAAGCGGAGCCCGCGGACCCCGAACCACCGCCCCACCACACGGACGCGGCCGCCCGCCATGTCGAGCCGCTCGACCTCGAAGGCGGGTGTGTCGGGTCGGGTGGGGCCCGTATTCGGCGTGGCGTCGATCGTGAGGCCTCCGGGGTGGCCGCGCCGGGGGCGCCGCCCGGGTCAGGCGCCGCGGCGCAGGCGGGCCGCGCGGGACTTCTTGCGCGCGCCGTTGTTGCGGTGGAGCGCGCCGCGCTTGACGGCCTTGTCGATCGTGCGCACGAGCACGCGATGCTCGGCCTCGGCGGTCTCCGTCTCGCCGGCGGCGACCGCCTGCTCAAGGCGCCTGAAGTACGTCTTGACCTGGGAGGTGTATCGCCGGTTCTCCAGCCGCTCGCGCTCGGCGCGCAGGATCCGCTTCTTCTGTGAGTGGATGTTGGCCATGGTTGACGGGCCTCGCGGAGACCGCGGGACGGCGGCGTACTATAGCGCCCTCCGTGCCCCGTTCCAGCGACAGTCGGCGAGGCTCCGGGGGAGGGTCGAGCCCCCGGGACCCGAGCTTCACCGACCCGTCCGAGCCGGCGCCGACGGAGCTCGTCACCGCGCCCACCGAGGTCGTTCCCGAGATGCCGCGCGGTCGCTCGACGCGCATGGCGGTGTCGACCGCCATCTTCGCGGTCGCGACTGCCGTCTCGCGCGTGGCCGGCATGGCGCGCGAGGTCGTCCAGGCAGCGATCTTCAACACGAGCAAGGAGGCCTCGGCGTTCACGGTCGCCTCGCAGATCCCGAACCTGTTCTCGAACCTGTTCAGCCAGGCGGCGCTCGGGGCGGCGTTCGTGCCGATCTTCACCGACCTGCTCGCGCAGGGTCGGGGGCAGGAGGCACGACGCCTCGCCGCCGACCTGCTCGGGATGATCCTCGTGATCCTGGGCGCGCTCACCGTCCTCTACATCGCGATCGCCGGGCTGATCATGCCGGCGTTCGTGAGCAGCGGCATCTCGGCAGGCCTCACCGCCGGCCTCTCGCGCGTGCTCTTTCCGGTTGTGCTGCTGCTGTCGCTGACCGGTCTCATCACGGGCATCCTCCAGGCCTACGACGAGTTCACGATGCCGGCGATCGCGCCGGCCGCCTGGAACCTCGTGATCGTCGTCCTGCTCGTCCTGCTCCACACGCACTTCCGGCACGGCGACCAGGTGTACGCGTACGCGATCGCCTGGCTCGTCGCGACCGTCGTGCAGCTGCTGCTCGTCGCCTCCGCGCTGCGCAGGATCGACTTCCGGCTCGGGCTGTCGTTCAACTGGCGCGATCCGCGCGTGCGGCAGGTGCTGATCCTGTTCCTGCCGGTGACGATGTCGATCGGGATCATCAACCTCGACGCGTTCCTCAACGCCGAGCTCGGAACGCTCGTCAACTCCCACGCGCCGAGCGCGATCAACGACGCGTTCCGGCTCTACATGCTGCCCCAGGGGATCTTCTCGGTCGCGGTGACGACCGTCCTGTTCCCGTCGCTGGCGCGGATGGCGAACGCGAAGGACGCGCGCGGGATGCGCTCGACGCTCGGACAGGGGATCCGCCAGATCAACCTGCTGCTCATCCCATCGGCCGCGCTCATGGCGGTGCTCGCCACCCCGATCGTGCGCCTCGTCTACGAGCACGGCACGTTCCGCGCCTACTCGACCCATCTGGTCTCGATCGCGCTCTTCTGGTTCGCGCTCTCGCTGCCCTTCTCCGGCGTCAACCTGCTGCTCACGCGCACGTTCTTCGCGCTCCAGCGGCCGTGGATCCCGACGAAGCTCGCGGTGCTCAACATGATCGTCGACGTGATCGTGTCGTTCGCCCTGTACCGGAAGCTGGGGATCGCCGGGCTCATCATCGGCACGCTCGCCGCGAACATCGTCATGACCTACCTGCAGATCCGCCGGCTGCGGATCGGCTTCAACGGCCGGCTCGAGCTCGACGTGACGCTGATGATCACCGTCCGGATCCTGCTTGCGACCGGGATCGCCACCGTGCTCGGGTGGCTCGTCTGGAAGGGCCTTGCGACAGCGCTCGGCGTCTCGTTCCTCGCCGGGCTCGTCGCCGTCGGGCTCGGGCTCGCAGTGGGCGGGTTCGTCTACGCCCGGCTCGTGCTCACGATGCGGGTGCCGGAGGCCCGCCAGATCCAGAGCCTGCTCGTCAGCCGTCTTCGCCCGGCGCGCTGACGGCGACCGGCCGCATGAAAGAGGCCCGGCAACGCCACCGGGCCTTCGGTTGGGACGCCGGCGCCGGAGCGCCGGAGCTACGACGCGTCGGGGCGCGCCGCCCAGCTCGCCCGCGGGCGCGCGGCGTGCGCGGCGCGGCGCCGACCGCGGGCCTCGCGCCGGGCGACGCGGGCACGCCGCTGCTCATCGGTGCGGGAGCGCACGATCGCGCCGGCGAGCAGGCACAGGACGACGACGAGGAGCAGCAGGCCGAGGGCTTCGTTGGCGATGAGAGCGAGGGTCATGGTGGTCCTCCGGGGGTCGAGATCGGGGTCGTGGTCAGGCGCTGCCCCGAGACTCGGCCCGAGCCCTCAGATCGGTGTAAGAAACACCCCCCGAAGTCTCAGATCGCCGTAAAAATCCCAGACGGTCCCCTGGGCGGAGAGCCCGGTCTGGCACGGGGTCGCGAGCTATCGACCGGATTCGCCGGCGACCGCCGTGGACGACGCAGGCAGGATGGGCGGCGCCGGTCCCGCGGCCGGGACGAGCGCGGCGGCCGGAGCCGGGGTGAAGCGCGGCAGGCGCAGCGCGAACGAGGAGCCCCGCCCGGTGTTCCACACGGTCCCGCTCCCGCCGTGGGCCTTGACGATCGCGTCGACGATCGCCAGGCCGAGGCCGACCCCGCCGGCGCTGCGGGTGCGGGCCGGGTCGGCGCGGGCGAACCGCTCGAAGATCCGCCCGAGCGACTCCGCCGGCACGCCCGGGCCCTCGTCGTGCACCTCGATCGAGACTCCCGCGGGACCGCTCCGGCGCGCGCAGAGCTCGATCGCCCCGGACGGCTCGCCGTACTTGACCGCGTTCTCGATCAGTGCGTCGAGCGCGACGCGCAGGCGCTCGGGGTCGACGAGAAGCGAGCCCTGCGCGAGCGGACCGAGGCGCCAGGACCGCGGGGCGGCCTCCGACCAGCGCATGAACACCTCCTCCAGGAACGGCTCGAGGTCGATCGCCACCGGACGCACGAAATCGGGCTGGTCGACCGTCGCGAGCAGCAGCAACCGGTCGGTGATCGCGTCGATCCGCGAGAGCTCGTCGAGCGCGACCGCGATCTCGGGCGTATCTCCGATCCGGGTCCGCAGGAGCTCAAGGTGACCGCGGGCGATCGTCACCGGGGTGCGCAGCTCGTGGGAGGCGTCATGGACGAACCGCGCCTCGCGGGCGAGCAGCGAGCGGTGCTGCTCGGCGCGCTGCTCGACCACGCGCAGGGCGGCGATGCGGCGGCGGGCGTGCCAGACCATCGCCAGGAACATCGCGGCCATGAGCGGCACCTCGAACAGCTCGCCCCAGAGCTGCAGCCCATGGAAGGCGTCGAACCCGATCGAGACCCCGGTCGCCGTCATCACGCACGCGAGCGCGAGCAGCGTCGCCCGCAGCGGCCACACCCGGAACCCGTAGAGGACCGTGATGCTGATCCAGACGAAGTGGAACGGGATCGTCTCCCAGGACGGCCAGGCGATCATCGCCGCGTAGTTCGCGGTCGCGAACGCGACCCACAGGAGCTCCCAGCGGAATCGGCGCGCCCAGCGCGCCGCCCGGTCGGCCAGGGGCGTCGCCCGCAGCGCGGCGCCCCCGGAGGGCGGCGCGGCCTCCGAGGACGGCGACGCGGGCTCCGGCCCCGTGCGCTCAGGCGGCGGCGCGGTATCCGGCATTGCGGACCGTCTCGATCGGGGCATCCGGTCCGAGCTGGCGGCGGAGCCTGCGCACGCACACGTCGACGACGTTCGACCGCGGGTCGAAGTCGAAGCCCCAGACCGCGGACAGGAGCCGCTGACGGCTGACGACCTCGCCCGGATGGAGCATGAGGAAGTGCAGCAGGCGGAACTCGCGGTCGCTCAGGTTCGCCACGCGGTCGCCGACACGGGCCTGGCGGCGGGAGATGTCGAGCGTCAGGCGGCCGAGCCGGAGCGTCGCCTCGCCGTCGGCACCGTGGCGGGCGCGCGTCCGCACGCGGATCCGGGCGAACAGCTCGTCGAGCGAGAACGGCTTGGACACGTAGTCGGCCGCCCCAAGCTCGAAGCCGCGGAGCTTCGTCGGCAGCTCGCTGCGCGCCGACAGGATGAGGACCGGCAGCTCCGGGCGCCGGGCATGGAGCTCCTCGAGCACGTCGAGGCCGTCGCGCCCCGGCAGCAGAAGGTCGAGGATCACGAGCTCGTAGTCGTGCGCGAGCGCGGCCTCAAGCCCCTGCTGGCCGTCCGCCGCCTCGTCCACCTGAAACCCCTCGACTTCCAGTGCGCGAGCCAGGAACGATCTGATCCGGGCCTCGTCCTCGACCACGAGCAAGCGCATGAGCCCTCCTTCCTCGGACGGGACGATAGCCGGATCGGGGCGAGTTGTAAATGACTTATAGATGACCGGCAGATGACATCACGGTCATGTGCCTTGCCTTTCCTGACAACGGCGGTAGGTTTGCGCCGGCTTGGAGGAGAAGCGACAGCGATGACCGCACAGGCGAAACGCATCCTGGGGATCGCGCTCGTGACCGTCGCGTTCGGCGTCGGAGTCGGGCTCTACGTCGGGATCTACCTGACCGCCGCCCCCGGCCAGGCGTCGGCGCGCATCAGCCCGTCGGGGGCGCACCTCTACCTGGCGACGGTCCCCGCCGCCGCGCTCAACGATCCGCATCCGACCTGGGTCTCCTATTACGCGGTCAACCCCGATGGGTCGCACTGGCGCCACGACACGACCTACGTCCTGCCCGCGCACACGCTCGTGCAGGTGACGATCTACCAGTACGACTCGGCGACCGGTCTGCGCAACCCGTTCCTCGGGCAGGGAGAGGGGCTGAGCGGCGGACGCTTCACATTGGACGGCAAACCAACGGTGGCGATCAATCCGAATCTCGCCTCGCACGTGTTCGCGATCCCCGCGTTCGGGGTGTCGGTGCCGCTCGCCGGGGTCTCGGCCAACGCCAAGAACACGTGCGGCAACGCTCCGTGCACGCTCAGCCAGGCTCACACGACGACGACATTCAGCTTCCGCACGCCCGCACGCGGTCTGTACCGCTGGCAGTGCTTCGTGCCCTGCGGTGCCGGGTTCATCGCCGGCTGGGGCGGGCCGATGCAGACCGTCGGCTACATGGACGGATACATCAAGGTCGTATGAGCGCGCATTCCGCTTCACCCGGCGCCGCCCCCGGGGAGGTCAATCACTGGCGCCGGTTCGTTCTGTGGTGGCTTGTCCTGAGCGTGATCGGCACGGTGATCGTCGTCGTCGTGCTCGCCCCCGGGATGCCGCCGGGCAACGGCACAGTCGAGGCCTCGGGACAGGTCTACGACGACACCGTGCTGCTCGGCCTCTCGACGCCGGTGGCGCTCGGCGTGATCGTGTTCTTCGTCTACTCGATCGTCGCGTTTCGCGAGCGCGACCACGCCTCGGTGCTGGAGGGCCCTCGGATCACGGGGGACGCCCGGGTCCAGACGTGGTGGCTCGTCATCACCACCGCGCTGGTCATCTTCCTGGCGGCGTTCGGCACGGTCGAGCTGGAGAAGGACGGCGCCGGGGGCGGCCAGGGTCCCAACCCGCTGTCCACGCCGCCCCGCGGCACCCACGTTCTGCAGGTCCAGGTGATCGCCCAGCAGTGGAAGTTCACCTACCGCTGGCCGGCCTACGGCGGCGTCGAGACGCCCACGCTTGACCTTCCCGCCCACACGACGGTCGAGTTCCATGTCACCTCGCTCGACGTCATCCACTCGTTCTGGGCCTACCAGCTCGGCGTCAAGGCCGACGCGAACCCCGGCGTCGACAACACCGCGTTCGTGACCACCAAGGGCCCGCTGACGTTCGAGGTGCACTGCGACGAGCTGTGCGGCGTGTACCACGGGTACATGTACGACACCGGCCACGTCGTGCCCCGGGCGCAGTTCGCGAGCTGGATCAGCGGACAGGAGAAGCAGTACGCGCCGGCGACCAAGTCGCTGCCGCCGTACGCCCACGCGTATTTCCCAGCACCGACGAGGAGGGGCGGATGACCGCGATCTCGATGTCCGCCGGCCGGCAGCCCGCGTGGCGCCGCCTGCTCGGCTTCAACTTTCTCACCGGGGTCGTGCTCGCGGCGGTGGGCGGGCTCGTCGGAGACCTGATCGGCGCCGCGATCACCGGTCCGAGCATCGTCTACTACGGGACCGAGGCGGGGCAGAACGACCTCGCGGTCGTGCTCGCCTACCTGTTCGGCACGATCGGCTTCCTCGTCGGCATGGGGTTCGCGAACTATCCGGTCCGCCGGATGCTCGGCCACCCGCCCTCGCTCGCCGAGCACGAGTCCGAGGGGGAGGGGATCGGACGATACTTCCGCCTGTGCACCGACCACAAGGTGGTCGCGATCCAGTACGTCGTCGGGATCGGGTTCTTCTTCCTGATCGCCGGGATCAACGCGATGATGATCCGCACGGAGCTGCTGCAGCCCAACGTGCACGTGTTCGGCGCCAACCAGTACGTCACCCTCGTCGGACTGCACGGGGCGATGATGATGGGGATGATGACCTCCGGCATCCTCGGGCCGCTGGGAAACTGGCTCGTTCCGCTCATGATCGGCAGCCGCCGGATGGCGTTCCCGCGGATCGAGGCGCTGAGCTTCTGGTTGCTGATGGCCGCCGGCGTCGTGTTCATGACGACGATCTTCCTCGGCGGCTTCCAGACCGGCTGGACCGGCTACCAGCCGCTCGGCGACCAGGGCGTGGCGGGCTACGACGCCTACCTCGGCTTCTTTGCGCTCGTCGGCCTCTCGATGGTCCTCCTCGGGTTCAACCTGGCGGTCACGATCATCACGATGCGGGCGCCCGGGATGACCTGGATGCGGATGCCGATCTTCGTCTGGTCGGTGCTCGCCACCGCGATGCTCATGGTGCTCGCGCCGCCGATGCTGCTCGCGGCGATCCTGATGGGGGTCCTCGACCGGACCGCCCAGACGGCGTTCTTCATCGCCTCCAACGGCGGCAGCTCGTACCTGTGGGAGAACCTGTTCTGGGTGTTCGGTCATCCCGAGGTCTACATCGTCGCGCTCCCCGGCTTCGGGATCGTGCTGGAGCTCATGCCGGTGTTCTGCCGCAAGCCGCTGTGGGGCTACCGGCTCGCCGTGGCCGGCATGCTCGGCGTCGCGCTGTTGTCCTTCTTCGTGTGGCAGCACCACCTGTTCGACAGCGGCATCAACGCGGACCTGCGCCCGTTCTACATGTTCTCGACCGAGATGATCTCGCTTCCGACCGGGTTCATCTTCATCTGTGCCATGGGCACGCTGTGGCGCGGGCGAATACGTCTCACCGTGCCCATGTGGTTCTGCATCGCGTGGGCGTTCAACTTCCTGTTCGGCGGCATCTCCGGCGTCTTTCTGTCGGACGTGCCGAGCGACGTGCTCACCCATGGCAGCTTCTTCGTAATGGCCCACTTCCACTACACGATCGTGGGCGGCCTCGTGTTCGCGCTGTTCGGCGGGCTCTACTACTGGGTTCCGAAGATGACCGGCTACGTGTTCAACGAGCGCCTGGCCAAGATCAACTTCTGGGGGATGTTCATCTTCTTCAACGCGACGTTCGGCCCGCTGTTCGGGCTTGGCATCATGGGCATGCCCCGGCGGGTCGTCACCTACCCGGTGGCGTTGCAGCCGCTCAACATCTGGGTCTCGGTGTGCGCGTACCTGTTCTTCGCCTCGACCTTCCTGTTCGTCGTCAACGTGGTGTGGTCACTGCTCATCAAGCGCGAACCGCTGAAGGGCAACCCATGGGGCTCGAAGTCGCTGGAGTGGCAGCTGCCGACCCCGGTGCCGGTCCACGACTTCGACCGCTTCCCGGTGTTCGACCGCGATCCCTACCCCTACGGCGTGGAGCCGGCCGAGCGGCCGGCGATGGCGCCGGCTGGAGCAGACTGATGGAAGCCTCAGGCGCCGCATCCGCCCCCACCCATCCCGACATCGAGCTCGAGCCGCCCGAGTGGCAGCCGCGGGCGGTGTGGGTCGGCGCTCGCATGCTGTGCGGTGCGGCGTGCTTCTTCTTCCTGTCGTTCGTGTTCGCCTACTTCTATCTGCGGTCGCTCGATCTCGACCGCACCTGGAAGATCGGCCACCACGTCAGCCCGCCGGTGGGGCTCGGCGCGGGCATCGTCGTCGCGCTCGTGCTGAGCGCCGCGCTCGTGCGCGCCTCGGTGACCCGTCCGGAGCTGACGGTGCGCGCGGGCGCGGCCGCGCTCGCGCTCGTGCTCGTGGCCATCATCCTGCAGGTGATCGCGTGGGCGTCGCTCTCGTTCGGTCCGGCGAGCGGCGGCTATGCGAGCGTGTACGTCGGCTGGACGCTCTTCTATGCGGTGTTCGCACTGATGTCGGCGTACTGGATCGAGACGCAGGTGGCCACCGCCTGGCGCCGCGCGCGCGACGGGGCGCGGGCGACGCCGGCCGACGTCATCACCGACCCGCGGCTCACGCACGCCAACCTCGAGGGATGCTCGTTCTACTGGTCGTTCTACGTGGCGATCGGCGTGGTGACGTTCATCATCCTGTACGTGATCTGAGCGGGTGGTGATGCACGCGGCCCCCACGCTGTTGAGCCTGACCGGCGGATGGGGAGTCCCGTGAGCTGGCACGGCTGGTCGGTGCAGCCGCCGCTCGCCTACGTCGTCGCCGCCGCGCTCCTCTACGGGCTCGGCGGGACGCGCTACAGCCGGGCCGCCCGCACGCGGGAGCGATGGCGCGAGGCGGCGTTCGCGCTCGGCCTGGTGACGATCGTGCTCGCGCTCGAGTCGCCGCTGGACGGCTACGCCGACCGGCTCTTCTGGATGCACATGCTCCAGCACGTGATGCTGCTGTCGGTCGCCCCACCGCTCATCCTGCTCGGCCGGCCGTGGCCCCGGATGTGGCTCGGCCTGCCGGTCGGTCTGCGCACGACGGTCGGCCGGACGCTCGCCCGGGCGCGCTGGACCGCCGGCGTGCGATGGCTCGCGCGCCCCCGGCAGGCCTGGGGGCTGTTCAACGCGACGCTGATCGGCTGGCATATCCCGGCCGCGTACGACGTGACGCTCCGAAATCAGTCGATCCATGACCTCGAGCACGCGATGTTCTTCTTCACCGGGCTGCTCTTCTGGGCGCACATCGTCGACCCGGGCCCGTTGCGCGCCCGCCTGAGCTGGCCGCTCCGGCTCGCGTATCTCGTCGGCTCGATGGTCGTCGGCTGGATGCTCGCGGTGACGCTGGTGATGGTCTCGCACCCGATCTACTCCCCCTATGCGGCGGTCGGACACCGGCCCGGCGGGATCTCGGCGCTGAACGATCAGCAACTGGCGGCCGGGGTGATGTGGGTGATCGGCTCGCTGCCGTACTCCGTCGTCCTCTTCATCGGCCTGTACCGCTGGCTTGAACCGGACCGCAGGGCGAAGCCACGCCCGGCGATCACCACCTGAGGAGAGGACGACGCCATATGCATCATCTGCTCTACGCCGACTACTTCCTGACCGGCTCGCTGCTCACGATCGTCCTGCCGATCGCGCTGCTCATCTCGCTCGCCACCTGGTACGTGATCGCCGTCAGGCGGGTGCCTGAGGACACGGCGCAGACGTCGACGACGCTGCCGCCGCCCGAGGTGGTCGAGGCGGCGGGACCTGAGGTGGTCGGCGACGTGACGCCGGTGGAGCCGAGTTCCGGGGAACCGGGACGGCCCTCATGAGCGGCCGCGGCTGATGGACGCGCTCGGAGCCGCGGCCACCCCGGCGATCGGCCCGCGCTGGGCGGTGGTCGCGCGCGACTACGTGACGCTCACGAAGCCGCGGATCATGTCGCTGCTCGTGCTCACGGCGGTGTGCGCGATGATCGCCGCGGCCGGCGGCTCGCCGCAGCCGCTCGCGCTGGTGGCGCTCACGGTCGGCGGCGCTCTCGCCTGCGGGGGCGCGAGCGCGCTCAACCACGTGCTCGACCGCGACATCGACCGGCTCATGGGTTCCCGCACGGCCTCGCGCCCGGTCGCCGCGGGCCGGATCGCCCCGGCACGCGCGGTCGTCTTCGGGCTCGTGCTCTCCGCGCTCGCGTTCGGGATCCTCACCGCGTTCGACAACCTCGCCGCGGCGGCGCTCTCGCTGAGCGGCGGCGCCTTCTACGTCGTCGTCTACACGCTGTGGCTCAAGCGCTCGACGAGCCAGAACATCGTCATCGGGGGCGCCGCCGGGGCGATCCCACCGCTCGCCGGCTGGGCCGCGGCGCACGGGTCGCTCGGGCTCGGGGCCGTGTTCCTGTTCGGAATCGTGCTCCTGTGGACGCCGCCCCACTTCTGGGCGCTCGCGCTCCTGCTCGCGCCCCACTACGAGGCGGCGGACGTCCCGATGATGCCGGTCGTCCGCGGGCCGAGGGCGACCGCCTGGCAGATGCTCCTCTACACGGTCGCGCTCACGCTGCTCACGCTCGTGCCATGGGTCGTCGGCACGTTCGGCGCGCTCTACCTCGTCTGCGCCGTGCTGCTCGGCGGGGTGTTCTGCATGCTCGCCTGGCGGCTGTGGCGGCACAACACGGCGGCGCGCGCGGCCGTCCTCTTCCATTACTCGCTGCTCTACCTCGCGCTGCTGTTCGTCGCCGTCGCGGTCGACGCCGCGATCCGTTGAGCCCGGTCGGCCGGACTGAACGCCGAGCCGCCGGAGCAGCCGGCCCTCAGAACGCCCTGCGGAGGCTCGCGACGATCGACACGTCGCTGGCCTCGCCGAGGTACGCGGCGTGCGTGCAGGCCCGGTTGATCGCCGAGCGCATCGCCGCCGCGCGCGCCGCGGTGTCCGCCGTCCGGCCGTATTCGTCGATGTACAGGTGCGCGTAGGCGGTCTGCTGGGCCGGCGTCGCCGCCGCCCACTGCGAGCACGAGCTCGCGTCGCTGAGCGCCGTCCGGCGCGGGCCGGCGAGGGTCGTGATGAGCGTCACCGCGACGAGCACGGCGAGGAGCCCGAGCGTCGCGCCCGCCGCCCGTGGGTGGCGACGCGCGAGCGCGCCGAGCGACCACTGCTCAGCGACGCGGGGCGTCCCGCGGGCGCCGACTCGATCCGTGTCCGTGCTCCTCATCCCCCTCGCGCGCGGTTACGCTCTTCGCGATGCGCGTCAGAGAACTGTACGCCAAGCTCACGGACGACGCGCAGCAGGAGCGGGCGTTCCTCTCGGCGGCCGGGTTCACAACCGCGTTCGCCGCCTGCCGGGCGATCACTCACGCGATTCGGGCGGAAGTCGGGCCGTTCCACAACATCTCCTCGAAGAGCGGCACGCACATCCATCACTCGACGTTCGGGATCTTCGGCCTGCTCGGGATCGGCTACCTGTGGACGAACCGGATCTTCGTCGGCAACGACGCGCGGCCGCGCTGGGGCTCGCGCGTCACCGCGACCGCCTATGGGGTGGCGGCGGCGCTCACGCTCGACGAGTTCGCGCTGTGGCTCGACCTGCACGACGACTACTGGGACGCGAAGGGACGCAAGTCGGTCGACGCCGTGGCGATCTTCGGCGGGATCCTCTCGGTCTCCGTGATCGCCTCCGAGGCCATCGAGGAGCTCGGCTACGGCACGCGCCTCACCGGCCTGCTGAAGCGCCTGGACATCCGCCGGGAGCTGCCGCCGCCCGCCGAGCGGCGGGCGGGGGAGGGCGGCGACGGGCCGTAGCCAGGGCCTACCCTTCAGTGCGCCATGGCCGACCAGGCGCACATCCGCAACTTCTCGATCATCGCCCACATCGATCACGGGAAGTCGACGCTCGCCGACCGCATCCTCGAGCTCACCCACACCGTCGACCCCCGCTCAATGCGCGCTCAGGTGCTCAACTCGATGGAGCTCGAGCGCGAGCGCGGGATCACGATCAAGAGCCAGGCGGTGCGCGTCTTCTATGAGAGCGCGCGCGACGGCGAGACCTACCAGCTGCACCTGATCGACACCCCCGGGCATGTCGACTTCACCTACGAGGTCTCGCGCTCGCTCGCCGCGTGCGAGGGCGCGCTGCTCGTCGTCGACGCCTCCCAGGGGGTCGAGGCGCAGACGGTCGCCAACACCTACCTGGCGATCGAGGGCGGTCTCGAGCTCATCCCCTGCATGAACAAGGTCGACCTGCCGGGCGCCGAGCCCGAACGGGTCGCCGAGGAGATCGCCGACCTGATCGGCGAGCCCGCCGGCGACGTGCGCCGGATCAGCGCGAAGACCGGCGAGGGGGTCACCGACGTGCTCGACGAGCTCATCGAGCGCGTGCCTCCGCCCTCCGGGGACCCCGGCGCCCCGCCGCGGGCGCTCATCTTCGACTCCGAGTTCGACCAGTACCGCGGCGTGATCGCCTACATCCGCGTCGTCGACGGCACGTTCACCAAGGGCGAGGCGATCCGGGCGATGCAGGCCGGCACCGACGCCGAGATCGACGACATCGGCTTCTTCACCCCGAAGATGACATCCGCCCCGAGCCTGGGCCCGGGGGAGGTCGGCTTCCTCATCACCGGCATCAAGGACGTGAGCGCGCTCCGCGTCGGCGACACGCTCACCAACCGGTCGCGCCCGGCGAGCGAGCCGCTGCCCGGCTACCGCGAAGTGAAGCCGATGGTGTTCTGCGGCCTGTTCCCGATCAACTCCGACGACTACCCCGACCTGCGCGACGCGCTGGAGAAGCTGACGCTCAACGACGCCGCGCTCTCGTGGGAGCCCGAAACCTCCGAGGCGCTCGGCTTCGGCTTCCGCTGCGGATTCCTCGGCCTGCTGCACATGGACATCGTGCGCGAGCGCCTGGAGCGCGAGTACGACCTGGAGCTGCTCACGACGATGCCCTCGGTCGAGTACGAGGTGACGCTCACCGACGGCACGGTCAAGCCGGTCCACAGCCCGAACGACATGCCCGACCCGGCGCGGATCGCCTCGGTGCGCGAGCCGTACATCCGCGCGTCGGTGCTCACCCCCAAGGAGTACGTCGGGCCGATCATGGAGCTCTGCCAGGAGCGGCGCGGGCAGCCCGCGGGGATGCATTACCTGTCGGCGGAGCGCGTCAACATCACCTACGACCTGCCGCTCGCCGAGATCGTGCTCGACTTCTTCGACCAGCTGAAGTCCCGCACGCGCGGCTACGCGTCGCTCGACTACGAGCTGATCGGCCTGCGCGAGTCCGACCTCGTCAAGCTCGACATCCTGCTCGCGGGCGACCCGGTCGACGCGCTGTCGATGCTCGTGCACCGCTCCAAGGCCCAGGCCGCCGGCCGCACGCTCACCGAGAAGCTCCGGGAGAAGATCCCCCGCCAGCAGTACGACGTCCCGATCCAGGCGGCGATCGGCAGCCGGATCGTCGCCCGCGAGACGATCAAGGCCTACCGCAAGGACGTGATCGCCAAGTGCTACGGCGGCGACATCACCCGCAAGCGCAAGCTGCTCGAGCAGCAGAAGAAGGGCAAGCAGCGGATGAAGCAGGTGGGACGCATCGAGGTGCCGCAGGAGGCGTTCCTGGCGGTGCTGGAGCTCGGATCCGCGGGCGGCGAGAAGACCCGGGCGTGACCCCGCGCGGCGGGCGCGGACCGTCGCGCAGAGTCGCGGCGCCGGGCCGCGCAACCTGTAGGAGCTCCCGGCGCTCCCGCTCAGCGCGCACGGGCC
>DATGKS010000087.1:0-25436 GCA_035294545.1 Solirubrobacteraceae bacterium | reverse complement strand
ACCGTGGCGCTGCTGGCGTTCAAGATCCACTTCGGCGATCGCGTCCCCGACGCAAGTTGACACCCACTACTTGACACCCTCAACCCAAGGTTTAGACTTAAGACAAGCCCAGCCGCCTACACAGTTTTCCTGACGCCCTCCCGCGCTCCGCGAGCGCAGTGTGCAGGGCAAGATCGCGCTGACTCCGTGAAGACCTCGGTGACGCGTCGTTCGAGACCAGGCGGTGTGGGAGCGGCGCATCGAGGATGAGCGAGGCACGTGGCGGCGCCGGGGATCCTGGCGGCCGCCACGATCAGGTCGAGGACCTGCTCGAGGGTGGGATCGACCCCGAGCTCACCGGACTCTCGCGCCGCGTCCGGGAGCAGACGACCAGCAGCCACGACCCGCGCAGAGCCGGCGCCGCACACCGACCGTCTGCGCCGGAGCGCGCGAGGAGCTCGGTCGCGATCGGCACCGTCTCGTTGCAGTGGGCGTCGAGGCCCCGGGGCACCCTTCCCGGTGTGCGCCGGAGCTGCGCGCTCCGGCGCGTCTGTGGTTGAGCGTCCATGGGACCGCGGTCGTGCCCGGTTTCGCGCAGGGGCCGACGCGCGGGCGACGCGCTCCTGAGCTCGGCTCGAGCGCCGACCGTCGCCCGGTTCGATCAGGCCAGGCGGAGGACCGCCCGCGCGGAGGCGCCGGTGCCCACCGGTCGAGGCGCCGGTGCCTACCGGTCGAGGGCCCCGGTTCCCGCCGCGCCGCCCGCGGTCGGGATCTCCCGCCGGGCGACGCCGTCCGCGACCGCCGCGGCGGCGACGGCGGCGGCCACGCGGGGCGCGACCTCGCGGTTGAAGACGCTCGGCACGATGTAGTCGGCGTGGAGCTCCTCGGCGGGGATGACGGCGGCGATCGCCCGGGCGGCGGCGAGCTTCATCTCGGTCGTGATGGCGCTCGCCCGCACGTCGAGGGCGCCGCGGAACACGCCGGGGAACGCGAGCACGTTGTTGATCTGGTTCGGGTAGTCCGAGCGGCCGGTCGCCATCACCGCGACGTCGCCGCGAACCTCCTCGGGGTGAATCTCGGGCTCGGGGTTGGCCATCGCGAACACCACGGCTCCCGGCGCCATGCTCGACACGGCGGCGTGCGAGACGGCGCCCGGCCCGGATACGCCGATCAGCACGTCGGCCCCCGCGAGCGCATCGTCGGTGGCGCCGCGCAGCCCCCGCGGGTTCGTCCGGGCCGCCATCGCCGCCCGCGGCGGATCGAGGCCCGGCAGGTCAGGATGGAGCACGCCCTCGCGATCGCAGAGCACGAGGTCGGAGATGCCCTGCCCGAGCAGGATGTCCGCACAGGCGAGGCCGGCGGCGCCGGCGCCGACGATCACGACGCGCACGTCCTCGACCCGCTTGCCGACGACCCGGAGCGCGTTGAGCAGCGCCGCGAGGACGACGATCGCGGTGCCGTGCTGGTCGTCGTGGAAGACCGGGATGTCGAGCGCCTCCTGCAGGCGGGCCTCGACCTCGAAACAGCGGGGCGCCGAGATGTCCTCCAGGTTGATCCCGCCGAAGCCGGGCGCGACCGCGCGCACGACGGCGATGATCTGCTCGACGTCCTTCGTGTCGAGGCACAGCGGAAAGGCGTCGACGCCGCCGAGCTCCTTGAACAGCATCGCCTTGCCCTCCATGACGGGCAGGGCCGCCGCGGGACCGATGTCGCCGAGCCCGAGCACCGCGCTGCCGTCGGTGACGACCGCCACCATGCTCGACTTCATCGTGAGCGCCCACGCGCGCGAGGGGTCCTCGTGGATCGCGAGGCTCACCCGGGCCACGCCGGGCGTGTACGCCATCGACAGGTCGTCGCGGGTCGTGATCGAGACCCGCGGGGCGATCGCGATCTTGCCGCCCTTGTGCATGAGGAACGTGCGGTCGGAGACGCTGGAGACCGTCACGTCCTCGACCGCGCGCACGGCGGCGACGACCCGGTCGGCGTGATGGGCGTCGACGCAGGCGACGGTGACGTCGCGGACGACCGTCCCGGTCTCGACACGCACGAGATCGATCGATCCGAGGATCGCCCCTTCGGCGCCGATCGCCGCGGCCACCCGCGCGAACGAGCCCGGCACCTGCGCGAGGTGGACGCGCATCGTGAACGAGTAGGACGCCGACGGCTGCAGCCCCGCCGGCGCCTGCAGTGCCGAGCCACGCTCGTCCCCGTCGCCCGTCATCGACCGCTCCTCGCTCACGCCTGGATCGTATGGGAATTCGCGGTCACCAAGGCCGCCGCCCCGCGGCGGCGCCGCGCACGCCACGGGAGCTAAATAACACAGATTTGTGTTGTCTCTGTGATTTGTGTATTCTGTGTCGCATGCCCACCGATGCCGAACTCACATTCGCCGACCACATGGGGCGCTTCTACGCCCGCCGCTATCCGTTCCCGCCGATGGTGGGGCGGCTGATCGGATACCTCGCCGTCTGCGATCCGCCGGACCAGACGATCAACGAGCTCGCCGACGCTTTGCTCGCCAGTCGCAGCGCGATCGCGGGGGCGATCAAGACCCTCGAAGGGATGGGCTACATCGCGAGGGCGCGCGCCGCCGGCGAGCGGATGGACCGGGTCCGGCTTACGCTCCACGACCCGAACGCGCTCGGCATGGACACCTCCGAGTACGAGGAGATGCGCGAGCTCGCCCGTGAGGGGCTCGAGGTGATCGGCGACGCTCCGATCGAGCGGCGCGCGGCGCTGCTCTACATGGCCGCGTTCATGGACTTCCTCGTTGACCAGATCGGGAGGATGAAGCAGGACTGGGAGGCGCGGTGCGCGGAGCTGGTCGCCGCCGGCGAACTTCCGGAGACGGGAGGCCGGCGATGAGCGGCGACCGCGCACCGATGATCAGCGCGTCAGGCCTGCGCAAGTCGTTCGGCGACACGCGGGTGCTCGAGGGCGTCGACCTCACGGTGCCCGAGGGCACCGTGTTCGCCCTGCTCGGGCCCAACGGCGCCGGGAAGACGACGATCGTGCGCATCCTCTCCACGCTCATCCCGTCCGATGGAGGCGTCGCCAGCGTCGCCGGTCACGACGTGGCCGCCGACCCGGACGGGGTGCGCGCGGCGATCGGCGTGACCGGGCAGTTCTCGGCCCTCGACGAGATGCTCACCGGCGAGGAGAACCTCCGGCTGATGGCCGACCTGCATCACCTCGGCCGCGAGGCGGGGCGGGGGCGGGTCGCCGAGCTGCTCGAGCGTTTCGACCTCACCGACGCCGCGGACAGGCCCGCCTCGACCTACTCGGGCGGGATGCGGCGGCGACTCGACCTCGCGATGACGCTCGTCGGCTCGCCGCGGGTGATCTTCCTCGACGAGCCGACGACCGGCCTGGATCCCCGCAGCCGCCGCACGATGTGGGACGGCATCCGTGAGCTCGTCGCCGACGGGGTGACGATCTTCCTCACCACCCAGTACCTCGAGGAGGCCGACCATCTCGCCGACCGGATCGCGGTCCTCGACCGGGGCCGGATCGTCGCCGAGGGAACCGCCGAGGAGCTCAAGCGACGCATCCCGGGCGGCCATGTCGAGCTCCAGTTCGCCACCCCGGAGGCGCTCCGCGCGGCCGCCGAGGCGCTCGAACCCTCCGCCCGCGACGAGGAGCGACTCGCCCTGCAGGTCCCCGGCGACGGCGGCGTGAGCGCGCTGCGCCGGATGCTCGATCGGCTCGACGACGCGGACGTCGAGGTCGAGCAGATCTCCATCCACACCCCGGACCTCGACGACGTGTTCTTCGCGGTCACCGGACACGAAGCGATCGCGGAGGCATCGACGAGATGAGCGCCATCACCCACACCATCCCCGACTCGACGACGCTGCTGCGGCGCAACCTGCGGCGGTTGCAGCGCTACCCGTCGTTGACCCTGATGTTGATCGGCATGCCGATCGTGTTCCTGCTGCTGTTCGTGTACGTGTTCGGCGGCCAGCTCGGGCACGGCCTCGGCCACGCGCTCGCCGGCGGCCACACGGGGCGGGCCGGGTATCTCAATTACGTCACGCCGGGGATCCTGCTGATGGCGGTCGCCGCCGCCGTCCAGGGCACGGCGATCGTCGTCGCGATGGACATGACCGGCGGGATCATCGACCGCTTCCGGACGATGGCGATCGCG
This sequence comes from Solirubrobacteraceae bacterium, assembly GCA_035294545.1. Classification (GTDB taxonomy): domain Bacteria; phylum Actinomycetota; class Thermoleophilia; order Solirubrobacterales; family Solirubrobacteraceae; genus Palsa-465. The sequence continues at coordinate 21,310 of DATGKS010000087.1, read as the reverse complement.
CGGTCCGCGGTGCTCACCGGGCACGCGCTCGCGAGCCTCATCCAGACACTCGGAAGCATCGGCGTCGTGCTCGGGGTCGCGATCGCGCTCGGATTCCGTCCGACCGCGAGCGTGCTCGACTGGCTGGGCGCGGTCGGCCTGCTTGCGCTGTTCGGGCTCGCGCTCATCTGGCTGGCGACCGCACTCGGGCTCGCCGCCAAGAGCGTCGAGACCGCCAGCAACACGCCGATGTTCCTCACGCTCCTCCCGTTCCTCGGCAGCGGGTTCGTGCCGGCGAGCACGATGCCGGAGGGCCTGCGCCAGTTCGCGACCTACCAGCCGTTCACGCCGGTCACCGAGACGCTGCGTGGCCTGCTCACCGGGACGCACATCGGCTCGCACGGGGTGCTCGCGATCGGCTGGTGCCTCGCCATCGCGGTGGTGTCGTCCGTGTGCGCGATGCGCCTGTACAACCGACGCCAGCCGCGCTGAGCGCGAGGCCGGAGTGCTCTGGTCGTGCGTGCCCGGCCGGGCGCGCCGCGGCCGGACGTGGCGAGCGGGCGGGGAACGTTTGTCCTCCTCACACGGACAAAGGTTCCCCGCATCGCCCCCGGCAGGCGATCGCGAGCGACCGGCAGGCGGTCCGACGGGCGACCGGTCAGGCGGTCCGACGGGCGACCGGTCAGGCCGTCCGACGGGCGACCGGCAGGCGGTCCGACGCGCCGACCGGCGGTCGGTGGGACGGGCGACCGGCAGGCGGTCCGACGCGCGACCGGCAGGCGGTCGGACGGGCGACCGGTCAGGTCGTCGCGAGCGCCCGGTCGAGCGCTCTGACCACCACCGGCACGTGCTCAGGCCGCAGCGCGAGCGGCGGGCGGACCTTGAGCACGTTGCCGTGCGGCCCTGTCGTGCTGACGAGCACGCCGTCGTCCTTCATCGCGTCCCGCACCGCGCGGGTGAGCGGCACGTCGGGCGCCTTTGCCTCGCGGTCGGCGACGAACTCGACCCCCCAGGCGAGGCCGACACCGCGCACGTCTCCGACCGCCGGGTGCCGGCCGGCGAGCGCCGTGAGCTCGGAGCCGAGCAGTCGGCCCGTCTCCCGCACGCGCTCCAGCACGCGCTCGTCCTCGAGGACGTCGAGCACCGCGAGCGCCGCCGCCGCGCTCACCGGATTGCCGCCGAACGTGCTGAAGAGCGTCGTCCGCGTCGCGATCTCGGCGACGAGCTCGCGACGGGTGATGACCGCCGCCACGGGATGGCCGTTGCCCATCGGCTTACCGAGGGTGACGAAGTCCGGCACGACGCCGAAGCGCTCGAACGCCCACATCGCCTCCCCGGTGCGGCCGTGGCCCGCCTGGACCTCGTCGGCGATGAAGAGCCCGCCCGCCGCACGGGTCAGCCGGACGAGCTCCCGCACATAGCCGGGATCGAGGTCGACGATCCCGTCGCTCATCAGCAGCCCGTCGAGGATCAGCGCCGCAGGGGCGATCCCCCGCGCGGCAAGCCGGTCGATCGCGTCCCGGAGCGCCGTGCCGTCGAGCGCATGGCCGCGGTAGGCGTCGGGAGCGGCGAACGTCTCGACGTGCTCCGGCGGGTCGCCGCCGAGCCAGCCCTCCGGGGAGAGCGCGGCGGTCGCCTCGGTGGCGCCGTGATACGCGCACGCGGTGCAGAGCCCGCCCCGGTTCCCCGTGGCGGCGACCGCCAGGCGCCACGCCCAGTCGTTCGCCTCCGAGCCGGAGTTGACGAGGAGCACCGTGTCGAGCCCCGGCGGGCAGGTCGCCGCGAGCCGCTCGGAAAGCTCGATCGCCGCCGGATGCAGGTACCGGGCGTGGGTGTTGATCGTGCGCGACTGGCGCGCGATCGCGGCGGTCACCCGCGGGTGGCCGTGGCCGACGCATGGCACGTTGTTGTAGGCGTCGAGATAGCGGCGCCCGTCGGCGCCGGTGATCCACACGCCCGACGCCGAGGCGACCTCGAGCGGCTCGGCGTAGAACAGCGGGTCCATCGCCGGCCCGAACGCGGCGTCCCGCCTCGCCCGCAGCGACGGGTCGGGGTCGACCGGCGCGGGGACCGCGCCGAGCCGCCGGGTCGCGCCCTCCCACCCGATCTCCTCGAACGTCTCGAGCGCGCGCAGGCAGTCCTCGTTGCAGCGCTCGGCGAACTCGGCCTCCTCGAGGCCTCGCGCGACACGCCAGCAGCTGATCGCGATCGTGACCGCGCTCCGCGCCGCCCACGCGGTCGCGAGCGCGGCGCGGTCCACCTCCTCGAGCGGCACATGAGACTCGTAGCCGTCGAGCACGAGCCGGGCGACCCGGAACATCTCCTCGCCCTGACGACCCGGGGCGAGCGAGTCGAGCACCGAGGCAAGGTCGGCGACGAGCGCCGTGTGGCTCATGTCGCCGAAGTCGACGATGCCGGTGATGAAGCCCGCGTCGTCGATCAGCACGTTGTCGGGCGTGAGGTCGGTGTGCACGACCTGGGCTCGCAGCCGCGGCCAGATCGGCACCGCCCGCGCCTCGAACGCGTCGAGCGCGCGCGCGACGACCTCCCGCGCGCGCGGATCGCGGATGTCGTTCAGCATCTCGCGGCACCGCAGCGCGTGCTGGACGTCCCAGAGCATCGTCCGGTGGGCGCGCGGGTGGGCGAAGCCGCGCAGCGCCCGTCCGAGCCGCGCCGCGGTCTCGCCCCAGGCGATGAGCGCGTCGTCTGAGAGCGTCGCCGGATCGGAGCGTCCGCGGCCCGGCAGCACCGAGTAGAGCCTCACCCAGTGGGTCTCGCCGTCCGTCCACGCGGCCCGGAGGCTCGCGGGGTCATCGCCGGGCCGGGCCGGGCCCGAGATCCCGGAGGCGCTCGCCCGCCACGGGAGCGCGACCACGAGATCCGGGTCGACCGCCGCGATGTGGAGCGCCGCGGCCGCCTCCATGTCAAGGACCTCCGGGTGCTCGTGCGCATTGGAGACCTTGAGCACCGCGATCCGGGCGCCGTCAGCTCCCTGGAGGGCGAACGTGCGGTCCCGCTCGCTGCCGAGGTCGACCGCGCCCTCGGCCGCCACGCCGAACAGCTCCGCCGCGACCGCGACGGCCGCGGGCGCCTCCAGTGTCGGGGTGGCGCCCGTGAGCACGCGGTCCATGGCGCCACAGTAGCGAGCGGCGTCGCGTTCACCGCGCGAACCGCAGCGCGTAGAGCGTCGCGGCGACCGCGGTCGCGAGGTTGAGCGAGGAGACGCCCGGCGCCATCGGGAGGGCGACGCGCCGGTCGGCCCGGGCGAGGAGCTCGTCGCTCACGCCAGTGCGCTCGGCGCCGAACGCGAGCACGGCCGCAGCAGGCAGCTCGGCCGGCGCGAACGCCGCGCCGTCGGGGTCGAGCGCCACGAGCTGGCGCTCACCGGAGCGCACCGCCCGGAGGTGATGGACGGGGATCGCGAAGTGCAGCCCGGCGCTGCCGCGGAGCGCATCCGGATGCCAGGGGTGGTGGCGCCCGGTCGTCATCACGCCGGCGGCGCCGGCCGCCGCGGCCACCCGCACGACCGCGCCCAGGTTGCCCAGGTGCCGAGGATCCTCGAGGAGGACGACGTGGCCGGGGCCGGCGAGCACCGCCGCCGGGTCCGCCTGCGCCGGGCGCCGCGCCACGGCGACGAGCTGAGCGCGCGGCACGACCGCCCGCAGCGCATCCGCGCTCACCACCTGCGCCGGGATCCGCACGTCGGGGGCGAGCCGCTCTGTCAACTCCCGCAACTCCTGCGGATCGGCTGTCCAGGCGCCGAGGAGCTCGGCACCGAAGCGGACGGCGTGCTTGACCGCGTGGAACCCCTCGAGGACGACGAGACTCCGCGTCCGCCGGGCGCGGGTAACCTCCGCGAGCTCCATCTCCGCCGGATGATGCCCCACGACACGAGCAGGCCGCGACGTGCGCGACCCGGTCGGCATCATCGTCGAGCTCGCGCAGGAGTCCGGGTCGCCCACAGCCCGCGCACGTGTCCGATGTGGCGGCGCATGAGGGCCTCGGCACGCGACGCGTCGCGGTCGGCGAGCGCGTCGAGGATCTCGAGATGCTCCGCGGCGGAGCTTTCGAGCCGGCGCCGGCGGACAAGCTCCGCGAGCCCGTAGAGCCGCGTCTGCGCGCGCAGCTCGCCGATGAGCTCGACGAGCCGGCGGTTGCCGGCGAGCCCGAGCAGCGCGAGGTGGAAGCGGCGGTCGGCCTCGACGTAGCCGATGAGGTCGCCGGCCCGCGCGGCGTCGCGGATCGCCTCGGCGAGGGGGCGAAGCTCCGCGACCTGCTCCGGCTCGACCACGGCCGCCAGCCGCGCGACCGTCGGCACCTCGATGAGCGCGCGCAGCTCGGTGATCTCGTCGAGGCGGCGGTCGGTCACCTCGGTGACGCGGTACCCCTTGTTGGGCACGGACTCGACGTGGCCCTCCTTGGCGAGGTCGAGCAGCGCCTCCCGGACCGGGGTCGCCGAGACGCCGAAGCGGGCCGCCAGCGAGGGCGCCGAGTAGACGGTGCCGGGTCGCATCTCACCCGAGATGACGGCGGCGCGGAGCGCGTCCGCCACCTGCTCACGCAGGCTCCGGCGCCCGGCGAGCGGCTCGAGCGCGATCGCGGCGGCCGACTCGCGCGGCCCATTCACGGCACGAACCCCGCCGGGAATCGGTCGCTCACACCACGAACCCCGCCGGGAACCGGCCGCTCACAGCACAAACCCCCCGGGAACCGGCCGCTCACGGCACGAACCCCGACGGGAACCGGTCGCTCACAGCACGAACCCCGCCGGGAACGGGTCGGTCGGATCGAGCATGTACTGCGCGGTGCCGGTCACCCACGCGCGGCCGGTGATCGTGGGAACGACCGCGGGGACGCCCGCGACGCTCACCTGCTCGACGAGCCGGCCGACGAACCGCGTGCCGATGAACGACTCGTTGACGAACTCGTCGCCGAGCGCCAGCTCCCCGCGGGCGTGCAGCTGGGCCATCCGGGCCGAGGTCCCGGTTCCGCAGGGCGAGCGGTCGAACCAGCCGGGATGGATCGCCATCGCGTGGCGGGAGAGCCGCGCGTCGGAGCCGGGCGCGAGGAACATCACGTGGCGGCAGCCGCGGATCGCCGGGTCCTGCGGATGGACCGGCTCATCCTGCACGTCGATCGCCGCGGCGATCCGCATCCCCACGTCGAGGATCTCGTGTCCGCGGGCGCGGTCGAAGGGGAGCCCGATCCGCTCGATCGGCAGGATCGCGTAGAAGTTGCCGCCGAACGCGACGTCGACCGTCACCGTGCCGATGCCGGGGACCGCGACCTCGCGATCGAGCGACACCGGGAACGCGGGCACGTTGCGGATCGTCACCGCGGTCGCGGCGCCGTCGCGCACCGCAACCTCGGCGACGACGAGCCCGGCCGGCGTGTCGAGCCGGATCCGGGTCACCGGCTCGCTCACCGTCACCATGCCTGTCTCCACCAGCACGGTCGCGACCCCGATCGTCCCGTGCCCGCACATCGGCAGGCATCCGGAGACCTCGATGAAGAGCACTCCCCAGTCGGCGTCCGGACGGGTCGGGGGCTGCAGGATCGCGCCGCTCATCGCCGCATGCCCACGTGGCTCGTTGACGAGGAGCCGGCGGATCTCGTCGAGATGCTCGAGGAAGTACAGGCGGCGCTCGGCCATCGTCGCGCCGGGGATCGGGGCGACGCCGCCGACGATCACCCGGGTGGGCATCCCCTCGGTGTGGGAGTCGACGGCGGAGAAGACGCGGCGCGCGCGCATCGGCTCGCGCGGGTGCTACCGGACGCCGGCGCTCAGGGCGACGTCGGTCGCCTCGCGCACGGCCGCGGCCTGCTCGTCGGTCAGCGGCTGCCGCGGCGGCCGACACGCGCCGCCGTGCCGACCGGCGATGTCCATCGAGAGCTTGATCGCCTGGACGAACTCGGTCCGCGAGTCCCAGCGCAGGAGCGGGTGCATCATCCGGTAGAGCGGGAGCGCGCGCTCGAGGTCGTGGTCCCGGCAGGCCTCGTAGAGCTCGACGCAGGTCGCCGGGAACGCGTTCGGATAACCGGCGATCCAGCCGACGGCGCCGGCGAGCATGAGCTCGAGCAGGACGTCGTCGGCGCCGACGAGCAGGTCGAGCTCGGGCGCGAGCTCGGCGATCCGGTAGCCGCGCCGCACGTCGCCGGAGAACTCCTTGACCGCGACGATGCTGCCCCGCTCGAACAGCTCGGCGAGCAGCTCGGGCGTGAGGTCGACCTTCGTGTCGAGCGGGTTGTTGTAGGCGACGATCGGCAGGCCGGCCTTCGCCACCTCCGCGTAGTGGGCGAGGACGGCGCGCCGGTCGGCGCGGTAGGCGTTCGGCGGGAGGAGCAGGACGCCGTCGGCGCCGGCCTCGGCCGCCTGCTCCGCCCATGCCCGGGACTCGCGCGCCCCGTAGGCGGCGACGCCCGGGATGACGCTGAACCCCTCGGGAGCCGCCTGCACCGCCGTGCGCACGACGGCCGCGCGCTCCTCGTCGCTGAGGACCTGGTACTCACCGAGCGAGCCGTTCGGCGTCACGCCGTCGCAGCCGCTCGCGGCGAGCCAGGCGACATGCTCGGCGAAGCGATCGAGTTCCACCCGCAGCTCGTTGTCGTAGGGCGTCGCGGTGGCGACGAGCACCCCATGCCATGGCCTCATCGTGCGTGCCTCCCGGAATCGGAGTTGGTGGCGGCGCCGGCCGACACAGTGCGATGTGACATATTACCGCCTCCTGCTTCGGTCGCTTTGGACGTCGTGGTCGTTTCGGGCGTCATGGTCGCTCTGGGCGCCGCGGCCGCCGCGGTCGCCGCGGCCGTCGCCGGGACCGCTGCTGCTGACGCCGCCGTCGCCGTCCGCGTGCGATGAGGCCAGCGCCCCGAGTGGCACGGGGTGGGCGAGCGGCCGCCGCGCGAGGTCACGCAGATCGTCCGCGTGCACCGCCCGGCCGTGCGCGGCGGCGGTGAGCGCGGCGACCGCCGACCCGCAGATGCGGCCCTGGCACCAGCCCATCCCGGGTCGCGCGAGCAGCTTCACCGTGCGGGCGTCGCGTGCACCGAGTGCGATCGCCTCCCGCACCTCTCCGATCGTCACCTCCTCGCAGCGGCAGATCTGCGTGTCCGGCGCGCACCAGCTCTGCCAGCCGTCCGGCACCGGATGAACGCGAGCGAGCGCTCGGGCGAACCGGCGCAGCCGCCGGCGCTCGCGCCGGGTGCGAGCGAGGGCGGACGGCGTGAGGCTCCCGCGGCGGCCGAGCGCCCGGGCGATCGCATCGCCGGCGAGCGCGCCCTCGGCGAGCGCGAGGTCGGCGCCGCCCACGCCGGTCGGCTCGCCCGCCGCGTACACGCCCGGGACGCTCGTGTGCTGCTCCGCATCGACCGCGACGATCAGCATCCCACCGGCGTCGAGGTTGGTCGCACAGCCGAGCTCCAGCAACAGCTCGAGCTGGGCGACGAACCCGAAGCCGACCGCGAGCGCGTCGCACTCGAGGCGCCGCCCGCGCCCCGGTCGGACCGCCCAGGAGTGGTCGATCGCCTCGACGGTCACCGAGCGCACGCGGTCGGCGCCGTCGGCGCGCACGACGGCGTGGCCGGTGAGATACGGCACGCGGTGCCGGGCGAGCGAGAGCGCATACGCAGCGGCCTCGCTCAGCTTCTCCGGCATCGCGGCGACGGAACGCCACTCCCGCGCGTACGCCGCCGGATGCCCGGCCTCGACGACCGCGACGACGCGCGCGCCGGCGCGGGCGAGGCCGTCCGCCGCCGACAGCAGGAACGGGCCGGTCCCGGCGACGACGATCCGCCGCCCGGGCGCCACCCCGTTGCCCTTCAGCAGCGCCTGCGCCCCTCCGACCGCCATCACCCCGGGCAGCGTCCAGCCCGACGGGACGTGGCGGTCGTACGCGCCGGTGGCGATGAGCACCGTCCGCGCGCGCAGCGTCCGCGGCGCCGCCCCGCGCTCATCGGCGCTCGCGCGGACGAGGAACCCCGATTCCCCGTCGCGCTGCACCTGCCAGACGGCGTGCTCGGGGAGATGCTCGATCCGCCCGGCCCCGCGGTGGGCCTCGAAGCGCCCGCGGAGCGCGGCGAACGTCCGCGCGCGGTGCTGGAGGCCGCGGACGTGTACGGCGAGCGAGGGGTCGCCGTGGCGCCAGAACTGCCCGCCGGGGCGGGCGCCGAGGTCGAGCAGGGCCACGCGGCAGCCGGCGTCGGCCGCGCCGATCGCTCCGGCGAGGCCGGCGGGACCAGCGCCGACGACGGCGAGGTCGAGGAGCGGTGGCGCGGCGCGGTCACCGCTCGCCGGCGATGATCCCACCGGGGACGCCGCGTGGTGCGCGATCGCCGACGACCCGACCGGGAGCGCGGGGTTGTCAGCCATCGTCGGTGACGATCCGATCGCCCGGGCGCGCCGGCGCCAGGCAGGCCCGGACGGGCCGCTCGCCGTTGATGCGCACGAGGCAGTCGAAGCAGACGCCGATGCCGCAGAACAGGCCGCGCCGGGCGCCGCCGCGCCGGGTCGTGCGCCACGTGTCGATCCCGGCCGCGATGAGCGCCGCCGCGACCGTCGCCCCCGGGCGGCACTCGACCGGGCGGCCGTCGACCGTGATCTCGAAGCGCTCGCTCACGACGGCGCCTCATCGAGCCGCTCGGGAGCGAATGGCGCGAGCGGGACACTCGGCGTCCGGCCGGTGACGCACTCGGCGATGAGCCGCCCGGTCGCCGGCGCGAGGCCGATCCCCGCGCCCTCGTGTCCGCACGCGTGCAGCAGGCCTGGAGCACGCGGGTCGGGTCCGATGACCGGCAGGTGGTCGGGGGAGTAGGGGCGAAAGCCGCGGTAGGCGCGAATCGCCCGGACCCGCTCGAGCATCGGGAACAGACGGATCGCCTGGCGAGCGAGCCGGGCGAGCAGCGGGGTCGAGATCGTCCGCTCGAAGCCGACCCGCTCGCGGCTGGCGCCGATGAGCACGGTCCCGCTCGGCGTGCCCTCGACGACCGCGGAGCTCTCGAGGCCCTCGGCCGAGCTGACCACGTTCGCCACGTACGAGGCGTCGTAGACCTTGTGGCGGATGACCGGTCCGAGCGGCTCGGTGACGAGGATGAACCCCCGCCGCGGGAGGATCGGAACGGACACGCCGGCGAGCGCCGCGGTCTGCGACGCCCAGACCCCGGTCGCGTTGACGACCGCCCCCGCCGGGATCTCGCCGGCCGGGGTGGCGACGCCGGTGACCCGGTCGCCGCGGCGGCGGATCGCCGTGACCGGTTCGCCGAACCGGACCTCGGCGCCGCGCGCCCGGGCGGCGGCGAGCAGATGGGCGGCGGCGAGCATCGGCTGGACCTGCATGTCGTCCGGGTAGACGATCCCGCCCGGGAGGTCAGCCGCAATCTCCGGCTCGAGCTCGCGCAGGGAACCGCCGGCGACCGACGCGGAGCGCACTCCGGCCGCGGCATGGTCGGCGGCAAGCGTCCGCAGACCGTCGAGGGCCGCCGGGTCGCCCGCGACGACGAGGCCGCCCTTGCCCTCGAGCTCGGCCGCAGCCGCGATCTGCTCGGGGAGCTCCCGCCAGAGCCGGTGCGAGAGCAGCGCGAGTTCCAGTTCGGGCCCGGGCAGCTTGTCCGAGACGAGGATGTTCCCCTCCCCCGCCCCGGTCGTGCCCGCGGCGACCGCGCCCCGATCGAGCACGGTGACGCTCAGCCCCGCCCCGCTCAGCTCATACGCGCACGCGGCCCCGGCGATGCCCGCGCCGACCACGACGACGTCCGGGGCGGGCGCGGCCCCACTCATCCGCTGTGCGAGCATCCGCGCCGATGAAATCACCCCGGCGGGCGCACTTCACCGTGTTTCTCACACCGAGCGGCTACCACGAGTCGGGGTGGCGCGTCCAGGACGTCGACCCGATCGCGGCCGCCGGCGTCGAGAGCTTCTTCGAGGCGACGGCGATCGCCGAGCGGGGTTTGCTCGACGCGGTGTTCGTCGCCGACTCGAACGCGATCGCCGTCTTCCGGGCACGTTTCTTCCCGCAGGTCCGCCACGACCCGATCACCCTGCTGTCCGCGCTCGGGATGCGCAGCGAGCGAGTCGGCCTCGTCGGCACGGCGACGACGACGTACAACGCGCCCTATGACCTCGCCCGGCGCCTGGCGACCGCCGACCACCTCACGGGCGGCCGGATCGGCTGGAACATCGTCACCACCTACAACCGCGACGCCGCCCGCAACTACGGCCTCGACGCCCACCCCGAGCACGACGACCGCTACGCTCGGGCGGCCGAGTTCGTCGAGGTCGCGCGGCGGCTGTGGGACAGCTGGCCCGAGGACGCGATCGTCGGCGACCGCGCGAGCGGCGTGTGGGCCGATGTGAGCCGCTTCCGCCCCGCCGACTTCCGCGGCGAGCACTACGACGTCGCCGGCGCGCTGTCGGTGCCGCGCCCGCCGCAGGGCCATCCGGTGCTCGCGCAGGCCGGCTCCTCGCCGGCGGGGATCGAGCTCGCGGGCCGGGTCGCGGATGTCGTGTTCACGCCGCAGCCGAGCGTCGCGGCCGGCCTGGAGTTCCGGGCGAAGATCGAGGCCGCGGCCGCGCGTCACGGCCGCCCCGCAGAGGCCGTGCGGATCCTGCCGGGGCTTGCCTACGTGCTCGGGAGCACCGAGGTTGAGGCCACCGAGCGGCGCCGGGCGCTCGAGGAGAGCGTCGATCCGGAGCTGCGCTGGCGCAACCTCGCCCACAACGCGGGGCTCGACCAGGACCTGATCGACCCCGACCGGCCGCTCACCGAGGCGGCCGCCGCGACCGCGGAGAAGACGAGCTTCGCGCAGGCGATCATCGGCCGCGCGCTTGAGTCTGGGCGGCCGTTCCGGGAGGTCGCGCAGATGGTGACCGGGCTGCCGGGCGGCCTCGAATTCACCGGGACGCCCGAGCAGCTCGCCAACCTGATCGAGGACTGGGTGACGCGCGGGGGCAGCGACGGGTTCACGCTGCAACCGACGACATCCCCGCTCTCACTCGAGCTGTTCGTCGACCACGTCGTCCCGATCCTCCAGCACCGTGGGCTGCACCGGCGCGAGTACGCCGGTACGACCCTGCGGGATCACCTCGGGCTCGAGCGGCCGCCGACCCCGGCGCGCTGACGGCGCGCCGGGGATCTGTGGTCGCGCGGGGCTACCGCAGATGCGCAGCGCCGAGCGGTGCCTGCGCCCCGGGCATCTCTGGTCGCATGGAGCTACCCCAGATGCCCGGCGGCGGAATGGCGCCGACGCATCCAGGACAGCCGCCAGATGAGGAACAGCAGCGGGAACACGAGGAAGAACGGCGGGCGATGGTGCCAGGCCGCAGCCGAGGCCATCATCACCACGAACGCGAGCGCGATCAGCCCGAGCACGACGCGCGCGGGCAGTCCGCCGCGGCGCGCCGGCCCGCGAGCCTCCGGGCCTGTGCGCGGCAGGTCGGCGACGAGCGCGCCAAGCTCGCCGAACGTCTTCGCGGCGTAGCAGCGCTCGAGCCGGTCCTGGAACTCGCCGAGGTCGAGCCGGCCCTCGGCATGGCCGGCCCGGAGCTGGTCGGCGACCTGCTCGCGGTCCGCGTCGGCGGCGCGCAGGTGCGAGTCGCGAGCGGCGATGCGGCCCCGTACGGACGGGGTGCTCATGACGCCTCCTTTGTCGACGTGTGCGGTGCGGCGGGGCCCTCGGAGCGAACCGGATACCTCGTCGATCCCTCAACGATATATCGAGACTGGTCGCCTGTCAAGCGGCTTCAGGGGACTTGATCAGCTCCATCGTCATGTCTCCGGCGCCTCGCCGTTCGCACTCGTCGGGGCGCTCGCCGGAGGCGGGGCGCCGCTCGCGGCGCTCATGGCGGCGCTGCTGCTCGGGTCCCGGAACGCGGTCGACGGGCCTGCGCTCTCCCAGATCCTGCGCCCACGCGGGCTGCGGCGGGCGTGGACCGCTCCTGCGGGCCATCGCCTGACGCCGACACGGACCCGGCGGGCGGGTAGCGTTGAGCGAGCCCATGGCCCGCGACGCACATGAGCTGACGCAGATCCTGCGCGCGACGATCGGCGACGAGCGGGTGCTGCGCGCGATCGCGGCCGTGCCGCGCGATGCATTCGTCCCGCCGGAGCTCCTGGACTGCGCCTGGGACGACGAGGCGCTGCCGATCGCGGCCGGCCAGACGATCTCCCAGCCGACCGTCGTCGGTCGCATGTGCGAGCTGCTCGAGCTCACCGGCGAGGAGATCGTGCTCGACGTCGGCACCGGCTCGGGCTATCACGCCGCGGTGCTCAGCCGTCTCGCCGCCCACGTCTACTCCATCGAGCGTCACGCGGAGCTCACCGAGGGGGCGCGGTGGGCCCTCGAGCGCGCCGGGATCGCGAACGTGACGCTCCTCGTCGGCGACGGCACGCGCGGCCATCCGGCCGCCGCCCCGTACGACGCGATCAACGTCGCGGCGCGCTCGACGGAGCCGCCGGCCGCGCTCGTCGAGCAGCTCGCGCCCGGCGGGCGAATGGTGATCCCGCTCGGAGGCGAGGGCCAGCACCTCATGCGGCTGCGCCGCCGCGGGGACGCGATCGAGCGCGAGCGCTTCGAGCGGGTGCGGTTCGTCCCGCTCGTCAGCGAGTAGGCGGCGCGGCCGCCGCACGACACGGTCCGCACAAACTTGATTGGATCAAGAAAAGTCGTCAGACTGTCGGACGCGATGACCGACCGTGCGAACGAGCTCGCGCTGCGCGGCGCCGAGTTGCGCGTGACACGCCCCAGGCTGGCGGTGATGGCCGCGCTCGAACGCCACCCGCACGCCGACACCGGCAGGATCATCGAGCTCGTCCGGGAGCAGCATGCGGACGTCTCGCATCAGGCGGTGTACGACGTGCTGGCGGCGCTCACCTCCGCCGGCCTCGTGCGGCGGATCCAGCCGCTCGGATCCGTCGCGCGCTACGAGGCCCGCGTCGGAGACAACCACCACCACGTCGTGTGCCGCCGCTGCGGCGCGGTCGCCGACGTCGACTGCGCCGTCGGGGAGGCGCCCTGCCTCGATCCGCTCGTCGACCACGACTACGAGATCGATGAGGCGGAGGTCATCTACTGGGGCGTCTGCCCCGACTGCCGCCGGGCCGCGGGCGCGACGAGCGGGACCGCCGGGGACCGGGTACCGAGATTCAGCAACCGAGAGGAGTCCAGTGTCAGACCTAGCCGATAACCGCGATGCCGTCGTGGGCGAGATGAACGCCCCGAGCGCCGCCGAGCAGTGCCCGGTGGCCCACCGCCGTCTCACGGACCCGCTGGAGGGCGACGCGAACCAGGAGTGGTGGCCCCATCGCCTCAACCTGAGGATCCTCGCCAAGAATCCGGCGGTCGCCAACCCGCTCGGCGACGACTTCGACTATGCGGCGGCCTTCGAGAGCCTCGACCTCGACGCGGTGAAGGCCGACATCGCCGAGGTGCTCACCACATCGAAGGACTGGTGGCCGGCGGACTTCGGCCACTACGGGCCGCTCATCATCCGCATGGCCTGGCACGCCGCCGGCACCTACCGGGTGCGTGACGGCCGGGGCGGCGCGGGCTCCGGACAGCAGCGGTTCGCCCCGCTCAACTCGTGGCCGGACAACGTCAGCCTCGATAAGGCGCGCCGCCTGCTGTGGCCGGTCAAGCAGAAGCACGGTCGCGCGCTCTCCTGGGGCGACCTGATGGTGCTCGCCGGGAACGTCGCACTGGAGACGATGGGGTTCAAGACCTTCGGATTCGGAGGCGGCCGCATCGACGACTGGGAGCCCGCCGACGACGTCTACTGGGGCCCGGAGACCGAGTGGCTCACCGACGAGCGCTTCGACGCCGAGCGCCAGCTGCGCTCGCCGTTCGGCGCCTCGGAGATGGGTCTCATCTACGTCAACCCGGAGGGCCCGAACGGCAACCCCGACCCGGTCGCCGCCGGCCACGACATCCGCCAGACGTTCAGCAACATGGCGATGAACGACGAGGAGACGGTCGCGCTCATCGCCGGCGGCCACGCGTTCGGCAAGACCCACGGCGCCGCGCCGGCGGAGCACAACGGCCCTGAGCCCGAGGCCGCGCCGATGGAGCAGATGGGCCTCGGCTGGAAGAACAGCTACCGGTCCGGCAAGGGCCCGGACACGATCACCTCGGGACTCGAGGTCACCTGGACCCAGACGCCGACCCGGTGGTCGAACCACTTCCTGGAGAACCTCTTCAACTACGAGTGGGAGCTGGAGAAGAGCCCGGCGGGCGCCCACCAGTGGGTCGCCAAGGACGCCGAGGCGGTCATCCCCGACGCCCACGGCGGCCCCCCGCGGCGTCCGACGATGCTCACCACCGACCTCGCGCTGCGCTACGACCCGATCTACGGGCCGATCTCCCGCCGCTTCAAGGACAACCCGGACGAGCTCGCCGACGCGTTCGCCCGCGCCTGGTTCAAGCTCACCCACCGCGACATGGGTCCGGTCAGCCGCTACCTCGGTCCGGAGGTCCCGAGCGAGGAGCTGCTCTGGCAGGACCCGCTGCCGCCGACCCCCGACCGGGTGATCGGCGATGCGGAGATCGCGCAGCTGAAGGAGCGGATCCTCGCGTCGGGGCTCACCGTCTCGCAGCTCGTCCGCACCGCGTGGGCGGCGGCCGCGTCGTTCCGCGGCTCGGACAAGCGCGGCGGCGCGAATGGCGGCCGCATCCGTCTGGAGCCCCAGCGCAGCTGGGAGGTGAACAACCCGGCCGAGCTCGCAAGCGTGCTCTCGGCGCTCGAGGAGATCCAGCGCGCGAGCCCGACGCCCGTCTCGATCGCCGATCTCGTCGTGCTCGGCGGCTGCGCCGCGGTGGAGAAGGCGGCGGCCGACGGCGGCGTGCCGGTGACGGTGCCGTTCACGCCCGGTCGCGTCGACGCCTCCCAGGAGCAGACCGACGTCGAGTCGTTCAACCACCTCGAGCCGCGGGCCGACGGGTTCCGCAACTACCTCGCCGAGGGCAACCGCCTGCCGGCGGAGTATTTGCTCCTCGACCGCGCGAACCTGCTCACGCTGAGCGCGCCGGAGATGACCGTGCTCGTCGGCGGCCTGCGCGTGCTCGGGGCCAACCACGACGGGTCATCGCTCGGCGTGCTCACCGCGCGGCCGGGCGTGTTGACGAACGACTTCTTCGTCAACCTGCTCGACCTCGACACGACCTGGACGCCGGCGACCCCCGACTCGAGCGCGTTCAGCGGAACCGGCCCGAACGGCGAGAGCTGGACCGGCAGCCGCGCGGACCTCGTGTTCGGCTCCAACGCCGAGCTGCGCGCGATCGCCGAGGTGTACGCGAGCGACGACGCCAAGGAGAAGTTCGTCCACGACTTCGTCGCCGCCTGGGACAAGGTCATGAACCTCGACCGGTTCGAGTTGCGCCGGTAGTCGGTCCGTGAGCTGGGCGGCCCGGATCGGCCGGGCCGCCCAGCGCTCGCGCGCGCTGAGGCGCCTGGTCGGCACGCGCCGGCTACCGGGGCTCGGTCCCGCCACGCACGCGGGCGTCCTTGGCGCGCGAGGCGTCGAGCAGGCCCCGCTGGAAGGCGAGCATCGCCGCCGTCCGCTCGGGATCGCCCGCGGCGAGGATCCGCATCGCCAGAAGACCGGCGTTGCGGGCATTCCCGATCCCGACGGTCGCGACCGGCACGCCGGCCGGCATCTGGACGATCGACAGCAGCGAGTCCATCCCGTCGAGGTGGGCGAGCGGCACGGGCACGCCGATCACCGGCAGCGGCGTCGCGGAGGCGAGCATCCCCGGCAGGTGCGCGGCGCCGCCGGCGCCGGCGATGATCACCCGGAGCCCCCGCTCGTGCGCGGATGCGCCGTAGTCGAGCATGTCGCGGGGGGCCCGGTGGGCGGAGACGACCCGGATCTCGTGGCCGACGCCGAACTCGTCGAGCGCCTCGGCAGCGGCGCGCATCGTCGAGAGGTCCGAATCCGAGCCCATCACGATCCCGACCTCGACCGGCCGCTCGGCGCTCACGTCGTCCCCTCGAGGATCCTGGCCGCGCGCCACGCCGTCGTTCGGGCGCTCGCGCGATCTCTGCCGAGCGCGGTCACGTGGCCGAGCTTACGTCCCGGACGGGGGTCCTTGCCGTACAGGTGGACGTGGGCGCCGGGCACCGCGAGCGCCTCGGACAACCGCGAACGCGGGTCCGAGCCGTCCAGGGGGCCGATCACGTTGACGGTGACCGCGGCGGGCGCCCGCAGGCGGGTCTCCCCGAGCGGCCAGTCGAGCGCGGCGCGGAGATGCTGCTCGAACTGGGAGGTGACGGTCGCCTCGATCGTGTGGTGGCCGGAGTTGTGCGGCCGCAGCGCAAGCTCGTTGACGAGCAGCCCCTCGGGTGCGACGAAGAGCTCGACGGCGGCGATCCCGGTGGCACCGACATGCGCGACGATCCCGCGCGCCAGCTCGCACGCCTGCAGCGCGTGGTCGGCGCTGATCTCCGCCGGACACACGAGCTCCCGGAGCATCGCGTCGCGCTGGATCGTCTCGACGACCGGGTAGGTCCGCATGCGGCCGTCGGAGGTGCGCGCCACCTGAACGGCGAGCTCGCACTCGATCGCGAGCGCGGGCTCGAGCAGCGCACCGCCGGGCAGCCCGGCGAGATACGCGGCGGCCTCGGCCTCGGTGCCGGCGACGAGCACTCCGCGGCCGTCGTAGCCGCCGCGCGGCGCCTTCATCACGACCGGCCAGCCGTGGGCGGCGACGAACCCGAGCACGTCGATCATCGTGCGAGCGTGGGCGAACGGCGGCACCGGGAAGCCGGCGGCGGCGAGCGCGCGGCGCTGGTGGAGCTTGTCCTGGGCGTAGAGCTTTGCGGCCGCGCTCGGCACGAGGCGGTGGCCGGCCCGCTCGAGCGCCGCGAGATGGGCGGGATCGACCCCCTCGAACTCGAACGTGACGACGTCGACCTCGGAGGCGAACGCCTCGAGCACGGCAAGCTCCCGGTGATCGCCCACGCGCGCCCGGGCGCCGGCGCGCACGGCGGCGTCGCCGGCCCCGCCCGCGAGCACCAGGACGTCGAGGTCGAGCGCGATCGCCGCCTCGAGGTCCATGCGCGCGAGCTGGCCGGCGCCGAGGATGCCGAGCTCGGCGCGCCCCCCGGGGCGGCGGGCGGACGGTCGGTCGTTGACACGGTCGAGCACGGCGCATCAGACTACGCGGCATGGGCCCATGTCATCTGGCAACCTCGGCCGACCAGTTCGAACCAATTTGTTGTATAGATTGGACCCGATGATGAATCGAGAGGCCCTCACCAAGCTGATCGCCGACGGCCGGCGCCGCAAGCTCGGCGACGCGGAGCTCGCCGACGCGATCCTCGCACTCGCCGAGAACGACGCGACCTGGGCCAAGGCGCTCAGCCACCCGGCGCGCGGCGGCATCATCCGCCTGATGCGGAGCAACGGCACGCTCAGCCCGGTCGTCGCCGCCCGGGAGCTCGGCCAGTCGGTCGGGGCGCTCGCCTACCACTTCCGTCAGCTGCACAAGCTCGGCTTCATCGAGATCTGCGACGAGATCCCCCGCCGCGGCGCCACCGAGCACGTCTACCAGCTCACCGCCTCGCCGCCGGTCGCCTACGCGACCGACCCCGCCTGAGCCGCTGCGCCGCCCCCGCCCGGGCCGGCCGGCGACGGGCCGCTGGGCACCTCAGCCACGTATGGCGTGGGTTCGACACCCAGCGCCCCCCGGACTCAGGCGTCGTACTCGTAGAAGCCGCGGCCGGCCTTGCGGCCGTGGTGGCCGGAGACGACCATTCGCTTGAGCAGCGGCGGCGGCGCGTACTCGGGGCGCTTGAACTCCTCGTAGAGGGAGTCGCACACGGCGTAGAGGACGTCGAGGCCGATGAAGTCGCAGAGCGTGAGCGGCCCCATCGGGTGCCCGCAGCCGAGGCGCATGCCCTCGTCGATGTCCTCGCGGGTCGCGAACCCGTCCTCGTACATGCGCACCGCGGCCATCAGGTAGGGGACGAGCAGCATGTTGACGATGAACCCGGAGCGATCCTTCGTCTGGATCGGGCGCTTGCCGATCCCGGCGGCGAACCGCTCGGCGACGCTCACGGTGTCCGGCGCCGTGTCGAGCGCGACGACGACCTCGACGAGCTTCATCACCGGCACCGGGCTGAAGAAGTGCAGGCCGAGCACCCGATCGGGGCGACGTGTCCAGGACGCGATCTCGGCGATCGGGATGGAGGAGGTGTTCGAGGCGAGGAAGCGGGCGTCGGGCAGCAGCCCGTCGAGCGTCTGGAAGAGCTTGCCCTTCACGCGCGGGTCCTCGACGACAGCCTCCAGCACGCCCTCGACGCCGTCCAGGTCGTCGAGCGCGGTCGTGTAGGCGATCCGCCCACGGAGCGCCTCGGCGTCGTCGGCGCTCAGCTTTCCGCGTGACACGGCGCGCTCCGTCGACTGTGCGAGCCGCGCCCGCGAGCGCTCGAGCGGCGCCTCCTCGGGCTCGTACACGGTGACGTCGACCCCGGCGGCCGCGCATGCCTCCGCGATCCCGGAGCCCATGAAGCCCGCACCGACGACCGCCACTCGAGATATGTCCATCCGACGCTCCTTCTGCACTTGATCCGATCGAATTGGTCTTGAAGTTGCGGCTGGGCGGTGGAGCGCTCCGGTGGATGCGCTCAGGCGCCGGGCCGAGCGCTCTGCGGCCCACCCGCCTCCCCCGCGCCGCGCTCGTCCGCGCCGCCCCACACGACCGGACCGGCGGTGAGCACGTGGCTGCCGAGCGGCCGGCCGAGCACCGCCTGCGCCTCGCGCCCCGCGGCGATCAGCGCCTCGAGGTCGACCCCGGTGGTCACGCCCATCTCATGCAGCATCGAGACGAGGTCCTCGGTGGCGATGTTGCCGGTCGCCCCCGGCGGGAACGGGCAGCCGCCGAGCTCCCCGAAGCTCGCGTCGAAGCTCGTCACCCCCGCCTCGAGCGCCGCGAGCACGTTCGCCAGCCCCTGCCCCCGCGTGTTGTGGAAGTGGGCGTTGAGCTCGATGCCCGGCAGGCGGGTGAGCGCGTCGGCGAAGAACTCGCCGACCTGCCGCGGGTTCGCCATCCCGGTCGTGTCGCCGAACGAAATCTCCCGTGCCCCCGCCTGCGCCAGCGCGTCGGCGAGCTCGTACACCCGGGCGGGCGGCACATGGCCCTCGTACGGGCAGCCGAACGCGGTCGAGATCGACGCCACCGGCCGCAGGCCCGCGCCGGCGACCTCGCCGAGCAGCTCGGTGACGCTCGCCAGCGACTCGGCGACCGAGCGGCCGACGTTGTGGCGGTTGTGCGACTCCGAGGCGCTGAGGAAGAGGATCACCTCGTCGAGCACACCCCGGTGGGCGAGTGCTCCCTCCAGGCCGCGCCGGTTCGGCACGAGCACCGCGGTCGACACGTCCTCGGGGATGTCGATCCGCTTGAGCACCTCGGCCGCGTCGGAGAGCTGGGGCACGACATCGGGGCGGACGAAGCTCGTCACCTCGAGGCGCCGCAGGCCGGTGCGAGCGAGCGCGTCGATGAGCCGCACCTTGTCGTCGGTCGGGATCCGCTCGGGCTCGTTCTGGAAGCCGTCGCGCGGACCGACCTCGCGGATCAGGACGCTGTCCGGAAGCTCGGCGGGCACGGGCCTTGAGCATATGTGCCCGCGCGCCGGATAGATTGCGCGCCTCGAGGATTGGCGCAATCCCTCCCTCGCGTCCCTCGCCGCGCTCGGCGGCGTGCTGCTCGCCGGCTGCAGCACGCCGAAGCAGACCGCCTCAACGCCGGCGGCAAGGCCGACCCGCAACGCGTGTCGCTTCTGGCTCGACGCGCGGATGTTCCTCGTCGTCGAGCTCGTCGTGCTCGCCGCCGGCCTGCTGATCGCGCTCATCCGGGTCATCGACCTGTCGGCGCTGTTTCCGCTGAAGATCCTCGCCGTCGTGTTCGTCGACGTGATGCGCGGCGTGCCGACGATCCTCGTCGTCTTCCTGATCGGGTTCGGGCTGCCCGCGCTCAACCTCACGGGCGTGCCGACGAACGCGATCGTGCTCCGGGGCCTCGCGCTCGCGCTCTGCTACTCGGCGTACGTGAGCGAGGTGTTCCGCGCCGGGATCGAGTCCGTGCATCCAAGTCAGGGGGCGGCCGCGCTCGCGCTCGGGCTCACCCGCGCGCAGGCGTTGCGCCACGTGATCGTCCCGCAGGCCGTGCGCCGGGTCGTCCCGCCCCTGCTCAACGACTTCATCTCGCTGCAGAAGGACGTCGCGCTCGTCTCGATCATCGGTCCCCTGGAGGCGTTCCGGCAGGCGCAGATCTTCGCCGCCGCGAACTTCAACTACACGCCCCTGATCGCCGCGGCGCTGCTCTACCTGTGCGTGACGATCCCGCTCACCCGGTTCGTCGACCACCTGCAGATCCGCACCCTGCGGGCGCGCGGGGCGCTGCTGGCGCCGGGGCCGCATTGAGCGCCGCCGTCCTCGAGCTGCGCGGCGTGACGAAGGCCTACGGGGAGACGCCGGTGCTGCGCGGCATCGACCTCACGCTCCACGAGCACCGCGCGGTCGCGCTGATCGGCGCGAGCGGCTCGGGCAAGTCGCCACTCCTGCGCTGCGTCGACCTGCGCGAGGAGATCGACGACGGCGACATCCTGCTCGACGGCGAGCCGATGACCGTCCCCGGGCGCAACCCGGTGCCGTTCCGCCGGCGCCTCGGCTTCGTCTTCCAGGCCTACAACCTGTTCCCGCACATGGACGTCATGCAGAACGTCGTGCTCGGGGCGGTGAAGGGCGGCGGCATGGCGAGGCGGAGGCCCGCGCCCGCGGTCTTGAGCTGCTCGGGCGCTTCGGCCTCGCCGACCGCGCGGGCGAGTATCCCGACCGGCTGTCGGGCGGCCAGCAGCAGCGGGTCGCGATCGTCCGCGCGCTCGTCACCCGGCCGCGGGCGCTGCTGCTCGACGAGGTGACGAGCGCGCCCGACCCCGAGCTCGTCGGCGAGGTTCTCGGCGTCAGCCGCGAGCTCAAGCAGGAGGGGATGACGATGCTCATCGCCACCCATGAGATGGGCTTCGCCCGCGAGGTCGCCGACGAGGTGTGCTACCTCCAGGGCGGGACGATCGTCGAGCGCGGCGACCCCGAGCGGATCTTCACCGCACCGCGGAGCCCCGACACCCAGCGGTTCCTCGCCCGCCTGCTGGAGCGCGAGAGCTCGGCGGGGACGATCGCGCCGCGCTGAGCGTGTCGGACCGCGCGGTGCCGCGCTGAGAGTGTCGGACCGCGCGGTGCCGGCCGGGAGCGCTCCGGCCCCGCCGCTTCGCAGTGCGCGCGCCACGCCCCTCACGCATGCGGCGACGGTCTTGCCCCGGGGGGGTGGTTTCCGGACCTCCGAAGGC
>DATGKS010000086.1:0-2735 GCA_035294545.1 Solirubrobacteraceae bacterium | reverse complement strand
AACGGTGCAGACGCCCGCTTTCGTCCCGCTCGCCACGCGTGGGGCGGTGAAGACGCTCGAGCCGCGGGACGTCGAGGCTCTCGGCTTCGAGATGGTGCTCGGCAACACCTTCCATCTGCTCCTCTCGCCCGGTCCCGATCGGGTGGCGGCGTTCGGGGGCCTGAACGCGATGATGCGCTGGTCACGGCCGATCATCACCGACTCCGGCGGCTTCCAGGTGTTCAGCATGGGCCACGGCGGCGTGGCGGACGAGATCAAGGGGCGCAACCGGCCCGGGACCGCCGGCGGGGCGCGGGATGGGCACAGCCCGGGCGGAGCGTCGGGCGACGCCCGCGGAGCGATCATCGCGATCGAGGAGCGGGGGGTGCGCTTTCGCTCCTACATCGACGGCGGCGAGCGCTTCCTCGGTCCCGAGTCCTCGATGGCCACCCAGGCGGCGCTCGGCTCCGACATCGGGCTCGTGCTCGACGAGTGCACCCCGTTCCACGCCGGCCACGAGTACTGGGCGCGCTCGATGGAGCGCACCCACCGCTGGCTGGAGCGCTGCCTCGACTGGCACGCCGCGCACGGTCCCGCCGAGCAGGTCGTGTACGGGATCGTGCAGGGCGGCACCGACGAGGAGCTGCGCACGATCTCGGCGCAGACGGTCGCGGAGAGCCGGGCGGGCGGCGTGGCGATCGGCGGCTCGCTCGGTCAGGACAAACCGCAGATGCATGCGGTCGTCGACCACACGACGGCCGAGCTCGAGCGCCTCACGCCCGGGCGCCCGCGCCACCTGCTCGGGATCGGCGACATCGACGACCTGCTCGTCGGCGTCGCCCAGGGGATCGACACGTTCGACTGCGCGATGCCGACCCGTCTCGGCCGTCACGGGGTGGCGATCGTCCCGGACCCGGAGCGCCGCTGGCGGATGGATCTGTTCAAGGCGCGCTTCCGCGACTCCCGGGAGCCGATCCTCGACGGTTGCCCGTGCCCGGCGTGCGCGCAGGGCTTCACCCGCGGCTACCTGCACTACCTGCTGCGCGCGCACGAGCTCACCGGGCTGCGGCTCATCACGCAGCACAACCTGTCGTTCATCGCGCGGCTGATGGCCGACCTGCGCGCCGCGATCGACGCGGGGACGCTCGCGGAAACGACGGCGGCGATCCTCGGGGGCGCCGCGCCGGTCGGGCACGCGCTCGCGGCGCGCTGAGCGGGAGCTGGGCATCAAATCCACGCAATACGTGGTTGAGATGCCCAGCGCCCCGGAGGCGCGAGCCGCCGCGTCAGGTCAACGCGTGTTGCTCTGCACGAGCTGGCGCATCTGGCTGATCACGTGCTGGGCGTCGTTGCCGACGATCCGCTGCAGGTGCAGCCCGACGCCGGAGTTCGAGCTGCCGATCACGAACGCGATGACGACGAGCGCCGCGATGATCGCGAGCAGCACGATCGCGACCATCAGCCGCCGCAGCCCGCTGTGGGAGCGCCGGGGCGGCGCCTGCTCGACGCGCCGCGCCTGGGCGGACTGGCGCGGCGCGCGTCCCGCCGGCACCTGGCGGGGCGGCTGCACGCGCCGGCGGCCGTGCTCGGCGGCCCCGCCACCCGCACGGGTGGTGCGCGGCGGCGCGGCGCGGGCGACCCGGGTGGCCGACGTCGGGCGGGAGACCCGCGTCGCACTCGTCGCGGCTGCCGGCGCCCGCGCGGACTCGAGGCCCCGCGCGCCGTCGCGGAGCTCGGCCGCGAACTGCATCGCCTCCTCGGGGCGGTCGCGCTGGTCGATCGCGAGCGCGCTCTGCACGGCCTCGGCGAGCGCGCGCGGCACCGCGGGCACGAGCTCGTCGAGCGGAACCGGGCTCTCGCGCTGCTGCTTGAGCGCGAGCTCGGACAGCGAGCTCGCCTCGTAGGGGAGCCGGCCGCTGATCAGCTGGTAGGTGACGACGCCGAGCGAGTAGATGTCCGCGCGCGGGCCGGCCTCGTCGCCGCGCGCCTGCTCGGGCGAGAGGTAGGCGGCGGTGCCGAGCACCGAGCCGACCTGGGTGATGGAGGACTGGTCGGTCGCGCGGGCGATCCCGAAGTCGGCGAGCTTGACGACGTCCTGGTCGGAGACGAGCAGGTTGCCGGGCTTGACGTCGCGGTGGACGACCCCGTTGCGGTGCGCGTAGTCGAGGCCGCGGCACGCCTGGATGATGATCCCGACCGTCTCCTGCACGCCGAGGTGGCCGCGGTCGCGCAACAGCTCGGCGCACGAGTGGCCGGCCACGTGCTCCATCACGATGAACTGCTGGTGGCTGCCGGCGTCGAATCCGAAGTCGAACACCTGCACGATGTTCGGATGCACGAGCCGGGCGGCGGCGAGCGCCTCGCGCCGGAAGCGCGAGACGAACGTCGGATCGTCGGCGAGATGCTCGGCGAGGAGCTTGACCGCGACGTAGCGCTCAAGGCGGCTGTCGAACGCGAGGTGGACCGTCGACATCCCTCCGACGCCGAGCCGGCCCTCGAGCCGGTAGCGGCCGGCGATCACCTGCTCGCCCGCCGTCACTGGGCGCCTCCGCCGCCGAGGCCCGCGCCGCCGCCGCCGTGGCCCTTGCCGTGCCCGTTGCCGTTGCCGGGCCCGTTCCCGGGCCCGGAGCCAGGCGTCGGCGTCGAGGCGGTCGTCGGAGTGCTCTGGGGGTTCGAGCTTGTCGTCGGCGTCGTCGGCGTCGTCGGCGTGGTGGGCGTCGTCGGCGACGTCGGCGTGCTGCTCGTCGTCGAGCTCG